>NZ_JACSQY010000004.1:0-48193 GCF_014836415.1 Sporosarcina gallistercoris | reverse complement strand
CGACACCTAGCGGAATTTCTCGATAACGGGACACAATTCAAGGGAGGGAAGGGACTGATTGGTGGCGCTTCGCTTGTCTTACCCCACGTTCGAATTGCCAATTGAACTCGCCGAAATGGGGTTAAATTAAACAGACCTCACTATGTGAGGTCTGTCGGTAAACTCATTTTCCCTTCCGCCAAAAAACAAGAAAACTACCCATCATTACTGAACCTGAAGCGATTATCATTGGTGTGTGTTCATCCCAGATCCCGAAAAATAATGCAGCGAGGGAGATAGCGCCGAAAATCCCTGCAAAGTTTCTTGTTTGCAGACGGACGCGCTGACGGTCTCTCTCTTTGTCATGGCGTTCGGTATACTCGCGCATCCGTTTGGGTTCATCCAAAAACGAATAGATCCGTGGAGGAATGTCTCGCACTTGTCCGATTGCGGAAAGCGCAGCATTTGACAGGCCTTTGCTGGAAAAACGATTGCCGCCTCCGATCCCTGTCTTGTGTTTTGCCCATTCCATCACACGCTCTTTCCCGATTCCTAGTAAATCCACATTCGGATCGAGAATATGCAGGACACCGACGAAAACAGAAACAGCACGGCCTAAAAAAGCGAATTGGGCAGGCATTTGTACCGGCTGGGTGCGAACGATTTGCATCAAGTCTTCGAGTAACCGTTCTACGACGAAACCATTCATGTCATTCAGATCATCGGACTCATATGCTTTCACAACACGTTCGATTGCGCTTGCCAGTAATGTGCGGTCTGCGTCGGGCAACAAGAATTTAAGTTGCTCAAGGCCGTCCAATACCCGATCGTACTGCTTGAATATGATTCCCTCGACAATCAGGAACATGGAGTCAGCTTCCGCAGGAGAAATCGTAACGACCATCCCGAAGTCGATAAGTACAAGCGTTCCGTCTTCTTGGACCATCAAGTTCCCGCTATGCGGATCCGCATGGAACTGACCGCCTTCTAGCACTTGTTCCAGGAATAACAGGAACAGCCGTACCGATAATTCTTTCCGATCAATTCCATGTTCCTCTAGAAACGCAGTATCCGTGATCCGGACACCTTCAATCCATTCCATTACGAGTACGCGTCGGGTTGTGTATTCGTCGAAATAGACAGGAAACCGTACACCCTCCATATTAGGGAAACGCTCTGCGAAACTTCTACCGTTTTTCATCTCCTGAAGGAAATTCAACTCTGCGCCGATGACGTCTGTCATTTCAATGTATAGCAGATCGAAGTCGATTTGCTTACTGAAGTTGGTGAATCGTTTAGCAAGCCAGATGACAATCTTGATGGCTTTGAAATCTGCACGTAAGATCCGTTCTATATTAGGACGTTGGATTTTTACAGCGACTTGGGAACCGTCGTTCAAACGTGCCTTATACACTTCACCGATTGAAGCAGAAGCAATCGGGACGTCACTCATCTCTTTAAGAATTTCTTGATGGTGGATTTTCCATTCATCATCGAGAACTGCGAGTGCCTCTGCTGTTGGAACAGGTGTTACTTGGTCGGTCAGTCCTTCTAATTCTTCCAGGAAGGAGGGTGGCATGATATCTGCGCGCGCGGACAGAAATTGTCCGAGCTTAATCATCAGGCCGCCTAACTCCAAAGCTGTTTTTTTGTAAATCCGTGCCTGGCGCGTCACGAGCTGCTCCCATTTTGCATTGACGGCGGGTGTGAACCGCCCTCGATGTCGGCGTTGGAACGAAGTCACTTGTACGAAAAATACGATAGACATCCAGACAATCCTGACGATTCGATATAAGGCAAGTTGCTTCATGCGCACGCCTCCTTTATTAACTAGTATACTGTGATTGTGGAGTAAAGCAGAGGATATTGCATTGATCGTACAAAGTGGGTTATGCAGAGCTACAATGGGGTAGAGCAACATAGTATGACTGTAGAAAAAGAGGTGTAAATATGGCGGAACATGAATTCCATTTAACGGCGGTTTGGCCAGGTGGTCGCAACAGCGCAGGGTATATAGAAGCTGGCAATCTGCAAACAAAAATTTCGATACCTTCTGCGATGGAGGGTCCCAACATCGGGACGAATCCGGACGAAATGCTGCTGGGTGCAGCGGCTACGTGCTATATCATTACATTGGCAGCGATGATTGAACGGGCTCATTTGCCTCTGGAGAACATGTCACTCGAATCCATAGGGTTTGTCGATGTGACCAGGGGAGTCTTCACATATAAAAAGATTGTTCATAAGCCGACAGTTTCATTGAAAACCGAAGCAAGTGCATCTGACTTTGAAAAATTGAATGTACTGATAGTCGAAGCGGAGAGGAACTGTATGATTTCCAAGGCAATCAAAGGAAACGTAGATGTGGAACTTGAAGCGACAGTATCCAGATCATAAGTATAACCGGCAAGATATGGAAGTTCCTATCTTGTTTTTTAGTAGAGTGCTTCATGTATTATTCGCAATCTTTAATAAGTCTTGCTAGAATAGATAAAACCTAACGGAAGGATGATGAATAGTGACGGAAACGTTGTCGTGCCAGGATGTCATCTATGCATTCAGTAAAACACATCCACCAGTAAAGAGAATCGATGCGGGAACCACCATTGAAATTGAGACGTATGATTGTTTTAAAAACCAGATCCAGTCTGCAGAAACGAAACTGAGTGGTATCGATTGGGATGCTATCAACCCAGCGACGGGTCCAGTTTACGTGAATGGCGCAACTTCCGGAGATGTGCTGAAAGTGACGATCCAAAAGCTGAATATCGGTGACCAAGGGGTGATGTCCACTGGACCTGATCTTGGTGTGATGGGGCATCGGTTGACAGAACTTGAAACGAAGATCATACCGATTGAAAACGGTATGGCTAAGTTCAATGATCGATTGTCCATTCCTTTAAATCCGATGATCGGCGTCATTGGTGTCGCACCTGAAGGCGAGCCGATTTCGTGTGGAACGCCAGGTTCTCATGGCGGCAATATGGATACGAAGCTGATCACGGAAGGAGCGGTATTATACTTCCCTGTCTATGCCGAAGGTGCACTTTTTGCGTTAGGCGATTTCCATGCAGCAATGGGAGATGGAGAAGTTGGCGTTTCTGGAATAGAGGTTCCAGGCAGTGCGGTCGTTACATTGGATGTCATTAAAAACACTCCGCTCCATCATCCTTTACTTGAAAATGAAAAAGGATTCACCTTCCTGGTTTCAGCGAGCACGCTGGACGAAGCAGTGAAAATTGCGGTCGAAGAAACTGCGGATTTATTGGCTTCCAGGACGAAACTCGGTTTGGCGGAGGTCACGATGTTGTTGAGTGCAGTTGGGCAAGTGCAAGTGAGTCAAGTCGTGGACCCGCTTGTAACGGTCCGTTTCTTCGTTCCACGTTATGTACTGGAAACGTATGGAGCCCCATTATTAAATAGTTAAGTGGATTACGGGACCAGCTTCTATTGATAGGAGCTGGTTTTCCTCATTGGTTAAACGCTATCCAGCTGAAACTTTTGGTAACCAGATCACGTATAGCTACTAAACTGTAGTCGGAGAGTTGAGGGGGCATGATCATGAATGTATTCGACAAAAATATAACCTTTTGTCATCCGTGGCGTTCCTACCAGGCGCGGGTTCTTGCGGAATTGAACGAGCATTTGAAAAACAGGCATCTCCATTTAGTTGCACCGCCAGGATCGGGAAAGACGGTTCTCGGACTTGAAGTGATGCTGAGACTAGATGCGCCCACACTCATAGTGGCACCAACACTTGCCATCCGCAATCAGTGGATTGAACGGTTTGTAGAGTCGTTTCTGCAAGAACCTGTGAAGCCGGATTGGATTTCGACCGAGTTGCGTAACCCGGCTACAGTAACGGTGACGACCTACCAAACATTACATAGCGTGTTAAAAGGGGAAGATCTTGAAACGTTCTTCACTGCATTCGATGCTGTGAACTTCAAAACCATCATTTTGGACGAAGCCCATCACTTGCGTACGTCCTGGTGGCAAAGTGCAATCACGTTCAGGGACCGGTTGCACGAACCGAACGTCGTCGCACTAACCGCTACACCGCCTTATGATGCGGAGCAACGGGAATGGAACAACTACATACAGCTTTGCGGTCCGATTGATGAAGAGATCTACGTTCCGGAACTCATTCGTGAGGGGGACTTATGTCCACACCAGGACTATGTGTATGCATCTGTCCCTTCGCCGGAAGAAGCAGGAATGATAGCGCAATTCCATCGTTCGGTGGATGCATTTGCTGAAAAACTCTTCGCCAATCAGGAATTTCTCGGCCTGTTGGAAGGTCACCCCTGGATTCGGACTCCGGAAGAGAATATGGATGAGTTGCTTAGCAGTCCTGCCTATTACACAAGCATGATGCTGTTTTTGAGAAAAGCAGGAAGTGAAAATTGGCAGCGGGGACTGGAGATTATCGGTGGAGACGAAAAGAATATCCCTGAATTTTCCCTCATATGGCTGGAAGAACTAGTCAATGGACTTCTTTACAAAGATCCACATTACGACGGCGACCATCCGATATTAAAGCCGGTCCGATTGGAATTATCCAGGATTGGAGCGATTGAACGCCGTACGGTCATGCTCCGTTCGAGCCATGCCATCCAGCAAACCCTCGTGAAAAGTGTAACTAAACTAAAAAGCATCGAAGAGATTGTCTCATTTGAAACAGAACACTTAGGACATTCATTGCGGCAAGTGATTTTAGCGGATTACATTCATAAAGAGGATCTTCCCACAACCGCGGACGATGAAAAACCGCTTGTTCGTTTAGGGGTGGCTCCTATCTTTGAAAGACTGCGCAGAAAGTTTGGAGAAACTGCGCGACTAGGTGTCTTGACGGGCTCCCTCATCATAATTCCAGCCACTGCATGGCCGGTGCTTTCTGAGCTGGCAATGACAAGAGGAGTCACGCTTTCTTCCATCCCACACGCACAGGATGATGGGTATTTACAAATAGTCGTCAATTCGGACCGGCAACTCGTCACCTCCCTCATGACAGAAGTGTTTTCCAGAGGTGAAATTCAAGTGCTGATCGGTACCGCAGCGCTACTCGGAGAAGGTTGGGATGCGCCTGCCATCAATTCACTCATCATCGCTTCGACAGTAGGAAGTTATATGTTAAGCAATCAAATGAGGGGACGCGCCATTCGAACTCAAGCAGGCAATCCTGAAAAAACGGCTGCCATCTGGCATTTAGTGTGCGTTCAGCCAGTAATGGAAGGAGGCGGGCCGGACCAGATTGCACTGGAGCGGCGATTCCATTCGTTAATCGGGCTGGATGCCGAACGCCCCCTCATCCGATCAGGTATCGAGAGACTGCATTTGGAGAAGAACCCGGATTCAGATAATGTTGTGAAGCTGCAAAATCATAAGACGCTTCAAAGGGCGGCGAACCGTACATCCTTACAGGAAAGATGGCAACATGCTGTGGAAACTGCTGAACGTGGAGAAAGGAAAGAAGAATTGACGGTGGAACGTTCAAAGATCCCGAAACCGTTTATCTACGCGGCAACTGTCAAATCGTTAGTCATTGTAGGAGCAGCGGTGTTTTTTGAAACTGCAAGAGAAGTGATGGGTCCCAATCCATTTAATATATCGAAAGAGCGCTTGCTGATCGCGTTACTCGTTGGAATCGTAATCGCTTCTCCGTACCTATGGAAGGCAGGGAAAGCGGGCGTAAGGCATCGATCGTTGGAACGCAGTATGATCCAGGCTGCAACTGCAGTCTATGAGTCACTGTTTCATGCTGGATTGCTATCCATTCCACTGTCAGAAAACCGTTTCCGGATAGAGGGAGGGGAGTCTGTGTCTTGCAGTTTGGATCAGGGGACGATTCATGAACAGACGATTTTCCTAAGGGCGATGCAAGAGCTGCTTGACCCAATTGAAAATCCGAGATATCTGATAGTGAGGAGGTCCAAACTTCTTTTCGTTCAACGACGTGACTTCCATTCAGTTCCTGAGGAGATTGGACGAAAAAAAGAGGTTGCAGAGAACTTCCTGAAACAATGGAATCGCCATGTGGATCACGCCACTCTGACGTATACACGAACCCCTGAGGGGAGAAAAGAATTGCTTGTTGCGAGACTTGCTGCAATGTCAGCTATATTCCAAGACAAATCCGAGCGATTGAGCGTATGGAAGTAGACGGTCACTTGAAAAACTGATGAACGACCGGACGTGAAAGACGGAGAGGAGAAACTATGATTGAGTACATACTTGTATTTTTAGGAGCAGCCGTACCCGCGCTTGAAATTGCGATTGTTATCCCAGTGGGAATTGTTAGGGGGCTGTCTCCGTTTTGGGTAATTCTCTTAGCATTTGCAGGGAATATGCTGACGGTTCTTTTGCTGATTTTCTTGTACCAGCGCATTGAGCAATGGTACAGAAGCCGCAAAGGTGAAAATTTAACAGGTGAATCCAAACGGCAACTCCGCGGGAGAAAAATCATGGATAAATACGGGGTTGCTGGACTCGCACTTGCAGGGCCCATCCTGATTGGCACACACATCGCCGCCTTCTTCGCGTTGCTTTTCGGAGCATCCAAACGGAAAACGGTAATTTGGATGACCATCAGCATTGCACTTTGGTCGCTTGTTTTTGGCGTTGCTACAGCTATGGGATTTTCTTTTTTTGTTAAAGATTAAACAATTTAGATAGGAACGTAAGAACTGGTGCGACGATAATACCATATACAAGGAAAATAGCTCCGAATGTTCCGAGAATGTACTGAATCCTGTGTTTCTGATAGGCGGTCGCTTCCGGCGTTGCAATCATCTGGAAGTAGCGTTTTTTGCCGCATGCGTCACAATGGAGGCGGTAGGTGACATCCTTCCGTATTTCACTTTTGTTGATAATCACTTTCTTCATCCGCTTTTCTTTTCGTTTGAACGAAATCCCGAACGTTTTGGCATAGGGAATCGCTTTTGTATGCGCACAATCGACAGATTCAAACTCCAGTTGAAGGCCTTCAAACCAGCTTTTCTGGCGGAGAGTTTTCTTATACATGAGGATCCCGGCAATCCCGACTATGACAATTGTCAGAGGGAATGCAGAAATCATGAGAATCAGTTTCAACGTTCATCCATCACCTTTCAGAAGAATTTGAATTCCTTGGTTTACAGTCTACCAATAATCTTTTGTCGAATCCACACCTAACGGAAAGCGTTCTCCGGAAGCGGAAAACAACCGCGGCAATCGATCTTTATATCTAGCATGCATAAATTCATAACACTATTTAACCATTTCAATTTTCATTCAATTAATTTTCGAAAATATATTGACATGAAAAACACAATCCTATACTATTGTTTTCAGCATGAATAAAGTCATTCTTATTAGTAGCCGCGGAGACGAGGGGTCGACGATGCGGTGGCAAACCCATTCAAAAGAATTTTGGATAGGGCGCCCAACCTGAGCGCAGTTTCGCTATGAAACTGTGAACAATAAGAGGATAAGCAGCTGATGCAGATCGAAGCTTTCCTTAGGTTGTAGGAGAGCTTTTTTTGTGCTCCAAAAAACATTTTTTGTAAGGAGCGGATTTAATTGGTTGAAAAGATTTTATTTACTTCAGAGTCGGTTTCAGAAGGGCATCCAGACAAAATTGCAGATCAGATTTCGGATGCAGTGCTGGATGCAGCGCTCGCGCAGGACCCATTTTCACGGGTTGCTTGTGAAGTATTTACGACAACGAACACTGTAATTGTTGGTGGAGAGATCACAACAGGAGCAGTGTTGGACATTGAAAAAATCGCTCGACAAACGCTTCTTGAGATCGGATATACAAACGATGAACTTGGGATCGATGGCTCATCATGCAACGTGCAAGTACTCGTTCACACCCAGTCTCCAGATATCGCAATGGGAGTGGATACTTCTAGTGATACGAAGGAAATCGGAGCAGGAGACCAAGGCCTCATGTTCGGGTATGCAACGGATGAAACAGCAGGATTCATGCCTCTTCCGATTGAATTGGCGCATGCACTTGTGAAAAAAGCATCCGTCCTTCGGAAAAACGGACAGTTCCGCTGGGCACGTCCAGATATGAAATCGCAAGTGACGATTGACTATACGACAAAAGAAACACCGAAGATCGATACGATTCTGATGTCGATCCAACATGATGGGGATTTTGATAAAGAAGCGTTCGAAGCGTATGTGAAAGAGGAAATCATCTTCAGCACTGTTGAGGAATTCAATTTACAAGGGCAATTCCGCGTACTCATTAATCCTACAGGGCGTTTTGTTACGGGCGGTCCTCATGGAGATGCAGGATTGACGGGACGAAAAATCATCGTGGACACGTATGGCGGGGCAGCCCGTCATGGCGGCGGTGCGTTTTCCGGAAAGGATTGCACAAAAGTCGATCGTTCCGCAGCATATGCTGCACGATACGTCGCAAAAAACATTGTCGCGGCAGGGCTTGCGAAGCAGTGTGAAATTCAGTTGTCATACGCAATCGGTGTGAGTGAACCGATCAGCATTGCAATCGATACGTTCGGAACAGGAAACGCTGCTGATGAGCAATTGCTTCGTGCAGTACGTGAAGTGTTTGACCTGACTCCTGCAGGTATTATCGACATGCTTGAACTACGGATTCCCCGCTACCAAGCGACAGCTGCGTACGGACATTTCGGACGGACGGAACTCGATCTGCCATGGGAGCGTACGAACAAAGTCGAAGCGTTAAAACAATCTGTATATGATACTGTCGGAGCCGGGTGCTGATGAGCATCGTCAAAGAGACGCCAGTTCCAACTAGAACCCTTCTCCAAACGGATGCACCGCTATTTGACGCGCTCGTCGGATATGCAAATTCCGAAACGGTTTCGTTCGATGTACCGGGTCACAAAATGGGAGCATTGAACACTCCGTTCCGGGATGCAATAGGCGTGCAAGCGCTGAAAATGGACGTCAATTCGATGGCGGAACTGGATTTGCTAAGTCATCCGAAATCAGTCATTAAAGAGGCTCAAGACTTGGCCGCTCAAGGTTTTGGTGCTGATCATGCTTTTTTTCTGGTCAACGGATCATCTGTCGGAATACATGCAATGATCCTAGCGGCATGTAAACCTGGGGAAACGCTACTTGTCCCACGCAATTGCCATAAATCGGTGATTGACGGAATGATTTTAAGTGGCGTTGTTCCGGCTTTCATGCAACCGGATGTGGATGACCATTTTGGAATCTCACACGGGATTTCAGTTGAGCAAGTCACACAAGCACTGCAAGAAAATCCGACTGCGAAAGCATTGCTCATTACGTATCCTACGTATTTCGGAACGATGACAGATCTTGAGGAGATTTGTGCACTCGCCCATGCTGCAGGAGTCACCGTATTGGTCGACGCTGCACATGGTGCTCATTTAAAAGTGATGGATGGCATGATTGATCCAATTCAAGCGGGAGCAGATCTTGTCACAACGAGCATGCACAAAACAGGAGGCTCCCTTACGCAAAGTTCACTCCTTCTTCTTCAAGACAGTCGTATTTCTGCAGATAAAGTGAGAAAAGTGACTGGAATGCTGCAAACGACGAGCGCCAACTATTTGCTCATGAGCTCACTGGATGCAGCTAGAAGAGAACTCGTTCTCCATGGAGCAAATGAGTTCCAACGTCTGAAGCCGATTGTCGAAGAAGCGGTCCGAACAATCGAATCAGGCACACAGTATGAGGTGTTGAAATGTGAATATGTGAACGGTCGCTTTCAGCAGTCGTATGACTGGACGAAATTAGTGATCCGGGTGAATGGACTCGGCCTGACTGGTTTTGAAGTTTATTCACTATTGAAACAACGCTATGGTATCCAGATGGAGCTTGCGGAAGGATACGTCGTCATGGCCGTGATCACACCGGCAGATACGGAAACCTCGATTGGACGCCTGAAAGAGGCGCTGCTGGATATCGAAAGAACATGCACAGAACCGCACGTTCTCCACTCTGCCTGGACGGTTGTGGATTCGGTGAACGAACTCGTCATGACACCGCGTGAAGCGTTTTACGCAGAACAAGAATCGGTTGCAATAGACGATGCAATTGGGCGGATCAGTGCGGATACATTAATGATTTATCCTCCAGGAATTCCTTTGGTGATTCCAGGTGAACGGATAACATGTGAAGTGATTCAGCATTATGCTTATTATGAACGAGCATTCGGTACAGTTTTATCTGAGTCAAAACGAACTGGCAGCGTGACTGTCGTAAAAGGGGGATATTAAGGATGAGTTTAGAATTATCGGCGCTAGGACGCCACGTGTTGATTGAATATTATGGGTGCCCGAGTGAAATTATCGAGAACAACAAAGTGATTGAGCAGTTCATGAAAGAGGCTGCAGATTATTCTGGGGCAACCATCGTAGAATCAGTGTTCCATCATTTTAATCCATACGGGGTATCTGGTGCTGTCATTATCGCTGAGTCTCACCTTACGATTCACACGTGGCCAGAGTACGGATTCGCTTCTGTAGATGTCTACACATGTGGCGATTCGGTTAGCCCATGGAAAGCGGCGGATTATTTGGCTGAAAAGCTGCAAGCTAAAAAGACCGAGTCCTTTGAAGTACCGCGTGGCATGGTGGAGAAGATCCGTCAGTTTGCAGAGCGTGAGATTGAAGAAGTGACAGTGAAACCTGTACTGGCAGGTGTGAACGGATGAGTTGGTATACAGAACAGTGGAGCGAAGACTGCAAGTTTTCCGTCGGGTATGAAAAACATCTGCACAGCGAGAAATCACCATTCCAGCAAATCGATTTTTATGAAGGCAAGGAGTTCGGGACATTCTTCACATTGGACGGCTTGATGATGGTCAACGAAAAAGATGAGTTCATCTACCATGACATGATCGTCCACCCGGCTTTCGCAACAAACCCGGATATTAAGAAAGTGCTCGTGATTGGCGGGGGAGATGGAGGTACAGCACGTGAAGTGTTGCGCTATCCCGGTGTGGAACAAGTCGTACTTGCTGAAATCGATGAGCAAGTATTCCGCCTGTGTCAACAGTATTTGCCGATTACAGCTGCAGGTGTAGAAGAAGACCCGCGTATGGAACTCGCTTTCGGCGACGGACTTGCTTACGTGCAAAACGCTCCGGATGCTTCTTTTGACTTGATCCTTGTGGATTCCACAGATCCGGTTTCAGTAGGGGAAGGGTTATTCACAACAGCCTTTTACAATGAATGCTATCGGGTGCTGAATGACAAAGGGATTTTGATCAACCAGCATGAGTCTCCTTATTTCCCGGAGTATGCGGAGAATATGAAGAAAGCACGTACGAAAATCAAAAAGATCTTCCCGGTTGCACGCGTCTATCAATACCATATGCCGACGTATCCATCAGGTCACTGGCTTTTCGGATTCGCGTCAAAGTCGCTCGATCCGTTGAAAGATGCAGATGCAGACGCATGGAATGCCATCGGTTTGCAGACGAAGTATTACAATACAGATCTTCATTACGGAGCATTCGCATTGCCGAGTTATGTTCGGGAGGCGCTGGACAGTGAAGAATAATGCATTGGTTACGAACGCATTCATCGGCTGTGAAACGCCATATGAAGAAGCGGAAATCGTATTATTCGGTTCTCCATTTGACGGGACGACAAGCTTCCGGCCCGGCACCCGTTTTGCCGGCCAAGCGATCCGTCCTGACTCCTATGGATTGGAGACGTATTCCCCTTATCTGGACAAAGATCTGGATGATGCTCTCGTTTTTGACGGTGGAGATTTGGAATTGCCTTTCGGGAATACGGAACGTGTTCTTCAGCAAATCGGTACGTTCAGCGCTGAAGTTTTGGCGGATGGAAAGAAGTTTCTCATGATTGGCGGGGAGCATTTAGTGAGCTTACCTTCAATACGGGCAGCTTATGACAAATTCCCGGATCTCCACGTGATCCATATCGATGCGCATACCGATTTGCGTGAAGACTATATGGGGGAACCGTTATCGCACGCATCTGTCATCCGGCGCTGCCATGATTTCCTTGGAGATGGCCGTATCTACCAGTTCGGAATCCGTTCCGGTTTGAAAAGTGAGTTTGAGTGGGCAAAGACACACACGCATTTGGAGAAGTTCACACTGGATACACTTGCAGATGTGGTTCAATCGCTGAAAGACGTTCCGGTGTATGTGACAATCGACTTGGACGTATTGGACCCGGGGACATTCCCTGGAACGGGAACTCCGGAACCAGGCGGCATCACTTATCGTGAACTGCTTACGGCAATCGGACAGCTGCAAACACTCAGAAATATTGTCGCAGCGGACGTCGTGGAATTATCTCCACAATACGATCCGTCAGGTGCTTCGACAGCAGTCGCATGTAAAACGATCCGCGAGATGCTCTTAACCCTGTCAAAGTGAAATATATATAATAGAAGAAAGCCGTCCTCCATTATTGATGAGGGACGGCTTTTGTTCTGGGATTAATTCACGTCAACTGCAGGTGTACTCATTGTAGAGGGAGTTTCCTTCTTTGTATGGGAAAGTGTCAACATGAATATGAAGGACACACAGAACAGGATGGCAAGGTAGATCATTGCGGCAGTCATATCATAGTGTTGCAAGATATACCCGACTAGTATCGGTGAGAATCCACCGACCGCACGTCCGAAGTTGAAGATCGTGTTCGTCGCCGTGCTGCGGATTTCCACGGGATAGAAACTGCTGATCAGGGCACCGTATCCTGCGAACATTCCGTTGGAGAAGAAACCGACGATGGCTCCGCCGATCAAAACCCCCGCACTGCCTGTTGCATAGCTGTAGAGGAACACCGCTACTGCGGAAGCGAGCAGGAAGAGACCATACGCTTTTTTGGCACCCAGTCTGTCCATGATTTGTCCGAAGACGAGCATTCCTGCAATCATTCCGACTGCTGTACTGATTGTCCAGAGTGCTGAGCTTGAAACTGAAAGGCCTTGTGACTGTTGCAGCATGGAAGGCAGCCAGATCATCAGGCCGTTGTATCCTGCGATTTGGACAGTTGCCATGATTACGAGTGTAATTGTTGTAAACGCAATCCGAGGGGAAGCGACGAGTAAACGGAGTTTCCCGGCATTCTCTTTTTTCTTCTGTGCTTTTTTTGTTCTCTGAGACTCGAGCCATTCGGGCGATTCATCCAGGTTACGACGCACAAAGAATGCGAAGATGACTGGGATGATTCCGACGAAGAATAATGCTCTCCAACCGAAAGCCGGTAAAATGAGTGCGCTCAGCAATGCAGCTAAGATGACACCGTATTGAGCACCGACACTTACATAAGAGGAGGCACGGCCTTGTTTGTTTTTCGGCCACGCTTCAGCGACGAGTGCCATTCCGATTCCGTATTCTCCACCAGCACCAAGTCCTGCGATGAAGCGGTAGATGTAAATTTGTTCAATATTTGTGGCAAGTCCAGTAAGCGCTGTTCCTAATGCGAATAGCAAGATCGTATAGGTGAACACTCTGACGCGTCCGAATTTGTCTGCCAAAATCCCGAAGAGGACTCCTCCGACGAGCATTCCGATATTGGTGACAGATGAGATCAGTCCGCCTGTTGCAAAATCGATTCCGAAGTCCGCGATGATCATGGTCATTGCGAAGGAAATGAACATGATATCCATGCCTTCCAGGGTAAGCCCGGCGACCGAAGCCACCACTGTTTTCTTTTGATAATTCATCCTAAGTTCCTCCTTCCTATTGTAGGGTGTTGCTTAACGTAAGAAGAATGGAACCGGTTTTCACAGCGATTGCCATCCTCTTTTTGCGTCTCACAGAACGCGTATTAAAAGAGTGTGCAGTAGTTGAATGTGCACAAAAATGCCCCCACCATCCAAGAGGACAGTAAGGGCATAGTACGGCAAATTACATGAGGCCAGGCAGAAGCCAGTCTCACAATCCGTTACCCTTTCCGGCCTCTCTGGACCGTGTTAAAGGAGCAATTTAATTGTTTTTATCCTACCAGAAGTAATTTAGTTGTACAAGATTTTTTTGCTCTAGGCGGTAATGTTGGAGTTTTCGATAAATTATTTTTAAAGCATGGTGATTTCATTAGTGATATAATTATTCAGTTGTTCAATTTTAAGATGGAGGTTATATCGTGAATAAGCCGGAAATACATCACCAAGCTCAGTCTAAACGAGTTCTTCTATATAGCTTAACGTTTCTAGCAATTGCAATCATTGGTCTTACTTACGTCAAATGGATGCCGTATGTAGACAAAAGTATCACAGCGATCACCACACATTCCATCGGGGATTCGATTTTAGGATCCGATCCGGATAAAACGGAGTCGGCCTCTTTTGCAGGGGCATGGGACTATGCAGTGACGTACTTTACTGCTGTTTGGAAAGCCGCAGTACTCGGAATTCTATTAGGTTCCTTATTGCAAGTGCTTCTTCCAGCGAATTGGCTCATCCGCGTACTTGGTAAAACTTCATTCGCCAGCACCGCTGCTGGCGGACTCGCCGCAGTGCCGGGGATGATGTGTACGTGTTGTGCAGCGCCTGTAGCAGTTGGCCTGCGCAAAAAGAATGTTTCAGTAGGAGCGGCGCTTGCGTTCTGGATTGGGAATCCGACGTTGAATCCAGCAGCGCTCGTGTTCATGACATTCGTATTGTCTTGGAAGTTCACCGCGCTTCGGTTAGTGTTTGGCCTGATTTTAACATTTGGCGTGAGTTACTTAGCGAACCGGTTTGTGCCTGCTGTTCAACCTGTAGACACGGAGAAGTTATTGCAGCAAGCTGCTGAGGAAGAACAAGGTTCGTTTCTTACGCGCTGGCTGAAAAGTCTCGGTAAAATGACATTGTACATTCTACCTGCGTATTTCCTTTCCGTTTTGTTGATGGGTGCAGTGAAAGGGTGGTTATTCCCGCAATTAGGTGAAGCGACAGGAAGTTCAATTATCCTGTTGGTACTAGTTGCGATCGGCGGCATGCTATTTGTTATTCCGACAGCCGCAGAAATCCCGATTATCCAGACATTCATGGCATACGGTATGGGCGGCGGTCCAGCAGCGGCGTTGTTGCTTACTTTACCTGCAGTCAGTCTGCCATCATTATTGCTAGTTTCAAAATCATTCCCGAAACGCGTCCTTCTCTTTGTCAGTGCATCTGTCGTTGTGCTAGGTGTTGCGGCGGGAATCGTAGGGAATTATCTATTATAAGCGTAGAAAACCGTTTCCTAAGTGGAAGCGGTTTTCATTTTGTTAATCAATGAAAAACCCTCTATCAAGCTCTCACTCGAACGGTATGATACACTCTCTTCAATAACTACTTAGGAGGGACTTTGGATGAAACAGTTAACAGGAAAGACGGCAATCGTTACAGGAGCAAGCAGTGGAATCGGGTCTGGAATTGCAAAAGAACTTGCGGAACAGGGAGCAAATGTCGTTCTAGCTGCACGGAATGCCGAAAAACTGAACGACCTAGCTCAACAACTTCAAGAAGCTGGTGGTTCTGTACTCGTTGTCCCTACGGATGTATCAAACCAGTCAGATGTGGAAGCACTCGCAGTACAAGCGAAAGATACATTTGGCGGTGTGGACATTTACGTCAATAATGCAGGGCAAGTACTGACAGCAGATGTACGTTCTGGTAAAACGGAAGAGTGGGAGGAGATGATTGACGTCAATATTAAAGGTGTGCTGTTCGGCATCAACGCCGTGCTTCCAGCGATGCTCGAAAAAGGGTCAGGTCATCTCATTAACATCGCTTCCGTTTCTGCTACGGAAGTGACGAAAACAAGTACCGTTTACAGCGCAACCAAATTCGCAGTCCGCGCTATTTCCATGGGACTCGAAAAGGAACTTGCAAAAACAGGTGTCCGTGTCACCAATATCTCTCCTGGAATGGTCGACACCCGTTTAGGCGAACAATATGATTGGGGTGAGCGCAAAAAACTTCAAACTGCAGACATCGCAAAAGCGATTGTGTATGCTGTGACTCAGCCGGACTATGTGAATGTCAATGAGATTACAATCCGTCCAGTGTAAACGAAAAAGTCGACTCCGCTATTTGCGAAGTCGACTTTTTCGTTTTATGATGCAACAGGTTTCTTCAAAACTCCAAGTAAAATCGCAGAGACGATTGAACCGATGATCACGGCAAGTAAGTAAAGCATCCAACTGCCATCCACAAGTGGGAAAACAAATAGGCCGCCATGTGGAGCGCGCAGTCCGATATTGAATGCCATCGAGAGACCGCCAGCAATACCAGCACCAGCCATTAAAGACGGGATGACACGCAGTGGATCCGCTGCAGCGAATGGTATGGCTCCTTCTGTAATGAATGAGAGACCCATGATGTAATTCACTTTACCTGCTTCACGCTGCTGCAGGGAATATTTGCTTCTGAAAACAGTCGTTGAAATGGCAATTGCGAGTGGCGGGACCATACCCGCCGCCATAATCGCAGCCATCGGTTCGTACACGCCGCTAGCAAGCAATCCTGTACCAAACAAGTACGCCGCTTTGTTAATGGGACCCCCCATGTCGATTGCCATCATTAATCCGAGAACAATTCCAAGGAACACTGCGTTCCCTGTTCCAAGCCCCGTCAACCAATTGGAAATGCCAGTGTTCAGTGCGCTGAACGGTGTATTGACAATATAATGCATGATCAGCCCTGTACCAGCAATTCCGAGCAGCGGATACAGTAGAATCGTTTTAATGCCGTCAAGGGAAGGAGGCAGTGCAGAGAGCCCTTTCTTCAGCCCGACTACTAAATAGCCTCCAAGGAAACCTGCAATAATACCACCAAGGAATCCAGCATCGCTTGTCGCGGCCATCAAGCCACCCACCATACCAGGTGCGAAACCGGGTCGATCCGCAATACTCATGGCGATGAAACCAGCTAGAACAGGGATCATGAGTGCAAATGCATTCCCGCCGCCAATCGTATTCAAAGCAGCCGCAAAGGAATTATACGTCGGGTCTTCCGGATCGAACGAATTCGGACCGAATAAGAACCCGAGTGCAATGAGTATCCCGCCGCCAATTACAAACGGAAGCATATTGGAAACACCACTCATCAAATGCTTATAAATGGTGGAGCCAATTCCTTTGGACGTTGCGGATTCACCTCCGGATTCTGAAGAAGTGGATGAACCCCCTTTATATACAGGTGCATCTTGTTTCACTGCGCGGTCAAGCAATTCTTTCGGTTTTCGAATCCCTTCTGCAACAGGCACTTCAATCACATGTTTTCCAGCAAAACGTCCCATCGAGACATTGGTGTCAGCAGCGACAATGACAGCTGTAGCGCTTTCAATATCTTCATTAGTCAATACGTTTTGTGCGCCACCCGATCCGTTCGTTTCGACTTTGAAGGGAATCCCGAGTTCCGCCGCTTTGTTTTTCAACGAATCCGCAGACATATACGTATGCGCAATTCCTGTCGGACATGCAGTGACAGCGACTATATAGGGTTTAGAAGAATCGACGGACGGAGGCGGCGCAGCAGACGAAGGTTCTTCATCGGGCTGATCGTGTGCGTCAATCAGAGACAATATCTCTTCCTTCGAAGAAGCTGCGAGCAACTTCTTACGGACGTCTTCGTTCATAAGAACAGTCGACAACCGTGCGAGCGCTTTCAAATGCATGCGATTGGCACCGTCTTCAGCGGCAATCATGAAGAACAAATGAGCGGGCTGACCATCGAGAGAATCATACTCTGCGCCGACTTCCGAGCGACCGAACGCAATCGCGGGAACCTTGACTGCACTTGTTTTCGCATGGGGTATTGCAACACCATCGCCAATACCTGTTGTACTTTGTGACTCGCGATTCAAAATGGCTTCTTTAAAAGCCCGTGGATCATTCAACTTTCCAGCACGATCCAGAACTTCGACCAGTTCCTCGATGACCGTTGGCTTATCGGTTCCTTGCAGTCCCAGTAAAATTGTATCCGCCGTCAATAATTCTGTGATTCTCATTGTTCGTTCCCTCCTTCGAATGATGTCACTACAACCTGAGATAGCAATGCGTCAACTTGTTGCTGCGTACACAATCGATCGGAAAACGCCGTAGCACTTCCGGAAGCGATGCTCATTTTAAATGCGTGTTCAATCGGTTTGTCCTGTTCAAGGGCAGCGAGGAATCCGGCTACCATCGAGTCTCCCGCTCCGACAGACCCGCGAACTACCCCTTTTGGTGCATTTGCAATAAGGGAAAGTGATTCGTTTACATACACGGCACCTTCACCAGCTAGGGACACAATGACTTGTTCTGCTCCAAGCTCAACAAGCGACTTTGCGTGTTCAACTGCATCCTGCAACGAACGAACTTCTGCACCAACCATTTCGCCCAACTCATGATGATTCGGCTTCACTAAAAACGGACGGTAGGGCAAAGTCTTCAACAAAGAAGTCCCTTCAGCGTCCACAACAAAACGGATTCCTGATTTTTTGCATAACCGGGCAAACTGTTCGTAAGTGTCTTCAGGAAGTGAAGAGGGAATGCTGCCAGACAGTACAAGTACATCATGCTTTCCTAGATTTTTGACTTGTGCTTTCAATTTTTCAAAACGCAGTGAGTCAATGATGGGTCCTGCTGCGTTCACTTCGGTTTCTTCTGCAGCACGTAATTTCACATTCACCCGCGTCTCTCCCTCGACAGATATGAAATCAGTTGAAATGCCAGCCTGTTGCAGCAGTCGTTCCACTTCGCGCCCAGTGAATCCTCCAGTGAATCCAAGTGCGCTGCTAGGCACTCCCAAAGTCGTCAGCACTTGTGAGACATTGATACCTTTGCCTCCAGCTAGAAAATGATCAGAATTCGAGCGATTCAACGCACCTAGGGATAAGGAATCGAGCGTCAGTAAATAATCCAGTGAAGGATTCAATGTCACTGTATAGATCATGCGTCTATCACCTCCATATTTGTGTTCTTCGGAAACGCTTGCAACGATTCCGAACTCTCACTTGTCGTCACGACAACCGCTTGCGACAAGTCTGCAAATTTTGCGAAAGCCACTTCCTGGAACTTGGAGTGGTCCGCCAAAATGTAGGCTTCTCTCGATAATTGGATCGCAAGTTCTTTTATTTGTGCTTCTTCTTCATCAGGCGTAGTAAATCCGTAATCGGGATGAATGCCATTCACACCTAGAAAACATTTATCAAACCGATATTGCTGCAGGCTGTGAAGAGCGCCTCTGCCAATAAGGGCTTTCGTAGATGGTTTTGCAATTCCCCCCGTGAGAATCGTCTTACATCCGCGAGTTAGAAGGGCATCCGTATGAGAAATCCCGTTTGTTACCACAATAATTGATGGGGGAAGGAACGGAATCATTTCAAACACGGTTGAACCGGCATCTAGATAGACTGTATCGCCTTCTTCAATGTAAGAAGCTGCTAGTTGACCGATCTGCTGTTTGAGATGAAGGTTTTTGGATGTTTTTTCAGACATCGAAGATTCCTGCAACTTACCTTGCAGTTTTGCTGCGCCGCCATGTACCCGTTTCAGTTTCTTTTGGCGCTCCAACTCGATTAAGTCCCGTCGAATGGTGGACTCCGAAGAACCCGTTTCAGTGGTGATGTCTTGTAGACGTACAGTTTGGCTGTGTTGCAGCATCTGTAAGATAACATGATGACGTTCGGTTTCAAGCATAGAATCCCTCCATTACCAACCTTGTTATCTTCATCATATACCTAGAGTATTCTGATATCAATCAAAATGTTTCATAAACGTTCAAAATCATTCAAAACACTTTATATTTCATTCTGAAATAACGGTTTCTGTCTCGGAATTATTATTTTCCTCTCTCCCTCACTTGTATAAAATAGAGCGGCGTTATCGACATTGTTCGTCATTATATTGTTAAGTTTCTATAATATTTCCACAAAGAGCTAAATGGACCAATAGAGCTCTTAGCAGGTTGGTGAAAAGTGATTTAGCATTAAATTATAATCGGCCAATTGCATCTCTCATTGGTGAATGAACCAAATCTGGAAAATAAAATTATTTTGAGTATGCTGCTTGATATTGCGGAAGAATTTGACCAGATTCGAACAGAAGACAAAAAAGTGAAACCTGATCTTGGGGACTGACGTCATTTCAGGTGTGACGCACGCAAGCATAGATACGTTATGCAGTGCAACAGAAAGGGTTGAAAAGTCGTGAATCTGGAAATTCATGACGTAACGGCAACGAACTATCGGGATATTCTAGAATTGAAAGTTGCCCAGTCGCAAAAAGAGTATATAGAAACACCTTATGAATGCTTGGAAGAATCTGTGGAATGGAAGCAATTTAAACCGGTGGGGCTCTATGCTGATGGCGAACTTGTTGGATTTTCCATGTATGGATTCTTCAAGGGGGAAGGTCATAACGGGAGATTATGGATTGACCGCCTGCTCATTGATGAAAGGTTTCAAGGTCGAGGTCTTGGTACAGCATTCATGAGGAAACTGATTGAAACCGTGTCAAAAGAATATGGAGAGCAACCGATTTACTTAAGCGTGTACCCTGAAAATGAGGGTGCTGTCCGACTCTATGAAAAGCTCGGTTTTAAATTTATTGAAGAACGTGATGTGAACGGTGAACACATTATGGTCAGATCATAAAAAGGAAGGAGCCTGAAATCAGGTTCCTTCCTTTTTATCATGTTGTTCTAGTTCTTTTTCTAATTCTTCCTTTGCTATATTTTCGGCAGTGACGGTGAGATCTTCTTGAATGCGTTCTCCAACAACTTCTGTTTCTGGAATGGATTTTTCATCTTTTCCAGACTTTAATTGTTCAATTTTTTTCTGCATTTTTTCAACCTTTTTCATTTCTTC
This sequence comes from Sporosarcina gallistercoris, assembly GCF_014836415.1. GTDB lineage: Bacteria > Bacillota > Bacilli > Bacillales_A > Planococcaceae > Sporosarcina > Sporosarcina gallistercoris. Next base: position 27,456 of record NZ_JACSQY010000004.1, on the reverse strand, counting down.
ATCATAATCTTCATCTACTTGAGTAGTGGAAGGGATAATCTCATCTTCACTATAATCCACTCGTTTCCCATATCGGATCAGCTCGTAAATAATCATTCCGTTATTCGGCTTTCCATGCGTCGTCAACATGGGAATAGAGTCAAATAACACATAGAAGAATGCGTAAAATATGAACCGATTCCAAAATCTTGCTTGTTCTTGTAAGAATCCGTTTGCTAATAGCGTATTGAAAGTCAAGGCGACGATAACGTTAGTAAGAATCGGTGCTGCATATATTAAAATATAAGTAAAATTGCTCTTTCGCTTAATCTCATCAAATGAAAACCAACTATACACATGATAGTACTTTCGAATATCAAGAAACCGATATTTGAAAATCCGCGGACCAGAGCCGATTGTAAATCTCGGATTCTTCACACCACACAACAGTGAGACAAACAAATACCCGAATTCCCGGATGAACATAACCACGGGCAATATGATAAAAGCTGAAATTACTAACGCTAATAAATCTGAAATCCCAAACAAGAATGTCTCACTTCCTTAACAAGTCTTCTCTTCATGGATACCCGATGTGCTTCGTTGTAAATCTCGTTATTAGGACATAGTCATTTGATGTAGGTGGATGGATAGGGGGCTTTCTTCGGTTTCAACTATTTCCGGATGCATCCTGTGAAGGCATGGTGAGTGTGGAATAAGGATTTTTTTTGTATACTAGGAAAGAACGTACTTTCTGAAATGAGGGATTGGAATGTCAGAACTCAAAAAGACATTAATGGCTGATATGAAAACGGCTATGAAAGAAAAGGACACTGTCAAGAAGGGTGTTATCAATTTACTGCGTGCAGGTATTCAAAACCAAGAGCTTGATTTGAAGCGTGATTTGACAGAAGAGGAAGAGTTGAAAGTGGTTCAACGTGAGCTGAAACAAACGAAACAATCTCTTGAAGAAGGTCAAAAAGCGAATCGAGAAGACATAGTTGCGGCAGAAACAGAAAAGATTGCAATCATCGAGCACTATTTACCAAAACAACTTTCTGTCGATGAGGTCAAAGAGCTCATCGTCAAACTCGGTATAAGTAAAGACAGCCCAATGGGACAAGTGGTTGGCCAATTGATGAAAGAAACGGCAGGCAGCGCCGAAGGCAAAGTGGTATCCCAAGCTGTTAAAGAATATTTGAATAGCTGACATATGAAAAGGGACGACCCGAAGAGTCTAACTGACTCTTCGGGTCGTCCCTTTTGCATACTGCACATATCAAAAAGTAAATTTTCGTATAATGCTGCAGCATATTGGCGATTCGTTACGGTTCAAATGATGGCGTCTAAGACAGATCAATTCAACTTAGATGTTAAAGGGATCGGCCGATTCATTTACCGACAATCCATGTTTTCAAGAGGGCGAGCCGCTCACGGAATCGAACTTTCGCTTCGACAACTTTCGGTGTTTTGGCCGGAATCGCATCCCAATCATATCCCACTTTTTCAGCAAGATATCCGGCGCGTGCTAAGTGGTAATCACTAGTGATCAACGTGATACCTGTCACTCCTTGAGGAATCAGTTTCTTTGTGTTGACTAAGTTTTCATATGTAGAAGTGGAACGATCCTCGATGATCATACGGTCTTTCGGAAATCCGTGTGCTGACAAAAAATTCTCCATAGCTTGTGCTTCGCTGATGCCTTCATCTTCCCCTTGACCTCCGGAAAGTACGAGCGTGACATTCGGATGACTTTCTGCATAGGAGAGAGCAGCCTCCAAGCGGTATCGAAGTGCAAGTGAAGGGGTTGTTCCGTTTACTTTTGCACCAAGCACGACCGCAATCGAATAACTGCCATCAGCACGTTTTAGCTGCGCCTCTTTCATCGCATGGCCAGTTGCGAACCACCATACGAAAATCATGAACCAACCAATTAGTATTACAAACAATAGACGTTTCCCCTTTTTCATCTAAGTCGCTCCATTTCGTAGTACCTGCTATTTCCATTCATTCGTTGGTAACAAGACGGAAATGGGATAAACAAGTTGCCTAGCAATCCATTTATTTTGTAAAACTGCTTCGATAAGTGTATTATTACACCATTATACAGTGGAGGTTTCCCATGAATCCAGAACAGCTTATAGAGCAAATTTCACATCGTGCTATCCTCATCCGTACGGAAGCAGGGTATTCCCAAGAAACAATGGCCTCAATTTTAGGTATATCCAAAAAAACTCTTGTTCAAATAGAAAAAAATCGGACTACTGCTAGTTGGACTGTAGTGGTCGCGATGGTCGCTCTATTTTCTGATAGTGAAATCATCCAATCCCTTTTAGGTGATGCACCAATGGAAGTGATCCGGACAATTGCCCACAAGGGATTGGATCGTCCGAAAGGGAAGACACTTGGAGGGAAAGTTTGGTGGAAAGAAGTCGAAGAGGAAAAAGATTTTAGAATTCAGCAAAACATGATTAGCCAGCATTTCAGAATATTGGATAGAGAGGATTATGTTTGGTTCAGTTCCTTTGATGAACAGGAAGTATTCGAACGGTTTCATGAACTGAGTCAAAGCAAATGATAAGTTAATAAACAAGCTGCCAGCAAGTAGGCAGCTTGTTTATGGGGAAGTAACAATGTATGTATGCTGGGTGTTACGCAGAAGCGAACATGACATCTTCAGTAATCTGATCCAGTTTCATCTGAGCGTCGATTGCAAATTCATGCTGACGGTCAATCGGCGCATCCGGATCTTGCGGCGCCTGGAACTGTTCCAGTCCTGTTACGGTCATAGTGGGACTTTCTTCTTCGTCCAATCCGATATTCATGACGTGCTTGATGACGAATGGCGTTTGGAAACGGATTACAGTATTCGGGGAATCCAGCATCCCTTTTAACACTTGAAAAGGAACCCTTAAATAGATAGTTGTTTCTTCACGCTGATACAAAATTGTATCAAACATACCATGATCGTATTCCCAGCCTCCGCCGAGATCCAACCCTGCTTCTTTGAATAGCTTCAGTGCATTCCCGAAAACAACTGTTTTCCCTTCAATCTTGCTCTTTAAAGCAATCATGGTAATTCCTCCTTCTACCAACTCAATTAACCTATAGGTACCCCTATTAAACTTTGTCAAAACCTATTCACGCAGAACGGGAAAGCATCCTATAATTGGCCGATGTCTCGCAGGAGTATATCTACATTTCAGCCGAACGTCTGCGATAGGATTCCGCATATACTTCAGATCTATAGTGGAGTACTGGATCATCTGAACAGCTAAAGCCTGGCGTTTCGTTTGTAGGATTAAACAAATGGTCTTCTGCAAGGTCTTCTCGTTTTTCGGTAAGAACCAATTCACCAACATCAATAACTAATCGATTGTCTGGCCATGAAATGGAAGGATCATTAATCGGATCTTCAGGTGCTGCAAGAGTCATCAGAAGTCTGAAACGAACTGGTGAATCCATCATACGTTCCAATAATTCCAGCTCCATATCTTTTGTAGTGAAGGGGAGTTTGTCTTCCTTTGCCACAGGTTCAAAAGAAAAACGTACAGCCTGGCGCTCGCCTGAATCTGTGGTAAGGATATAAGCATGGATTGCCCAAAATCGGGTAGTGGCAAAACTTGCAGGTGTTTTTAATTGCTTTAGCAGGGCAGGAACGGTGTTGAATTCCGTATCGTCACTAATTGTTGAAAGTTTTTCTTTTAGTGACTGATTCTTCACACCAAAGGCTTGGATAAGCCGTACGAATGCTTCTGGTGTTTTTGTCGGGAACACGGGCGCGTTTGCCATTACTAGAGAGATTGCCTTATCATCTGATGTTGGAAACTTCACCGCCATTCCTTTGATTGGAATCAGTTGCTCGGAACTGTTCGGGATAGGTGAACTATGAGAAAAACGAACGATGACGTTTTGAGCGTTTCCTAGTAAAAATGATGCTTGAGTGAAAGGTTTTGCATTATTATTTGGCGTGAAAACCGCATTGAATCCAATCCCTTTTGCGTGTGCTCTTCGATAACCTTTATGGGTTCCTGCAACTTGTTCAATTATATCTACGGCTTCAGTTGGGGAAATTGACGGTTCGTGTTGTGATGACTTCATAGATCTCACTCCTTTGTAGCGGTATACCCGCTCTCCGTGAAGTCAACCTCCGCTGTCTTGGCCTTCAAGTTCTGTATAGACAACCAAGCGTTCCTCATGCGTTTTGGCTTTGCGGTTAAATTCTCCTGTACACGTGATTAAGTTTAAACGACTGCCATAAGAGAAACCAAAAATCTCGTCAATGGGTGCATCTTTTCGAGGATACCGTTTGGTTTGAGTGACGATGAAGGTCAATGATTTACCATCAGCATCTTTCACGACAACTTCATCTCCTTTTTTTAATTGGTCAAGCTTATAAAAAACAGCAGGACCAGTAAGAGAATCGATATGCCCCGCCATCACGGAGCTTCCGCGATTTCCTGGTAATGTACCTGGTTCGAACCAGCCTACATTATCTACACTGTCAGGAACACCCATCTGCCCATTTTCCAACTCCCCAACATTTTCGATGTCAGACTTTACCCCAATTGCAGGTATTTCAAGGGTGACTGGCTTGATCCCATTTTGCTCTGCTACTAGTGATAGTCCTTCAGATGAAGGTTTTTCTACAGAAACTTCTTTTGTCGTGGATGGGGAAGATTGAGGTTCCCGCGCCGCTTCTGATTGTGGCGAAGAATCTCGGGGACTGCTGCACCCTGCCACAATTAGTGCGATCAGTCCTGAAGTCAGGAATGCAGGGGTTTTCATCATGAACACCTCCGTGAAATAGTAGTATAAAGAAAAAGAAGGGGGATTAGCCCCCTTCTAATTAGTTGTTCTCAGGGCGTGTCTTGCGGATTACAACAGCTCCTGCAGCCATTGCAAGTATCAAACTAGTTAAAATCCACATAACTGTAGAATCATTCGACTCTTGGCTCATACCGCCTAACCCTGTTTTAGGCATATCTGAAGGCATGGAATCAGCAAATTTGTCTGGATACTGGTCGACAATTGCACCAGCCATCATCGTACCGACTCCGAACATGTGGCTGTATGCTTCGTGAATGTCATCATAAGCACCATCATAATCGCCATCGTGATACTTATTAAAGGCTGCTAGAAGCTGGTCTACGTGAACTTTCAATCCTTCTTCTAAGTCAGCTGCTTTCAAACGTCCTTCTGTTGCAGTCTCCAGGAAGGCTGCTTGTTTGACGCGGTAATCATCAAGGTTTGCCATTGCTGCTTTTTGACCTTCAGCATCATCAGAGGCTGTAGCAGTCACATAATCTACAAAGTAGCCGATATGACTGCTCCAAATTTCGTTGAACTGCTTCGCACCTTCAGCTCCGTAAACGGATTCGATCGATTTCGTGAGGTCTTCTGTGTTGCTGTTTAGTTCTGCAGCAGATACATCAAAGTCTTTCGCTCCGTCAATACCTTTTTGCATCGCTAGGATTGCCAGTGCTGCGTGAGTAGAGAACTGATTGTTCAGCTGTTCGCGTAAATCAGCTGCAGGAGTATCAACGGACATCTTATCGAACTTGTCTGGGAATTGGTCCGTGATTGCCCAAGAAATACCTTTACCAGTACCAAACATGTGCATCATTGACTCGGTAATGCCTTCGTATGCTTTCTCATATTCTCCAGCATTGTAATTGTCGAACGCCCAGATTAACTGATCAACGTGCATTTTTAAACCTTCTTCTAAGTCTTTCGCTTTAAGACGGCCTTCAGTTGCGGTGTCCAAAAATCCTGCTTGTGTTACTCGATAACCGTCTAAATCGGAAACGGCTTTCTTTCGTCCTTCTTCATCATTAGCAGCTGTAGCTTTTACATAGTCCACAAAATACCCAATGTGGCTGCCCCATATTTCTTTAAACTGATTTGCTGCATCGTCTCCGTAAACGGATCCGATTGCTGCGGATAATTCGTCCGTGTTTTCTCCTAATTGTGCTGCAGCTGCATCAAAATCTTTTGAACCGTCTATTCCTTTTTGCATGGCGACGATTGCTAAGTATGCATGCTCGGAAAGGATGGAGTCCAGAGTCGCTCTCAAATCTGTAGCTGGGTTGGATACTGCCATTGAAGTTGTTCCGTGACCTGAGTGATCAGCTGCATTCGCGATCGCTCCCATTGGGAGGAGCAGGGAAACACTTAATGGAATGGCTGCGAGTTTTTTGTAGTTCATCATGAATCTCTCCTTTTCGGTTTTGTAATAAGCTAACGGAGAGGAAAAACAAATGGATCACTTTTTAACGGAAAAACTTTTCTTATCTTCTTTTTTACATGAAAAAGAACCGCCATAATCGGCGGTCCTGTTTGGTTTCTGAGTTATTAAATACTGCCAGCAAGAACTAAATTTCCTTTTGGAGCAGGAAGGTCAGGCTCAGTTTCAATCGTAATTGCAACCGTATCCCAGTCGCCTTTTAGCTGATCCATAGGATGCGTAACAGATCCGCTGCCTTCGGTGTTTGTTTTAAATGAGCCCGCTGGTCGAGGCGTCTCCTTGTCAATTACCCAAACTTGGTACAATTCGTTGTCTTTCAACTTTGGCAAGTTGCTGGCGTCGACTAACAGCACCGTCTCATTTTTGTCCTGGATCATCATGGCGAGGGCTGTAGCGTTTTCTGCACCAGGTTGCGGTTCCAGCAATGCTTTACCGATAAGTTGGAGATCGCTTTCTGCAACTTCAGTGGGCGCAGACTGATCCAATGTAGCGAGATAAGCATTGGTCATGAGTGAAGCGAATAGAGCAGCTGCCAGTACAGGGACGAGGAAACCTTTTCTTTTCCTAGGCTCCGCAGCTGCTTTCGGTTGGTGCAATCCTTCTACTTGGTTGCTCACCGTGGAGCTATCATATGCAACAGTAGAGGGTTGTTCATCGATTGCTGCGAAAACTTTGGCTTTTAAACCATCCGGGACTTCAATTTCTTCCGCCAAGTAGGGGAGGTCTTCTGTTAACAGATTGAGTTCCTCGAGCTCGGCGCAACAAGAAGGGCATTCTTCGAGATGGTGTTCGAAGGCCAATACTTCTTCTTCAGTCAAAGAACGGTTGAAATAATCCAGTAGATGAATACATTGTTCAGTCATTCGAGAATCCTCCTTCCTGGGCGATGAACCCTTTTAAATGTTTGAGTGCTAATCGGATTCTACCTTTTACCGTTCCGAGTGGCAGTTCGCACTGATCTGCGATTTTTTGCTGACTGAGCCCTTTGAAGTAAAACAGATCGATAATTTCTTGCTGCTCCTGCTTGAGTTCAAGAACGGCATTCCGTATCGCATTTCTCTGTTCGCTCCATTCAACCGTTTTTTCTACATCCCCAAGCTGTTCAATCAGCGCATCTTTTTCAAGCATCGGTTCATGATCATGTCGTTTTAAGCGACGTATTTCGTCAAAAGCTTTGTTTCGAGTTACGGTTAACAACCATGAAGAAAAGGAGCCTTTCTGTTCTTGGTAGGTCGTTGTGCCGTTCCATAGTTTTACAAATACATCTTGCACTACTTCTTCCGCAATTTCGCGATCTTGAGTTATCCGATAAGCAAAGGAGAAGATTAGTTTTTCGTATCGATCATATAGGATTTCAAAGGCCGATCGATCCTTGGCGGCGGCAAGGGCATATAAGGTTCCGTCGTCTGTATGTTTCATCGGAGTCTCCTTTACGTGAGCTTTTCACTTAGAATACCATAAGTCCTACTAGCTGTATTCCTGAAAGCAGACTCTTAGTAAGCTAACGTAACGACTGGAGAAAACGATCACTATTTCAGCAAAAGATGAGAGTCGCTTAGGAGAGTGTAAGAATGGTTCGGTGAAAGAGCTTATCGATGCGCTTTCGGGGGTATAGGAGTGTAAATGAAATGACATGAGTGGGTGAATGATTTTATGGAGTTGAAACGAAAAAAACCATTTCAAAAGTTGACAGTGTGGATAAAAGTATCTTTGGCGTATTTAGCCGTCAAGCTGTTGCCGCAGAAACCGTCTCTTCCGATTATCCTGGTAGGCGGCAATTTAGGTGAAAAATATGAAGACAATGCCTCCGCTTTCCATGAGTATCTCATGAAAAATTTTCAAGAAGACTATAGAATCCACTGGATGTATGATCCGGATACATCCTACGTTCAAGAAAAAGGCATTGAGCATGCGGTACCGCTCGGCAGTTTTAAGAACTATTTGCTGTTCTTCCGGGCGGCTTACACTGTACATGGACATTCCCTCATGTATGACATCGCTCCAGGTATCGATAAGTTCATTTTTTGGAACAAAAAAACGATTATGATCCATATTAGTCACGGAATCGAATGTTTTAAGAAGATATTGATCAATCCCGAAGATGTCCCATTACTGGAGCGCTGTGATGTTTTCAATTGTGCGTCCCAATATGAAAAAAGCATTAAGAAAGAGGAATGGGGGATGCCTGAAGAAAAGTTAGCCGTTACTGGAATGGCGAGATTTGATCGTCTTCCTTATAATCATCCGGTGACAGAGGTGAAAACGATTATGGTGATGATGACGTGGCGGGAAACGTTGTTCGGTTTATCGGAAGCTGAATTCTTGGAGAGTGAGTATTTTCAAGCTACTGAAAAGTTGCTTAACCATGGTGTTCTTAATCGTCTGGTCACCGAACACGATGTCACACTTAAAGTCGTATTGCATCCTTTCATGAAGCCGTTTGAATCTTATTTCACTTCATTTGGCTCCTCGCGCCAGCACATCGAATTTAAAACATACGACGAAATATCCATACAGGAAGAGATCCTGTACACAGATATGCTGATCACGGATTACTCCAGCATTTTCTGGGATTTTGTTTATATGAATCGTCCTGTCATCTTTTATACATTCGACCAAGAATCGTTCTTGAAGATGCGGGGTTCCTATTTGGATTTGGATGAGGATCTCCTCGGTTGGAAGGCGGATACTGCAGAAGAAGTCATTCATTCGTTAATCCGTATTCTTGAACAAGGTCAAACGGAAAACCCACGTTTCGATGAATTATCCTCCTACATCGATTATACAGACCGGAAAAACTGTGAACGGCTTGCAAATCACATATTTTCCCTCACGCCTGGGGAAAGAGTGCAGTCAGCCAGCCGTTGAAACGATTGTTTGTTGTGAGTTACTGATTTGTTTGATATAGTAAAGGAAATAATGATCGATGAAGTGGCTAAGTAGACCGGAATCGTGAAACAGAAAATAGGGCAACCCGCTGAGAGTCCTATCACCTCTTCCAGTTCGAAACCCTACCACCGAGATGTCGTGTAAACACGACCGGTTCGTCCCGTTACGAAACGATAGAGGGCTAATCTGCGCATTACGCTAATTAGCCGAACTAAGGTGGTACCGCGTCCCCAACACAAAGACGTCCTTTCATACAGGACAGCTTTGTGTTTTTTTGCGGACAAAGACTTCTCTCGCAATCATTGAACAGGAGGAATGGACATGTCAAACACGCAACAGAATGATTTTTCAAAGTGGTACATTGATACGATCCAAAAAGCGGATTTGATGGATTACACACCGGTACGCGGATGTATCGCGTTCAAACCGGATGGCTTTGAAATTTGGGAGCACATCCAGGATGAAATGAACCGCAGATTCAAGGAGACAGGGCACCGCAACGCCTATTTCCCGATGCTGATACCTGAATCTTTCTTCCAAAAAGAAAAAGATCATATCGAAGGGTTTGCGCCTGAGCTGCCTTGGGTTACAGAAGCTGCAGGGGAACCGCTTGAAGAAAGACTTGCACTGCGACCAACTTCAGAAACAATGATCGGTCACTTATACTCCGATTGGATTAAGAGCTACCGCGATCTTCCTGTGCTCATTAACCAATGGGCAAACGTGTTCCGTTGGGAAAAGAAAACTTTGCCATTCATCCGTACGTCTGAATTCCTCTGGCAAGAAGGTCATACTGCACATTCTAATGAGGAAGAAGCGCGCCATGAAACGATGCAGATGTTGAACATTTATAAAGAAGTCGTTGAAGAACTGCTAGCCATTCCGGTATACGATGGGCAAAAGACACCTTCAGAGCGTTTCGCAGGAGCGGTCGATACGTTTTCAATCGAGGCGATGATGAAAGACGGAAAAGCGGTACAAGCAGGGACGTCCCACTATCTTGGCACAAAATTCGCAGAAGCATTCGATATTAAATATCTGACTAAAGAAAATAAGCATGAATTCGTTCATACGACTTCTTGGGGGACGTCCACTCGTCTGATCGGGTCTGTCATTATGGTTCACGGTGATGAGCAAGGTCTTGTATTGCCGCCACGCGTCGCGCCGACTCAAGTTGTCTTAATACCAGTTGGTCCTTGGAAAAAGAACCCTGCGATTATGGAGAAGCTTGATGAAGTCTATGCGGAGTTGAAAGCGAAAGGAATCCGCGTACGTCTGGATGATTCCGATCAGTCCCCAGGATATAAATTCAACGAGTGGGAACTGAAGGGTGTACCGGTACGCATTGAACTCGGACCGCGTGATTTGGAGAATTCACACGCTATGTTGAAATTACGCGATGAAGAAGGCAAAGAAGCATACGCATTGGAAGGTTTGGTTGCGGAAATTGAAAACCAATTGACAGCGATGCAAAGCCGCTTGTTGGAAAAAGCGCGTGCGTTCCGAGACGAGAACTCTCATACGAACATTGAAACGTTGGGTGAGCTCACTACGCATATTGCAACGTCCCAAGAAAACAATGAAATTCCGGGCTGGATCCTTGCAGGATGGTGTGGAGACGATGCGTGTGAAGAACACGTGAAACAAGAAACAAAATTCACAACACGTAACATTCCATTCAACCCTCCAGTTGAAAAACATACATGCATCAACTGTGGAAAAGACGCAAAGCATACAGTCTGGTTTGCACGCGCTTATTAACATGATGAAACCCCGCCAAAGTCGTTTAAAACTTTGGCGGGGTTTTTTAATGAGGAACTATGTTGAACCCGAGATTACAAACTACGGGATGCCATCAGTTCATGAGTGGCAAGTTTTGAAACTATTAGATGGTTCAGAAAAAAGGGGTTGACCAAAGAATTAGTTGAATAAACTTTTGAACTAGATAATTGTGTGTTAAAAAAACATAAAAATAGTAATAAATACTCTATTCTGACCGATAACTAGATTGGGAGGGATTACTATGAAAATGAGAATCCGGACAAAACTAATACTGATTTCAGCAATTTTACTTGTCATTCCAAGTCTGGTCATTGGGTTAAGTGGGTATACGTTAGCCAAGAACAGTTTGAATGATATCGGTGCGCAAGGATTGAAAAATGATGTGAATCTCGCAATCGATTTACTCGAATCCTTACAGGAACAAGTGGATAAAGGTGCGCTATCACTTAAAGAAGCGCAAGAGATAGCGAAAGACAAACTGATTGGTCCTCTTCAAGAGGACGGAACCCGAACAATCCAATCTGAAGTGGATATGGGGCAGCATGGATATTTCTTTGTCCTTGGAGATGATGGAGTGGCTCTTGCCCACCCAGTCAAAGAGGGGGAAGATTTAAGTGGCTCGAAGACAAAAGAGGGCATGATGACTACAATGGAAACCATTAAAACCGCGCAAAACGGTGGAGGTTTCCTAACATTCGATTTCGCGGTTCCTGGAACGGAGACGGTCGCACCTAAAATCGTCTATACACAAGTATTCCAACAATGGGGATGGAATGTTGTTGCGGGATCCTATTTGATGGATTTCAACAGTGAGTCCAAGGGATTGTTGATGGTTCTGGCTGTGGTACTAGGGATTTCCTTACTTATAGGCGCTATCGTCATCATTTTGTTTTCAGGACATCTATCGAAACCGCTTATCCGGATTACAGATCACGTAGCCCGAGTGGCGGACGGTGATCTGTCAGGAGACGTGGTGCAAACTCGAAATCGGGATGAGATCGGCGAACTAGCCTTATATACGAATCGGATGTCACAGAATTTAAAGGAAATGATCGAGCAGGTTTCAAGTGCATCCATGCAAGTAGCAGCCACTTCCGAGGAGCTGTCTGCGAGTAGTGAAGAGACGAGTAAGTCGGTGGAACATGTATCTGAATCGATTCAGGAACTTGCAGGCGGAATCGATGGACAGTTGGAACAAACCGAGATAGTGAACAAAGCTGCCATGCACCTATCAAGTGATATGCATCACGTGGAAGGAGAGATGGAGCGGGCGAAAAATACGGTTTACGAGACGGTGAATTTAGCTGAAGAAGGATCCGGATCTGTGACGCGCGTTGAGAATCATATGGAAACCATCCAATCTGAAACCGATTCGGCTTTCAAATATGTAAACGAGCTCGGCAGCAAGTCTGCAGAAATCGGTAAAATTGCAGGACTGATTACGAATGTTGCGGAACAGACGAATCTATTAGCATTGAATGCCGCTATCGAAGCAGCACGTGCGGGAGAGAATGGCAGAGGATTCGCTGTCGTGGCGGATGAAGTACGAAAACTGGCTGAACAGTCTTCAAATGCCGCAACCCAAGTAGGGACCCTAATAGGAGCAATCCAACAAGATATCGGTCATTCCGTTTCAGCAATCGGCCGTGGAAATGAAGCGGTGGAGATGGGAGCGAAACTGGTGGAAGAGACGGGCGCGATTTTCACTAAAATTTCTCAGGCGATACAAGGGATTTCCGAACAAATTCAAGAGGTGACTACAGGTACTGCAAAAAATCGTGGCGAATCCGAACGTATGGCGTCAATTATCGAGCAAACTGCAACGATTGCAATGCAGTCCGCTAACCACGTGGAGAATATTTCAGCATCTGCACAACAACAAACAGCTTCAATGGAAGAAATTGCAGCAGCTTCTGAAACACTGTCTCAAATGGCAGAAGGCCTCCAAGAATCCATTCGCAGATTCAATATATAACAGAAACGTAATTTAAAAGCTATCTGATGAAGCCCTGAATTAGGACTTGAACAGACAGCTTTTGTTTTTTCATTTTGGAGTGCCGTAAAAGTGACACCATGCCTCGTGGATACCGCCTGCAAAATGACGTTCAGCTCTATACAGATTGTGGCGGTCAGGAATATTCTTCAACTCATCGTGAGCATTGCCAACGATGACAGAAGGCCATTCCGAGTCCAGCATATCGATGTCATTTCCGGAATCGCCTGCAACTAAAATCTTGACGGAAGGATGGAAGAATTTTCGAATCACGTAGTCGAGTGCATTCCCTTTACCCGCGCCTTCAGGAAGAACATCCACATCCTGATTCGAGCTGAAGATGAATTGATGGGCGATATTGTGCTCTTTGAGAGAGTGCTTGAATTGGCGAACGGTTTCCGGATTTTGTTTCACGGTAAAAGAAACCCTGCAATCATCGGGCAATTCTTGGGGTGTTAAGTCAGGGAAACGAGAAGCCAACTCTTTCACCCGTTCCGGGTCCCATCTTGCTTCCATTAAACTACGCCAAGAGGCATCTTCCTCCCACTCAGGCATATGCCAAATCTTTGTTCCTACATCTGAAATAACCAGGTCGGGGGCAGGCAGACGCTCCTCCGAAATGAGTTGCTGAACAGAGCTTGCATGGCGTCCTGTGACGTAGACCAGCGCTATATCTTCATGTGAAGACTGGAGTAACTCGGTGAGGCTTTTCAAATCTTGCTTATGCCCCACTAATGTATTGTCTAAATCAGTTGCTAACATATGGCTCTTGTACTGTACGACTGACTCCTTCATATAATTTATCCACCTTTTTCGCAATTACTTTCCAGTTGAAATTCTGCTGGGCAAATTTCGCAGCTTTTTTACCGAGTTGTGCAGCAATATCAGGTCTTTTTGTAAAAAGGCCCATGGCTGAGGCGAGTTCACTTGTGCTGTTCGGTTTTACTTGAAGGCCAGTTTCCTTATTGATCACAATATCGCCAAGTCCTCCTACATTCGAAGCAATGACAGGGCTTCCGCATGCTTGAGCTTCTGCCGCTACCATTCCGAAAGATTCATAATAGGAAGGCACGATGACCGCTAAACTGCTTCTGAAGTGTGCTGCAAGGCGCTCAGGGGGAAGACAGCCTAGAAAATCGACATGATCCTCAATCCCTTTTACGGCTGCTCGGAGTTCGTCTGAAACTGCACATTTCGTTTGCGGATCCACTTGGTCAGGCTCGCCGCCTATGATCCGTAAACGGATTGGCACTTCAAGAAGGCCAGAACCGGACAGAAGTTTAAAAGCACGAAGCAACGTATAAATCCCTTTTGTTTTTTCGAGTCTTCCTGCAAACGTGAAAGTGAGGGGCGAGTGTATGGAATGAGGTTCAGGAGTAAAGACTGGACTTACGCCAATAGGTAGTACGCGAATTGGAGAAGGGTGTTTCACAGTGGCTTTGATAAGGGCTTTTTCGTCCAGCGTAGTGGCGATGACTGCATCTGCTTTAGAAAGGATCATCCGCTCCGCTTTGAGCCTTTGCGGTTGTTTTATACCGGTAGCCCGTTGTTTTGCGATAGCTAGGGAATGGGATGTATGGACCCACGGAATTTTAACTTCTTTACTCAATTCCGATCCGAGTAACCCGGAAAGCCAATAATGTGTATGCATGATGTCATAATCCGAAAGGTTTTGAAGCACCTTCATCTCATTGAGAAAGGCGGGCAGGAGATGGAGCATCTCTGTTTTATCGACAAATTTCTTCTTCCCTGCTGCGACACGGATGACGCGGCACCTATTTCCAAACGTTTCGTATTGAGGTGATTCGGCATTGGACCAGTGAGTGAAAACGTCTACAGAATGACCGCGAGCATCTAATGCAAGAGCAAGTTGCTTCACATAATTATTCTGCCCCCTGCTTGGCTTGTCCCGAGTGGCGCTAAGGGATGACCATGATCTGAAATGAAACAAATATTCTTTCCCATATAAGCACTCCTCTGATATTTATGATTTCATCTTATATTTGTAAAATATTAATTGTTTACGTGATAAGTTTTTACCCCGGATCATGAAACTATAAACATTGGTTTAAAAGTATTTGTAAGGTTCTCGTGATTTATGTAACTAACAATGGAGTTATAATAAAATATATTAGAATGCTAAAAGATTTATATAAGCAAGAGTGTACGGAGTTTTTCACGAAGTTAAGATCAGTGAGCAGATTATTAAACGTTAAAGAACAAAAATGGTATCCTTAATTCGAGATAAAAAAGTTTAACAAGAAGGAGCAATTCAAGATGACAATACGAGTAAAAGCAATTATCGGAAGTACAAGTTCGACTTCTTACAATAAAAGATTGGTGAACTTCATGAAGAAGCGGTACGCCGATCGTTTGGATATTACGTTAGTTTCCATCAATGACGTAGAAATGTTTTCAGTAGACATTGAAAGTGAACCGCCCGTAAATGCCCGTACATTCAAAGAAGATGTGAAGGATTCGGATGCAGTACTGTTCGCAGTTCCTGAATACAACTTCTCCATCCCAGGCGCTATGAAAAATGCGCTGGACTGGTTATCACGCGGAGGCGAAGCGACGTTGCGTGATAAGCCTGCGTTCATCGTCGGCTCATCAATGGGAGTTTTCGGAAGCGTGCGTGCTCAAATCCATTTGCGTGAAATTTTGTCCAATCCGGGTCTTTCACCACTCATTTTGCCGAACAATGAAGTGTACATCGGTTCCGTTCATGAGAAATTGAACGAACAAGACGAGTTAACAGACGCATCGACAGTAGCCTTCTTGGACTCTGTAGTCGACAACTTCGTCGATTTTTACGAGCGCATGACTGAAATGCATGCATCGAAAAAAGCATAATAAAAACAAGCATTCTGTGTACGTGCAGAATGCTTGTTTTCGTTAAGGCAGGATTGCGAAAGAGCGCACGGGGAATCCGGATGCTTTTTCAGGTTTTGGGACAATATTAAAGATGACCGCCCCTTTTGCAGGGAGTTTGTCTAAGTTTGTTAAGAGTTCGATTTGATACGTATTTTGTTCGAGCACGTAATATTCACCATGGAGCGCACCGTTTTTTCTGAAGTCTGCAGCGGAATCGGTATCAAAAGTTTCATGGCCGATGGCTTTTATGCCGCGTTCTTCGAAAAGGAATTGCAAGGCATCCAATCCCCAGCCTGGTATCCTGTTGTTCCCGTCTGCATCTTGATTGCAGAACTTTTCCGGATCGGGCCATCGCTTGCTCCAGTCAGTTCGAAGTGCGACGAATGATCCCGATTCGATTGTTCCATGTTCCTTCTCGAATTCCAACAGGTCGTCTTTCGAGCACGTGAAGTCGTGATCTGTTTCTGCGTTTTTGGATTTGTCGACAACAATGAGTGGCAGGACAAGCTCTTTCAACTCCAGTTCTTCTAAATAGCGAGTGTTCCTGACGAAGTGAATGGGGGCATCGATATGTGTCCCGTATTGTCCGGCAAAGCTGAATTGCTGAGCAAAGAAACCGTCGTCATGATTGAACAGTGTTTTAAACTCAGCATCTTCAAACATGAAAAAGTGCGGAGAATCCGGTCCGAACGTATGGGTGAGGTCCACCCATTCTTTTGTTTTCAACGTGGTGAGTGCAGCTAGCAAATCCGTTTGTGTTTGTGTTGTCATCTCAATCCCACCTTTACTTTTACCCCGAAAATCGGCTATTTATATACAAAAAGAAGACCCTCCTATGATTCATAGAGGGCCTTCTGTGCATATTGCATGAAGTCAGCTCTCATCTTGCGAGATGCGCATGCACCTCCTGGAATTAGCACCTCGGCCAGTTGGCTGGTTGCTGAGACTTCGCAGGGCCAGTCCCTCCGTCTCTCTTGATAAGAATTGTTTATTGAATTATTTGAAAAGTGATTGTTCTGATAATATCATGTTCTCTAGATGAATGCAATAGGAGATAGATGATTTCTTTCTGTGAGGAATTTGATATACTTGTCTATAGTTTGGAAATTCTTCAGAAGGCATCACAAATGGTTTAGATTAACGTTTGGGAAAAAGGGTAAGTGAAGTTGTAAGCAGTCTACATAACCTACTTGGAAGAGGCGAATTAGTGTGAGCTCAAATTATACAGATGATAGCTTTGCATTACATACAGATTTATACCAAATCAATATGATGGAAACGTACTGGTCGGAAGGGATCCATAACAAGAAAGCGATTTTCGAGCTGTATTTCAGGAAATTGCCTTTTGGAAACGGGTATGCAATCTTTGCAGGTCTTGAACGTGTGCTGGATTATTTACGGAATCTGAAATTCACGGATACTGACATCGCTTATTTAAAAGATGAGTTGCATTACAAAGAAGACTTTCTCGATTATCTGAAAGATGTCCGATTTACAGGAGACCTCTATTCGATGAAAGAAGGGGAAACGGTATTTGGTAACGAACCGATCATACGAGTAGAAACTACATTGGCTGAGGCACAGCTTATTGAGACAGCGCTCTTGAATATCGTCAACTACCAAACGCTGATTGCTACGAAAGCGAGTCGCATCAAGCAAGTCGTGAAAGACGAAATGGTGATGGAATTCGGCAGCAGACGTGCGCATGAAATGGATGCGGCTGTCTGGGGAGCACGGGCTGCAGTGATTGGCGGTGTGGAAGCGACCAGTAACGTCCGGGCTGGAAAACTGTTCGGCATACAGGCGAGCGGTACCCATGCCCATTCCCTTGTACAAGCTTATAAGAGTGAATACAAAGCGTTTCACTCCTATGCAAAACGCCATCGTGACTGTGTCTTCCTTGTAGATACGTATAACACATTGAAAATCGGTGTCCCGACGGCCATTAAAGTGGCGAAGGAACTAGGAGACAAGATTAACTTCATAGGCATTCGCCTAGACAGTGGGGATATCGCATTTCTGTCAAAGGAAGCACGCCGTATGTTGGACGAAGCAGGATTCGAGGATGCGAAAATCGTTGTATCCAATGATTTGGATGAATACACGATCCTTAACTTGAAAGCTCAAGGTGCTCAAGTGGATGTGTGGGGAATCGGGACGAAACTCATTACCGCTTATGACCAGCCAGCACTTGGTGCCGTCTACAAACTCGTTGCAATCGAAGGTGAAAATGGTGAAATGGTGGACACGATCAAGATTTCATCCAACGCTGAGAAAGTGACCACGCCTGGACGTAAGAAGCTCTACCGGATTATCGATAAAGAAAATGGTAAAGCTGAAGGGGACTACATCACGATGTATGATGAAGATCCGAACGCTGAAAAACGGATCAAAATGTTTCATCCCGTACACACCTTCATCTCTAAGTTTGTAACGAATTTTGAAGCGAGAGACCTCCATGTAAAAGTCATCGATAATGGACAAATCGTTTATGAGTTGCCGCCAACCATTGAAATCCAACAGTATGCAAAAGATAATTTGAACCTGTTATGGGACGAATACAAACGTTCCCTCAATCCCGAAGAGTATCCTGTCGATTTGAGCCAGAAGTGCTGGGATAATAAGATGAGAAATATCGAAGAAGTCCAGGAAATGGTGAGTGACTTCATACACGAATAGGAGGAATCCATAATGAATGCATTACAACAGCAAATCATTCAGGAATTGCACGTGCAGCCGGAGATCGATCCTCAGAAAGAGATCCGGGTATCGGTGGATTTCCTGAAAGAGTATTTGAAGAAGAATACGTTTCTAGAAGGTTATGTACTAGGGATTTCCGGTGGCCAAGATTCAACGTTAGCTGGAAAACTTGCGCAGATGGCAGTGGATGAGTTGAATAAGGAACTTGAAACGGATCGCTATAAGTTTGTCGCAATCCGACTGCCCTATGGTACACAGTTTGACGAAGATGATTGTCAAGATGCCTTGCGTTTCATTGGTCCGACTAGTACGTATACCGTAAATATTAAAGAGGCAGTAGATGCCAGCCTTCGGGCACTTGACGCGGCAGGGATTTCCTTGTCAGATTTTGAAAAGGGCAATGAGAAAGCTAGGGAACGGATGAAAGTCCAGTTTTCAATGGCGGCGTTCCATCATTGTGTGGTAATCGGAACGGATCATGCAGCAGAAGCAATCACCGGATTCTATACGAAATTCGGCGATGGAGCAGCAGACGTCACCCCGTTATCCCGTTTGAACAAACGGCAAGGGAAGGAAATGCTTCGTTTCCTCGGTTGCCCAGAGCATTTATACAACAAAGTTCCGACCGCGGATCTGGAGGAAGACAAACCTGCCTTGCCTGATGAAATCGCCCTCGGTGTAACCTATCCGCAAATCGATGATTACTTGGAAGGAAAACCGGTACCTGATGATGCACGCCAAACAATCGAAGGACACTACCTTCGTTCCGCGCATAAGCGGCATCTTCCAGTTACTGTGTTTGATGATTTTTGGAAATGATTGTGTAAATCCTCTTAAACCTCTCTTACCTTAGAGAGGTTTTTCTATTGCTGTTTAATTCTGTTTGTTTTGTGAATTAGTTTGTCCAACTGTACAAATTCCGGTATGATGGAAAGAACTGTAGAATCATCCAGCAAACGAGCAAGGGGGAAAGAGGATGTCACATAAAGAGAACATCGATGCCATTTTGACGAGCATTGAGCAAACAATTGTGGGGAAACGTGATATTAGTGAACTTAGTCTTACAGCACTTTTAGCGGGAGGACATGTCCTTCTTGAAGATGTGCCCGGTGTCGGGAAAACGGTGATGGTAAAATCATTGGCTGCTGCCATAGGTGCTGACTTCAAAAGAATCCAGTTCACGCCTGACTTATTACCTTCCGACGTGCTCGGTGTATCGATTTACAACCCGAAACAGATGGAGTTTGAATTCAGACCTGGTCCAATTGTAGGCAATATCATTTTGGCTGATGAAATCAATCGAACTTCCCCTAAAACGCAAAGTGCACTTTTGGAGGGGATGGAAGAAGCATCCATCACGATAGATGGAAAAACGCTGCAGCTTCCGAAACCGTTCTTTGTCATGGCTACTCAAAATCCAATTGAATATGAAGGGACTTATCCATTACCAGAAGCACAAATGGACCGCTTTCTATTTAAATTGAAAATGGGGTACCCGACGAGGAATGAGGAAATTGAAGTGCTTTCACGTTCGGAATCACAACTTCCACCTGAACTGACGGCTCCTGCTATTACGCTGGAGGACTTACGTGAACTTCAAGTCGTTGTGACAACTATCATTGTGGATGCAACGGTTAAATCGTATATAGTTGACTGCGCGAACGCTACACGTGACCATGCGTCCGTTTATCTGGGGGTGAGTCCACGCGGATCACTCGGCCTCATGAAAGCATGCCAAGCATTTGCACTCATAAAAGGGCGGAATTATGTAACGCCGGACGATGTACAATATTTACTTCCATATGTATTTAGTCACCGGATCATTTTGCACCCGGACGCGGAGTATAGCGGCCATACCATTGAGAACGTGCTCGTCGATGTCTTGGAGAAAGTTCGTGTCCCTGTTTTAAGGACGAACTCTGTATGACACGAGAGCGTGCAACACTCGTCATTCAAACGTTATTTGTTTTACTCGTTATAGGTGGAGCATATTCGTTTGCGATGTTTCAAGGGGGCATGGGAAGTTGGACGATTTTTTACTTCATCGTGCCATTTTCTTTGTATGCGCTCTCAATTGTGTTATATCCGTTAAAACGGATGACAGTGTCACGTGTCATTCAACGTCCATTACTTGGAATTGGTGAAACGACTACGGTGACAATTCGTGTAGAACGTACGAATCGATTTCCATTGTTATATCTTGCGGTCAGAGATCTGTATTGTGAGGGGGCTGCCTCCGTCACACACCAAGAAACTTCAAAGTTGTTCATCATCGGATTTCAAAAGGAAGTTCTCCTGCAGTACGAATTGAAAGGGCGACAAAGAGGGGAGCATCATTTTTCAGATGTGCAACTGGAAATAGCGGATTTTTTAGGATGGATAAAAAAACGCGAGACGATTGCAGCAGAGGGAGAATCATCGCTCCTCATCTTTCCTGAGACAAAATCCATACAATACGTTCCAATCGGTTCTTACCATGACAAAGGGACTGCAAGGTCACCATTTTCTTTGATAAAAGAAACGACGGTAGCAACGAGCGTCAGAGACTATCAGCAAGGAGATCGGATGTCATGGATCCACTGGAAGTCATTTGCACGGACACAGAACTTGATGACGAAAGAATTCGAGAACAAACGGGGCGAGCATGTCACGTTATTGCTGGACGCGAAATCCTCGGAAACGTTTGAAGAACAAATACGATTTGCTGCATCCATTTTAAAAGAAGCTGCTGTGCGGAAAGCGGATTTGACGTTTTTAACGACAGACGCAGATAATGACGCGATTGGCACAATTGCAGGGGAGGGGCAGCTACGAAAGGCGCTGACACAACTAGCCCGCTTGCAGCCATTGGAAGAAGCGCGGGCAAAGCAACCGAATTATACAGTTGCGCTGCAAGGGGCGGGGGCTATTGTAATCATTTCAGGAAATCCGGATGCTTTGTTCTTGAGAGCTGTTCTTAGTGCATCACGCGCCCAGCCAGTATTTTGTTTTGTGGTGAGAAGCGGAACGGAGCCGATCCCCGATTATGTGGAGCGGAACGTGAGAACGGCAAAATCGTTAGGTGTGACCGTTCAAATGCTGTCAGATGAACAGTTCGAACGCTCGTTTCAGGAGGTGGCTAAAGCGTGAAAGATGTCCGGATCGATAAGTGGCTCATGATTCTGCTGTATACACTTGCCTTCTTCATGGCGATCGAGTGGCTCAAGCCGGTTGCGGAATTGACAGACACAGGCCACATTAGCCACTTTTATGGATTTATTGCATTATGTCTGCTATTTGGTTTACTGCGTGTTCCGGGCTGGATCGGCATCCCGATTAAGGCAGTCTACATAACTTTCTCGCTTCAATATGTCTTTCATGGAAACGAATGGCTAACTGGGGAAGCATTGAAAATCACCTTGTCAGATATCGGTAAAAGTCTCTCGCTCATAGCGACCGGCGAGTGGATGGAGATTTCCTATCCGTTCCGCACAGCGTTATTTTTCATATTACTTTGGATGCTTGCTTATTTGATCCGCTATTGGATCGAATATCGCAAGTCCATCCTATTGTTTTTCGGAATGACGGTGATTTTCCTCTCAGTGGTGGATACCTTCACAACGTACAATGCCTCTTTTGCGATTTTACGCGTAATGGTGATCGGGCTATTATTGCTAGGTTTACTTTTCCCACTTCGGTTATCTGCGAAAAACAATACTAAGCTGGCAATCAGAAATTATTTTAAAGCAATTGCCCCTTTAGGCGGGCTGTTACTGCTCATTGCGGTTATTGCTATTCTTGTTCCTGTTAAAGAGCCGGCGTGGCCGGATCCTGTTCCATTTATCCGCTCTGCAGCGGGGTTAGGTGACAGCGGAAACGGTCGAGGTGTTTCGAAGGTAGGATACGATCCGGATGACACGCAATTAGGCGGTCCGTTTCAACAAGATGACTCTGTTGTATTTGAAGCATATGTGGATTCTCGTCAATATTGGAGGATGGAGACGAAGAATACGTATACATCCAAAGGGTGGATTCAGGAGGCAACAGAGCCATATCCGGAGATTCAAGGGAGTTTTTCAGGTCTGATTGGCGGACAAGTGGTGATTCCGCCTAGGCAGCGTGCAGATGTGGAGATGTATGAACCGCTGCCGATCTTGCCATATCCATATGGATTTGAAGAACTGCAGACTACTGAAGGATTTCTCTATGAGCAGGAAGTGGATTCCGGGAAGCTGACAGTGAATTCTGGTGAACCGATAACGATGAATTACCGAACGGAATTCGTTCCGCCGGAATACAGCTTGAAAGAACTCCGTGCAACGGATATGGAGTCGCTGGATTCTATAAAACTTGAAATGGATGAGTTTTTGAGCTTGCCGGAAGAAGTCCCTGCCAGGGTCAAAGAACTCGCTCAAGAATTGACGGCAGATGCACCGAGTGTTTACCAGAAAGCACAAGCCATTGAAAGGTATTTCGGAAGAAGCGGCTTCGTTTACTCGAGAGACAAATTTGCAGTTCCGAAAGAAGATGAAGATTATGTCGATCAATTCCTGTTTGAAACGAAACGTGGCTATTGTGATAACTTCAGTTCCTCCATGGTCGTCATGCTCCGGTCTGTAGGGATCCCGGCTAGATGGGTGAAAGGGTTTGCCCCTGGCCAGTTGAATCGTGATGACAATCAGGAAAAATACTACACGGTCACAAATAACCAGGCACACTCATGGGTAGAAGCGTATATGCCTGGTATCGGCTGGCTGCCGTTCGAACCGACGATCGGCTTTAATGGGATCTCCAATATCAACTTCGATATTGAAGTTGCGGAAGATGATGTGAAAGAAGAGGAATTAATCAAACGTCCGGAAAACAAGAAGGAGCAGGAGCAAGAAAAGCAAGCCGCTAAACGTAAAAATACAGAGGACTCCTGGTTGCTGCAGATTATTCCGGAGTGGTTGCGTTCATGGGTGGCAGTTAGCATAGTTGCTGGAGTATCGATTGTTGCGATTGCAGGCGGATTATATATGACCCGGAAAAAGTGGCTGCCTCGCCTAGCTGTACGCAGCAGTCGCAATAAGTCTCAAGGGTGGGAAACATTTGCTATACAATATGAACAATTACTAAAACATTTGAATCGCGTTGGAATAAGGAAACCACTAGGCACAACGTTAATGACCTATGCAAAAGAAGTGGATAGAATGCGCGGGGATGAAAAAATGAGTACGCTGACTGCTGCATATGAAAAGGGCTTATACGGTCAAAAGGAAACTAGTCAGGATTGGACGGAATTAC
This sequence comes from Sporosarcina gallistercoris, assembly GCF_014836415.1. Taxonomy (GTDB): domain Bacteria; phylum Bacillota; class Bacilli; order Bacillales_A; family Planococcaceae; genus Sporosarcina; species Sporosarcina gallistercoris. The sequence continues at coordinate 3,727 of NZ_JACSQY010000004.1, read as the reverse complement.
GTAAAATATGGGAAGATTTAATCATTGAGACAACTGGTTGATTTTTGAACGGAATGGAAGTAGAATAATGCCAGGAATAAAAATACTTGAATGCTCTCATATAGGTCCGATAATATGGTTCGGATGTTTCTACCAGGTCACCGCAAACGACCTGTCTATGATAGCGACGGCAGCTACGGGAAAACCGTAGTCTGTTTTCGTTATTTCATAGATATCGATAGAAACAGAAGACGCGCAGAAAGAGTTTACTTTCTAACGCGTCTTTCTCTATTTAAAGGGTATACTTGAAATAAAAATAAGAAGAGGTGGATTTCATGTCAGCAGCTCCATTATTGTCTGAACAAGAGAAGATCGTAGTTTTGGATTTAGGCAGCAAATACAACCAACTAATTACACGCGTAATACGGGACCTAGGCGTCTACAGTGAGCTTTATCCGCACACTGTAACAGCAGAAGAAATCCGTAATATGCATGCAGCTGGAATTGTCTTGTCTGGTGGAGATACGAAAATGGACGCGGGCATCGATCCTGAAATCTTTACATTAGGAATTCCGGTTCTCGGTCTCGGCTCAGGACTGGAAGTCATCTCAGAACATTTTGGTGGAAAAACAGCATCTATGGAAGTACATGGTGCAGCGTCTACACTGACTGCTGAAGGGACTTCTGAATTATTTGCAGGAATCAGCGGATCATTTGCAGCACACATTGGCGGTACTGAAAAAATCGTAGAACTTCCAGAAGGCTTTACAGCAACTGCGAAAGACGAGCATGGACATATTACAGCAATCGAAAATGCAGACAAAGGAATATTCGGCGTTCAGTTCCATCCTGAAATGGATAGCACGGAAAACGGACAAGAAATCCTTCGTACATTTCTTCGTTCAATTTGCAAGCCGACTGGCGAATGGTCAATGGAGCGCTTCATTGAAGTGGAAATGGAAAAGATCCGTGAGCAAGTGGGGGATCGTAAAGTTCTATGTGCGTTGAGCGGCGGAGTCGACTCTTCAGTAGTTGCAACACTTATCCACCGTGCCATTGGCGATCAGTTGACTTGTATTTTTGTAGACCACGGTTTGTTGCGTAAAGGTGAAGTCGAAAGTGTTGTCGATACATTCAGCACGAAGTTCAATATGAATTTCATCAAAGTGGATGCAGCGAAGCGTTTCTTGGACAAGCTTGCGGGAGTTACAGAACCTGAGCAAAAACGTAAGATCATCGGTAACGAATTCATCCGTGTATTTGATGAAGAAGCAGCGAAGCTGAAAGGTATCGATTTCCTTGCGCAAGGTACGATCTACGCAGATATCATTGAAAGTGGTACAGCAACTGCTGAAGTCATCAAGTCTCACCATAACGTTGGCGGCTTGCCGGAAGACATGGACTTTGAATTGATCGAGCCATTGAAGGCGTTGTTCAAAGACGAAGTTCGTAATGTAGGTAAAGAACTTGGACTGCCTGAAGATATCTACAACCGCCAGCCATTCCCAGGACCGGGTCTAGGAGTACGTGTACTTGGTGAAGTGACGGAAGAGAAGTTGAACATCGTCCGTGACGCGGATTACATCCTTCGTGAAGAAATCGCTTTAGCTGGACTTGACCGCTCGATCTGGCAGTACTTCGCAGTTCTTCCAGGTATCAAGAGTGTCGGTGTGAGAGACGGAAAACGTTCGTATGATCACGCAATCGGACTTCGTGCTGTTCACTCTTCTGATGGTATGAGTGCTGATTGGGCTCGTATCCCTTGGGATGTTCTAGAGAAAATCAGTTCACGTATCACAGCGGAAGTCGATCACGTCAACCGTGTAGTTTATGACATTACTGCAAAACCACCTGGAACAATCGAGTGGGAATAAAACTGAATAACTGATAGTCGTATATCCTTGGGAATAAGGCCCGAAAGTTTCTACCAGAGCACCGTAAATGCTTTGACTACGATGAATGGAACGCTTCTTGTATAAGATCCACAGGAAGGGTCCCCATTTTGAAGAGTTTGAAAGAGCATGCGACGGTAGATGTCGCATGCTCTTTTTAAATCAAAACAGATGAGGACGGTTGATGATGAAAAAGTATTTTGAGTTTGACAAGTTAGGAACGAATTACCGTAGGGAAATCATTGGAGGAATCACTACATTCCTCGCAATGGCGTACATATTGGCCGTGAATCCTCTTGTCTTATCTCTTGACGGTGTACCTGATATACCAGATGCAATGCGAATGAACAAAGGCGCAGTATTTGTGGCTACGGCTTTAGCTGCAGCTGTCGGTTCATTATTTATGGGACTCATCGCTCGATATCCAATCGGATTAGCACCAGGCATGGGATTAAATGCATTCTTTGCATTCTCGGTCGTTCTTGGTTATGGAATCCCTTGGCAAACCGCTTTAACAGGTGTGTTATTCTCAGGACTTATCTTTATTGTTCTTTCATTAACTGGACTACGTGAATTGATTATTAATGCGATTCCGGCGCAACTGAAATATGCAGTCGGTGCAGGTATTGGTTTGTTCATAACATTCTTAGGGTTTCAAAATGCAAATATCATTGTAGGTGACCCAAATACGCTAGTTACGCTAGGAGATCTATCGCAAGGTCCGGTATTACTTGCTATTTTTGGATTAGTGATTACGGTGATCATGATGGTTAGGGGAATTAAGGGAGCCATTTTCTATGGAATGATCTTAACTACCGTGGCGGGAATGTTGACCAATCTTATTGAGGTACCGGATAAGATTGTTTCCAGTGTTCCGAGTGTCGCTCCAACTTTTGGTGCAGCGTTTGAAACGATTTTTAATAACCCGAGCGAATTGTTTACAACACAGTTTCTTGTCATCATCATTACATTCCTGTTCGTAGATTTCTTTGATACTGCAGGAACACTCGTTGCAGTCGCAACCCAAGCAGGTTTAATGAAGGAAGGGAAGTTGCCGCGTGCCGGAAGAGCATTGTTGGCGGATTCCATGGCAACAGTAACTGGTGCAATTTTCGGTACATCCACAACTACTTCTTACGTTGAATCCACAGCGGGAGTTGCAGCTGGGGCGAAAACCGGATTTGCTTCTGTTATAACTGGTCTTCTATTTTTACTAGCTTTATTCTTCTCACCTTTATTATTCGTCATTACACCCGAAGTGACAGCACCGGCATTAATTATTGTTGGTGTGCTTATGGTTTCTAACCTAGGGAGTATCGAATGGACACGTTTTGAAATGGCGGTCCCGGCATTCTTTACTGTTATTGCAATGCCGCTGACGTATAGTATCGCAACAGGTATAGCGATCGGATTCATCTTCTATCCAATTACAATGTTACTTAGCGGAAGAAAGAAGGAAATCCATCCTATCATGTACGCACTGATGGTTCTCTTCATATTGTATTTCGTTTTCGTCAAATAACTTAACTCTTACAGCTGTTGACTTTCCATTAGAGGAAGTCGACAGCTGTTTTTCTTGTTGGGTTTCAGATTAAGCCATCTATAATCGTACATGAACTGTGGAAGATAAGAATTTATTAAATGATGTTTAAACCATGGTTTTTCGGGTAAAGTAAGGATTAGTAATTAAATTGACGAAAAGTGTTGACTTATGTTGATGCGCTTGGTATAGTAATAAAGCAGTCGGGAGCGAGACTTACAACTAACGCTTCAGACAACATGAACCTTGAAAACTGAACAGCAAAATGTCAACGAAATATCGTTTGGGAAACCGGTTCTGCCGGCGGAACAAACAC
>NZ_JACSQY010000003.1 GCF_014836415.1 Sporosarcina gallistercoris | reverse complement strand
ATGTAGATTCTCCTCATCTCTTTGGTTGTATTCTACAAGACCCTATCTTTATTGTCTAAGTAAGTGTAGCCTATTCAAAAATCCATTTACACATCCCATTTATATGCGGTATTTCCCTAGAAAGTTTACTGCAAACTGGCCCGATTGCTGAAATAGCGCAAATCCTTCTTCAACAATCGCACCTGCTAGTTTAAGTTTCCCTTAAACTTTTCTACTCACGAAAGAATGAATCGCTAATAATAGCGTTATTAAGGGGAAAATAAACCACAAGGAACTTCTTTCGAAAAAGTACCTGATCTCAGGTATAAACACCATATACTTGGAAATAAATAAAACCATAAATAAGGAGCTAGCTAACAAAATAGATTCAGAAGCATTTATAACTTTCTTGTTTTCCATTAAAAAAACTCCTTTTTATCAGTCCATTAAATGGCCCTTTTGTTTAATTGTATCGTCTTTCAATGCTCCATATATGCTTTTTGTACCAAATGAGGAATAACAAACCATCTTAAATTCGCTCTCTTCAATATATAATGTCGGTTGAAACCCAGTCACTCCTTTATGTAACAGCATGCATATCCCCCTCTGCTAATACGACCTGTTCTCCAACACACTGGCCCGATTGTTGAAGAAAATCTGAATACTATTTCTAACAAACATGCCCGTTCAATAAACTGGGTTCCATTCCATGTGCTCAGACATATTTTTCTGGTATGGACAACCCCATATTCCTCAATCAGTAAGAACGATTAAGATTCCCGATCGACTTCGTTATTTTCTTACAAACATAGATCATCTCATAGCTATCATTCGTTACTGGAGTTTCGTTCCAATCTTTATAAACATTCACGATTTCAAAACCATTCACTAACAAAATTCTTTCCATTTCTTTAGGGAATACATATCTTAAACTTATATTGGTCCTCTTGTCACCGACCACTTGTCCATCACTGGTTTTATACCTTCTGATAGTCGTATAGTGCTGAACTTGTTTTAAAGAATCATAGTGACTTTTGGTGTAAACATCCACTATATTCCGTGTCTCGTTATCAGTGTAAGTTTTCCAATATTCTTCCGTACTAGGCTGTAATAATTCCTCAACGCTCGGAAACCTTGTGCCAAATATGAAAACTCCTCCGATTTCCAAGTGTTTATTTACAGAATTTAAAAAACCATCTTGCTCCTCATTCGTGAAGAAATGTTGAAATGAGTTTCCGACTGAATATATCAAATTGCTTTTTAAAGGTAGATGCAGTTTTGTGCAGTCTTGTTCAACCCATTCAATTTCCACATCAAGATTGGATGATTTTTTTTGAGCTTCTTTCAACATTCCTTTATGTATGTCTACTCCTATAAGGGGATATCCGTTTTTCGCCAGAGGAATAGTCAGTCTGCCTGTGCCACATGCTAAGTCTATTATGGGCCCCTCTGTTTTAGATGCCCAATTCAACAAGAATGGTAATTCTGATAGGTAAGCTTCATTTTCTTTATCGTATAATATTGGATCATCATATTCTTCAAAATTTGTTAACGTCATTTTGCGTCTCCTTCTACATAGATGTTGCCTGTGCACGTCACTCACGGTACTGTGCCTTGCACAGACAGGTTCCCTTAAATTAGTCCACTGTCACTGAGAGTTCTTTCACTTTCAAGGAAGGTGAACCGTAGCCACCTGGTACAAATTTCAAATCTGAACCTACTGCTTCGATTGACTTCATATAGTCAAAGAAATTCCCTGCGATGGTCATCTGTTTCACGGCAGAGGAAATTTCACCATTTACAATATGAAATCCTGTTGCAGCTACTGAAAAGTCCCCTGATATTGTATTTGTCCCGGAGTGGAGACCTGATAACTCGATGATGAGAACGCCATCTTCTATACTTGCGATCATGTCAGACAGACTTTTTTCCCCTTTGACAACGTACACATGATTAGGCGCTACTGATAACGTACTTTTGTAAGAGGGCTTGCTGGCATGACCTGTGGATTCCACTCCATCTAACTTTGAGGTTTGCCGATTGTGTAACAACGTTTTGAGAGTACCTTTTGAAATAATCGTCGTTTTTTGAGTAGCTACTCCTTCGCCATCGAAATGGCTGCTTGTCAACGCTTCCGGATGGAAAGGATCATCTATAAGAGTGAAGTTTTCCGCTCCAATCCCCTCACCTACCTTGTCTTTTAGCAGTGACTGATCTTTTTGCGCTTCTTCAGCTGAAAAGACGGAGGTAAACGCCGCCAATAACGAAGCAGATGCATCGTGACGCATGATAATCGGGTATTTCCGCGATGGAATCGATTTCTCTCCAAGCAGAGAAAGTGCTTCCTCAGCTGCTTCTTTCGCAATTTCCTCTGCATCCAATGAACTGAAATCCCGTGTCAACCGGACGGCGCCACCCGTCTTCATTTCTTCGCCCTGTTTTGCGACGACGGAAATGAACACAATGAGTCCATTCATTTTATCTTGTAAAGAAAGACCTTTGTTATTTGCTAGGACACGTTCCCGAGTAAAATCCTGAAGTACACAATAATTTAATGTAACTATCCGTGGATCATAGGCTAACGTTTTCTTTTCAACTTCTTTAATGAATGCGATCTTCTCTGGAATTGAGATATTTGCAAGCACATCGTTAAAACTGGAGTGCTGAGAGTAGTTGTCACTGCCTTCAAATATATCCGATCCATCATCTTCATCTAACACTTCCGCATTTACTTTAGCACCATCAATTAAAAATGAAATAGAATCTACATCGATTTTTTCTGTATAGGCATAACCCATTTTACCGTGATACAAGCCTCTGAAGCCAAGACCCCCTTCGTCAGATGTTTCATAGCTATCGATTTCACCTTCAAATATACTTACTTGGAATGAAATTGAGTTTTCAAAATACACTTCAGCTTCCTCAAAACCGGAATCCTTTGCTTTCGTCAACAGCTCTCCCTGAAAAGTTTGGATGTCCATTGTTATTCCCCCTTTGTCCCACCGACGGTAATTTCGCTAACTCGTAACATAGGCTGACCGACATTGACAGGTAAGCTTCCGCTGACAGACCCGCACATTCCTGCACCATGCGCTAAGTTGTTTCCGACTTTGTCGATAAGCTGCAGTGTTTTCGCGCCATTCCCAATGAGCGTAGCGCCACGAACAGGGCGATCGATCTTACCGTCTTTCACCAAATAGGCTTCCTCAACCGCAAAGTTGTAATCTCCTGTCGCAGGATTCACTTGTCCCCCACCCATATACTTCGCGTAAATCCCATTCTCTGTAGATGCGATGATTTCTTCAGGGGTCGATTCCCCTGCTGCGATATACGTGTTCGTCATCCGTGAAGTCGGGTTGAATCGATACGATTGACGCCGCGAAGAACCAGTTGCTTCCGCATTCATCCGACGCGCATTGAATTTATCAATCATATAACCTTTTAAAACCCCATTTTCAATGAGCACATTTTTGCGTGTCTTCTCTCCTTCATCGTCAATCGTCAGAGAGCCCCATTCATTTGGCAGTGTTCCGTCGTCGATATAGGTCACGATGTCAGGTGCTACTTTTTCACCGATACGATTAGCGAAGACTGACGTGTTCTTCGCTACTGCAGTCGCTTCAAGTCCATGTCCACAAGCCTCATGGAAGATGACACCGCCAAACTCATTGTCAATAATCACCGGGAACTTTCCACTTGGACATTCGTCCGCACCCAGCATGGTGACCGCAATACGGGCTGCTTCACCTGCATAATGGTGCAGATCCAGATTTTCGATGAATTCAAAGCCGGCATGGGCTCCCGGTCCATAGAAACCGCTTTGCATTTCCGTTCCATCTGCAGCTGTCGCTTGTATCGCCAGACGGGAATGGACACGTTGGTCTTCTACAAATCTACCTTCTGAATTCGCAATTAAGATATTTTGTTCTTCATCATAATAACGGAGCCCTACTTGCCGAATTCGCTCATCATACTGTCTAGCAATTTCGTTTGCCTTTCTCATCACTGCCACTTTTCGTGCATGCTCTACAGTTTGCGGGAGTTGAGCAATCGTATGAATCGGTTTGACGATTTCCTTCTGCAAGGGATGGAGGATTCCATTGCCCCCTCCACTAATAGCTAAAGCAGCTCGCTTCGCTGCCTCGATCAACCCTTCTTCAGAGAAGTCGGAGGTATACGTATAAACACTTTGAAGTCCGGAGAAAATCCGGATTCCAATTCCGAAGTCGCGACCAGATATACTTCTTTCGATTTTGTTGCTTTGCAATTCAATCGAATTGACAAACTTATCTTCTATGAAAACTTCCGAAAAATCGCCGCCTGTTGTTAACGCTGCCTCCAAAACATTTTCAATTATGGATTGCTTGATCATTTTCCATTCCCCCTCCATTTGGATTATAACCTATATTTTTCTAGAATTCATCAAAAGGACAGATAATTCATTATTTTTAGTTTCAATTGCAATTTCTTTTCCAGTGGAAACACTGCCTTCACCTCTTTTTTCACTCAAAAAACCGTCATCTGGTTATTTTCAGATGGCGGTTACTTTTTCATGCAGAGTTATTCGTCATAGATACTTCGTTCAATCACCTTAAGTGATAGTTAACCTTTCACGATTACGATTAGCAGAATGCGTTTTGCTAAAGATTAGAATCATTTTGGAAATTGAGGACAAAGTGATGCGCTTCATCATAGACAGCAAATTCGTATTCCTGTTCTTTGAAGAAATTCAGAATCCCAGGAAGTGCTGCCAAGGTTTGCGGTTTTTCGTGCATCAATACAATTTCTCTGTCAGAAGTGGCACCCTGTTTGATATTCTGCAAGATTTGAGATGGCTTACCCGCAAGTTCCCAATCATTTGAATCGATGGTCCAATCCCAAACTTTAATATGTGCATCTGCAAGTTTTTTTCGCATAAGGTCACTTTTCAACCCCGGTGCAGATCCATATGGAGGACGGACTAAGTGAGGATTCAGTCCTGTAATTTCATGGACCAAGTTCAGTGTTTCGATCATTTCAGGTACAAATTGCTGGTCGGTGTAAAGTTTTTTAAAATTATGAGTCATGCTATGGGCTCCGATGTAATGGCCTTCTTGAGCGGCTCGTTTTACACTGTTCTGCAAGTGCTCTTTCTTTAAATTACTTCCTTGCATGAAGAACGTAGCTTTCACTCCATGCTCCTGTAAGATATCCAAAAACTGCTCGGTCAACTTGCTAGGACCATCATCGAATGTCAGATAGACTACTTTTTTCGGTATTTTTTCTTCTACTACAGTTTCTTCATTAGCCTGTTCTTCTTTTGTGGCCTCTACAGGTTTATGACTTGATTCTTCTGTTTTATCGTCTGATTCATGTGTATTAGTGAGCTTATCTGGCGTACTTGGTAGTTCCCGTGCAGAATAAGATTTCCCGATAAAAAAACCGGTGCCAAAAAGAACGAGTAGAAGAATTACGAAATATCGTTTTTTTAACCTTTTCCTTTTCCTAGACTCTTGTTGATCTAATGCACTCATTTCAAACAAATCCTCCTGTCACATTGTGAATATTCTTATGCTGATTGGGTCGTTCTGTTAGCTTATGTAAGTATGGCATTTCTTCTATTAATAAGAGGGGACAGCAGACGAAATGACTCATCTGCTGCTGATTAAAATAACTTAGCGAATATATGTGTTTCCCACAAGGATATCTCTCAAAATATCCGATGGGATTTCAAATGTGACCACTCCCATATAACCAGGCGCCACTTCGTACTTATCGAAAGAGATCACAAGTTTATGATTAGATGTAATATAGAAGTTTTGTTCAGCCTGGATGGTCTGAAAGTCAAGATCTGCTCCTTCGAAAGCGAAGTATGCGGTATTTTCATCTTCCTTCATTTGCTGCATCATCTCTTCTTTTATATAGGAGCTAATGACCTCTATATAGGAATCATCCTTAAAGAGACTCGGTAGTGTAATTAGCACATTGTTTTGTTTATCGATCGTATCGTATTGCATCGTAGTGGAAGATGAACCAACAGTATTCACTTCGTAACGGGCAATTGATAACAATTGTTCGGTATCGGTTTTCACTTCATATCCTGTATCAATGCCTAAATGACCTGCACCGACCTCTTCCATGTCCGCAACATCTTCCTTAAATTGCTTAAAGAGCTCTTTGTTCTCTTCAATGTATTTGTCATTCAATGATGCTTGCAACCCTTCATCTTCCAAACCACTAATAGCAGGTGTTTTAAGTTCCGCTTGGTAAGTCTCTTTGTCCATCGTTAACGTCTGCACCGTAAAGACTTCCACTAGGGCCCCAAGGACAGGTACATTCGCCATCGACTGAGCTAAAGCGGGACTTACATTGACGCTACCGATGAACAATACTGAAGCAGCAGCTACACCAATCGACCACTGCCTCAAAGGAGAACGCTTCTTTTTTGAGGCTTTAGCTCGTTGTATAGAGTTTTTCACCACTTCGTCCAGTTCAGAAGGGATTTCAATATCATCATATTCCTTCTTAAGTTTGTTTATCTGTTTCATCCTAAATCCCCTCTCCAATTTCTAAACGTAATTTCTTTAGTGTTCGATACAACTTCGTTTTTGTCGTATTGACATTCTCTTCTAAGACAGCTGCTACTTCATCAATCTTCAGGTCTTCAAAAAAACGTAAGATGATTAACGACTTTTCCTTCGCGGTAAGCGAATTCAACGCATCAAGCAAATCCATATCTGTCTGCTCGTCTTCTGTTCTAGGTAGATACCCATCCAGAATCTCATCGTCCATCACCGTCATACGCCGATGTTTCCTTATGAAATCGATTGAAGTGTTCACCAGAATCCGATAGAACCAAGTCTTTAAGTACTTGATTTCATCCAGACGATCAATGGATTGAAGTGCTTTATAAATCGATTCTTGAATAATATCAAGTGCGTTTTCTTTGTTTTTTACATAACTATAGGCAAGACGGTAATGAGCATTTTGGTTTTCGATTAAAAAACGCTCTACCTGTAAGAACTTTTCATTTTTTGTCATGACAAATGATCCACCTTCTCCAAATTTCAACATGTCGCGCTCACGTCTTACTTGTTTGACGGGCAGCTTCCGAAAAAAGTTTGGGCTGAACAAAAATTCTCTGGAAGCATGTAGCTCTTTTTTAACAAAAGTTTAACAACGTGAACTTTTCACAACATGGGCTTACTTGACAACGAATATTCATGATTGGTTCCTACACATTCTACTTCTACATGTAGTCAGAACCTTCTTACAAAAAAGGATTTCCCTATTTCATAGCGAAACTATTACATATATCGATGGAAGGAGATTTTAATACGTGAAACCACCTATTGCTAAACGAATCCCCCATCCCCATGAACTGCATGGCGATGTGCGTGAAGACGACTTTTATTGGCTGAATGACCGCAATAATCCTGAGGTTATCAAGTATATCGAGGACGAGAACCGCTATTACAACGAAATTATGGAGCCTCTCAAGGAACAAACCGAAGAAATTTATCAGTGTATGGTGGACCGCGTGCCTGAATCAGAAATCGATGTTCCCGTGCAACATGGGCCATATTTCTACTACTCCCGTTTGGACAAAACGAAACAATATCCAATCTATGCACGCAAAAAAGCAACGAGCCGTGAACTACTTTCTAAAGTACATGAGGAAGTAATACTCGATCTGAATGAATTGGCCAAGGAAAGTGATTATTTAAGTGTGACAGCACTGAAATGGAGTAACGATCATCGCCTTCTTGCTTATTTGGAAAATCGGGATGGAACAGATCGCTATACCATCTTTGTGAAAGACCTGGCAACAGGAGAACTTCTACCAGACCGGATTACGGATGTGTTCATCTACGGTAGTGTGGAATGGAGCAGGTGCGGTGAGTATATTTTCTATATTACAGTCGATGAAAATGAGCGTCCTAGCCGCCTCATGCGCCACCATTTAGGCAGTGATGCCAATCAGGATGAACTGCTCTATGAAGAAAATGACGAGACGTTCACCCTCTATATGAACAAATCTCAAAGCGGCAAATACATTGTTGTGCATTCGGATTCAAAAACGACGAGTGAAATCCGTCTAATTGACGCAGATGCACCACTTTCCCCTCTGCAACTAGTAGATGCGCGACGTGACGGTATCGAATACGACGTCGAGCACTGGGGTGAGGATTTACTGATTCTATCGAACGAAGGAGCACAAAACTTCCAGCTGCATCGTTGTCCACTCAACAATTTGCACACTCGAGATCATGTTGTAGACTATAACGAAAATCGCTATCTTCAGGCACTATATCCTTTCCAGGACAAACTACTTGTCGCTGGTCGAGAAAACGGACTGACGCAAATCTGGGAGCTGAAAAACGGTCAGTTGGAACAGATTCAATGGGATGAGCCGCTCTATTCCGTTTCAGTTAAATCGAATCAAAGCTATTGTGCTCCAGAAGTGTTACTTGTCTTCGAGTCGATGCTTACGCCAGAAACAACGTATGCACTCGATTTGCTTACTGGAGAAAAGCGGTGTTTACAAGTAGCTCCAGTCAGCGGTGAATATGATCCTTCAAACTTCCGTCAAAAGCAATTATGGGCAACTGCGGAAGATGGAGTAAAAGTTCCATTGAACCTTGTTTATAAAGAAGGAGCATTCGACAATGGACCTGCTCCGATTATCCTGTATGCCTATGGTTCCTATGGATCCAACAGTGATCCGAATTTCAGTCCTTATCGACTTCCTGTATTAGAAAGAGGAGTTGTGTTGGTCACAGCGCAAGTGCGTGGGGGATCGGAAATGGGGAAACATTGGTACGAGGATGGAAAGATGCAAAACAAGCGCAACACATTTACTGATTTCATTGCGGCTGCAAAATATCTGATTGAGGAAGGTTACACAACTCCGGACCAGCTAGCTGCTCGCGGTGGCAGTGCGGGAGGTTTGCTCGCAGGTGCTGTCGCTAACATGGCAGGTGATCTGTTTAAAGTCATCGTCCCTGAAGTGCCGTTCGTCGATGTTGTCACAACGATGCTCGACACAGCCATTCCCCTCACTACACTGGAATGGGACGAATGGGGAGATCCGAGAGAATCAGAAGCTTACTTTTACATGAAATCCTACAGTCCGTATGACAATGTGGAAGCGAAAGAGTATCCGCACCTCTACGTCACAACTGGCTTGAACGATCCACGCGTCGGCTATTGGGAACCCGCGAAATGGGTTGCCCGCTTAAGAGAAATGAAAACCGATGACCATATTATAGTGATGAAAACCAATATGGGAGCTGGTCACTTTGGTGAATCCGGGCGTTTCAATCAGTTGAAAGAAGTCGCGGAGTTATATGCGTTTGTTTTGGATAAAATCGGAACTGGTGTAAAGTTGAATGTTCAGGGTGTTGTCAAATAATTTGATAAAACTAATCTGGTGGAGAAAGCATATTGCTTTTCTCCACCAGATTTCTTTTTGCAACTCCAATAAAAACGGAAATTCAAGGAGTATAATTCTGTTGTCCAAAGAGTTGCATTCATACTCGACAATCTCTTTTCTCCGAACAACCAGCTTGACTTCCTGTCCATTGCATTATATAGTCTTGATTGAACGCTTGAAACTATTTTTGTTTTTACAGTTTAAACTCGTCAGGAGGAAGAGGTATGAAAGCACGGATCATGAAAGCCTTTTTAGAAGAAGTGCATGAGAAAAGTATGAAATTCACGATGGATGATCTGGCCAAGAGGCTTGGCATCAGTAAACGTACGCTGTACGAGCAATTCGCCTCAAAAGTGGATATCTTGGATGCAATCATCGACTCAACACTTCAGGAATTCGACGAAAAGACCGAAGCGATCATGCAGAGCCCTCACTTGACCTTAATCGAAAAAATTAAGAAGACGATGACTGTCATTCCTAAATACAACGACTTCTATACATGGCAAATACTCGAACAGATGAAAAAATCATATCCTGACCAGTGGACACGCATCCATGCGGCGTTGAACGAATGGGATGAACTACAGGAACTGATTGAACAAGGCATACAGGAAGGACTCATTGCAGATCGCAATGTACCACTTCTTATGAAACTGATCATCGAAGCGGCAAATGCAACAATGGATCGGCAATTTTTCCTGGAGAACCGTATTACTGTTGAAGAAGCTTTGGATGAAATTGTCGATATCCTACTGTATGGAATGGTAAAAGTGGATCGTATGTAAAAATAAAACCGACACACTGTTCGGTTTTTTTCCTTGACTCTGTAAACTGATAAAACAAAAATAGTTTTTACGTTTCATAATGAATGAATTGAAAGTAGGATGGAATTATGAACCTCTGTATGAATGAGGGAATTTATCAACAACGACAATTAGATCATAACCAATGTAAATGGAGAGGTGGTTTGTGCAATGGGTAAACAGACTAAACAAGTAAATGACATCGACAGCCAACCCGTTGGACGCATTTTTTTGCGTTACCTCATTCCATCGATGATTGGCATGCTACTAATGGCGGTCAACATTGTCGCTGATGGCATTATGGTCGGTAACAGGCTTGGCGCAGAAGCACTTGCAGGTGTTGGAATCGCAGCACCAGTCTATTCGATTTTCCTTGCCGTTTCCCTTTGGATTGGTATTGGGGGAGCAACTAAATACTCCATGGCGATGGGGGCTAACGATCCGGAAGAAGGACGTCGAATATTCAGCCACGCCCTCGTGTCGATCGTTCTGATTACGCTTATCATCGGTCTACTTGCATTTTTGGCCCGCACACCCCTCGCATACCTTCTTGGTGCGAACCCCGACACTTTCCAATACGTTTCTGATTATTTATATGTCATATTATTATTTGGTGTCATTTTGACAGTGGAAAACATGTTTAGTATTTTTGTTCGGAATGATGGCGGCCCGAATCTTGCGATGGTTGCACTTATTTCGACATCCGTTTTGAATATCATCCTGAACTATCTATTTCTGTTCGTCTATGACTACGGTGTCAAAGGAGCCGCATTCGCGACCATCATCGCTTCAGCGCTCGGGATGCTGATTTTGGCTTGCCACTTTCTGAAGCCATCCAATAACTTAAAATGGGTTCGATTTTCGTTCGATAAAACACTATTTGGAGCCATTGTTGTCATCGGTTTCCCAAGTTTCCTGTCAGAAGTAGGAATATCCGTATTCACGATTTCGCACAATATCGCGTTCGAGCGAACAGCAGGTACTGTTGGAGTTGCTGCCTTTTCGATTTTGAACTATGTGCACAGTGTCATGCTCATGTTGTTCCTAGGACTGGGCAGTGCGATCCAACCGCTTATTAGCTACTATCAAGGTTCGAAAAATGAGAAACGAAAAAGAACCACCATGAAGCTCGCGATGGCAACTGCATTCGGAGCTGGGATCATCTCCCTACTTGTAGGACAATTCGCTGCAAGCCCTATCGTTTCGTTGTTCGGAGATTTCCCTCGGGAGGTCACAACACTCGCAGAATCTGGTATCCATCTGTTCTTCATTGCCTACCTATTCACAGGCTTGAACTTTGTCATGATGACCTATTACCAATCTGTCGGTAACGTCAGGATGGCAACTTGGATTACCGCCTCTAGGGAAATCCTAATCATGCTAGCTTTCCTCATCATTCTACCGGCACTCTTCGGTACAAATGGTATATGGTTGTCCATCCCTGCATCAGAATTTGTCGTCTTCGTCGGTGTCTGGCTGTATCAGCGAAATGCTGCAAAATCACGTTGAATGACACTGTACAAGTCACTGGGAGTACTAAGGAAAGGTTCTAGCTAATCATCATTTTTTCCATTAAGCACTCACGTTTCTTAGACTCTTTTACTAAATGCTACTATCCCAATCGCCTTAAATACCTGTAAATGCTGGACGTATCACATACGTCCAGCATTTCTTTTATAGGGTAATTTGTTTTTTAATTGCAAAGCCATCAGAACGTGTAGACAGCTAAAATTATAAAACTAACTCTAATTATTTCAAAATAATAAATATTAAGAAATAATTATCATTCAATTACATAAAACTATATTCGTTCAATCTTTTCTCGTAAATCGGACACCTGCCACAAGGATAGCAGAATACAATACGAGTGCAATCCCAACCACTTGCCATCCTTGCAACTGATCGCCAAGAAACAAGACTCCCATCAGGACAGCAACAATCGGTTCAATTGTCGCTAAAATGGATGCTTTCCCTGCTTCCAAATATTTCAGTCCTGACGTATACAAAACATATGCCGCCACTGTTGAAACCAAAGCTAAAAGTAAGGCGGATATCCATACATCCACATGCTGGAATTTATCGACTTTAGCTAAGATGTCACTCGTTAATAACATGAAAATGCTTGTATACAAAAACGTATATGTTGTAATGGTTAATGCAGAATATCGTTTAGTGACAGGTTTTGTGAAAATACTATATAAGGCATAACAAAAACCAGAAAGAATCCCCATCAAAAGCGTCTTTCCAGGAATACTTTGTGAGCCGAACGGTAACAAACCTACGACGAATGCACAGCCCGTTATGGCAAAAGCAAGTGCCCAGCCTTTCCGGATCGTGAGTGGTTCCTTAAAGAAAATCCGAGACAGAAGCGTCACAAACAATGGTCCTGTATACAAAAGCGTCACCGCCAAGGACAAGTTCGATTGAGAAAAGACTTCGAAGTAAAAATAGTTAAACAGCGCGAGACTGAAAACCCCCGCACTTGCAAAAAAGAGATGATCTTTTAACCGGGTTCTTAATTGTTCGCGATAGAATAATGCCATGATGAGTATTAAAAATAAGAAACTTAAGATTCCTCTTATGGCCACGACATCCCAAGATGTGAAACCTCTGGCATATAACGGGGAAATGAATAATCCGATTAGTCCCCAGCATACCGCCCCTGATATGGTGATCAGATAGACTCTGATGCCTGGCAATGTCCCCATTACTTCCCCTCCTACTCTCACACATTGATAGAGTTTCCAAAATTAATCATACAATATTCAGCCGGCGATATATAGACGAAATTTATTGACATAATAAAGTGACCACCATCGCTCGGTGTTGAGCAATGGTGGTCACTACATTTATTCACTTTCTATCTAGGACCGTATATTCCCTACGCCTTCTTTACGACAATCTCTTCTTCAACTACATCCACAATAACTGCTCCAACTACCTCTTCCTCTAAAAGAAGATCTGTCAAAGGGTCTTCGATTTTGTCTTGGAGCACTCTGCGGAGTGGCCGAGCTCCGAAGCGTTTGTCATAGCCTAACTTGACCATTGCTTTTTTCGCATCTGGTGTGATGGTGATGTCGATATGGTTTTCCTGGATGACTTGCTGAAGTTCTACAAGCATCAGATCTACTATTTTAAGTAGATTTTCTTCTGTTAGTTCATTGAAAGCTACAATCGCATCAAAACGGTTCAAGAATTCGGGTTTGAAATAATCCCCTAATGTTTCGAGCATCGCTACCGATTCATGTTCAGTCTGATTGAATCCGACACTCACTTTTTTAGCGACGCCAGTCCCTGCATTACTGGTCATAATGATGACTGTGTCTTTGAAACTAACGGTGCGACCATGTGAGTCGGTTAAACGACCGTCCTCCATAATTTGCAAGAACATATTTTGCACATCAGGATGCGCTTTTTCGATTTCATCGAGTAACAAGATCGAGTATGGATTCCGTCGGATCTGTTCCGTCAATTGCCCGGCTTCCTCATGACCAACATAGCCCGGAGGTGAACCGATGATTTTTGACACTGCATGTTTCTCCATGTATTCACTCATATCCAGCCGTGTCAAAGACTCGCGTGAGCCGAATAACTCTTCCGCCAAGACTTTTGTAATTTCCGTTTTCCCGACTCCTGTTGGTCCTACAAACAGGAAAGAACCGATTGGACGATCCTTGGATTTTAAACCAGCACGACTGCGTCGGATCGCTTTGGCTATTTTATCGACAGCCTCTGACTGGCCAATGACTTTTTTACCTAAGTTTTCGGCAAGACCTTTCATTTTCGCTTGTTCGGCAGCTTGAAGTTTCGTCACAGGAATTCCTGTTTTCTCTTCTATTATCAGTTCAATATCTGTTATTTTCACTTCAGTATGGTCAATTCCGCCATATTGTCTCGCCGCTTCCAGATTTTCTTTCAGTTTAACTTCTTCAGCTCGCAAGTTTGCAGCTTTTTCATAATCCTCTTCTTCTGCTGCCTGCTCTTTTTGCTGAATGACTTCTGCTAATCGGGTTTCAAGCGAAGCTGAGTCTGAGGATGTCTGTTCCAGATTTAGTCGTGCTCCTACTTCATCCATCAAATCTATCGCTTTGTCCGGTAAAAAGCGGTCCTGGATATAGCGTTGTGACAATGTCACAAATGCTTCAACCGTCTCAGCGGAATAACGTACTCCATGGAATTTTTCATATCGATCTTTAATACCATTTAAAATTTTAACAGCATCTTCTAAAGATGGCTCTTTCACAATAATTGGCTGGAATCTACGTTCGAGTGCTGCATCTTTTTCAATTTGACGATACTCTTTCAACGTTGTGGCACCGATGAGTTGCATGCTTCCACGTGCAAGTGCCGGCTTCAAGATATTTCCTGCGTCCATCTGTGACCCTTCTGCGGTTCCCGCTCCCACGAGTAAGTGAATTTCATCCACAAACAACAATACGTCTTTCCGTGTTTCCAACTCATCGATCAGCTGTTTCATCCGCTCTTCAAACTGACCACGAATTCCTGTATTCGTTACAAGTGATGCAACATCCAGTACATACACTTGTTTGTTCAACAATTTTGAGGGAACGTCTCCTTCGTGGATCTTGACAGCAAGCCCTTCAGCAATCGCAGTTTTACCTACACCTGGTTCCCCAATCAGTACGGGATTGTTTTTATTTCTTCTATTTAATGTTTCAATGACGCGTTTGATTTCTTGTTCCCGTCCGATGACTGGGTCAAGCGATCCTTCTCGTGCTTCGTAGGACAAATTCTTTCCAAGCTGGTCTAACAAACCTGGTTCATGGCTATTTTGCTTTCTCAATTGAGTATGTGCTCGTTTGCCGCCGTTCGCTTGATTGAGATGAGGGGCTTCTTGGTTGAAAGTAGGTAATTCCCCTGCACTCAATTGACCTTTCAATTCTTGAAAGCAGGAAAGACAAAGATTCATTTGCATTGCCTGGTAATTCACTTGAAGTTTCAAATTCATCGTTGCTGCGTTGACTTCACAATGTTGACATTTCATAATCGGATTCCTCCTTAAGATATTCATGTACTTATTTGTCTTTAATCTGACTTTGACTATCTTTAACCTTTGTTGTAATTATATACTGACCTTATTTGACTTTCAATAAATATGCTCGGATTCTTAACCTCGTATGTGGAATAAGTATGCGGAATTATATATTTGGGTTTTCGGTATACACTGAAAACAATATCTTTTGCGTTTGATTTCATCTATTTTTATAATAGATAGGAGCAATCTTATACGAGCTGTCCCATACAAAGACAGTAATCATTTATTCGAAATTGAAGAAAGAAGGAATTGGCGGTCTATGACTATCTTCATCAAGCTCGTTCAAGTAGCATTTCTTTATGGATTTTATCTCGTAGGGAGTTGGCTTCAAACCGTTTTGCATCTGCCTCTTCCTGGGAGTATTATCGGACTATTATTAGTGTGGGGAGCGTTAAGCACTAAACTTCTGTCCTTGAACTGGATTGAATCGGGAGCGTACACCCTGTTATCTGTATTACCAATATTCTTCATTCCCGCGACAGTGGCGATTATGAATTATGGTCATTTCTTTGCAGGGAAAGGAAGTTTGCTTATTCCGATTACAATCATTAGTACATTTTTGACGATGGGAATCGCCAGTTTCGTGAGTCAGTCGGTTGCGAAACGGAATGGTAAGAGAAAGGCGGGGTCTGAATGCAGCTGATTGGTATTACGATTGGGTTCATTTTACTTACAGTCGTTCTCTATTTTTTAATGAATGTGGTTTACGTAAAGTTTCATTTCCCATTTTTAGTACCGATTTTAACAACTACAGTAGTCCTTATCATTGTTCTAGTCGTGTTCCATATTCCTTATGATACATATATGATCGGCGGACAGTGGATCAACCAGCTGCTCGGACCTGCAGTAGTGGCTTTAGCGATTCCTTTGTATAAACAGCGAGACTTGTTAAAACGACAGATCTATCCGATTGTCATTGGTGTTCTAGTTGGATGTCTGTCAGGGATGGTCTCTGGTGTGATGCTTGCAAAGAGTGCGGGGTTTTCAAAAGAACTCGTCTTGTCCATTTTGCCGAAATCCATTACAACACCGATTGCAATGCAGATTACCGCACAAGTAGGTGGAATTCCTGCCCTCGCGGCTGTTTTCGTTATCATCGCTGGAATCTCGGGCGTTCTACTCAGCCATTATTTCTTAACGTTCTTCAAGTTGGACAGCACACTCGGCCGCGGAATCGGGTTAGGCGTGGCCACCCATGCAATCGGTACTTCCAAAGCGATCGAATACGGCGAAGAGGAAGCCTCTTTGAGTTCCGTTGCCATGACGCTGGCCGCCATTTTCGGGTCGATTCTAGGACCAGTCATAGCTTGGATATTTTACTGATGGATTACTAACCTAGTCAGCCGGATTGGTTTTTAATTAAGTACCTGTACAGCAACCTTTCGTGATTGTTTGAAAATTCACATCGGCTCCTCGCACAGGTACTTTTTAATTCCATTCATACACAAAAAAGCCTCGCCAAATGAATGGTTGTGACAATTCTTATAAAGCGATAAACTTAGAGAGACGAACCATTTAGAGAGGAGAATACATATGACCTATCAACCAGACACTGACGAAACAAAAAAACTCATTCAGCAGCTTGTATCGATTCCAAGTCCTTCCGGCTATACAAATGAGGTTATCGCTTTTGTAGAAGAATATTTGAAACCCTACAATGTGGAAACGAAGCGCAATCGCAAAGGGGGGCTGATTGCCACGTTGCCCGGTAAAAACGACAAAGAGCACCGTATGCTGACGGCTCATGTAGATACGCTCGGCGCTATGGTGAAAGAAGTGAAAAGTAACGGTCGGTTACGTCTCGATTTAATAGGCGGCTATCATTACAATTCAATTGAAGGTGAATACTGTCAGATCCACACGACCTCAGGTAAAACGATTACCGGTACGATATTAATGCATCAAACATCCGTACATGTATACAGAGACGCTGGTAAAGCCGATAGAAATCAAGTGAATATGGAAGTTCGTATCGATGCAAAAGTTACCAATGAAAAACAAGTCCGTGCGCTCGGCATTGAGGTTGGTGATTTCGTGTCACTGGATCCACGTGTTGAGATGTGTGACAATGGGTTCATCAAATCACGGCATCTGGATGACAAAGCCAGTGTCGCAATCTTATTGCAGCTCATTCAAGAAATTCATAGCAAAAAAATCATGCTTCCTTATACAACTCACTTCCTGATCTCCAACAATGAAGAAATCGGCTACGGCGGAAATTCCAACATCCCTGAGGAGACCGTCGAGTATCTCGCAGTCGAC
Organism: Sporosarcina gallistercoris; assembly: GCF_014836415.1. Lineage (GTDB taxonomy): Bacteria > Bacillota > Bacilli > Bacillales_A > Planococcaceae > Sporosarcina > Sporosarcina gallistercoris. Next base: position 322,750 of record NZ_JACSQY010000003.1, on the reverse strand, counting down.
ATGGGTGCTATGGGAGACGGCCAATCGACAGATGAATACACAGTGTCCATTTGTGCAAAAGATGGTAGTGGCCCCTATCACGTAGGTCTGCGCAATTCCCTTGTAGAGTTAGCGAAGCAACATAACATTGCGTATAAGTTGGATATTTATCCCTACTACAGCTCAGATGCGTCAGCTGCCATTAAAGCAGGACATGACATCATCCATGGTCTGATTGGACCCGGCATCGATTCTTCACATGCGTTTGAACGGACACATGAAGAGTCATTGGCATGTACGTTACAATTGCTTTATCATTACGTGCAGTCTGAGATGCAGAGTTATTAAGTGACTAGAGAAAAAACCAGCGACCTTCAGCTATATCGGTCGCTGGTTTTCACGTTTTTCTTCAATATATCTGTGAACCTCTACATTTCAGAAATGTCATTGTTCATATATACTAAAAGATATAGCTTTACAAAGGAGGTTCGGACAATGGAATTTAAAAATATCGACGAACAAATCATCCAGAAATACAAAGAAGATGAGACCCTAATGGTACGTCTTTTTGTACAATGGTGTGCGAATCATGATTTGAATCCCCAACTTCTCTATCAAAAAGCATACCCAGAGCAGTCAACAAATGAAGTTTTAAAGGAAGTCATAGATAGTGATGAGGGGTTTGACGAACTTCATATCGACAACGAAACGATGTTGGATGTGCTTCAAATGTTTGGAAATGAAGACCTGGCATTTGTAGTAGCTGAAGAGATACAGCGGTTGAAGTAGTAATAGAAGTGACATTTCAAGCTAAATAAGCTATTCCTAAAAAAAAATGCAGGAACCGAATATGTTCATATTATTGGTGACATACTCGGGTACCTAACACACATCATCCCTCATGCTTTTTTTTCAAGTTAAAACGTTTCACCCTGTCTGCAAACCCTGCATCGAGCAATGCGTCAACTTCAATATTTCCGAACAGGTCGAAGTGCGGATAATCTTTTTTGTAGTCAATCCACTCAGGTTTTAATCCGTACGTTTTTCCCCATTCAATCAGTCTATCAAGATTTGCGCAGCCTACCTTCGTCACTGTCTTACAGCCAGGAAAACGATCATCCTGCCAGTAATGGGTAAGGAAGGCAATCTCCCCGGCACGTACTGCCTCTTTCCAAGCGCTCAATTCCATACGATTAGTTCCAAATGCCATCAGGCAACACCTCTTCAATCCATTATACAAAAGATGGCTTTCTATTACTGTTTGGTCAACTCACTATCGATCTTTACAAGGAACTAACGGTTGTAAAATATCCTTTTCGATTAGTAACAAGCTGTCTACATATCTCTAAAGATTAAAAAAACGTCGACTCATCGCCTACGTTCAACTGTTCCTTTATTGAATGGATTTCCATTCACTTACTAGCAGATAACATTATCCAAATTGATAGGTTATTTCGCTTGAATAGACAAATCTACGGATAAAAACTTAGGAAGAGACTGTTCATGCTTATCGAGCATAATCTGTTCCGGCTTGACACCCTGCTCACATAGAACGTTAATATTCTGCACGAGGAATTCATCGCTGCCGACCACATAAAACAGTCCATCTTTGTCTGCAGCAAGTTGCTTCACTTCTTCATAATAGTCTTTTCGGTTATCAACGAACTGAGAGGTGAAATTTTTATCAGGCGCGGATTCAAAAATAGTTGTGAATAAAAAATCTTTTGATGAGTCAATATTCAACGAATGGATTCGATTGACATTGTCTCCGCGTTTGAAATAATCAAGTACTAGTGGTCTAAAAGTTGCCAAACCTACACCTGAAGACAGCAAGTAAACATTTTTATCTTCTCTTTTAAGAGGTACATTTGAATGCGTTTTAAATATTGCAACTTCATCACCAACACCAAGATCTCTTAAAATCGTTTTAAACTCCGAGCACTGTTCTTTGATGCGGGTTGTTATACCAATCGAATTTTCATGTGGTAACGTGGAGATGGACATATGGCGAATCAGGCTGCGATTCGGTTTTTCTCCGGCATTAAAACCTTCCAGTGCAAAATGGGTGTGAGAACCTTCTTCCCATGTAAAGTCTTTCGGACAATCGAGTAAATAGGTTTTAACCGCAGGCGTTTCTTCAATAATCTTATTTATTTTTGTCCAGTATATTTGCATAACAGATTCCCCTTCAGTAATCATTTGGTTCGTTCTACATTAATCATACTATAAATGATAACAATTCTCAATTGAATCTTTTTTAGTAATCCTTGTACTCTGTTCAACTTCCATTCCCTTCAGAATCGCTACGAGTTGCGACATTCACATGAAAAATAATTATCCCTTACCTATTTAAGTAGATGAGATAATTATGTTTAATGGATCCTAACAATCTTTTGTGCAGGAACCTTATCTATTTTTCTTAGGATAAAATGACTTATATCCTTCTTCATTAAAAAAATCCCTAATCTGTATGGTTGCTAAACAATTTAGGATTTTTCTTACTTTTCATTAGCACATAATTCAAAAAGAGCTTTTTTGTTTGACGAGTGCTACGATTAAAACGAAGGGCGTTGTACGATTCAGGTTCCCCCACTGTTAATGGACTCGAATCCTCTGGTGCTCTTACTTTTTTGCTGCTTTACACTCAACTGGGATGGTGAAGACAATGAATTACATACAACTGGAACAAGAACTCCGCAGAATATGCAGTGACGCAGCTGGGAACGTCTCGCTTTACGCAAATACGCCGGATGGAACAATTTCGATACGACCGGATGAAGTGATAAGGTCAGCAAGCATTTTGAAAGTTCCGGTTGCCATGGCTTGTCTCGCATTTGCGGATCGTGGTGAAATTGACTTGGACACACCAATGAAAATCGTAGAGCCTGTTGGCGGATCGGGCATTTTAGCGTATATGCACAGCATGGAACAGATTACATTGCGTAATGCGCTGATCTTATACATCATCGTCTCAGACAATACAGCAGCTAACCTCGTCATCGAACACGTAGGTTTTGAGCGCATCCAGTCGTTTTTCAGACAAGTTGGCGCGGAGCATTCACTAGTAAGCCGGAAATTCATGGACTATGACGCTTTGGCTAAGGGATTGGAAAATGTCGCTACCGCTAGAGATATGGTCCGCTTCCTAGCTTGCTTGGACCCAGCAAGCGAATTTCTGTCACTTACTAGCAAACAGCAGCTGAAGACGATCATGTGTGACCAACAGCTGATCGACAAGCTCCCTGCGTACCAGCCTATTTTTGACGACAATCTGATCATCGGAAACAAAACCGGTACCCTGCCAGGCATAGAACACGACATCGCTTATTTTGAAAAAGGCAACAGACGCGTCGACATCGCTGTTCTGACATCAAACTGGGACCATAACCACGAAGGTCAGAAAACGATTGCGGCGATTGGTAAAGCAATCATCGATTATCTATGAGCAGAAATAGACGTACGTGAAATTGACAAAGCCACAATCACCAAAACTTCTTCGGTGTTTGTGGCTTTACTTACTAACTCATTATGATTTTATAGTAGCTGCTTTACCTACTTTACTTTCCTTATCCTCTTTAGCAAATTCAACAGTTGCTGTGACAAGCCGTCAGAGAATGTATTCAGTGCAGTTTCACAAGAGTCTTAGACAACACCTATGACAAAGCCTACACCGAATACTTACATGACAAATCATTTGGGACTCCAAACAAACGATACGCAAGTGGTATCTATGAAGAGTGAACTGCCTAAAACACCAAATGCACGAGCAATAACAGAGTTTAGAAGGCCAGTCATGAAGTCAACATCTATACCAAGCGTGGTGACTGCTGTAAGAGATAGTATAGTAAATTGGGTAACATTTTTTTATAGCGTAATTCTTCTGGACTGTTTGACTACCTACCTTCTTCCCCTTGAAAGCGCAGTGTTTTATAGATTCTCAATAAGCTGCAATTACTATGTATAATTCAGTAATCCCAACTTTAGACGACACAACTCCCAATTGCAGATTGCATGTCAGAAATAAGACCGAATTTTTTTAGAGTTCTCATGTGAAGGGGATATTGCTCGTTCACCGATCTTCAATTTCCACTACACTCTCATCGTTCAGCTTCAGCGTCCAAACGTTGCGGGATGCTTCATATCTCACTTTTTCAATAACGATAAAATCGCTCGTCTTCTGCTGAATCGCTTTCTCAACAACTTGTGATTCAGAAAGCACTGCGCCCGCAGGATGATAATCAGAAAGGATTTCGACGAACTTCGCTTCACCTTGCGCAGGATATGACTCAGCAATTGCGCCGGTCGCTTCCACTTTCACACGCTGTCCAACTGTCAGCTGATCGGCTTCGTGGAATGAATAGCTTACCGCACTTTCCGATCCCCCAGCGACAAAAAAGCTGCTGTCCGAAATCCCCAGGACAAATCCGCCTTCTTCCACAGGAGTGTCAGTTTCATCGTTTTTCGGTTTGATAATCGCGGACTCTCCTGGCTCTGCGATCATACTGCCTTCCTGCTTGAAATACAACGTATCTTCAGAAAATTGTTTTTCCAATCCTTTTTTCTGATCGGCTTTCAAAAAATCATGTCCGATTGAAATCACACCTGAAATCGTATCGACGGATACTGAATACGAACCTCGGTCTCTATGCAGTTCATCAACCGCTTTTGCTACTTTGTCTTGCTGAACATGTAATTCATGCTGAGTATGCGGACTGAGGAAAATGTAGATCGGTTCCGCTAAAATTTCTCCTGCATCGACTTTCAGCTGCAAGATGTCGAGAACCTCCTGCAACCTCGCGTCTGGGTCTTTCACTCCGATCCAAATACCAGATTGTGTAGCACCGTCCATCTGATTTTCAAAAAAGATCACACCCTCTTTGTCGAATCCTGCATAACCGCCGTACACTTTTTCGAATGCTTCGATTGCAGCCAGTCCTTCTATCGCCTGGACCGCCATGTCTTCCTCCAATTCCTTGGATGGTTCCCCGAATAAGCCTTCTTTATAATCTGTTCTTGTTAGTTGCTCAAGAGCTAATTGATCTCGTTTAGGCGTCTTTTTAACTGTCTGCTTCAGTTCTGCAATAATTTCACGACTGTTTGTTTTAACCTCGCCGCTGTCTTGTTGCTCATCAGAATTACTGACTAATGTCCGCTCTATTCCGGATGTCCCGCATCCGCCCGCCAATAAAGAAATAGATAATATGATGGTAACGATCACTTTATTCATGGTTCAACCCCCTTTGACAAGTTAGACGGAGGTACTGTTGGAATGTTACAGTTTTCAGGAACCAATCAGGTAAAGTTATATGCGGGTCTAACTAGTTGTCAGCAAATTCGGCGGCTAGACATTTTATAATAACTACATGAAAAAAGTGGTAGAAACTCCTTTATCGTCAAATTCCTTCAATGTACGGTAGTTTGATAAAGAATGATTGGCAGCGCCAAGATTATTAGAAGGAGATTCAGTTCTAGCCCGATTTTTTTGAAATACTAGTTTAAGTCATATGAATAAAGGGGATACAAGTCTGGGGAATAGTTCTGAAAAGCGAGGGATTTCACTATACATAAGTACATAAAAGTTTTTAGTATCATTATTTTTATCAGTATCACCTCTAGTAGTACCCAGTCCGCTTATGCGGGTGAGCCCACAAGTACAATCAGTGTGGTGTCGTTCGATGGGTTAGGTAATATGGATGCCCAGCGCTATATGAATAATGGGATTATGCCTAACTTGCAGGAGTTTCAACATGGATCAGCCTACGCCACCGATTTCGTCACTGTCATGCCTTCCTTGACCGCACCATCACATGCTGCGATGGCAACAGGTGCAGGACCAGCAGCAACAGGCATCGTCAGCAATGAATTTCATAATCAAGGAAGAAAACTAAAAGACGATCAAAGTGGATTTTCACAGACGCTTGGAGTGACCCCGATTTGGAATGAGGCCAAAAATCAAGGAAAAGTTACAGCAACCGTGGCTTTCCCCGACTCAAATCCGGAGAATGCTTCTGCTGCTACGTACGCGGTGTATTCAGGCGGAACGTTGGCTGAATCCGCCCTTCATGACTTGGAATTTTCATCAATAAAAGATGATCGAGTCCGCCAACTGGTTTCAAAATCAATAGAAGTTGAAGAAGCCGTAGTTACATTGGATATTGAAGACTATCCCACTCAGCAACTATTCGTGCTGAGAACAGTTGAAAAAGAACCGAAGCTCTACATTTCCGCGGATCCAAACAAAATCGGAGAAGAGATCTCAGTGGACGACTGGAATGCCGTCGTCTTGGATATACCCTATTTTGATAGCTCGGGATTATATATCATGCTAAAAGGAGATATCTCAAAAAAAGATGGACTTCAATTGTTTCAAGGTACGGTAATGGGCGGAATCTACCGCGGGCCGGAGGGTTTTGCGGAGAAGATTGAATCGGAATTCGGATTTTATCCGGCTGCTGATGAATTAGGGGCATTTACTGCAGGAACTATTACAAGAAAAGAGTACGAACAGGCTGGAGAACGGTTTGCTGAGTGGGTGACCGATGTCAGTTTGTACATTAAAGATACATATCGACCTGACTTGCTGTTTTACTATTATCCAACAGTGGATACTGAACTCCATGAATTTTTATTGAGAGATACTGCACAGCCAGGCTATGATCTGGCAGCTGTCCAGGAGAAAGAGATGTATGTAAGTTGGGCATTTGCACAAGTAGATCAGATGATTGGGAGAATCAAAGACAATCAGAAACCTGATGATCACTTACTACTCATCTCTGATCATGGGCTAGAGCCGGTTCATACACGATTATCTCCGAATGAGGAACTCGAAAAAGCGGGACTTCTAGTGAAAGATAAGGATGGAACGATTGATTCGTCTAAAACAAAAGCATACGCTGAAGCGAGTGGGACGATTGCCCATGTGTACGTAAACTTAAAAGGCAGAGAGAAAGAAGGAATTGTGGATCCATCAGAATTCGCTGAAGTGAAACAAGAAATTGTATCAGCATTCGCAAATCGATCCGTCTTCTCCCCTCTTTATCGCGATCCGCGAAAAGCAGCAAATCTAGTTTACCAATGGCTGAGCGAAAAGAATGATACAGCTTATAAAGGGGTTACCTATCCCAAGGTGACAATGTTTTCATCAGATAAAGAGGAAGTCACGCCTTACGAGGTAATCTGGACAGATAAAGACGATGAATATGCATCAATAAATAACGGAAATAGTGGAGATGTCTTCTTATCTGCCGCTCCAGGATTTTTGATGGGGAAAGATGCAAACATTGCTGCTGAACCAACGCTGGAAATGGGCAGTCATGGCGGAAATCCAGAGCGTCCGAGACTACGCCCGATATTGTTTGCATCAGGTCCACGGATTTCACCTGGTGAATTGAACTACAGAATTACAATGACAGATATCGCTCCAAGTTTATATGAGTTATTAGATTTACAGGCACCCGATTTTGTAGAGGGACAACCGATTTGGAAAACAAACTAGTGCCTGTGCAGCAAACTTTCATGTTTATTCAAACATTCATGATCGTTTCATGCACAGGTTTTTTTATATTTATTATTGAAATGTATTACAAATGAATACAGAACTCAAGACCTGTCGGTTTCTCTTTGAAATGGTCTTTATATTCTTTAAATAGTAAGTCAATGCCAGAAGAATCATCTGGTAACGGCGGAGAAATAATATAGTTATAGTGGTAATATCCTGTCGAGCCCCCTCCGCTTTCCATTCGGCAATCGTATGATTCGCCTACAAACAATTCGAAGTTATCGTGATCAAGTAGGTGTGGATCATCATTTGTACCATCCCAATCGATATTGAGGTTCACGACGCTGGCATTCTCGAACTGCCTAATAAAAGTTACAGAATATAAACGCTCATCTATTTCAACTGATTGTAAAACAGGTATGTGCTTTCTAAATCCAATCGGTTCCACACGTGGTTTAAATAAATCTTCCATTTTCAGCGTTCCGAACAACGAACTTAAAAAGTCTTCATAGAGCTCATACTTTTCAGCCAAATTAACGATCATTTCTTCAGACGGATAACTAGGGTTATTATCCGAGAGATCCTTACGTTGTTTTAATAAAGCACAAATCTGTTCATCAATCGGGTACAGATGTTCATCATAATAGTTCGTTGGACGTTCAAAAGGTATTTTTTCCATCAGTTTTGCCTCCCCGTTTTTCAATTACTTTCCACCTCTACAGTTTTTAACTACAGTGAGTAAATCTGGTTTGGTTCAGTTAAAGGCATTTTGCACTTATAAAATTACAACTCAAGTAAATCTCATGTTTTTCGCATCAACTTACTCTTTCGTGTTTCGATTTCTTCCAGCCATACCGTTGATCCGCCCACTCAACAAGTAGAAATATGAAAAAGGCCAGTGAGGATATTCCAATATTGTTTGACCAACGAATTTCCGGAGTTGCAATCCACTGATAGAACGTCAGCAAAGCAAATAGCACAATGACATACTTGCATCCGTTTTTAGTCATGAAAACCTACTTCCTTTCTTAAATAAAGTCGAAAGCTCTGCTTATACAACACTGTAATTCCTAAATTCAACAATTACTATATGAGTTGTGTAGTCCTGTGATTATGGAAAAATAAATTATTGGAGAGAAATATAGTATGGACCCAAAGAGTCATGCTCATGTGTGATGATGAATGTCCACTTGTTTTCCCAGTCCATAACGTATATATCTGAATAATCCCAACTCAGCTCTTCGTACGGTAGGTCTTTCATAGATAGAGTTGCAGCATTTTGAACTAAATAAGCGTCATTGATGAATTGATAAAAAATCGTACATTTCTCCTTTCTTTGCTTTTCGAAGGCTCGGATGGCCTCTTCCTTTTCAAGACAGGCTGCCTTTTTATAACTGCAGAGATGCCACAAGAAGGAATCCAGGTAGATTTCCTTGCGTTCTTTAATGGTCAAGTGTTCTGAAAATGTTTCTAGCCAAATTCCTCGTAAATAGGTACCCCATCTCGGGATTTCCATTATTTCAAGTTCTTGAGATCGCATCTTAGTTTCCCCTATCAATAAATTTTCTTACATTAATTTCCTTATAAATGTGTTTTCCCTTACTTAATTTTCAAGTATTCATACACCACAATTGGCAGAATTCCCTACAGGCAAAGGATCCAGCCGTAATCAATGATTTTGCTTCCGGTAAGCTATTTTTCGAAATTCCCGCTGCGCTCACCTCTTTATTAATGTATCAATAATTCCCTTCGTCTTTTATTGCCATACGCTACATCACCAAAAATATTTTCGTCCAGCACGTAGATTGTTTGGTAAGTTGACCCATCATCCAAGTGAAAGAAAATAATGAGTTGGTTGTTTCTTTTTTTCTCATCTTCTGCGTCAATATCTCCTCAATAAACAGGTGACAGGTACTCTTTAAGAAATTCATCTGTCTGTTTTCTATCCAGTTCACCAATGAGGTTATCTTCATTATCGCTGTGGATACTGATTTTGGTCACTTTCCCTTGTATATCGGCGAAGTCTCCGAGTGTTTCTGCTTTCGGATTTTCGATTGCTTCAAACACGCGGCCATTTGCAATGACACGAAATTCCGATTTGTAGCCTTTCGCTACAAAAACTTCCTCCCCTATCGGCACATACGAGGCATCTCCGTTTCGCAATCTATGATTGGCACAGGCATGATCGGCGAGCATATACTTGACCTTGCCGATGCTTTTACCTATTTTGGGCAGAGCATAATCATCCGGATGTTTGAAGTCACTGGAATATTTGATATCGATGATCATAAGTATATCCATCCATTCAATTTGACCGTCCGGGCATCCGCGGAACGCATCCCATGCAGAACACCCTGCCCCCAGTGAAGCAACGAAAAGAAATAACACCGTGAGTCTCTTCTTTTTCACTTTGCCCCCCTACTCTTTCCGATGACTTGACTTTCAACTCCACAGAAAGGCGAGTGCGGCGATCCCTATGGAGAGAAAAAAGACTCCGAGAAACACTTCACCATAATAGGTTTTCGGACCCTCATATTCTGCCTTGTTTTTCCGCCAGCCTATGAACATTCCGATTAGCGTTCCGATTGCACCGTATCTTAGGACTGCCACCACATAGTCGTATACAGGCAAGTAGGTGATGATTGTCAAATCTCCTTCATATGTCGTGGCTGTATAGTTCGCCAGGAGCAGACCGAGCGCGATGGAGATGATGAACCCATACAACGCTCCGTTTTGGATTCGCTTGTTCATGTGATGATCTCCTTTCTTCATTAAACCAAGTTACAAGATTTAGTTTATTCCATGAATTATCCATGCCTTCATCATACATCACTTGGAAATTTATTGGAATACATACTGCTAATCTTTTCCTGCAAACCGAATAGCCACACTAGCCCAAGTTCCGGCTCTAATAAGAAGAAGAAGAAAAGCAATCACGTTTTAGTAGAATCTCTCCCTGTATTCTTTTCTGATGATTTGTACCACTTCAAACGTTGAGATTACCGGACTATTTCACAGCCGGGCCCCTATCACTTCTAAAAACCCATAAAATTCTCACTTTTATGTGAATTAATAGCTGTTTTCACTTTCTGTGGAGGAGTTCATAGAGCAAAAAGAGAATGCTTTTAGCGACTTAAACTATTAGACAATCGAAGGAGTGTGGTTTATGAACGATTCGACTGATGACTTTCATTAACGACTTCCCTATTCATCTGTTTAACTTAGAAAAGGACGAACTAATTATTATCGCAGAAGGAGTTGGATAGTTTTATGAAGGAAAGTATGACAGGGATTGGAAATGGCAGTAAAGCTTTCAAGAAGTCAATTTTAACAATAACACTTGCAGGGACATTGGTTTTCAGTGCATTTCCAATTGCGGAATTCGGACAAGCAAACGCTGAACCTTTAACGTCGCAAGTCGTAACTGGAAAGTCAAATGCAGCACATGACCAAAAAGTTGTTGCACGTGTGGATGCGAAGAAGGCGATTGAACATATCAGGTATTTGTCTGAGGAAATCGGTCCGCGTCCCGGAGGATTGGAAGCTGAAAAGCAAGCAGCCGATTATGTAGCAAGTCAGCTTAAAAACAACGGCTATGAAGTGGACTATCAATATTTCCCGGTCGCTGATCAATATATTGCAACTGTTGAATTTGCTGATGGAGAATCATGGCAGATGGGTGCGGCACCTAACGGGAAGATAAGTGATACACCAATGAATGGAGAAGTTATTTTCGTGGAAGACGGTACGAATGCAAATGATTTCCCGGCAGATGTCAAAGGGAAAGTTGTCTTATTAACACGTGCTTCCTCAACGGCAAATTACCGCTTGCAAGTTGACAATGCAGTACTTGCTGGTGCTAGCGGGGTCATTCTTCAAAGTGTTGTAGGGAGCCGCGGCAACTATGGTTCCACTTTCAATCCTAGTTTGACGAAATCCTATGACATCCCTGTTTATGGAGCAGCTTATATTCAAGGGGAATGGTTGAAAGAACAGATGGACAATGGTCCTGTTGAGATTTCGCTTAGCTCGAAACATTATTCCAATTTGCAATCGGTTAACGTCATCGGAACGAAAAAAGCCAAGAATAAAAAGAATAATGGCAAAGAAGTGATTCTAAGCGCCCATATGGATAGTGTAGTCGGTGCTCCAGGGGCAAATGATAATGCGTCAGGCACAGGTTTAATGCTCGAGTTAGCTCGTGTATTTAAAGGATATAATACAGATATAGACATGAAGTTCATTGCGTTCGGTTCAGAAGAACGTGGTTTGTTAGGATCGAGATATTATGTTGACCAATTGTCGCAAGCAGAACGGGATAATATAGTCGCAGTATTCAATCCCGACATGGTAGCGACGAATTACGATCTTGCAAAGAACCTCTATGCTATGACCGTAGACGGCAGTACAAATATTGTTACAGATTCGACAACAGCGGCAGGTGCACGACTTGGAAATTCGGATATCTTACCTGGTAAATTCGGCTCGAGTGACCACGTACCGTTCCATAATGCTGGGATTCCTTCTGCACTATTCATATGGATGGGAATCGACAGTTGGGATCCGTTAGTTTATCACATCGAAAAAGTGTATCATACCCCGCAAGATACACTTGAAGATAATATTTCTCAGGACAGAATGCAATCTGCCCTTGAGATCATTGGCGCTGGATTGTTTGATGTCGTAAGAAAAGATGTTCCAGGATTGAAAAGATAATTAAATTTAAATACCTGTGCGAGATGCATACATGTTTCTCGCACAGGTATTTTTCCGATTTATTTACCCAAAACTAGCACACCCCGTCAGGATTAAACGTCAGGAACCCGGCTTCCGATACTCGCAGCAATGAAGGTCTGCGCAGCGTAATAAGTAATCATGACGAGCGCATCACGTGCAGGAAGTGGAGTCACAAATCGATCGATCGCCAACAAAGAATCTGAGCAGATGAAAAGAAGGGCGCCTGTTATCACAAGCGGGAGCCGAGTGCGGATTGCTTCCCACCCCATCAGTAGAATGACCGCCATATAAGCAATTATCGCTACGCTCAGGAATAATTCACCTGAAACCAGTTGCGGTACCGCAATCCACACGGCCATAAAAAGTCCGTAAAAGAGTAGCGGGACGGCAGCAATTAGGGGGACGGGCTTACGGCTGGCTTTCCGGAAAGCAGCGATATAAAACAAATGACCGACTAAAAAAGTGGCAAGTCCCGCCATGAACCAATAAATTGCCGCATCCGCAATCATGCAAACGCTAAGACCAATAAGAACAGTCCTTTTATAGAGCGGAGAAATCAGAGACTTGTTCAAGGCCCCATATAGGATAATCAATATCATAGGCACCAGTTTCATAGCGATTTTCATGCCCACCGGATCTTCAGGAATTAGAAAAATATAAATAAAACCCATCACGCCAATCAGGGTCAGTAGAACTTTGCGCAAGACAATCCCTCTCCTTTACAGTAGAAATCCCTACATGTTATCCAGTGCCTACAGGTAACCAGGTACTCTTTACAATGTTTATTCTCAGACGACTGCTTAGTTCAAGAGACATACCCCGAAAACCGTTTAAAGTTCTCTGCTTTTACCATCCGATGTTATTTTAATTTCCATACCCATCGTTTCCCCGCTTTCAATATGGGATTCCATATTAGAGACATCGATATCCGTTTCAAACTCAACCCTTAATTGTTCTTTCCCGTTGAGAGTGACTTCATAAGGACCTCCCTCATTCATGAGCGATGACATAGGCATGTCGTCGGGGGAAATATGCCATTCAAGGAACTCAACAGCAATTCGGGTAGACTCGCCCCCCAGGTTTCGAAAAGTTAGACTGCATTGACCATGCAATGTTTTTTCGTCCGCCATTTCAAAACGGCAAGTACTCGCCTCTCCGGAATACGAAACCGCATCAATACCCGTCGCAAAGTTTTTCTGAAAGACATTCACTAGAAAACCAGGAGCCAAGAGCACAACCAAACAAGCAAGGAAAGCAATGCGGTTTTGATACTTTTCCAACGAATTCACAAGCAGAGTCAAGCCAACTAAAAGTAACACTATGAGTGTAATGCCGACCATCTGGAATCCGCCAGCAAACTGGACAGGGATGCCCACGGCTGAAAATATCGTTTCACCTAATGGCCATCTGTTTGGAAATGGAAGCGCCAATATTAAAGGAATAAATAAAATAGCTAAAGATAAAGTGAACTTTCGTTTGTCTTTTATCAAGAATCCACCTCCCCCTTTTGAAGATTGTTTTTTTGTACACGTAACAAGGAAAATCCACTCTTACCTTCACTGTTAAATTGTGGCGGTTCAACGGTTGAATTTTGTAAGCACTTTATTAAACAGTTTTTGACGTCATATCCAACAACCTGTTCTTAAAGTAGATTGATAAATAATTGCGTGAACACCAACTTACTGTAGGGGTATTTCCTATCCACATCTTACCAGTAATCATTAATTGTCACAATACTCGATAAACCGAAAAACATATGCTGTTACTGCTTCTCAGCCTATACTATTGAAAAAGTCCAGTTCTGTTTTAACGTTCAACAGAACTGGACTTTTACATAGATCCTTTGTTTTATATTTTAATAAGTGATGATCTCGGCCACCAGCTACATTAATTATCGGGCTTTCACGCACCTAGCTCCATCAAGGATCAGTGAATCAGAAAAATAAAGTAATAAATAAATGCCAGTGTAACTACAGTTTATGAGCGTGTCGGCTCTTCTTCAACTTTATTTCGAATCACTTTGTCCCTTCCAGCCGACAAACCGACTATCAGGATGACGACAGCCAACACAATGAGCATGATGAGAGGCATTGTCCAACTATCTGTCATATCATGTAAAGCACCAAATACGATTGGACCTGTAGCTGCTAGTAAATAACCGAATGATTGTGCCATACCTGACATATCCGATGCTTCCACAGCATTGCTTGTTCTCAAGCTGAAGAACATCATCGATAAGCTGAATGCGCTCCCTGCGCCAATACCGATCATAATGACTGCCACTGGCATGAACGATTGTTTTCCAAGCAAAACGCCTGAAATACCGAGTATGAACAGAGCTGCAGTCGCCGCACTTAGCAGGGTCTGATTTTTCATGCGTTCGGCAAGGATCGGAATAATGAAGTTAAAAGGAAGAATGGCGATTTGCATAAAAAATAGCATCCATCCAGCTCCACTCATACTATACCCCATGCCTTGCAGGATTTCGGGTAACCACGTCACTAATGTATAAAAAATAAGAGATTGCAATCCCATGAATAACGTAATCGACCACGCAAGCGGCGATCGAACTAGCGACAACTTCTCTTGGGACGTTGCCTTAGAATAGGCGATTGGCTCTTTTGTCTTTTTCAGTTGGGGGGCCCATATGACAATCGCTACGAAAACAGGAATTGACCAAAATGCGAGGGATCCTTTCCAGCCGATTTCACCGATTGATGTTAAGGGAACACTTAAACCTGACCCCAGTGCTGCAAATATGTTCATGAACACGCCATACATACCGGTCATGATGCCAACTTTCAAGGGAAAGTTCATTTTAATGAATCCAGGGAGCAGAACGTTGCCAAACGAAATGGCCACGCCAATTAATATCGTTCCTGCGAAAAGCGCAACGGTTCCAAAAGAAGAACGTAAAATAATACCAATGGCTAATACAATCAATGAAAGGAAAATTGTCCGTTCCATCGTTATTTTGTGCGCTATTTTTGGAGCGAAAGGTGAAAGAAGGGCAAATGCGAGCAAAGGAAATGTCGTAATCGTTCCCGCCAACGCATGATTCAACTCCAAATCCGTTCGTATCGTAGTTATTAAAGAACCGATTGACGTAAGGGGTGATCTCAAATTGATGGCAATTAAGATTACCCCGATCATTAAGAACCATTTTTTCTTAGTATCTGTTGCTGTCTGTTTTGATAATGAATCTTTTTGCAAATTCAGTCCTCCTGTATGAGCTCGATCTTCTCTCTAAAGCCATTTATGTAAGTGTTCACGTGACTAATAGCTGCTTGCACATCTTGCATTTTAATGGCTTCAAGAAGTTCATGATGAACTTCTCCATTATATCTAAAGTCTTCAGCAGCCATCATCACTTCTTCAATTGAAGAGCGCAGCGGTTCTGTTATATGTTCATATATACGCTCTAACATTGTATTATGTGATGCTTTCACCATTGCTTTATGGAAAAGGATATCGGCTTGTAAAAATTCTTGTACGTCCCCTTTTTCAGATGCCAATCTGCATAATTGGATCGCCTTAGTCAACGATTCAATATCAAGTTCATCACGCCGAGTCGCTGCTAACTGGGCAGCTTCTCTTTCTAATGCAAGGCGCACCTCCAATGTCTCCATAACACTCGACTTTTCAATTTGTCTATGCAGCGCTACACCAAAAGCACTCGATGATTTCACAACCGTTCCGCTACCTTGCTTCGTCTCAAGTAACCCGGCATGCACTAACCCGCCTACCGCTTCCCTTAGTGTATTTCGACTCACGCCGAACTCTTTCATTAACTGCATTTCAGCTGGCAATCGATCACCGATTTTCCAATGGCCGCTTTCAATCAGCTGTTCCATTTGTGTCACGACTTGCTCGACCAGCGACAAACGTTCTATCTTTATTGGCATATGCGCACCTCCTATGTTTTATCAAAAGTTGTAGGATGATTGGACATTAGCAATGTATCATGTAACTAATTTGATGTAAATAGAAGAAGTGGAGCTTTTGAAAACATGTAGGTTTAAAATGGGTGCACATGCTTGCCTGAGAAACCGAAATTGGGTTTCCCACCTTGGTCACTTCTCATAGATGAATGAAAATCCCATTACAAAAACAGGAATATATAACTATCCTTTTTACTATGTTCACATTTTACGATATCTTATCCAGCATGCTAAAATAAAATGAATTTATATCCAAAGAGGAAGTGTGAACCGAACGAAAAGTCCGATATTAGCTGTACACTCATTGCATAATTACGTAGTTGATTTGAAAATCAAGCAAATGAAGAGGTGTTCGAAGTTGATAGCGGAGAATAGAGAGCAAACGATATTTAATCATGTTGGTAAGAAAATACAAACAGATAGAGAGATTGAAATCGTCGCGAAAATCGAGGAGCCATTGATTGTTGTGTTAGGCAACGTTTTAAGTGACGAAGAGTGCGAGGAACTGATCCGCTTGGCGACAGACAAGGTGAAACGTTCAAAAATTGGTACAACGCGTGAAGAAAATGAGTTGAGAACAAGCAGCAGTATGTTTATAGAAGAAAGCGAGAACGCAATTGTATCGAGAGTCGAAAAAAGAATTGAAGCAGTGATGAATATCCCGATCGAACATGGAGAAGGACTTCAGATTCTCCGGTATACGCCGGATCAAGAATACAGAGCCCATCATGATTTCTTCTCGGCAAAGAGTCATGTCACGAACAATCGGATCAGTACGCTGGTCATGTACTTGAATGATGTCGAACAAGGTGGCGAAACATTCTTCCCCCATCTGAACCTTACCGTCACGCCACGAAAAGGAATGGCCGTCTACTTCGAGTATTTCTATAATGATGCATCGCTGAATGATTTAACGCTGCATGGCGGAGCACCTGTGGAAATCGGGGAAAAGTGGGTAGCGACGCAATGGATGAGAAAACAACGGGTAAGGTGAAAGACTTATTAAAATTGAATCGTATTGTTGAATTTTATATCTGAATAGTTAATCAATTAGGACATCTGTTGAAGAAGCATTTGAATGTAAGACAATCTTGAAATGAAACTTCACGGTCGTTTGAACCTTCATGATGGATGATGCTCACACAGAACTTTTTACTGCATTAAAAAAGTCCAGACCTGTTTTAGTGCTTAACAGATCTGGGCTTTTAAAATTGATATTATGAATTCCAGTTCAAATCGAATTATTCTCCTCGTTGCTCACACTCTCATTTTTCTTGGACAGCGTTTCCAGTGCAACACCCTGCTTCTACAGCACAGCTTCAAAGTTTTAGCGCCCATAGAAGCTCATTGTTTTGAAAAATATCACCTAGTCAATAATGCATCCAAATCCAGCACTTTAATCTTCCTCTGTGTTCTTTGTTCAATCCAACCGGCTTCTTCAAATTCAGAGAGCTTTCGACTCACTGTTTCCGGGGTAGTCCCTAGGTGGGAGGCAAGGTCTTTTCTGGTCATCGGCAATGACACTAATTTGTTTTGTTGCTCTTTTACTTGCTCTGCAAGATACATCGCAATTCTTGTTTCGGCTGTATCCATAGCAAGACTTGCTGTTTGTTTTTCCGTTTTTAATAACCTGGAAGAAAACTCGGTTAACATTTTAACTGAGATGGCTGGGTATTTTAATAAAAACTGTTGAAAATCCTCCCGATTCATCACACATATTTCCACGGATTCCATAGCTTCCGCGTAGGCATCGTGAACAGATTCGCTGAACAAAGAAAGTTCACCTGTAAAATCACCCGGTCCTAAGATCCTCACAAGTTGCTCTTTACCGGTTTCAGACAGTCTGTAAATCTTGAGGCGTCCTCTATGCACAATTTGAAGACCCACTGACTTGTCGCCAGCGCGGTAGATTGTGTCTCCACGTGAATACTTGACAGAGTTTGTAGTATTTACGATCTCGTTCATTTCATCTGCTTCTAAATGATTGAAAATCGGCACGGTAGAAATACATAATTCACGCATCCCAGCGGAATTTTCCGCTTCATGACTACACTGATTATTTTTTATCATGCATATCCCCCTCACTCAGGTTGGAGTAAAGCATTCGTGTCTTGTGTCTTACCTTTCTTCTTAGTATACCTCATTAATCGGACTGCGTTCAGAATGACAATCAGGACACTCAGTTCGTGAATGAGCATTCCGGATGCAAGAAATACCTTTCCGAATAGCACCCCAGCTAGCAGAAGAAAAACTGTGGCGACTGCAAAATATGTGTTTTGCTTCATGTTCCGAATTGTCGCTTTGGCAAGAGCATGTGCATGGGAGAACTGGTCTAATCTGTCGGCCATGAGTACGACATCTGCTGTTTCCATTGAAATGTCTGTACCACCCTCGCCCATTGCGAGTCCGATATCCGCTGTTGCGATTGCAGGCGCGTCGTTAATGCCGTCACCAGCCATAGCAACTATGTGCCCTGCATCTTTTAGTTTTTTTATCCATGCCACTTTCTCTTCCGGCAACAACTCTGCATGGATTTGATCGAGTCCGAGCTGTTGACCTACTAGGTTAGCTGTATGGCGATTGTCACCTGTTAGCATAATGACCTGTTTGACACCATTTTCTCTAAGCTCACGGATTGCCCTCTTTGCTTCTGGGCGGATCTGGTCTGCGATGGAGATGATACCTTGTACTATACCGTCAATCGCTACGAAAATGGCTGTATTTCCGACCTCTTCACGTTGGACTGCATATGCTTCCGCTAGCTTTTCAATGACAATGCCTTTTGTCGCCATCAACTTTCGGTTTCCGACAGTGAGTACTCTCCCTTCAACTTTCACGCGTATTCCGTTTCCTTCAATAATTTCAACTTCTTCAGGTTTGTTGAGCAGCGGGATGCCTCGCCTTTGAGCCTCTTTTACGACGGTTTGCCCAAGGTGATGTTCTGAAATCATTTCCGCTTCTGCCGCAAGCCGTAATAATTCTCTTTCATTCCCTGAAATTACGTGGATGTTCATCACTTCCGGACGTCCTCGTGTGAGTGTTCCCGTTTTATCAAATACGACTGTATCGATTTTGGATAGACTCTCCATAATTTCTCCACCTTTGACGAGGACACCATTGCGTGCCCCATTTCCGATACCTGCAACGATGGATACGGGAGCGGAAATCACGAGTGCCCCCGGACAGGCAACTACAAGGAATGTCAGTGTCATTTCGATATTTCGTGTGAAGATGTAAACCAGGATCGATAAAATAACAATGGCCGGTGTGTAGATCGATGCAAAGCGATCGAGAAACTTTTGTGTCTTAGATTTAGTTTCTTGAGCTTCTTCAACGAGTTCAATGATGCGCGCAAATGTCGTATCGTCCCCCACGCGGTCTGCGATGACTTCTATAAAACCGTTATCGACGATTGTTCCGCTAAAGACCCGATCATTAATAGTTTTGCTTGCCGGTAGCGATTCTCCAGTAATGGCCGCATCGTTCACGGTTGCGTTCCCCGTAAGGATAATGCCGTCAGTAGCCACTTTTTCTCCAGAGCGGATAATGACACGGTCACCTTTCATGACTTCGTCCACTGGAACTGTCAGCGTTTCGCCATTGCGTCTAACCGTTGCTTCGAGAGGGGCCATGTCAATCAGGGAGTGAAGCGATGATCGGGTTTTTTCCAGTGTGCGAATTTCGAGATAGGCACCGAATAGGAAGAGAAAAGTAACTGCTGCCGATTCAACATATTCTCCGATGACGAGTGCTCCTATAACCGCAATCGTTACGAGAAGTTCGATGCTGAACGCTTTCATGCGCAATGCTTGGATCGCCTTCCAAGCAATCGGGGTCCCTGCGATAACCGTGGCAGCGATTAGCGTCCATTGTTTCATCCCGGTTACCCCCGCAAAGTGAAGTCCGATCGCAAGAACTAGAAGCACAGCTGTTACGGCTGTGATTTGAGACGTTCTTTTCATGTTCATCATGAAGCCTCCCATCAATTTGTTTTCAAGACACTTTTTGAGCCAGGACAGGATACCCTAGTTTGACAATAGTGTGTTGAATTTCCTCTGCAGTGACCAGTTCTTCATCAAACTGTGTACGTACTTTGCTGGAATTGAACAGTACGTTCACTTCTTTCACGCCATTCATTTTCTTTAATGCCCCTTCAATCTTCTTAATACAAGACGGACAGCTGAGCGGTTCTAATGTGAAAACACCTTTTTTCATCTTTTTCATCCTCCTCTTTTTTGTTGTGTACGTTATTTCCACCTTTAGTATAAAACGGAGTATGATTTGGAACCTTGATGTATCTCAAGTTTCGTGAAAGATATCTGCGCGCTACACTTCCTGGTCAGCTTTTACAGTCATGAGTGTTTCACAGTGCATATCAATACCAAAAAAGTCCAGACCTGTTTTGACTCTCAACAGGTCTGGACGATTCACGCATATACGATGAATTCCATTTTACATGTTATGCACCGACATAAAAAACGCACCTGTGCACCAAACGATCGTGTTTGGACGAACTTCCATGATCGTTTGGGAACAGGTGAACTTCAAATTTTCTGAACCGTTATTCTCCAATGACACCAACTTCATAGCCTTCGTATAAATTCTGTCTTTCATTTCCCCATTTCATATTGAGATTCGCCAGCACTTCAACGTTTTCGGCTGGAAACTCTCCTGACCTTGAACCGTAATCGATCGCTTCCGTTTCAACTTCATCAGGTTTGGGGTCATAGACGACTGTTGTATCAACGACCGTACTGATTAACCGGTCCATTGGATCCAAAATCACTACCATCTGCAAGAGAACCATGCCCTCTTTCGTCGGGATTTCCCGGAACACCAGCTTCTCTTTCTCGTGACCACTCGACTCACCATATGTGTATAACAACTCACCGGTTTCTTTGTCACTAATGTCTACGATGATGTAGTTGTCCGTTGTTCTCTTCGTCAGTTCCACATCTCTTTTCTGATTAGGGATCTTCACGTATAGATCGTTCAATGCCACTTGATGTTCAGTCAAATCCGGCGGATCCGTATAGTCGGATATTTCGCCTGGTCCTGAAAGAGCCACGTGTTCAATCGTACTCCCGGAGTCGGGATCCGTATCATCACTATTATCAATGACTAGAACAGATATGAAGATGATTGCTGCTAGTAGCACAGCAACTAAATAACTTTTTTTCACGTTCATTCCCTCATCTCCTATTTTTAACTGCATGTTTTGTCTGCCAGTCCTTCCAATACGATGACGCTATCCATTACGATTATTACACCAGACCTCTCCATTTATCGTAAAAGTTCTACTATTCTCAACACATTTTCCCATGTTTCCCCTATTTCATAGTATACTCGAGATAAGCATGCAAGAGGAGGTTATCAAATGGCCTATACGATTCCGGAGACTATCCGGACAACGTCAACTGCCGGGGAGCGACAGCTGTTCCATTCACTAAAAACGTACTTGCCTGATGATTATATTGTGTACTATGAACCCGAGATCCGTGGTAAACGTCCGGACTTCGTCATTATTGGACCAGACCTCGGACTTGTCGTTCTAGAAGTGAAAGACTATATAAAGGTATTTATTGCTTTCATTATCCATGTCGACCGACTACCGTAACCTTCAAACAGCGAAAAGACTGCCCTCCGATAAATTGGCGCAGAGGCAGTCTTTTAATGGCAGGAAGCTTCATCCACAGAATGATAATTGGTAACAATTTTATTTATAGAACCCATGCTTTTTCATCTTGATTTATTACTAAGATAATGAGACAAAGAAGCAACTTCTTGATAATGCAGGTAGTTAAAAATTGGCAAGTGCATGAAACACTTAGGAAGACAAACTTCAAATTGTCTCCTGTTCAATACATATTGCTCTTTCTGTATACGTTTGGATATGATGAAAGCAATGAATCCACGGGAGTGTCGTAAATGGAAACGTTCAAGGAACTTATCGGAATGGCCGCCATCACGATTTTTTTCAGCCTGCTGACATGGGCTCTCACATCGTCGTATATCGACGAGTATGACCTTTTGGACGCAGAGCCGAAAACAGAGACGGTCGCAAGCGTAGTCGGTTCAAAAAGCCTGCTCACCCCGCCCGCTTATTATGCGAAAATCGAGCAGCCGGACGGAACACCGTCAGAAGAACTGTACCGCATCTCAAAGAAACAGATGACAGAACTCACCCTTGGGGATGAAATAGAGGGCTATGCCACCGGATCGACGGGTTTTTCAACGAGCCGCGATATCCTGATGGACAGCTTGTTCTATCTGGTGGGTATCGGTGTACTTGGATTTTTAGCGTTCTGCTGCCTGGTTGCCACGATCTTGTCCATCCCTGCAATTGAGCAGGCAGAACAGAAGGCCGCATACAAGCGCTATGTAAAGAAGAAACGCAAAAAGCGCAAAAAGAACAGGAAGCAGAAAGAAACTGGCTGGAGAGTTGCCGGGGTCATTGTCCTCCTCTTCCTCTTTTTAGCGAGCCGCTTCCTCCTCAATCTATTCCGGAAAATGATGCCTGTCGGGAAGACAGAAGCGGAAGCGACGATTTTCGACAAGTATTCGGATGTCACCTACCGGAAATATGAAGACTCCACTTATGAATTCACTGTCGCATTCGATGATCAGAATGGCGATACGATTCAGGTCATCAAAGATGTGACCCGTCATACCTATGCTGATTACGACATCGGCGACCGACTGCCCATCACCTATAATTCTTCCAATCCTTACGATCTATTTGTCCGCGGCACTTCCGTCCAGGACGTCTTCCAGGCAATGCTCACGTGGGAGATGCTCGTCTATGGCTCGTTTTTAGCGGTCAGCGGATTTGTGATCTGGGCTTATTATGACAGCAGGTTAAAAGGGAAATGGCATAAACGGCTGGAGGAGGATGTTCGGTGAATGTTTGAAGGGTATCGTTCATTTGAATCTCAATCAAATTCGTGCAGAAGGTGTGAGAGACTAACTCAGACAACATATTATAAAATGTGTGGAGTTAAATAGCATAAATTCGATTATTTTATAAAAATGCACTCCGAATCGAAATAGATAGACTTTTAGCAGATACAGATGCTTAAGTAAGTACCAATCGCTTTTGGTTGAACATTTAGGATTGTTTACCATACAGGCACCTATGGATAACAGATGTTGAATCGAATCTACTTCTCATGTAGCTACAATGTATAAAAAAATCAGCTCGGAGATGATAATAAGCGTAAACAAACTCCCCAAAAGCAACGTAAAGGGATAGATTTCATGTCCACAATCGCCGTTCAAAAATGGGGGAACAGTTTAGGAATCCGGATCCCAAAAGAAGCTGTAGACCGTATCGGAATTGGAGCAGGCTCTGAACTTGAAATGCAGGTATTCGAGAATGAAAATACGATTACGTTAAAAACCAAAAAACCTTAAAAGAAATATTCGCTTGAAGAATTGTTATCACAGATCACAATCGAGAATCGTCATACGGAAATCGATTTCGTAAGTAAAGGACATGAGTTGATGTAATGTCGGTACCTATTCCCGGAAGAGGCGACTTCATCGTCATCAGTTTCAATCCGCAAGCAAGCAACGAGCAAGCCGGAAGAAGAACTGCAATTGT
The DNA here is from genome assembly GCF_014836415.1 of Sporosarcina gallistercoris. GTDB lineage: Bacteria > Bacillota > Bacilli > Bacillales_A > Planococcaceae > Sporosarcina > Sporosarcina gallistercoris. Next base: position 298,992 of record NZ_JACSQY010000003.1, on the reverse strand, counting down.
TTTGTCGTCGTTTGACCGATTACCCGTTTTTGAAGTACCTGTGTACAAAACTAACGTGAGTGTTTAAATTGTCATGATTGTTCAAACTAACACGATAGTTTCTCACACAGGTACCTCGCATTACTCGTTAAACCACTTCTGTCCCCACTTTTCAATACTCTCCCAGAACTCTTTTCTCTTCTCGTCTTTTTCTTTTTTCTTCTCTTTCTTTTCTCTTTCTTCCTTCGTCTTTTTCTTCTGCTTCTTCAGTTCTTTTATATCATCCTCAATTAACGACAAATCAAAGTTCTTCGTAGAGTATTCACTGGCTGATTGTGAAACAACCTGCGCGAAAATGGGGGGTGCGGTAGAGCTGCTGGTAGAGGTTAAATAATGGTCGGCATCAGTTTTATCATAACCGAGCCAGACCGCACCGGCAATGTCTGGTGTATAACCGACGAACCAGTGATCTTTGGAACCTTCCACTCCTTCAAACGGGAGCTGTGTGGTGCCCGTCTTCCCCGCTACGTCCATACCGGAAATCTGTGCTTTGTTCGCAGTCCCTTCCTCTACAGCTCCTTGTAACATATACGTCATTTGCTCGGCAACTTCCGCATCTGTCACCTGCACGGACTCTCCCTGCCACTTTCCGAGCACTTTTCCTTCCGAATCTTTAATTTCTGTAATCGCATGGGATTCTTCCATCACGCCATCATTCGCAAACGCGGAAAACGCTTGTGCCATCCGTAAAGGAGAGGTTCCTTTGTCCAGCCATCCGAGCGCCAATCCAAGTGTACGGTCATTTTTTGTCAATGAAATCCCAAACCGTTCCACCGCACTCACGCCGTCTTGGATGCCGATCTGATCCAACAGCCAGACGGGAGGGATATTATACGAATGGGTAAGCGCATCGTACATGGAGACTTCCCCTCTGTATTGCTGATCAATGTTTTTCGGGGAGTAGCCATCCATATCTATCGGTTCATCCACAAGTAAATCCGACATATGGTACCCGTTCTCAAGTGCCGGAGTATAGACGGCAAGCGGCTTTAGCGCAGATCCGGGCTGCCGGATGAGATTGGTCGCATTGTTGAAGCGTCCTTGCGTATATTCTCCTCTCCCACCGACTAATGCGAGGATTCCGCCCGTTTTAGGATTTATGAAAACAGAGGCACTCTGCAAAAGCTGATCTGGAGTGCTCTTCGGAAAATATCTGTCATCCGCATACACGTCTTCAAGCGCATTCTGGACGACTGGATTGATTGCTGTCGTAATATGCAATCCACCGGACAGCACTTCATCCCTCGTCAACTCATACGTATTCACCGCCTCGTCTACTACACGATCGATATAATACGGATAGTTCATTTCGTTTCGTGGCACTGTCGAATCAGACAGTACCAGCTTCTGTCCAACTGCTTCATCATATTCTTCCTGACTAATGTACTGTTCACGCAACATCAGCGACAACACCAGATTGCGTCGCTTCACCGACTTTTCCATATTTTTTGTAGGCGATAAATTTGATGGAGCTTTAATAATTCCTGCGATTGTTGCAGATTCGCTTAACGTCAATTCACTGACATCTTTGCCAAAATACGTCTGTGCCGCACGTTGGACACCCCACGCCCCGTTGCCGAAATAGATATAGTTCAAGTAACGTTCCATGATCTCCTCTTTCGAAAACGTCCGTTCAATTTTCTTTGCAAAGATCAGCTCCTTAAATTTACGCGAGAACGTACGCTCCTGCGTCAAAAACACATTTTTCGCAAGCTGCTGCGTAATCGTACTGCCCCCTGACACGATCTTTCCTTTGAACGCATTCTCGACTAAGGCGCGCCCCATCCTCAAATAATTCATACCGTGATGTTCGTAGAACCGTTGATCTTCTACGGAAATGACAGCTTCAACCAGCGTATTCGGAATCTGATCGATCGAAACACCTTCTATTTTCGAATTTGAAACCTTGCTGATCACATCTCCGTTCGGATCGTAAATAACCGTCGATCGAGGTGCAGGTCCTTCGAGTTCACTGACATCACTAAATGTGATGAAGAGATTCAGTACAAGTAGTACAGAAACGACGGCAAGCACAATACCGATACTTACGAAACGGATGACCTTTTTCTTCAGGCTGCTTTTCTTTTTCCTTGCTTTCTTATGTTGTTTTTTATATTCAGATCTTTTCATATAGATTCTCCTGCTTTTTAACTGTGTAGTTTTATTAGAAGTGGACAGCATACAATTGACGAAAGGTGGGTTTTGAAAGTTGCGAGGTCTAACTTCCACGGGGGTTTCATATGAGTGTAAGAATAAAAAACCTTTGTGAGAAACAAACATGAATGATTGTTTTTCACGCAGGTACTTACAGCTAGATACAAACTGGATACTAAGGGAGTGATAGGGGCATTCTTCCCTTTACGTCCCTTTAGTAGACCAGGAAGGCAGGCCGCCCGTTCTTAGATGCCTTGACCTAGATAAAAAGAAACAGCCCACCTGTTACAGTAGGCTGCTTTTCATTATGGAAATTATCGGTATTAATCACTTGGAATTATAGTTATAGGAAGTCCTTCTTTGTAAACTTCACATCCACTTAATTGATAAATCGTTTGATCGCTTTTTTCTATTATTTCAATACTCTTACATGTATCCTCTATTACTCCGTGATCTCCGAACTCATCGAATCTTGTATCAATTTTAGAACTCAACTTTTCATCTGAATACTTCAAGTCGTGAATAACTGGATCGCCTTCATCAGTGTAGTTTACCACACGAACTTCACTGTCCTTATTGTTTGATACATCTTCCGTGAATTTTTCAAGTAGATCAAGATTCTTTATGGTTCCAAGTGTATTGACCACATCATGTTTAGAAGGTGAATATTCACCACAGCCAAAAAGAGATAGTGAAATTAAAACAAGAATAGACATTTTTTTCACCAGATCCACTCCCTATATAATGTTATTTGCTGTACTTTTATGTATAATGACCTTATTTTTTGCGATGCCTATGCAAGAAATTTTCGCGTTTCTTCAAGCATTTATGATTGTTCTTATACAGACCATCGCTTGATCAATTAAAAATGCGTGGTTTTCAATTGACGCTCGGCTTCAAGAACAATAACTTCTATTAAATCAGTTCTCATAATGTTATTTTTATTATCCCCATACAACATGTCATCTATCATTTCGCTGATTTCATACCATCTCTCGTGTTCCTCCTCGAGGGAATGTTCACGAGTAATATTGTAAATATCATACGCATTATGCATGGCTTTAGTCGAATCCTCAACAATCTCTCTTAATAAATAACGAACGTAATACCTCGCACTCTCTACATAAGTAGGCCGCGCAATATTTAGCTCCTTTATTGCCTTATTGAAATAATCCTCTACCTCAAAAATATTTAACGGTTTTCTCAGAGAAACAAGTACATTCAATGAGGTGGTAGACCTTCCATTTTGCAACATACAAAAAGCCCACTCAATATAATCAGCAGCTACTACTTTCTTTTCGAAAATTTTATAAAACAATACACCAGTATCCATAAACATACTCCTTGTGGTAGCAGAAATGTTTTGAAGCATGCACTATTATTCTCAGTGAGTGATGCCAGTGCACATACAATGCGATTCCTTATTTGCGAAATGCTCTTCTATTCGCATATTCTGTACAAAGTGGACAAACGCTTATTGAACGATTTCTGCTATCCCGAAAAACGTTCATTCCTGAAGTCTTCCGTTTACAGATATAGCACGTCTTGGGTGTCACATTTCCTACAGTTTTTAGTGAATCTAGAAACTTCGTTAAAATCGACATGCAACGATCCCTCTACTCTTTTTAGATTAATGATACTAATAGACGCATCGATTCGTAAACGATTACTATATTAAGAAGCTTTCTTGTTAATGAATACATTCTTGATTATTTCACACACCATTATCTTTTTTTGCTACTCACGTGTTTGTTTAATCCGTCCTATGAACAAGATACTTACAATGAAATAGTAGATTGCTAGAATTGCCAAAGAATCGGTCATTACTTCGCCCAACCCTTTTCCCTTCATAACATAACGCCATACAAATGAACTGATTAAGAATGTCAGTGGGAACAGTAAAAAATATCCCGCAAAATATATTTTCTCTTTAATCATCGTTTGTCACCTCTTAGTCAGTGAGTGATTCAGAAGTTTGAAACTTTTATTTCTTTATACCGATCGTCAAGATTCGCTATTGTATATGTCTTACTAGAATCATATCATTTAATAGCTCTAAAACAATATAGCGGTTGTTTGAACTTTGAAGTTTGTTTTCATACATCTTTCAAATTAAAACATCCCCTACCCCCACCCACATATCCTGTATAGTGAAACTATATCCATTACCTCACACAATACAAACTGGAGGCGACATACAGTGAAAAAAATCATCCTAACAACCGAAAGCGGTGCCGATCTACCCGAATCTCTGGCGAAGAAACACAACATTCACGTAGTACCGATGCACGTTATCATGGATGGTACGGACTATTTAGACGGACAGTTGCCTGTTAAGGACATCTTTAATTTCTATGAGCGCACGAAAAAGATTCCTTCCACCGCTGCGACGAATACGCATGAGTACCAGGAGTTTTTCAAAACTATCCGGACGAAGTTTCCTGATAGTGTCATCGTTCATGTAGGCTATACATCCAAAGCGTCTGTTTCCTATCAGAATACGTTGACGGCTGCGGAAGATATGGAGGATATATATGTATTCGATGCGTTGAATGTCACGGGGGGATTGGCTGCGGTTGTGATGTATGCGGCTGTCCTGCTCGAGAAAGAGCCTGACATCGATCCTGAACGTCTGGTGGAGATGGTTAAGGCAAAGGTTCCGAAGTCACGATTGGCATTCCTTCCCGGCAGCCTGGACTTTCTGAGGGCTGGAGGACGGGTCAGTAATATGGCGTATCTTGGTGGTGCGTTGCTGAAGATCAAGCCGTGTATTGAATTGGTGGACGGTAAGCTTATGTCGACTCGGAAATACCGCGGGAAAATGGAAAAGGTCGCTGAAAGTATGTTTCATGATTATCTACAACAATACAATATCGACAGACAGCAAATCTATTTTATCTATTCAATCGGTCTGAGTGAGACGATCAAACAACGGATCGACGAGATTGCGCTGGAACAAGGATTCGAGAATAGTTTGTGGATTGAAGCTGGCGCGATGATCTCGACGCATTCCGGTCCTGGAGGTTTCGGTATTGCGGGGTTGGAAGTGTAAGTAATTTTTTTGCGCTGCCTGTGCACGAAACAGTCATTTTTGTTCAAACATTCTTGATTGTTTCTTACGCAGGCATCGAATTTCATCTATTAAACATAATAGGTCACTGTGTAATTAATTTATACTTATACTGTCCAGGGAACTTTTTGTAACCTCTCCTGTTTTGAATCTAAATTAATCGTCATGTTTAAATAATCTCCTTCATATTTTCCTACGGCCAGAATTGCTAGTTCTAGATAAACAATTCCTAGTCTCCATAGAAAGTAAAGTTGTTCTCTATCAATAATTTTCTTATTTCTTTCAGGATGAACAAGTTCATTTCTTAAAGAAGTGAATTTTTGCAAACTAGATAGACTTGATTCATTTTTTTCTTGCAAACCACTTAAACCTGAGGTTATATTTTCTATATTAAATTCTCTTAACAGTTTTCCTATTTTATTTTTTGCCGAACGTAAACTTTCGTATTTAGTTCTAGTTAATTCTTTAGTAGTTTCAACAAAATATGCCCAAGCTATAGTTTCTAATCCTGCTTGAATGATAATTATCTTGTTATCAATATACGAAGAGCCAAAACCATCAAAATACTGAGATAATATTCTTGGAAGTTGTTTACACCAGTACTCATCTTTCATTAGCGTTAATAAGCATGTCAGTAGATTTTCAAGCGATTCTAAAGAATTAGTGGGATACCAATTAGAAATATATTTCCATTTTTTTATATCCGGCAACCTGTAACAAATCATTTTATAATCTCCGCTATCAGAATATATATGATTTAAATCGACTCGCCGACCGGCAGCAAAGGAAAGAATCCAGGCAATGTTCTCAAGTAAACTATCTACATCAGACAATTTAAATTCTTTTCCATCCTTCCTTCTAATTTGTCCGATATGAGTAATGTCATAGCCACCTTGTTCTTTCAATTTCTTGTAGATTTCTTTAGAATTAGTAACTTTATCTATTAAGATATTATATTGATTAAAACTGAGTTCTACCCTTCCAGCATATATTGCATTTTCATATTTATATGCTCTTCCATAATTATTAATAAAGTTTATTAATGAAAATTTGACCTCTGTTAACTTTATATCAAGTGATGTTTTCAATTCATATTGAAGTTCACCATTGACCTCTACTCTGCTATTTGTTTTGCTATTAGTATATTTTACAGAAGTGATAATAAAACTCCCAGAGATCTCTTTACACGTTTTAGTAGTCAATTCCCAATCATGCTCATCGAAGTTTTTCACGTTATTGCTTTTTAGGACATCACCTTTGAAGCGCACGCTTGGTTTAGGATGAACTTGGTAATTGATCGTTCCTTTCAAGTCTATAGATTTTCCACTACCTGATCGAATATTAAACTCTCCATTATAAATTTCGGATGAAAGCAGTTTCTCATTAATTATTTTTGGATCAGCAATTGTTACTGGAATATCTAATTCCATATATTTACCTTCCCTTTTCTAATTTTCTTTTAGTGACTTTTTTAGCATTTTTCATGTTGGTACTCTTCATAAGGTCGTCCATTAGATGAACAAGGTTATCGATAAAGCACAGAAGTGTTAGGTCCTCATTTTGACTAAACGTATTTTACTGTATTCTTATTTGTGTTTAGAGAAGCTGCACTAAGAACTAACTTGATTGTACAAGAATACGTAATTGTTTGAACTAGGATGATAGTTTCTTGCACAGGTACCTTTCACTATGTTGAAACATTAATGATTGTTTCTTACACAGGCAGCAAATTTTTATTTTAAACGGTCCTTTTAAAATATCCCCATAGATCGTAAAGTTAATCGCTGCATTCACATACTTAGTCACATCTACATCTACTTTGCAGTATTAGCCCGCCCCCAGACTTCGCATTAATCTGCTCCAATGACTTCCGTTCCCCCATGGATATGGTTTAACGTTGGGGTAACCATTGTTTTTCAGCTCCTCTTTTTATTGGAGTGGTTTTTGGAAGTTCTATGATTGGTACTTCTTTTCACCCTAAAAACAATGGTTTATTTGTTTTTAACTCAATCTATTTCATAAAAATAGACAGCAGCTATTATTACTAGTTAATCGGCACCTAGTTAACCGGTACCTGGACCGCATACAATACAAACAGGCACTCATTTCATCACTAAAATTACTTAAATACTTCATCTTCCAATTCTTCAATTCTTTCTCTTAACTTTTTATTCTCCTTTTTCACTTCGTAGGAATTATAAAACGCCCCGGCAGCAAGGGAGAATGCAAACCATGCCCATAACCAATCCATTCAGATTCCCCCTATACCCATAACTTCAATATCTAATTGCTGAGTGTTACCTGTGCACGAAACTATCATGTTTATTCAAAAATTCATGGTCGTTTTTAAACAGACACTTACTGCTTTTTAAGCCTGGATCTCTCCTACAGAGCTGTGTCTTAAATCGTTTTCAGAAGTTCTCCTTCATTACGATTTACCGTCTTCACTCTTCTTCTTTTTCTTTTCAATTTCATCATCAATAGAGGCAACTTCATCCATTACACTTTCACCAAACCATTCGACGATCTTATTTCGAGCCTGTTGTTTAGTATCTGTATCTATATACATTGCAATTATGGCTAAAGCTCCAAGAAGCATACCTATATCATCTGCATATCCTGCTACTGGAATTACATCAGGAATTACATCGAATGGAAATATGAAATAGCCCAATGCACCATACACTACTGCTTTCGCTTTAGCAGGAACTAATGGTTTTTGTATTGTATAATAAAGTATTAAGGCTGTGTAGGTTACTTTTACCCCAGCACTTTTACCGAATTTCAGAACCTTATCCCAAAACTTCTTGTCCGTAAAGTACTTGGAATAATCTCGTTTAGTATTTTCCATTTAACTAGACACTCCTATTTTTCACTTGTATTTTATCCGTTAGCTGTTATTTCTGTTGTAATTCCGATCGTGTTTGTTCAACCATTTATGATATTTTTACACAGTCGTCGTTCCAAGTAATTTTGAGCTTCAATACTCCTCACCCTCATCAACCAAATACAAATCCTTTTCCCTCTTCCTCTGATACATCGTTACTGTCTCCAAACGCTCTTTCAAATACCCTTGCAGTTCAGGATTTGTACAATAGACAAAGCATCCCTTCTGACCCCGAGTCATCAGCGTTCGATATGTATTCCGGATAATCGGATCCGCCAGTGCTTGTGCTTTCTCCGGGTCTTCTTTAGCAAGTTTCTTGATACCTTTTAGCGACTGGTCTGTCTTTGCTCGCTTCGTAAAGTCCGTGACAAGCTGGCCGTTCTCCATTCGGAGATCATTACCAATAATGACACCTACGTAATCGAACTCCAGCCCTTGTGCTGTATGGATACACCCTGCTTCTCGGACTGAAGAATTTTCAATGGCCCACGTGTTCTCGATGTTCCAGCTAATGCCGAAGTTGTGTTCTGGCAAAGTGATATCAAAGTGTTCGACGTCGAGACGATTCGGTTTCGGCCATTCCCAACAATATCCTGCCATCATACGGGATTTGTTATTTTGCTCATTCAATTTTTCGATTTCCTCGAGCATCTTGTTCGGATCGTCAAAAATCCGAAAATCGTAGTCCATCCCCATGTCGTTCGTATTCGCTGTGTACCTGATTTCTAACACATCGTCGAGCCAGGCGATGTAACCATCCGATCCATCACAACGGAACTGGGAAAACAATTTCCTAGTGATGACTTCTGCACCAAATTCCGAGGCATATTTTTCAATAGTATCCGTACTTCCAATATCGCTCAATGTCACTTTTTGATGCTCATCAATAAAAAAGATTGTGAAGTGAGAGCCTTTGATCAATTCTTTCACTTGATTCTCGCCTTTGTTGCGGAACATACCCGATTTCTCGTTTAAACGATGCGCTTCATCAACAATTAGAATGTCAAATTCATTGAGCGTCGCTTCTGTGAAACTGCCAGAGCTTTTGAACAGATTGTCGATATGAGATTTCTTAAAATCCTTTTTCAACTTAGTGGAATAGATATTACGTGGAGCGGAATTTTTCGTAACATACATCGCCACCAGCTCCTGGTCAATCAATTTCACGAGAAGGTTAATGGCAAGAACAGATTTCCCTGTTCCAGGACCACCTTCTACAATCATGACTTGTTTAGTATTCGTCCGGACACTATTGAGCGCTAAGTGAAAAGCTTCTTCATAGAAAACTTTCTGTTCATCGATCATGATGAACTCATCGTTACCTTTCAGCATGTTGTTCAACGTGTCCTGTAATGATTTCGAAGGACGGATTCTTCCATTTTCAATCTGATAGATTAATCGGTTTTGATCACCAATACGAATATACTTTTTAATGAACGCTCTTAACTTTTGAATTTCCCCTTTTGCGAAAACCGGTGCTTTCTCCATATGAGGAGCATAGTGACCATCTGTTAAAGGGTCGTCCTCTGTCTTCCTGTAGTTATGCAAGTACGCACACGGGTTCAATTGGATTCCTTGTTGCTGGACGTTCTCATTGAAGTCTTCGATAAGCGCAGCATACGACCAAGCCTGATAGGATGGGTGAACGACCTCTCGCGTTCCTTTTCCGACATATGTACGGACAAGACCGTCCCGAGTTGGAACTTTCTCCACCTCTTCCCATTGTTTCAATTCCACAATTACAACATGATCTTGCTCACCATCGTTACCTGCGATTAAGAAATCCACTCGTTTGGATGTATTCGGGATATTGAATTCTATCGCAACCGCTGCATCTTTCGGAATGTCCTCGTCTTGCATGACATTGGACATCTTCTGAAGTGAGTTTTCCCATGAACGAATTTCAGATCTACTCGTCCTTCCAATTTTCTTTTGATAGGAATTGTACAGACGATCTACAAGGAGCTCATTGACGACGTCCCCGACAAATTGTTCTTTTGTTGACTCATAAATAATCACTTAATCACCAGCTTACTGAAAGATTCTATCTCTATCCACATCTTACCAGCATTCTTAAATTGTCACAATACTTGTTAATTCGACAACAATATGGCGAGTCTGATTCTCGGATGTTTTTAATCAAAAAAAGTCCAGACCGGTTTGGAAACTCAACAGATCTGGACAAGCTATAAATTCGTTCACCCCTTAAACATATGCTTCCTATGCCATTTCAAATAAGGCTTGTTCTTCTCCGTCCGATTCACTCTCATCTTCCCATGCAGCCCATACTTATCGTAATCCTCTTCCGGCATGCTTGCTGAAATATGGATCTTTCCTTGGCCGTCAAACGCAATCAATCCATGATTGTACAATGCGTCATGGTTGCGACAAAGAAGGATCCCGTTATTCGGATCCACTCGTTCGCTGTTCGTGCTGTCTTTCCATGGTTTCGCGTAACTTGCTTGAAGTAGCTCAGGTAACTCGATTTCACAGAGGGCACATTTACTGTTCCAGAGCGGCAACAGTTCGTTTCGGAAACGCTGGCGCCCTAGTCGCACTTTCGTTTTCGCTTCCGCTTCAGTTTCATCTAGGATTGGGGTAAGGAAATCGTGTTCCGTTCGTCGCACGGTTCCCATGACAAATTCCAATTGCTCATCATCGATTTCGTAACGATTCAGATCCCCGATCAGCTCCACTAGCTTGATCGTGAGTTCTTCGTTGCACCGATAAAGATAGCCTTGGTTTCCGTTGGCGTTCTCTTGAAACGGAGAGTACTTTATGGGCAGAAGAGGAAGGATTTCATTAAAAGAGTCGACGATTGTCAATGGCTTTTCAAGTTCATAGTAATCCGCCTCGACTAGATACCCTATTTCGTTTTCATTGCCTGGCAGGTCGATTGTGGATGGCTTACGTTCTTCCCGATATCCTTTTTTCGCTACACTGACAGCGACGATATCCCCTTTCACATAATGGAAGATCCGATCCCCTTCATTGACTTCTTTCATCCGTTCCCAGAAATGCTGGGGATTGCCGGCACTGTCGGTTTGAAGTGACCAAAGGATTCCCAATTCCTTCTCTTCCTGGTATGTACGTCCTTGCATGACGATGTAACTTTGCATACGGTTTCACTCCTTTACGAACTGGTGCATGTTGCCCTGCTTTCATCATAGCGTTTCATGGTGAAAGTTGCACCTTTAGTCATAAAGATTCTTCTGCAAATACGCAGTTTAAACGGGTGTTCGACATATAGATAATTCACGAACTGTGGTATTCTTAGTGTACTACTAATCGGAAACACTCGGATGGATACTAATGGATTTTATATGCATAAATGAGACACCTAACAAATCGAGAGGAGGAGTACTATGGATAAGGAGTTAATCACTACTTTGAAATCCGTCTTGGATGACGCACTTCAGCCTATCCACAGACAGTTGGAAGGTATGGATCAAAGATTTGATAGCATCGATCAGCGCTTTGAAGGTATCGATCAAAAATTTGATAGCATCGGTCAACGCTTTGATGGCATCGACCAAAAATTTGATAGTATCGATCAACGCTTTGATGGTATCAATCAAAAATTTGATAGCATCGGTCAACGCTTTGATGGCATGGACAAGAGATTTGACGGGATGAACCAACGCATAGGCGGGTTGGAAACGGAGCTGAAGGAGTTCCGTGCGGAAACGAAGACGGCTCTTCAAGTGATTCAAAGCGGTCAGCAAGGCACGCGCCAAGAAATGACACAGCGTTTTAATGAGACCCGTGAAGGATTCAAGAGAATGGAAGCGGATTTCACATACGTGAACCATAAGACTGCGGATCATGAGTTGAAATTTCATCGTTTGGAAAGTGAATCGAAGCAAAATCGTCAATGACGGCTTTCAGTGACTGTGAACGTAACTTTCTTCCTACTACTAGTCCGAATTCAAAAAGGCAGAGCGGCTTAGTTTAAGCTTCTCTGTTTTTTTGTTTTTCGTATTCCCCCACATTCACTTCCTGCATGAATAACCAATTTAAGGGCACACCATGATGGAGTCACTACAACTTCGAAACAGGGGGATCTTATGAAACGATTTCTTCTATTGGTGTTTGTGCTAGTCGCATGCTTCGCTGTCATTATCCTAGGCAATCAAAAAAACTCAACACTAACAGAAACAATGATGACGATATCCAATCATTCAATATCGGACGTTGGATCGGATGTTACTCACAAAGCAATCGAATCCTACGCAAAGGACTATGAAGTCAAGCCAATCGACGCTAAGATTGACCGGGTTTGGAAAGCGATTCCTGGTTACAACGGGTTGACTGTCGATGTTGAAAAATCATATCAGAAAATGCTGGATTCAAATGATTTCAATACGGATCATCTTGTATTTAAAGAAGTCCCGCCAAAAATACATTTAGACGACCTTCCTCCCTCTCCTATTTATAAAGGCAATCCGGAAAAACCGATGGCCGCCTTATTGATCAACGTTGCCTGGGGTGAAGAGTACATTCCAAGTATGTTGAACACATTGAAGCAGGCGGAGGTCAAAGCCACTTTCTTCTTCGATGGCAGTTGGGTGAAACGGAATCCGGACATTCTCACTAGGATCAGTATGGAAGGTCATGAAATCGGGAACCACGCATACAGCCATCCCAATCTCGCCAATCGTTCTCGTCAGGAGACCGTAACTGAGTTATCCAAAACAAATGAGGTTATTGAAGCGACCCTCGGTGTAAAGCCGCAGTGGTTTGCTCCGCCAAGTGGGAGTTTCAATCAAACGACCATTGATGTAGCACATGATCTGAAGATGAAAACGATTTTGTGGACGGTGGACACGGTAGATTGGAAAAAACCGGATACTACTGAGATGGTCACTAGAGTGTTATCGAAAGTTGAAAATGGTTCGATGATCCTCATGCATCCCACACAACCGACTTCCGACGGGCTGGAAACAATCATTGAAGGAACCAAAAAGAAAGGCATGAAACTAGGCACGGTTAGTGAGTTAATGAGTGAAGAGCGCGTGGAGCATATCGATTGATGGTTGGTCACGATCACTGCTGCCTAAAACCCGGCAAATACAGGGTCCGACTCGCGTATCTCAAAACCAAGAGACCTGTGTATTGGCGTGCTGGTATTCTTTTTTACAGCTAAAACAATTAGTTTTCATCCTAATTAAAATGGGATAACTTGACGCTACTTTTGGAAAAAAAAGATGATTTGAAAGATATAACCTTTCAAATCATCTTATATTACAGGGCGTATTCATTACTTTTATTTTTAATAGTTCTATTATAAGTGCCTTATATGAGTGTCATGGGAAAGTTTCAATACGTAATGTAATAACCAATATTGGATAAATCTACAAATTCACCTTTACTTAACCAATCGGATGCGAGTTTTTCCATATCAACGAAATCCACGACTTCTTTAGGGATTTTATAGGATAGGAAACCTTCATCGTAGAGATATTGACCAAGTTCTTTCAAATTATGACAGTTGAAAGCCATATACTCGCCATCCTGATGTATCTGTATCACCTGTGCCAATTCCAGTCCTTTAGTTTTGGCTATCAAAGCAATGATTTCTCTTTCCGTCTTTGCAACCGCTGCAAGGTACTGCATGATACGGTTCAACTCATAGATGTCATCGGTTTCACGGACCTCAATCGGTAAGGAACTTTCATAATCACGAATGACTATTCCCTTATTGACACCTAACACTGCATTCAGATGAGCATCAATGGTTTCTATCTCCGTTGGAAGCGAAATCCACTCACCCTCCAAATTACCCGCGGTACATTCTGCAAGATTTGCCGTGTACAGATTCAACATATGTTTTTCATATCCTTTCCTTGTGTTACTGGGTTGCCATTCATGAAAATTTAAAACTCATAGAATAAATAAGAATTAAAGCAAAGTTTGAACAGGATTTCACGTGCATAAGTATGACACATTGTATTCATTGCTCACGTAATTCAATATAGCATTTCATCTTTTTTATAAATAGGTGTAATTTTTGGTAATTTTTCTGTATAATTATTAATCGCTGAACAATACATTTTTTGTATTTCAATAAAAGTATCAAGAAATATTCAAAAAGCCCTTTTCAAAAATGAAATGCGCCGCTAAATAATGTTCTGGTTTCGTAGTCATTGGTTTGCTATTTTTAATATTGACCATCCTGATTGTTCTTTCTGACAGGATTATAACAACAAAGCTAATTTTGAAAGGGGTAGTGAAATCTAGATCTGATTCGACAAAGCACATGTGTAGTATTTGTGTAGCACTATTTGATTTTCTCTCTTTTTTCAACCTATCGTCAATAAGCAAAAAAACGTCAACCCCTAATTTTTAAAGGGATTGACGTTTTCTCGTTAAGTGTAAATTGTTGTATCTGAACCTCTTAACGTCCCAGGAGGGATTCGAACCCCCGACCGATGCCTTAGAAGGGCATTGCTCTATCCAGCTGAGCTACTGAGACAACTGCGTCAAACTCATAAATGATTTGAACGACAGGTTTTATTATAGGCAAAGAATGAATTAAAGTCAACAGGTTTTTAACTTGTTGTGAAAATAACTTTTTCTACCGCTTCTCCACTGTCCGGACTGCGGAAAGTCACCTTCAGGGAATCGTCTTGCTCGATGACTGCATATGTTGCCACTCGTTCACCTCTAGGAAGTAATGTACTCCCTGGGTTCACGTAGAGCACGCCATCCTGCAGTTCTGCTCCATATAGGTGAGAGTGACCGAATAGGGCAATACTTGCGCCCACTTGCTCTGCAGCGTATTTCAACTGCATGAGAGATTCTTTCACACCATGTTGGTGACCGTGCACCATCAAGACTTTTTGACCGTCCACTTCAGCAACGACTGACTCAGGAAACCCTGCGTTCCAGTCGCAGTTGCCCTGGACGATTTCCATGCCTTGCAGGATCTCCGCATCTACCGCCAATTCGCTATCCCCACAGTGGAAAACTGCATCTGCATCGGATTCCCGGCTGCGGATTGCTTCAATTGTTTCCAAATCACCATGGGAATCGCTCATTACGATCAATTTCATGCGTTCATCCCCGCCTCGCCAATCAGATTCGGAAGTTCTTTCTCGAATTTCCTCATCGCTACTCCACGGTGAGAGATCGCAGCTTTTTCAGCTGGTGTCAATTCAGCCATTGACTTTCCTTCTGAAGGTACGTAGAAAATCGGATCGTATCCGAAGCCGTTTTCACCGTGACGTTCAAGAAGAATCGATCCGTCACAGCTTCCTGAGAACGTTTTTGTTTCGATTCCAGGGCCCGCTATAGCTAATACGCAACGGAAGCGTGCATCTCTAGAGCCCTCAGGAACGTCTTTAAGGCCGTGTAACGCTTTGTCGATATTGGCCTCATCGTCTTTCGGTTCCCCTGCGTATCGGGCTGAGTAGACACCTGGTTCTCCGTTTAATGCATCTATCTCGAGGCCACTGTCGTCTGAGATGACCCATTTTCCTAGGATCTTCGCAGTTTCTTCTGCTTTAAGAATTGCATTCTCTTCGAAAGTCGTTCCTGTTTCCTCGACTTCAATTGGCTCGACCAGATCTTTCAGAGAAATTACTTCGATACCATGTGGCTTGAACAGCTCTTCAAAATCTCTTACTTTTCCTTTATTATTCGTTGCCACTAAAATTTGTTTCATTGGGCAGCCTCCTCTTTTGACTCAATCAGTTCACAAATTGGTCCGAGTGCTTGTTTTTGCAGGTCGATCAATTGCTGGATTCCATTTTCAGCGAGATCCAATAGACCGTTCATTTCTTTGCGTGTGAATGTCGACTCTTCTCCCGTGCCTTGAAGTTCCACAAACTCACCTGAGCTTGTCATGACGACGTTCATGTCAACAGCTGCGGATGAATCTTCGATATAGTCCAAATCCAGAATGAGTTCGTCTTGTTCTGATTTACCAACACTTGTTGCAGCTAAGTATTGAGTTATCGGGAACTTCGGCAATTTCTTCTGCTCAACGATGCCTGCAGTAGCAAGTGCCATCGCAACAAACGCCCCTGTAATCGACGCCGTACGCGTGCCGCCATCTGCTTGTATGACATCGCAGTCGATCCAAATGGTACGTTCTCCAAGTGCTTCCAAGTCAATCACTGCTCGCAGCGCTCTGCCGATCAGACGCTGGATTTCCATCGTACGTCCACCGATTTTCCCCTTCGTTGCTTCACGCTGTGTCCGTTGGCCCGTTGCTCTTGGAAGCATCGAATATTCCGCAGTAACCCAGCCTTTTCCGCTTCCGCGTAAAAATGGCGGTACTCGATCCTCCACTGAAGCCGTACAAATCACCTTTGTATTCCCAACCGTAATCAGAACTGATCCCTCGGGATGAAGTAAATAATCTTTTTCAATCTGCACATCTCTTAGTGCGTCAACCGCTCGTCCATCATGTCTCATTTATATTCCCTCTTTCTGTTCATCCTTCCATTTTAACATAACCATTCGAACGCATGCAAAAACCCGGCAACCATCTCGCCGGGTTTGTGTTTTTGTTAGTTGGAATCTCTTTAAAGCTTCCATTTGAAGTCCAAATTACATATTCAGGTGAACTTTAAAGAACGAGCTTCTCCACTACTGGCTCCTCTATATGTAACCAATCTTTAACAATCAATTCAAAATGGGCCGGATGTCCGGTCGTATAGAACTTAGACTGTTGGTCGGCAAGAGCTACACGTTGAAGCTGCAGTTCATCCAAAATACGGATTGCTGTATCCGCTGTTGCCGAACCCGATGTGATGAGCTCAATTCCCGCAGGTAAGTGCTTGTAGATGAAATGTGATAACAGCGGAAAATGCGTACAGCCTAGAATAACAGCATCGAACGTCTTAGAAGCCAGTGGCGCAAGTGTTTTTCCGACAACGCGATCCGCTTCCTCCAGCTTGTAAACGCCCCGTTCCACAATCGGAACAAATTCAGGACATGCGAGTCCATGAATCGACGCATCAGCCGCCAGCGCTAAAATTGCTTGGTCATATGCCTGGCTCTTCACAGTCCCGCTTGTCCCAAGAACAACAATCTGTTTTGTCTTCGATTTTTCCACAGCTGTCCGAGCTCCTGGTTCGATGACACCGATAATCGGAAAGTCGAACAGTGATCGAACGTGTTCCAAGGCAAACGCGGTCGCAGTATTACAAGCAATGACCACCATTTTCACACCAAAATCATTGAGTGCACTGATTAGTTCGTGTGTGAATTTGACGACTTCTTCGGGAGACCGGTTGCCGTAAGGGCAGCGAGCGTCATCTCCTATGTATAGAAAGTGTTCGTTCGGCATGCGACTCAGGAGCTCGTCCATCACTGTAAGGCCGCCCACTCCCGAGTCGATGATGCCGATTGGTAAATCTGATAATTCGTTCATGTTATTTTGTGCTCATTTCCACGTGTAGTTTTGAAAGTAATTCAGTAAACGTTGACAATTCTTCAGGATTAAAATTTTGGACGACTTCTTGCAAGTATTCACGCCGCTTATCAATCACCTCTTCGATAACGCGCTCGCCTTCCGCTAATAGATGGATCCTCACGACGCGACGATCTTTCTCGTCACGGACCCGTTTCACTAACTCATTTTTTTCCATACGATCCACTAAATCTGTCGTTGTGCTAAATGCCAAATACATTTTGTTCGACAAATCCCCGATCGTCATATCCCCATGTTCAAATAACCATTGGAGTGCAATGAATTGAGGAGGGGTGATCGTATAATTACTTAATATTTGGCGCCCTTGTTGCTTTATGATGGCTGCAATGTAACGCAAATCTTTTTCCATGTGATGAATTTCTTCAAGATTCGCTGTGACTTTTTTCGTCAATGATACCAGCTCCAAATCATGAGTTTACTTATTATTTTCCTCTTAAATCGACAAAAAAGCAATTAATATCTCATTGGCCATAGTTCCCATCTTCCTCTTCAAATGAATAGGAATTTTTCGTAATCATCGCTTTCATATCCAACCAGACAGCACATACTTATTATACTTCCTTTACTATCGTTCCTGCATAAAAATCGTGTGGTAATGTTTTTCCATCATTCTTTTCAAACTTTCGGCGATTCCCTATGAATAGGAACGAATTGAATGTATCCCGATAAAATATACGTTTCATAAGTTGGCCGGCACTTAAGTCAGTTCCAGTTTCACTTTCCAGAACCAATCCCATCTTCTTATAGCCGACTGTCTGTCCACTTCTCAGCAATTGAGCACATTCTAGAGTACTCATGACAACAGAGGGAGTCACAAGAGCATGGACCGCTTCATTCTTCACCTTTTTGCGGAGAAAATATTCAGCTACACCAATTACGGCAGTCGATATTGCTAAGTCAATGAAATATGCCTTCGTCCGTTTAATAGTAATCGATTTCAATTGAAGTTCCTCCATTCCATATGGCAATCCGAATTTCGAAAAGCAATGCTATGCAGTTCCAGTTTAGCACATACGAAGTCATCCTACCTCTCTACAAACATCATATTGCAGACGAAAAAAAGGCTGCAGAACAGTCTGCAACCTTCCTAAGTGTACACAGTCACTAATTCAAGCTGAGTTCGCCGAGTCTTAGCAGTTCTATCATCGCTTGCGCTCGACCAGAAACGCCTAGCTTTTGAATCGTATTTGAAATGTGATTGCGGACAGTTTTTTCACTGATGCCGAGCTTTCCCGCAATTTCTTTCGTTGTATGATCGGCTATGAGCAAAGTAAAAATTTCCCGCTCCCTACCCGTGAGAACAGATCGGTTGTTTAACTCCTCCATCAAGACGCGCCCCTCCTATTCGGTTTCCCTTTACAGTATTCCAAATAGAGAAAGGCTGTGCCGGCTTAAATCCTAGTTTTTGCGCGGAACAAATCTTTCTCCTCTTCCGTCCACGCAACACCCGAACCTGTTTTCTTTGAAATTTGCACCATAGCACCACGTCCTGTGAAAACGACTTCGCCTTTCTCGTTCTTCGCCATATAATGAATTTCGACAGAACTCTTCCCTATCGAATCCGCCTTAACATACACATTAACCGTTTCGTCAAAAAACACTTGCTTTCTATAATCACACTGCAAATCTGCCACAACCGGAATGCGCTCCCCCGACGGATCCAGCCAATCATTCATCAACCCTAACTCCTGCAGATAGTCAATCCGCGCCTGCTCGAAATACGCAAACGTCACCGTATTATTCAAGTGACCAAACATATCTGTTTCCGAAAATCGTACCTTAATCGGCACAGAATACCGAAACCCAGCTTCCCACTCCTCAAAATCCTTTATATAACTCTGTTTCATTCTATTCTCCCCCAGTCCATAAAGTGAATGATCATTCATTCTTTCATTATATCAAACAACTCAGATAATAAGTAGCGATTCTGCTTTGAACTCTTTTTTGAAATGGAATCATCGTCTTCCACTACTAGCCGTTGATTGTAGTAGAAGACAGCGACTCCGTAGGGATCAGCACGATGGGGAGATCATGGAGGGAGCGCAGCGACTGAAGCGGCTTATCATCCGTGCCCCCTCGGAACGCGTCCGTCTGAAACCAAAATCAACACCCTACCAGAATTCATTCCAACAAAAAAACTGCCCGGGAAATCAGCTTTTGCTGACTTTCCGGACAGTCTTCATGTAGACATCAGTCTACCATATGGTCACTTCCGAAGAAGTTCTTGAACATTTGAACAGTCGTAGCACGGTTCATAGCCGCAATAGAAGTTGTCAAAGGAATCCCTTTCGGACAAGCCACTACACAGTTCTGTGAGTTACCGCACTCCGCAAGTCCGCCATCTGTCATCAAAGCTGACAAACGCTCATCCTTGTTTTGTGCACCCGTTGGATGTGTATTGAACAAACGTACTTGAGAGATCGCAAAAGGACCCATGAAATTCGTTTGGTCATTGACATTCGGGCATGCTTCAAGACATACACCGCACGTCATGCACTTGGAAAGCTCATATGCCCACTGACGCTTGCGCTCAGGCATACGCGGACCTTCTCCGAGATCATACGTACCGTCAATCGGAATCCATGCTTTGATTTTCTTAAGGGAGTCAAACATTCCCTCACGATCGACAACCAAGTCACGAACAACCGGGAACGTACGCATCGGCTCTAATTTAATCGGCTGTGTCAACTGATCGACCAGTGCAGTACAAGACTGGCGCGGGCGTCCGTTGATCACCATTGAACACGCTCCACAAACTTCTTCTAGACAGTTCATGTCCCAGTTGACCGGCGTTGTCTTTTCGCCTTTAGCGTTCACAGGGTTACGTCGGATTTCCATCAATGCAGAAATGACGTTCATATT
The DNA here is from genome assembly GCF_014836415.1 of Sporosarcina gallistercoris. Lineage (GTDB taxonomy): Bacteria > Bacillota > Bacilli > Bacillales_A > Planococcaceae > Sporosarcina > Sporosarcina gallistercoris. Next base: position 278,538 of record NZ_JACSQY010000003.1, on the reverse strand, counting down.
CGCTTTATAAGGAACTTCGAACGATTCCATATACGGCGCAGATTCAGGTGTGTCTTGCCGTTGGATTTCGAATATCACTGTTTTAGCTGGAGCTGCTTGTTCTTGAACAGCTGTTTGTTGTTCACTCATTACCGTCAGTCTCCTTTCGATGCGGAATTATCGTCCTACTCATCGAGTCTCTATTTTACTTAGATGAAGAATAATCACGTTTACGAGGTGGAATCAACGAAACATCCACGTCTTCATACGTTAAGATTGGTGCAGATTCTCCGTCAAACGTTGCAATCGTCGTTTTCAAGAAGTTCTCATCATCGCGTTCCGGGAAGTCCGGCTTGTAGTGAGCCCCACGGCTTTCGTTACGGTTCAGCGCACCAAGAGTGATGACACGAGCCAAGTACAGCATGTTCTTCAACTGACGAGTGAACGTCGCACCTTGGTTCGACCACTGTTGAGTATCCGTCATGTTGATATTTTCCCAACGCTCAAGCAATTCTTGGATCTTTTTATCCGTAGCTTCCAAACGATCGTTATAACGAACAACCGTTACGTTTTCAGTCATCAGTTCGCCGAGCTCGCGGTGAATCACATACGCGTTCTCAGTTCCCTTCATGTTGAGGATCGCTTCCCACTTCACTTGCTCTTCTTTCACAGCGTCGTCAAAGATTTTAGAAGGCATATCGTCTGCAGAGTGCTCCAGACCCTTCATGTACTTAACGGCTTCCGGTCCAGCAAGCATTCCGCCATAAATCGCAGAAAGTAATGAGTTCGCACCTAGACGGTTACCGCCGTGTTGTGAGTAATCACATTCACCTGCAGCAAACAATCCAGGGATTGAAGTATGCTGATTGTAATCGACCCATAGTCCGCCCATTGAATAGTGAACTGCAGGGAAGATTTTCATCGGAACTTTACGTGGGTCATCTCCAGTGAACTTCTCGTAAATCTCGATGATTCCACCAAGCTTGATGTCAAGCTCATGCGGGTCTTTGTGAGACAAATCGAGATACACCATGTTTTCACCATTGATCCCTAGGCGCTGGTTCACACATACGTCAAAGATTTCACGTGTTGCAACGTCACGCGGTACAAGGTTACCGTAAGCTGGATATTTTTCTTCTAGGAAGTACCAAGGCTTACCGTCTTTATAAGTCCAAATCCGGCCGCCTTCACCACGTGCAGATTCACTCATAAGACGAAGTTTGTCGTCTCCAGGAATTGCAGTCGGGTGAATTTGGATGAATTCTCCGTTTGCATATTTTGCCCCTTGTTGATAAACGATGGAAGCTGCTGAACCTGTATTGATAACAGAGTTCGTCGACTTACCAAAGATGATTCCAGGACCGCCCGTTGCCATAATGACAGCGTCACCAGGGAATGCTTTGATTTCCATCGTTTTAAGGTTTTGAGCTTTGATACCTCGGCAAACGCCTTCGTCATCCAAGATAACACCGAGGAATTCCCAATGCTCAAATTTCTGAACTAGACCCGCAACTTCTTGCGCACGGACTTGCTCGTCCAAAGCGTAAAGGAGCTGCTGACCAGTTGTTGCACCTGCATACGCAGTACGGTGGTGCATGGTTCCGCCGAAACGACGGAAGTCCAATAGACCTTCCGGAGTACGGTTGAACATAACGCCCATACGGTCAAGCAAGTGGATGATCCCTGGTGCTGCTTCAGCCATCGCTTTTACAGGAGGCTGGTTCGCAAGGAAGTCTCCTCCGTAAATCGTATCATCAAAGTGAATCATAGGGGAATCCCCTTCACCCTTTGTGTTCACGGCGCCATTAATGCCGCCTTGAGCACAAACGGAGTGAGAGCGTTTTACAGGAACGAGGGAAAACAAGTCTACTCCGACGCCTTCTTCTGATGCCTTGATGGTCGCCATTAGGCCGGCAAGACCGCCACCGACGACAATCACTCTACCTTTTGACATTATTGTTTCACTCCTCAAAGTTTACATAATAACGGTTTGTTTCTTAAGCAAATGCAAATAGTGCGCGCATTCCGATTACTGATAGGATAACGAAAATCGCTAATGTTACATACGTAACAATTGTTTGTGAGCGTGGTGATTGAGCCAATCCCCAAGTAACTAGGAATGACCAAACTCCGTTCGCCAAGTGGAAAGTAGCCGCAAGAATACCGAGTGCGTAGAAGACGATCATTAATGGATTAGAGAAAATCTCTGCCATCATGTCGAAATTCACTTCCGCACCGAATAGCTTCTGGATACGTGTTTCGTAAATGTGCCATGCAATGAAGATGACAAGGAATACTCCAGTAACACGCTGCAACATGAACATCCAGTTACGGAATGTTCCATAACGTTGCACATTGTTTTTCGAAGTAAATGCCAGATACACTCCGTAAAACGCGTGGAACATGAGCGGTATGTAGATGACGAACCATTCCAGGAAATAGATGAACGGCAGATTTTCAATAAAGTGCGCCGCTGTGTTAAATGATTCTGCACCTCTTGTTGCAAAATGGTTGATGATCAAGTGTTGCGTCACGAACAACCCAATTGGAATAATTCCAAGCAATGAATGTAGGCGGCGCCAGTAAAACTCTGATTCTCTCACCAAGTGATTTACCCTCCCTTATTTATGAGCCGGATGTCTTTTTCTACCTGATAAAACGACAAGCGAATGTTTGACGGTCCGTCTCTTCATGTTACAATATAATAACATGTACATTGTACTCCTCCATATTGGGAAGGTCAAGGTGACGCGCTTGTTCATTTGGCCTTTTAGTTGCAAATCTACTGACATACCATGAGAGGTAATTTGATAGACACGAAAGGGATGCTCGCGTTTTGGCACACGAATCAACTGCAGAGCCGACACGATTCGGCTACGAACTACTGAGAGACCATGTGATCCCCGGCATTCTCGGTAAACATGAAGATGATATTTTGTATTGGGCAGGAAAAGAGATTGCCCGTAAGTTCCCTGTCTTTTCCGTCAATGAAATCCCTGAATTTTTCAAAGAAGCTGGTTGGGGCGATTTACGTTTAGCGAGTTCGGGCAAAGAAGAAGCCGATTACGAATTGTCAGAGCGAATTACTTCTCCAGCTACGAAGGATTCGTATCACTTGGAGTCCGGATTCCTCGCTGAGCAATACCAAATCGCTAACGGCTGCTTGACGGAATGTTATGGCGCGCGGGATGAGAAATCCGGTCAGATCGTCTTGCAAGTCCGTTGGGATGAAACCTATACGATTGGTAAATGAGTTTTTAAGCTGGAGTATGAGTGATTCCTCATACTCCAGTTTTTTGTAGAGATAGTTGTCATCGCCTGACCGATGGAATATTTTTCTCTTTTTCATACAATCGCTTCGCCTGGCGAAGCGCACATTATAGTACTTCGTTTTAATTGGTCAAGTGCACTTTTCACGAGCGTGGAATCCGAGTTCCAACAGAGTATGCCGCGCGTAAAGGGAGGACTATCGAAGTCGTTATGATCACTTTTCGCGGTTTATGAGCATGTTTTATGATTTATGAGCGGATTTCAGGATTTATGAGCACTTTTCAAAGTTTAAGAGCACTTTTTATGATTTATGAGCACTTCAACGTTTTTATGAGCACTTTCCACGCTTTATGATCACCTGCCCTACGCGACTCCAATATAATAGAAACAACCCCGGCCATTTCATGAAAAAGAACGGGCTAAGCCCGTTCCTTTACTCTTTCGCTTGCTCTTCAGGCTTGTTTTTCTCTGCAAAATATTCAACGACCGACTCAGCGACTGATTTAGGAAGTCCTGCTTCGATAAGCTGATCTTCTGTCGCCGCTTTAATTTTCTTAACAGATCCGAAATGCTTCAGCAATTTCTGCTTGCGCTTCGGTCCGACGCCGGGAAGACCGTCGAGCGTAGATACGAGCGAGCCGGTGTCACGACGCTGTCTGTGGAATGTGATTGCGAATCGGTGGACTTCATCTTGGATCCGCTGAAGCAGATAGAAGGCTTCACTCGAACGCTTCAATGGGATGAGCTCAGGCGGTGATCCATATAGCAATTGAGCAGTTTGGTGTTTGTCATCCTTCGCAAGTCCCGCAATCGGAATGGATAGCCCAAGTTCATCCTCCACAACTTCCCGCGCAATCCCCATCTGCCCTTTTCCGCCATCGATCACAATCAAATCCGGTAATGGCAGATTGTCTTTCAAGACTCGCGTATAGCGTCGGCGTATGACTTCACGCATTGCGCCATAGTCGTCATGCGCTGCCGCTGTTTTCGTCTTATATTTACGATAGTCTTTTCGATTCGGTTTTCCATCGACAAAGGAGACCATCGCAGAAACCGGCTCTACCCCGTGTGTATGTGAGTTATCGAACGCTTCAATCCGTAACGGAATTGAGATGTTCATAGCATCGCTTAATTCTTCACACGCTCCGATTGTCCGCTCTTCTTGCCGGTCGATCAATTGGAATTTTTGCTTCAACGAAATGGACGCATTTTTATTTGCAAGCTGAACCAAGTCTTTTTTCTTCCCGCGTTGAGGGATATAGACATTCACTTCCAACAGTTGCTTGACGAGTTCCTGATCAATTCCCGGCGGAAGCAAGATTTCACTTGGTTTGATGTGCGAGAGCTTACTATAAAACTGTCCGATGAATGTCAACAGTTCCTCTTCCGGGTCTCGGTACACAGGGAACAGAGACACGTCACGTTCGATGAGTTTACCTTGGCGCACGAAGAACACCTGTACACACATCCAACCTTTTTCAACAGCATAGCCAAAAATATCGCGATCCTTGAAATCGTGCATCGTCATCGTCTGTTTTTCCATAACGGTTTCAATACTGGAGATTTGGTCCCGATATTCAGTTGCTCGCTCAAACTCGAGGTTTTCAGCGGCATCATTCATCTTTTGGGTGAGCTCTTTTTTCATGTTCTTATATCCGCCATTCAAGAAACGTGCGATATCGTCTGTCATTTCTTTATATGTCTCTTTTGGCACATCACGGACACATGGCGCCAGACATTGACCGAGATGGTAATACAGGCAAACTCGGTCCGGCAGCGTATGGCATTTCCGGTATGGATACAAACGATCCAACAGCTTTTTTGTTTCTGTCGCTGCTGTGACGTTCGGATACGGGCCGAAATACCGTCCCTTATCTTTCTTCACGATGCGCGTGACGATCAGTTTCGGATGCCGTTCTGCTGTAAGCTTCAAATAAGGATAGGTTTTGTCATCTTTCAGCATGATGTTGTACTTCGGATCGTACTGTTTGATCAGATTCAATTCAAGGATCAGCGCTTCAATATCCGAAGACGTGATAATCGTTTCAAAGTCCTCGATTTCAGTAACAAGCCTTTGGGTTTTCGCATCATGGGAACCTGTGAAATAACTGCGGACACGATTTTTCAAAACCTTCGCTTTGCCTACATAGATTACGGTCCCTTGCCGGTCTTTCATCATATAACATCCTGGCATATCAGGTAGGATTGCGAGCTTATTTTGGATCAATTCATTCATCTGGAATCACCTGCCAAAAAAACCGGGTTCCTCTAGAAAAGGGACCCGGTTTGAAATAGTAAACTTATGCGTGTTGCTCGACCAATTTAGCGAGCTCTTCTTTCGGACGGAAGCCAACCACTTTATCAACTGTCTCGCCGTTTTTCATAACGAGCAATGTCGGGATTGACATGATGCCGAACTTGCTTGCTGTCTCTTGGTTATCGTCCACGTTTACTTTAACGATTTTTGCTTTTCCTTCGATTTCGCCATCCAATTCTTCAAGAACTGGAGCAATCATCTTACAAGGTCCGCACCATGGTGCCCAAAAATCAACAAGTACTACACCATCATTAGTTTTCTCTGTGAAATCTGCATCTGTTGCATTTAAAATAGCCATTGGGTAAGTCCTCCTTTATAGGTAACAACTATGAAGTCATTATATCATGCAGCTGATGAACAGGCGAAATATCTGCCTGGTGCTTTCCAAACGACACGTCACTTGCAAATACTAAAGAGCGGAAGTGAAGGAACCACTTCCGCTCTCTTAAGGCATCCTGATAGTCGACTACTGATTAAACAGCAGGTGAACCTTTTAGTTTCTTAACTTCTTCAATCATCATTGGAACGACTTCAAATAGATCGCCTACGATGCCGTAGTCCGCCACTTTGAAGATGTTCGCTTCAGGATCTTTGTTGATGGCAACGATCACTTTTGAGTTAGACATTCCAGCCATGTGCTGGATGGCACCCGAGATTCCGACTGCAATGTACAAATCAGGTGTTACAACTTTACCTGTTTGACCGATTTGCAAGGAGTAATCGCAGTAGTCTGCATCACACGCACCGCGTGAAGCACCTACAGCACCGCCAAGTAATTGCGCAAGCTCTTCAAGCGGTTTGAACCCGTCTTCACTCTTCACACCGCGACCGCCTGCGATGATCACTTTCGCTTCAGACAAGTCTACGCCTTCAGTAGATTTACGCACAACGTTTGCGATAACAGAACGGAGATTTGTAATATCCACTGTCAACGATGTAACGTCGCCTGAACGTCCTTCTTCTTTAGCGAGCGGTTCGATGTTATTCGGACGGATGGTGATGAATAGAAGTCCACCCTTACTTTGTACTTTTTCAAATGCCTTCCCTGAATAGATCGGGCGGATGAATTCAGCTACATCGCCTTCTCCTTCAATCTTGGTTACATCTGAAATAAGCCCTGAGCTCAGTTTGCTAGCAAGTTTCGGAGAAAGGTCTTTCCCCATTGCAGTATGACCTAATACAATTGCATCCGGCTTCTCTTGCTCATAGACCGCCATGAATGCTTGGCTGTACCCATCTGAAGTGTATTGCTTCAAGTGTGGATGTTCCACGGTAACGACGCGATCTGCACCGTATTGAACCATCTCTTGAGCCAGGTTTCCAACAGAGTCTCCGAGGAGAACTGCTGTCACAGTTCCGCCTCCAGAAATGGTTTTTGCTGCGGCAATCGTTTCAAATGAGACGTTACGCAGTTCGCCTTCACGAGCTTCGCCAAGTACTAATACATTTTTAGACATATAGAGTCCCTCCTAGAACGGTTTAGATTGCAGTTATTAAATGACTTTCGCTTCTTTGTTCAATAGATTCACCAATTCACTTACCTGATCGGAGATATCCCCTTCAAGAATACGTCCCGCTGCCTTTTCAGGCGGCATGAAGATATCGACTGTCTTCGTCTTTGCTTCGACGTCGTCTTCTTCAAGGTCCAGATCATCCAATTCCAATTCTTCAAGAGGCTTCTTTTTTGCCTTCATGATTCCTGGAAGTGATGGGTAACGTGGCTCGTTCAGTCCTTGTTGAGCTGTTACGAGAAGCGGTAATGCCGTTTCGATCGTTTCGGAATCCCCTTCTACGTCGCGGACAAGTGTTGCAGACGTTCCGTCAATCTTCAAGTCGGTAATTGTCGTAACGTAGTTAATGCCGAGAAGTTCTGCGACACGCGGTCCGACTTGGCCAGAACCACCATCTATCGCCACGTTTCCAGCGATGATCAAGTCTGCATCTTTATCTTTCAAGTATTCAGAGATGATTTTAGCTGCTGAGAATTCGTCCATCTCATCCAGATCATCTTCCGTGTTGATCAATACCGCTTTGTCAGCGCCCATTGCAAGTGCTGTACGGAGTTGCTTTTCTGCATCTTCTCCTCCGATTGAAAGGACAGTGACTTCACCGCCATGTTCGTCACGGACTTGAATCGCTTCTTCAACAGCATACTCGTCGTATGGGTTGATGATGAATTCCGCACCATCTTCTTGAATGGCACCATTTTTTACAACAATCTTTTCCTCTGTGTCAAATGTACGTTTTACTAAAGCATAAATGTTCATACTGCAGACCTCCTTGACGTATTATCGTCCATTAAATTTAGGTTCACGTTTTTCAATAAATGCTTGAATACCTTCTTTGGCGTCGTCCGAAACAAATACTTCACCAAACGAATTTGCTTCTGCCTCGACGCCCTTATGATAGGAATCGTCCTTAGTGAATTGAAGCATCGCCAACGCAGCTTTCATAGCTACAGGGCTTTTCTTTGCAATTTTGTGCGCGATCGCCAGAGTTTCCGAGAGCAACACATCTTCAGCAAAGATTCGATTCGCGAGTCCCCATTTCACAGCTTCGAGACCTGTTATCGGTTCACTGGTTAGCAGCATTTCCGCTGCTTTTGCTTTCCCTACGTAACCCGGAAGTCTTTGCGTTCCAGCGAAGCCAGGAATCAGGCCAAGCTGTAACTCTGGTAGACCGAGTTTCGCGTTTTCCGTTACAAAACGCATGTGACAAGCCATTGCAAGCTCCAGACCTCCACCTAATGCTGCGCCATGGATGGCTGCAATCACCGGTTTGTGGTAGGTTTCCACCTGTTCGAAAATACGTTGACCGTCTGCTGATAGTTTCGAGAACTCCTCTCCTGAAGTGACGGTTGTGAATTCTTTAATGTCAGCTCCAGCCGAGAAGAACTTCCCTTCTCCGTGAAGGACGATGACTCGTACTTCATCGAGGTCCTTCAGTTCTTCCAGTAAGTCGCCAACTTCTAGAATGAGCGCTCTTGAGAGCGCGTTCGCAGGGGGGCGGTTGATTGTTGCGACGGCGACCCCCTGGTCAATAGATACTTTCAAAAAATCCATGTCATCCCATCCTTTTTCAGTACGGTTTGCTATGATGATTTGTAAAATGGAAGCGCCTTCAATGATAGCATACTAGTTTCTTAAAAATAAAGATTTTCCACTTTGTTGCGACAATTCGGTTTAAAAAATTAGGACTCCACAGTGTTGATTTGCGCTTCAGGCGTACGCGAGCCTGCAGGATGTAGGTCATGCAACCGTTGCGGCACGATGCCGCGAACTTAGGTTGTTTCCATCTACATCCGTTCGGAGTCGACGCCTTCCGCTTCAATCAACGAGTCTTTTCTTCGATAGTGATAACATTTAGAATAAAAGATGACAACAAGTTACCCTTTCATACCAGAGAGTAGTAGTTTGTGTACTCTTGGCGCTAGTTCAAGCAGGTCGTATTTCTGGTCGTTCATGACCCAGGATGTGGTGGTTTCGTCGATTGTACCGAATACCATTTGTCTGGCAAGCCTGATGTCGAGATCAGGTGAGAATTCACCGCTTTCGATTCCTTCGCGCAGCAAAGCATCCAACAATGTCAAGTATTCCTTTAACACTTCGTTGATACGGAAACGGAGTTCTTTGCTGGATTGCCGCAGTTCCAATTGTGTGACGATAGCTAGGTTGCGATCGTCGTGCAGCACTTTAAAATGGTTTTCAATCATTTTAAAAAGCTTATCGGAAGCAGGTAAATCCATTTCAAGAATTTCTTTTACGTAATCAGCAAAAACCGCCATCTTCTCTTGGAATACCGAGATGAGGATATCTTCTTTGTTTTTGAAGTACAAGTAAATCGTACCATCTGCAACCCCTGCTTCTTTTGCAATCTTTGACACTTGTGCTTGGTGGTAGCCATTCTGTGCGATAATTGACACAGCAGCGTCCACTATTTTTTTATATTTCGGTTTTTCACGCTTCAGCTTCTCTCACCACCATAAAAAAGAAAATATGAATGATGGTTCATTCATATTTTCATATTAATATCTTTTCAGTTATTAGTCAAGCATTTTAGTTAGGATGTAAGTTGTTGTTGCTCCACTTTCTTTCTCTCTTCATCCACTAATGCTCTTCGTAAAATCTTTCCGACAGCCGTCTTAGGGAGCTCATCTCTAAACTCATAAATACGAGGTATTTTGAATGAAGCGATATTCTTTCTGCAATACGTATCTAATTCTTCTTCGGTTAATGAATATCCTTCTTTTAAGACAATATACGCTTTCACAGTTTCTCCGCGATATTGGTCTGGAACGCCGGCGACGACACATTCTTGGATCGCTTCGTTTTCGTACAGCACCTCTTCGATTTCCCGTGGAGAAATATTAAAACCACTCGCGATGATCATATCTTTCTTACGATCGACGACATAGAAGAACCCTTCTTCGTCCATATATCCGAGATCGCCTGTTAAAAACCAGCCTTCGCGGAAGGTTTCCTGTGTTTCTTCAGGCCTATTCCAATACCCCGTCATCACTTGAGGGCCCTTAATCGCAATCTCACCAATTTCTCCCGGCTTCATAGGTTCTGCTGAGTCGGGTGGAAGAATAGCTGCATCTGTGTTCGGCCATGGAACACCAATCGATCCGCGCTTGCGCTGCCCTTCCCACACGAAGTTCGCCATCGCGACTGGAGACGTTTCCGTTAACCCATACCCTTCGACAAGTTTACCGCCTGTCACTTTTTCAAATTTCTCTTGAACATCTACTGGGAGTGCAGCTGAACCGCTCAAGCAGGCTTTAATGGATGACAGATCATACTTCTCAATGTCCGGATGGTTGAGTAATCCGATATAGATTGTAGGAGCTCCAGGGAACAACGTCGGCTTTTGTTTATCGATTTCTTTTAACGCCGTTTTAAAATCGAATTTAGGAATCAGGACCATCTTGTTTCCGCACATGACCGAGAAGATCAGAACCGTCGTCATACCATAGACGTGGAAGAACGGCAGGATTCCCATTGCGACTTCATCGCCCTCTTTGGATTTATACAACCATGCTTTACACATTTCCGCATTTGCAATCAGATTCTTATGCGTGAGCATAACACCTTTCGGAGGACCCGTTGTTCCGCCTGTGTATTGGAGTAATGCAATATCTTTTTCAAAGTCGAATTCAAGTGGAATCGGTTCCGGCCGGGCAGACTTCATAATTTCCGTATAGAGATGATGGATACCACGGTGTTCTACTTTCACTACAATTCCATTCTCCTTCTTTTGGACAAAAGGATATAAGACGTTTTTCGGGAAAGGTAAGTAGTCTTTAATGCTCGTCACGATAATATTTTCGAGCTGAGTCTCTTTTAAAATCGAGGATACTCTAGGAAATAGTAGATCCAGCGTAATAATTGCTTTTGCGCCTGAGTCTGACATGAGATACGAGATTTCCCGCTCTTTGTAAAGTGGATTCGTTTGAACCACTATACCGCCTGCATATAAAATTCCATAATAGGCAATGGCGTTCTGTGGACAATTCGGCAGCATGATCGCTACTCGGTCCCCTTTTTCGATTCCAAGTTTCCGCAAGTAGTTGGCAAACTTAAGTGCTGATTTGTAAAACTCTTCAAACGTCGTATCCTTCCCCAAAAAGTGGATTGCATTCTTTTTAGGGAACTTTGCTGCAGAACGTGTTAAAAAGTCTTGAAGCGGAATGGGAACATAGTCAATAACCGCAGGAATTTCAGGCGGGTACTGAGAAAGCCATGGTTTGTTTGTCATGGAACAGCCTCCTTTTCACTAGTATATTCATAGAATATTCATTCTTTACTAAGTATAGCGAATAATGAATGCGTTTACAATGTAAAGAAAGGAAACAAACCCCATAACTATAATAGTTACGGGGTTTGTTTGACCATCCACCAAATACCGATGGCGATAAATAGCACGCACAAGGCGAGTAGTATTTTTGACAGCTTTTCCATTTGCATAATCGTCTCCTACCGAATGTACTCTTATGAAATGCTTGCACCAATAACAAAGGACAGACCGACTGAAATGATCATGGAGATAAATCCTACAGAACGATTATCTTTTTCAATTTCTTCGTCTACATTGAACATCGGCGTCAAAAATTCAAACAGCACATAAGCAAAAATGAGCAAAGTAAACCCGAACAATCCCCAACCGATCATTTGTGGAAGCGTGTTGTGCTGTTCGATTGAATATCTAAAAATATTCGCTACACCGAATATTTTACCACCCGTTGCAAAAGCGACAGATAAATTCCCTTTTTTTATTTCATGCCAACACCGGTATTTTGTCACAATTTCAAAAACGACCATTGAAACGATGAGACAGAGAACTACGGTGCTGAAATAACCGGCTGTTTCTACTAACGGATGACTCCAAAATTCAGTGTTTGACATAGTTCGCAGGCCCCTTTACGGTGATATCCTAACATGTACGGGTGAGCCTCGAATAGGTTTCACTTTTCACGAAAAAAATTATTTCAACTCAACGACTGTGACGCCAAGTCCACCTTCACCTGCATCTCCGAAACGGAAGTTTTTTACACGGGAATGCTTTTTAAGATACGTCTGGATTCCTTGACGAAGTGCACCTGTCCCTTTTCCGTGAATGATGGAAACTTGATGATAGTTTGACAAGAGAGCATCGTCCAAGTACTTCTCCGTTCTGCGGATTGCATCCTCGTAACGTTCTCCGCGGAGATCCAGTTCAAGTTTCACGTGCTGATCCCGGCCACGAATAGCAGTTGAGGCAACGAGTTTCTTTTCTTTTTCGGGCTTCACAAATTCAAGACCCGATTCTTCCAATTTCATTTTCAAAATACCGATTTGAACAACCCATTCAGTATCGGAGACTTTGTCAATGAGTGTTCCTTTTTGACCATAGCTCAACACTTTGACTTCATCACCCACTTGCAACGGACGTGGCGCTGCTTTTGCTTTCAGCGCTTTCTTTTTCGCTTCTTTGGGAGAAGCATTTTCAAGTCGCTTTCGTGCTTCAATAAGTTCGTGTTCTTTCACGGATGCACCGGCCGTCATGCGAAGCGCACGTAAATCTGAAATGATCGCTTCAGATTCGAGCCTTGCCTCTTCAACAATCTTCTTAGCTTTTTCTTTCGCTTTTTCAGTTAGTCGGGTTTGCATCTCTTCGTTTTCAGCCAGTTTTTCAGCAAGCTCTTTTTTCAAAGCTTCCGTTTCCAGGAGTAAATCATGCGTGCGCTCCGCATCTTTTTCAGATTGGACACGGCTGGATTCCAAGGAAGCTATCATGGAGTCGACTTCCCCTCGATCGGTTCCAGTGAACGTTTTGGCACGCTCGATCAAATGGTCTCCAAGACCAAGACGTTTCGAAATTTCAAATGCATTACTTCGACCCGGAACGCCAATTAACAAGCGGTACGTCGGACTTAATGTGTCGACATTGAACTCTACGCTCGCATTTGCGACCCCGCTTCGGTTATAACTATAAGCTTTCAGTTCCGGATAGTGTGTGGTCGCCATGACGCGCGCACCTGTTCCGTGAACTTCATCCAAAATAGAGATGGCAAGCGCTGCCCCTTCTTGCGGATCGGTCCCTGAACCGAGCTCATCGAAAATAATGAGTGAGTCGTGATCGAAGTTTTTCAGAATATCCACGATGTTGACCATGTGGGATGAAAACGTACTGAGACTCTGTTCGATGGATTGCTCATCACCAATATCAGCGAATACGGAACCGAAGACTGCAATTTCGGAACCATCCAACACTGGAATCGGCAAGCCAGCTTGAGCCATCAGGGTGCACAGTCCTACAGTTTTCAACGTTACGGTTTTCCCCCCGGTATTCGGTCCTGTAATGACAATCGTCGTAATCTCTTTTCCGAATTCAATCGTATTGGCCACAGCTTCGTCGATGGGTAAGAGGGGATGACGCGCTTTTGACAGCCGCATATAGCCATCTTGGTTCACTGTCGGTTTAGTACATTTATTTACCATACCGTATTTCGCTTTTGCTAAGATGACGTCGACTTTCACTAGTTGGTCGACTAAGATGAACAATTCATGTGCGTGTTCTTGTACAATTGCTGAAAGCTCGCGAAGAATCTTTTCGATTTCTTCTTTCTCACGGGATTTCAATGTCCGGATTTCGTTGTTTGCTTGCACGACCGCATCAGGTTCGATGTATACCGTTTGTCCTGACGAAGACGAATCGTGAATAACACCGCCATAATGACTGCGGTACTCGGATTTTACAGGGATGACAAATCGGTCATTCCGAATCGTCACGATGCTGTCGGACAACATTTTAGCCGCGTTTTTCCCACGAATGATGCTTTCCAATTTCTCCCGGACTCGACTTTCTTGAATGCGTAAACCCTGACGGACCGAACGTAATGCGCTGGAGGCACTATCCAGTACTCGTCCATTCTCATCGACTGCACTATTGATATCATGTTCAAGCCCAGTGACGATCGGCATTGCATCTTTGATGGTCAAGAAATTGGGGATCTCCACTTCCTCGTCTGCAACGACAGCTTCGATGAATTGACGGAAAATACGGCTGGCGCGAATCGTCGATGCGGTTTCCATCAATTCTTGGGCACTTAGGACACCCCCGATTTGCGCGCGCCTCGCATGAGGTCGGATGTCTGTGATGCCCCCCATTGGAACATTGCCTCGTACACGTAAAATTGCAAGTCCTTCGTCTGTTTCTTCTAAAAGACGTTTCACCGTTTCGAAGTCGGTATTCGGTCTCAATTTCTCCATTTCAGCGCGTCCAGCAGGGAACGTACACTGCTGTGCTGCTTGTGTAAGGACTTTGTCAAACTCTAACGTTCTTAATACGCGTGAATCCACCGCGGATCTCTTCCTTTCACTTATCGACAATTTCCTGTTTGAACCGGTCCAGCGACCAGGTATTGACGACGTTTTCTTTTTTCAACCATGCTTTTTGTGCATATTCCACGCCGATTGACATGAGCTCCAATTGCTCCGTCGCATGGGCATCTGTATTAATCGAAATCTTAACGCCTGCCTGCTGCGCCATCTCCAAGTATTCTTTGTCGAGATCGAGGCGATGCGGACTTGCGTTCAATTCAAGAATTTTACCATATTTCGCTGCCCACTCGATAAGTTGGGGCACATCCGGGTTGTAGCCATCCCGCTTTCCAATAAGACGACCCGTCGGATGAGCAATTAAATCGACATGGGGATTTTTCATAGCTGAATGTAATCGTTCCATGATCTGTTCTTGAGGTTGGTTGAAACTTGAATGGATGGAAGCGATCACAAAATCGAGCTGATCGAGTACTTCATCATCAAAATCGAGTGTCCCGTCCGGTAAGATATCCATCTCTGTCCCACTGAAAATTTCGATGTCCGGATATTCTTCGTTGATTTCCCGGATTTCTTTCAATTGGTCGAGGAGCCGCTCGGGCGTAAGACCGTTCGCCACTTTCAAATAATGAGAGTGGTCTGTAATCACCATATGGCTATACCCACGCGTTCTGCATGCATCAGCCATTTCACGAATCGAATAGCCACCGTCAGACGCGGTTGTATGCATATGAAAGTCACCCCTGATGTCACTCAGCGCGACCAAACCATCCAATTCGTCAATGCGATCCAACTCCCTGCCATCTTGACGTAAGTTCGGTTGGATGAACGGCAGATTGAAGTGAGCAAAAAAGTCTTCTTCCGATTCGAATGTCAACATCGTTCCATCTTCTTGCTCGACACCATATTCACTGATTTTTTCACCACGTGATTTAGCGAGCTGACGCATTTTTACGTTGTGTTCCTTAGAGCCTGTAAAATGATGCAGTGCACTCGCAAATTGTGCATCCGTTACAAATCGGAAATCGGCGTCGATGATCTCTTCCAACTCCAATGTAACGGAGAGCTTTGCATCCCCGGCTGCGATCGTTTCTATAGCCGGAAGTAATTTCAACATTTTCTCACGGACAACCGATGGTGTATCTGTCACGATGATGAAATCCATGTCACTGCTTTGCTCTTTTGTTCTTCGAAAACTACCCGCAACTGAATATTTGCTGATTTCTTCAATTTCATCCAGAATGGGCTCCACTTCTGCAACGAATTTCACCATCTGCCAGAGTGGGAACGATGTTTTCCGTTCAGCCAGTTGTCCAATTTCATGAAGCAGCTTCTCTTCCGTTTTCTTACCGAAACCAGGAAGTGCACTCACCTCATTTTTTTCACACGCTTCTTTTAACGCTTCGATTGAATCGATGCCGAGCGCTTCATGAAGTTTTGCGATTCGCTTGCCTCCAAGACCAGGAATTTCGAGGAGCGGTATCATCCCTGCCGGAACCGTTTCTTGAAGCTCATTCAGCAGGTCGGACTCTCCTTTGTCCATTAGATCTTGAATGACTGCACCTGTTCCCTTCCCGATTCCCTTCAAGGTCAAAATATCATCCATTTCAGTTAGACTTCTCGGATCGACTTCAAGGACGTTCGCTGCTTTACGGAAAGCGCCAACTTTGAAATGATTCTCCCCTAGTAATTCCATATAGAGTGCAATTTTTTCCAACGTTTGTATCATCACTTTTTTGTTCATCAACAAAACCTCCTCGTTCTATTCGTTCCCTGACTGAACAAAAGCTTCCCGCCGCTCGGGGGGGAAGCTGCTCAGACTTATTGTGTGTAAACGTACCACCATTCCTTCACTTTGTCTGAAATGACCGGCGTATGCTCGAACATCGTTTTTGACAGTAATGAGGAATCTAATAATTTTTGAACAAAGTCGATTGGCAGCAAAGCAAGGAAACTGATGAGTAGTAAAACGATAATGTAGAACTCAACAAATCCTAGTGCCGCACCAAAGAAACGCGAGATGAAACCAAGTACAGGCAAGTGTTTCAAGAAGTCGAACATCGATACTACAAGTTGCAGTAGGAATTTTACAACAAAGAAAATCAGGATAAATGCTAATAACCGATAAAACGTCTGATCCAAGTCCAATTGTCCGAATGACCAGCTCAACTTAGACTCTGCGGTGACTCCCGGATATGGGATCCAAAGTACGAATTTATCCGCAAGTTGTTTGTAATACGCGTATGCAACGATAAACGAAACGATAAAGCCTGTCATATGTAAGACTTGTACAAGCAGTCCTCTTCTAAAGCCTGTAATCAGTCCCCCAACCAATAGAAACAATATAAGTATATCTAACATGATCAGCCGTCAGCCCTTCAACTTTTTCAATTCTTCTTCAAGTAATTCTTTTTCAGTTTGCAACTTCAAATAGTCGTGTACACTATTGACAGCTGTCAGCACAGCAACCTTCGTCGTATCCAAATAGGGATTACGCGCACTGAGTTCACGCATCCGGTCGTCCACGAGTGTGGCCACTTGTCGGACGTGAGCAGACGAGTCGGTCCCGATGATGGTATACGTCTGACCGTATATATCGATGGTGATCCGTGTTTTTTGTTCTTCTTCCACCGCCATAACCTCCCGCTGAAAACTATGAAGTTAATCATACCATGAATAAGGTTTATTTGTGAACATAGGCATTGCCAGCTATCTATTTTTGTGCTTTCTTTGTGACACGGTATACTATACAAAACGTTTTAGAATGTACGGTTTGAAAGGATGATTTGATTGGCGAATTCTGTAATAATCTTATCGGATGAAAAATTGACTGCGTTAAAAGCCTATTATGCGAGTGATGTCGTGAAGCGGGATGCACCCGGGGTTGTGTTTGCTGCAAAAACGGCGAATGCATCAATTACTGCGTATCGTTCAGGAAAAGTCCTTTTTCAAGGTGGCGGTGCTGAACAGGAGGCCGCCAAATGGGAATCAGGAATGGATGCCGGTTCGAGTGCTTCGATTAAAAAACCTCTGACGAAAGGGACTGTTCTGCCCGATCGACTTGAAACGCTTTCCGTGATTGGATCGGATGAAACCGGGACCGGCGATTTCTTTGGCCCCGTGACAGTTTGCGCCTGTTATGTACGGGCAGATCAGATTCCTCTTGTTGCTGAACTTGGTGTGAAAGACTCGAAGTTGCTGACGGACCCCTATATGAGATCGATTGCCCCTGATTTGAAATCGGTGCTGACGTATAGTGTCCTTACATTACAAAATGAGAAGTACAATACCGTGCAAGCAAAAGGCTGGTCTCAAGGGAAAATTAAAGCATTGCTTCACAATCAGGCGATCCGCCATGTATTACGTAAATTGGAAGAGGAACGTCCAGATTATATTTTAATAGACCAATTTGCTGAGCGTGGAGTGTACTACAACCATTTGAAGAATGAACGAGAGATTGTCCGGGAAAACGTGTTATTTTCAACGAAAGCGGAAGGATTACATGTTGCCGTTGCAGCAGCATCGATTATCGCGCGTGTAGCATTTTTGGATGAAATGGACCGATTGAGTGAATTGGCGGGACGGACTCTCCCAAAGGGTGCTAGTAAGAAGGTGGACGAAACCGCTGCAGCCATTTTACTCGCAAAAGGCGAACCGTTTTTGCGTTCGATGACGAAGTGGCATTTTGCAAATGCCAAGAAGGCTACGGTATTAGCTGCGAAGACGCGCGGATGAGGGATTTTAGGAATGGAATGGAATGGATTGGGTTGCTTGCGAAAACGAGCGGGTTCTGGTGCAGAACGGGCGGGTTGCTCGCGGAAACGAGCGGGTTCTGGCGCGGAACGGGCGGGTTCTGGCGCGGAACGGGCGGGTTCTGGCGCGGAACGGGCGGGTTGCTCGTGGAAACGAGCGGGTTCTGGTGCAGAACGGGCGGGTTGCTCGTGGAAACGAGCGGGTTCTGGCGCGGAACGGGCGGGTTGCTCGCGGAAACGAGCGGGTTGCTCACGGAAACGGGCGGGTTGCTCACGGAAATGAGCGGGTTCTGGTGCGGAACGAGCGGGTTGCTCGCGGAAACGAGCGGGTTTTGGTGCAGAACGGGCGGGTTGCTTGGGAGCATCCTCACTCCCCCCTTTTCCTCCCTAAATGCGAAGCGGAGCGGAGCACACCAATTAGTCTTGGTCTTGGTTTTGAATTAGGAAAAGGAATAGTTCTCGAACATAGAGAAGAATTGATGGAAGTAATTATTGAGGTTTTGGTGCAGAAAATATGAAGGCTTTTATCAATCAAAGTGATTCAGCAGAAAGACAAAAACGCTTCGCACGGCGAAGCGCACAAATCATCACTTGTTTTTTATCCTACATAAATAATCTATATTAATAATGTGTAACGACTTCCTCGGCCTTTCCCTAGCTTTTGAATTTCTGATCGAGCCAGCATCCTTTTTGCAGTGTGTCGATTGGTGATCCCTGTGAACTCACAAAACTTTCGATTGGTCAGCGGCCCGGGCATCAGCATGAACCAATCTATTACCGCATTTTGGTGACTTCCGATTTCTCGTACACCACATGCTGGGCAATGCCATCTTAACTCCGACCATCTCATAATTACGGGAATTTCACATGCTGTACAAAAGACTCCCGCCCGTACATCCCGTTCGGCTATCTTATATCGGGCAGTTATGGGAAATGGGTTGTACTCCTTATGCCCGCGTGCTAGCGCCTTCGCAATTCTTTCGATGTCCAGACCCTTTAAAACCTCTTTCTGAGGGACCAAAGAACGGAAATAAGTAGGTGACTCATAGGCTGTAATCACTTCCATCGAAGGCTTTTCTTCGATAAATATTTCATTATTATATGCAAATACAATTAGCCCTTTCACTTTTACATCCACATTGCGGCTAGCTAGCCATTTTTCAAGAAACTGGATTTTGCGTTCCACTTCTGCAATGGGACTTCGAAACAACAACCTCGTTCCGTCAGATAGCTGTTTCATAAATTGCGTGGGGTTGGCTTTGATATGAATTTTGTCAGCAATATTTTTTATTTCCGATATGATGATAGAGTCTGGTGTGATGAAAAGTGAATCGATTTGAAAATGGACGCCTTCGTGTTGTAGGGAAAGATCGTGGAGTATGGCGTGTGGATAGTCAGTGCGGACTTCTTTCATGTAGCGATCGTACTCTTGCTCGCCTCCGTACCCGGCACGTGTCTTATAGACTTCATTTTGGATGTAATCGTATTTTTCATGCGTTGGCGAAAGACGTTTCTCTAAAGCTATCAGCCCTCTTAATAGTCGTGGCTTGGTTCGATGTTTATAGATCAATGGCGGCACCCCTTTTTTCTTTAGTCTAGCCTTTCTTCCATTGCAAAGGAAGACTTTGGTCGAAAATAGCATTATCACGTTTTTGATACAATTCACTTTTGATTTTTAGTGAGCGGTGGATGCATGTGATATACCTCAATATCCTTCGGGTTAGTTAAGCACCCAGACTAGTTTTGCTGTTGGGATTCAGGAAAGATGGATTGGTCGCGATCATGGATACTCGTTGATAATGTTCGCCTGCCGCGGGAACGGGCGGGTTCCTCAGCTAATCGAGTGGGTTCTCTCGCGAAACGGACGCGTGCCGCGGCTAAACGAGCGGGTTCCCTTACGAAACGAGCGGGTTTCCTCGCTAAACGAGCGGGTTCCCTTACGAAACGAGCGGGTTTCCTCGCTAAACGAGCGGGTTCCCTTACGAAACGGGCGGGTTTCCTCGCTAAACGAGCGGGTTCCCTTACGAAACGGGCGGGTTCACACTCGAAACGAGCGGGTTCCACTTCCATCGCGCAACTCACTTCTCCACGCACGAAAAACCAGAGGGAGAACTGGCATCTGCCGGTTCTCCCTCTGGTTTTCATCTTCAATCACCCGCGTAATACAGCGCCTGATTTCTCTTTTAATGCTGAAAGTACTTTGTCGTGACGCGTGACCACTTCCTCATCCGTCAACGTTCGTTCCGCATCGAAATACGTTAATGAGAATGCAAGAGACTTGGTGCCTTCTTCGACTTTGTCACCTTCGTACAAGTCGAATACCGACACATCTTTCAGCAACTTGCCGCCTGCTTCTTCAATGATTCCCACCAAACTTCCAGCTGCCACATCTCTCGATACGACGAGCGCGATATCACGGGACATTGATGGATAGCGCGGTACTTGCTCATACACAAGTGCTTCAGCAGATTCCGTCAGCAATCGCGCTAAGTTCATCTCCATCACATATGTCTCTTTCAAATCACGTTTTTTCTGTTCAGTCGGATGCAATTGACCGAGCATACCGACTACCTTACCATCCAACAAAACATCTGCCGTTCTGCCAGGATGCAAGCCGTCATGTGCCGCTTTCGCATAGGTCACTTTCTCGGTAAGGCCGAGTGTATCCATAAGCCCTTCAACGATTCCTTTCATCACAAAGAAGTCGACTTTCTTTGTTTCCTGCTGCCATGCGTGGTCCACCCATTTGCCGGTGATCACTGCTGCAACGTGACCGACTTCTTTTGGAAGCCCATCTTCTTGCGTTCCAAGGAATACCGAACCCGTCTCATACAACGCAACCGTGTCTATGCGACGCGCTACGTTATACGTCGTTGCATCCAGCAAATGAGGAAGCAAGCTCTGGCGCAATACGCTTCGATCTTCACTCATTGGCATGAGCAGTTCTGTAACCGGCGCTGTCTCAAGTGCAAAGCTTTGGGATTCCGCACGTGAAGTTAGTGAATATGTGATTGCCTGATAAAGACCAGCACTCTCGAGATAGCGGCGTACGAGACGACGTTTTTCCTGGAAGCTATTCAGCCCGCCTGGAACACTCTCGCCAATCGGCAACGTCATCGGGATTTCATCGTACCCATGAAGACGTGCTATTTCTTCGATCAAATCCTCTTTAATGCGCAAATCCTGTCTGCGTGTAGGAGCGTCAACGATCAATTGACCATTCGCCGCTTCTACAGGTATTTGAAGACGACCTAATATCGAAACCATTTCGTCCATCGGAATCTTCATTCCTAGACGCTTGTTCACATAATCCGGTGATAACAAAATTCGGACGGATTCTTTGTTCAACTCATCGAATTGAACAGAGCCGGCCAAGACTTCACCGCCAGCCAAATCTGCCATCAGCTGAGCAGCACGTTCTGCAGCTTCAGCTACGCGATTCGGGTCTACTCCTTTTTCAAAACGAGTACTTGCGTCGCTGCGCAAACCGACGTCTTTTGAAGTTTTACGCACGGAAGCAGGGGCAAAATAAGCCGACTCAATGACTACAGTCGTTGTGCCATCGTGAACTTCTGAATTCGCTCCACCCATGACACCTGCAAGTGCTACTGGTTCTTTACCATTCGTAATCACAAGCTGATCTGCATGCAATGTACGTTCGACGTCATCCAATGTTGTCATCTTTTCCCCTTCAACAGCGTGACGAACGACGATTTCTTTCGTTGCAAGTCGATCATAATCGAAAGCGTGCAACGGCTGGCCATACTCAAGCAATACGAAATTTGTAATGTCGACGACGTTGTTATGAGGACGAACGCCAGCAGCCATCAAATAGTTTTGAAGCCAGAGAGGAGACTCTGCAACTTTGACGTTCTTCACAACTTTAGCAATGTACATCGGGTTGTCTTCCTTAGCTTCGACTTTCAATGACAATACATCTTCTGCTTTTTCGTTCGAAGCTGTGTATTCGATCTTTGGAAGCTTGACATCTTCTGATAAAATCGCACCGACTTCATATGCAACTCCTAGCATACTGAGTGCGTCCGCGCGATTTGGCGTCAAATCGAGTTCTAAAATGATATCATCCAAACCGACTAATGAACGTGCATCTGTACCTGGTATAGCGTCAGCTGGAAGTACATATATACCTTCCGCATAAGCTTTAGCGACAGTTTTCCCTTCAATCCCGAGTTCTTGAAGAGAACAGATCATGCCGTTAGATACTTCGCCACGGAGTTTCGCTTTTTTTATCTTTATGCCTCCTGGCAATTTCGCGCCAGGGAGAGCAGCAATGATATTTTGACCAGCCGCTACGTTCGGAGCACCACAAATGATTTGAACGGTTTCTTCGCCGATGTTCACTTGGCAAATATTCAATTTGTCTGCTTCCGGATGTTTTTCACATGATTCAACATGTCCGACAACGATGTTTGTCAGTCCTTCAGAACGGTCGATAATCGTATCGACTTCAATTCCCGCACGTGTAATCTTTTCAGCAAGATCCGCAGGTGCGATGCCTTTTGTATCTACATAGTTTTCTAGCCATTTCGTTGATACGTACATGGGGTCTCCTCCTTACACTTCTGTGCGGTTAAATTGTGAAATGAAACGCATATCGTTCGTAAAGAAATGGCGGATGTCTTCTACGCCATACTTCAACATGGCAATTCGTTCCGGTCCCATACCGAACGCGAATCCAGTGAAAACAGCAGGATCATATCCAGCCATTTCGAGGACATTCGGATGTACCATGCCAGCACCTAGAATTTCAATCCAGCCAGTTTTCTTACATACGTTACAGCCTGATCCGCCACATTTGAAACATGAAATATCCATTTCTACAGAAGGCTCTGTGAATGGGAAGAAACTTGGGCGAAGCCGGATTTCCCGTTCTTCACCGAACATCTTTTTCGCAAATAATGCGAGAGTCCCTTTCAAGTCGCTCATCCGGATGTCTTCTCCGACTACGAGACCCTCGATTTGAGTGAATTGGTGGGAGTGTGTTGCGTCATCACTATCGCGGCGATACACTTTGCCCGGACAGATGATTTTAATCGGCTCGCCCTTTTTAGCAGCCATCGTGCGTGCTTGTACTGGAGACGTGTGCGTACGAAGCAATACATCTTCCGTAATGTAAAACGAGTCTTGCATATCGCGTGCAGGGTGACCTTTTGGCAGGTTCAATGCTTCAAAGTTGTAGTAATCCTGTTCCACTTCGGGACCTTCCGCGACTTCATATCCCATACTGATGAAGAAGTCTTCGATTTCTTCAACAACGCGAGTCAATGGATGATGGTTGCCGAGTTTGACAGGTCTTCCTGGTAGCGAAATATCAATTGTTTCTTGTTCAAGTTTTTCATTAACCGCTTGTTGTTCCAATAATTCCATTTTCTCTTCTAGTGAAGTTGTAACGGTTTCACGAACGACGTTGACGAGTGCCCCCATTTTAGGACGTTCCTCTGCCGGAAGTTTCCCCATCCCTTTCAGAAGGTCCGTGATCGGCCCCTTCTTCCCTAGATAAGCTACACGCACGTCATTCAGCTCTTTCACTGACGTTGCGGCTTCAATTTTCTGCAGTGCTTCTTGTTTCAACTGTTCCAACTGCTGCTCCATTGTCATTCTCCTTTCAAAATAGCTTTGTTTTCGCTGATGAATGTCAGTCAAGCCCATTGCTAAACAAAAGCTCAACAAAATAAAAAACTCGTCCCCTAAAAAAGGGACGAGGACGAATTCGCGGTACCACCCTGATTATCATGCCAGTCGTGCACACGATCTCTCAACTTCGGAATAACGGTCCGTAGCCGGCTCATCTTTACAGCACTATGCTGGTCCTGAAGGCAGCTCGCGGGGTGAACGTCAACAGTTCCGACGATCCATACTTCCAGTCAAGGTATGGACTCCCTAGCGTCAAATGTTCTGTTTCCTCTTCCCGGTCAACACTTTTGTTTTTTGGTGCTCCTGTATACCTCATCAGTATAGCGGAATCCGCTCCATACTTCAATACTTGACTGAATTATCGGCGTGCGTATGTGTATAACAGGACACCAGCCGCTACTGCCACGTTCAATGATTCCGCATCGCCGTATAATGGAATCTTCACGATCGTATCCGCTTGCTCCAAATATTCATCCGAAACTCCTGCTCCTTCATTCCCTACTATAAGTGCGAACAAAGGCATCGGGTCTACAGTGAAATGATCTTTCGCTTGTTGCAAACCGGTACCGATCACTTGTAAGCCGCCTTGTTTCGCGCGTTCGATCCATTCACTCAAGTCGCCTTTGACGATAGGAATATGGAAATGGGAACCTTGCCCGGAACGGACTGTTTTCGGACTGAACGGGTCAGCACACCCTTTCCCGAGAATCACCGCGTCCATTCCAGCCGCATCAGCAGTACGGATCATCGTACCAATGTTGCCTGGGTCTTGGACAGCGTCGATGAACAGAAGGCGTTTCCAACCCGGATATGCATCCTCTGAAGGTATCGGCTGTTTGCAATGAGCAAAAATCCCTTGTGGATGCTCTGTTTCTGAGATTTCAGCAGCTACCGCTTTTGTCATTTCAATGATTTGGATTGAAGACTCTTCCAATTCAAACGGAATTTCAACGTCTTCCCGGAACATAATGTGAAGCACCGAACCTTCAACCTTCAACGCTTCTTCGACTAAATGATGCCCTTCGATGATGAATTCTTCGGACCGTTCGCGCTCTTTCTTTGTTGTCACAAGTTTTTTCCAATGTTTCACAAGTCCATTCTGTGTGGATTCAATACGTTTCATAGTGTAGGATAACTTCCTTTTTTTCTTTTCAGTGTATCAAAGACAAGCTCTCTTGGCGATACTTAACTTAAGTACGTTGAAAGGAGGTCAGATGAATGAATTTTCAAATCAGAGATGCCATTACGGCAAATATGACCGATAACAAAGCGCAAGACATACGCGGAGTTGTCGACGACGCAATCGCGCGTGGAGAAGAGCATCTGCTTCCTGGCTTAGGCGTGTTCTTCGAGAAGCTATGGCAGCGCGCCGATGATCAGGAAAAGATGAAAATCACAGGAGAGCTCGAGCACGCATTTGCTGCACAGTGAATTCCACAAAAAAAGACCGGGATACGCGAATTGAATCGCTTCCCAGTCTTTTTTTGCGGTTATAACAAAGCAGCTAGCAAGGCTTTCTGAGCATGCATACGGTTTCCTGCTTGCTGGAAGACGACGGATTGGTCTCCGTCGATGACTGATGCTGAAACTTCTTGACCGCGATGAGCGGGTAGACAGTGCATGAACGTATAATCTGATTTTGCGTAGCTCGTGAGTTCGTCGTTGATTTCAAATCCTTCGAAGTCGGAGAGTCGCTGCTCTGTTTGTTCATCGTCCCCCATACTGACCCACACGTCTGTATATAAAATGTCTGCTTCTTTTGCAGCCAAGATCGGGTCTGTCAATTGTGTCATCGTAACACCTGATTGTTCCGCTGCTTTCTCGATAGATTTTGCGATGTCCGCATCCATTTCGTATCCGATCGGTGTAGCGATTGCTGTGTGGATGCCCATTTTAGCAGCAGCCATCAGAAGAGAATGCGCAACATTGTTGCCGTCTCCGATGTAGACCAGTTTCAAGCCTGCCAGCTTCCCTTTCACTTCCTGGATGGTCAGAAGGTCCGCCAGTGCCTGACACGGGTGTACTTTATCCGTGAGACCGTTAATGACAGGGATGGAGGCATTGTCTGCGAACTCTTTCACCATTTCATGTGAGTTCGCGCGAATCATGACCCCATCCAGGTATTCAGAAAACACTTTTGCAGTATCCGCTATCGACTCACCGCGTCCGATTTGCAGTTCTGTCGGGTTCATCATCAATGCATGCCCGCCTAGCTGGAACATGCCCACATCGAACGAAATACGGGTACGTGTGGAATTCTTTTCAAATACCATTCCAAGAGTTTTTCCTTCAAGTGGTTTACTCGCTCCTCCTGCTAAAAAATCCTTTTTCATTTTCGCTGCCTGATCGAGCAGATAGTCGATTTCTTCAGATGAAAAATCCTCGATTGCCAAAAAGTCTTTCCCTTTCAATTGCTTCTCCATGTATTTCAATTCGAATGCGCTTGTCATACTATCATCCTCCATGAATAAAATTGGTTATTCACAGTATAAATATGAATAATTATAAAGTCAATTGTATTTTTATACTTTATTGAAAATTAAAAGAGACAGACCAGGTTCTGATCTGCCTCTTCCCTCATTTATTCAGAAATAATCTTATCGACTGTTTCTTGGTCCAGCTTTTTAATGACTTCCACGATTAGTTTAACAGCATTTTCATAGTCATCGCGGTGCAGCATTGCGGCGTGACTATGGATGTAGCGAGTCGCAACAGTGATTGCGATAGAAGGTACGCCGTTGCCGCTCAAGTGGATCGAACCGGCATCCGTTCCGCCACCTGACATGGAATCGAATTGGTAGGGTATGCCGTTTTCTTCCGCAGTGTCGACAACAAAGTCACGTAAGCCTTTATGCGCGATCATTGATGCGTCATAGAGAATGATTTGGGGACCATCCCCCATTTTTGCTGCCGCTTCTTTAGCGCTTACTCCTGGTGTATCGCCAGCGATTCCGACGTCAACTGCAATACCGATATCCGGCTTGATTTTGTTGGCTGCAGTTCCAGCGCCGCGAAGACCGACTTCTTCTTGCACAGCTCCAACACTATAGAGCGTGTTCGGGTGACCCTGTTTGTTCAATTCTTTCATGACATCGATTGCAATGGCACAGCCAATTCGGTTATCCCATGCTTTTGCAAGCAAATATTTCTCATTGTTCATGACCGTGAATTCGAAGTAAGGAACGACCATGTCTCCAGGTGATACGCCCCACTCCATTGCCTCTTCACGAGAAGAAGCACCGATATCGATGAACATATCTTTTATGTCTACTGGCTTTTTGCGTACTTCAGCAGGAAGGATGTGCGGCGGTTTAGAGCCAATGATTCCTGTGATGGATTCCCCTTTGCGAGTTACAATCGTCACGCGTTGAGCAAGCATGACTTGTGACCACCAGCCGCCGATAGTTTGGAAGCTCAGGAACCCTTTATCGTCAATTCGTGTAATCATGAATCCGACTTCGTCGAGGTGACCCGCGACCATTACTTTCGGTCCTGCTTCATCGCCTGTATGTTTTGCAATGAGTGAACCGAGTCCGTCCTGGTCAATTTCGTCTGCAAATGGTTCAAGGTAACGCTTCATGACATCACGCGGTTCCCGCTCGTTTCCACCTGTACCTTTTGCATCCGTTAACTCTTTCAGCATGTGCAGCGTATCATCCATTTTAACCAAATCCTTCGACCCCCTAAGTAAATATGTTCCTAGTATAGTACAAGTTGGCGTGTTTTCAAAGTTACCTGTACATTCTTATAACAATTCTTTTCGAAGTTGTGCAGCACTTTTAGGTGATAAGAGACCTGTCGGAATGTCGAACACAGTTTTCGCTCCGTGCTGACCGGATTTGTTCAATCTGAATGCAGCTCTTGCATATGCAGTAAGGACACTTGAAGTAAACTCAGGATTGCTGTCAAGCGTCAGTGAATACTCCATCACCTGCTTAGTACCATTGCCTGTTTTGCCGCTGCGGATAACAAATCCGCCGTGAGGCATCGCGCTGTGGTTCTTTTGCATTTCTTCTTCATTGATGAACGAAACAGTCGTATCGTAGTCGGAGAAGTAATCCGGCATAGTGACAATGGTCTCTTCGACGGTTGCTGCATCCGCGCCTTCTTCTAACACGACGTAGCATTCACGAACATGCTTCTCGCGTGTGGATAATTCAGGCTGTTCCCCGGCTCGAACTTTTTCAACCGCTTCTTCAGAGGGAATGGTATATTGGACCGCATTTTTGACTCCGTCAATGCGTCGCACTGCATCGGAATGACCTTGGCTTAGCCCTTTGCCCCAGAATGTGTACGTAGCCCCTTCAGCAAGTACAGACTCCCCGTATAAACGGTTCAGCGAAAATAGGCCAGGGTCCCACCCTACAGACAAAACCGCTGTGGTGCCCGCTGGTTTCGCCGCTTCATCAAGCGCATCGAAGTATTCAGGGATTTTAGCGTGTGTATCGAAACTATCGACAGTCGTAAACAACTTTGCAAGTGCAGGACCTTGTTCAGGCAAATCTGATCGAGACCCTCCGCATAGGATCATGACATCCACGTCCTCCACATACTTTTCAACGTCTGCCAACGGATAGACAGCTACACTGTCACCGACTGGGTGGACGCTGCTTGGATCTCTTCTCGAAAAAATGCCAACCAGCTCCATGTCAGGTTGCTGGGATATCGCATATTCAACGCCTTTCCCAAGGTTTCCATATCCTGCTATTCCAATTTTGATCTTCGGTTCCATGTCTCATTCCCCCATAACGTTTGACTATTCGTTATTTTACAGTTTTTCTAATCAGATTGCTATTTTTTCTTCTGATTTCTATTAGTCTACAATTTCGTCACACGATTCCTCCATTTTGGACAACAACTATTCTTGTTCGTTGATTTAAAACCTTGTCGTGATAAAATATAAATGGTTATTGAATTCCTGAAACGAGGCGTATGTATGCGATTTTTTGTCTATTTAATCGTTTTCTTTTCATTTTTTGATTTGTTTTCCCAGTTACCTATTATGAGCCCATTCGCGCTTTCTCTTGGCGCATCCACTTTTGTAGCTGGATTAGTTGTCGGAACCTACTCCCTTGCAAACGTTTTTGGAAATGTCATTTCGGGATTTGTGACGGATAAAAGAGGTCCTTTCATTATTTTACTTATCGGACTTTTAACGAACGCGCTGGCGTTGACGCTCTATTCCACAGTCCACGCGGCTTGGCTACTCGTGGGAGTCCGTTTCATTCACGGGTTTACGAATGGTTTGATAATTCCTGCTGCGTTTACTTTCCTAGCCAACCGTGCTCAACCTGAAAAGCGCGGGAAAAGTGTCGCTATTTCCGGGGCTTTTGTCGGTATGGCTGCGATTGCAGGTCCAGCATATAGCGGTATCGTCGCTTCGAACATCGGGAATCCGGCAAAAGGAACTCCTCTCATCATGCTCGTAAACGGCGTTATCATGGCAATCCTGGCAGTTTTAGCATTTCTGCTATTGCGTTCCGTGAAACGGGTCAAAAAAAACCAAGTAAAGTCTACAGAAAAGCATGTGGGAGCTATGTTCCGCCATCCTGGAATACAACGTGCCTTTGCCGGCGCTTTCTTCCTCATGTTCTCACAAGGTGTCCTGGCACTTATTCTTCCGTTAAAGGTCGAAGCACTTGGATTTGATACAAAAACGACGGGCGCGCTGCTTAGTACATTCGGCATCGTGGCGATCCTGGTGTTTTTACTGCCGATCAACCGGATTTTCGATCGGGTGAGGCCCATGATTACACTCGCTTTCGGAATTTCCTTAATGGGCGTTAGCATGTTGCTGCTAAGCCAGGCAGACGAACTGATTCGTCTATATGGAACAATGGCGTTATATGGGGTCGGATTCGCATTTCTATTCCCATCCATCAACTCATTGCTCATCGATTCTTCGAAAGCCTCCTACCGCGGAAAAGCCTACGGTTATTTCTATGCATTTTTCTCCATGGGCGTTGTGGCGGGTTCATATACGATCGGAGCATTAAATTTGAATTTCCGAGGTGCATTCACCTTTACAGGTGTGCTTCTGCTCGTAGTAGCAGCCTACACAGTCTACGGTTTGTTCATGAAACGTTCTGCTGTTCACCTTTAACACATATTTAAAAAGGGCACTCCCGAAGATCATCTTCACGATCTTGGGATAGCCCTTTTCAAATGTATAAATAGATATAACTATCATATCTCCTGGAGTTGAAAAGATTTTATCTCCTCGATGAACGCTTCTCCATAAATTTCGAGCTTTGTTTGCCCCACACCTACAACGTCTAAAAACTCAGCAGACGTTGCTGGTTTTTTCATGGCCATATCTTTCAAGGTCTTGTCCGAGAAAATGACGAATGGCGGAACTCCTGCTTCCTGGGCAAGTTGACGTCTCAGTTGACGCAGTTGTTCGAACAACGGATCGTTCTCTGTTAGTGTTTTCGAGACAAATGAACCTTTTCGCATGATTTTATCATTGCCAAGTAAGACTTCTTTTCCGCGTTCTGCCACACGAATCGTTGGAAACTGGCCATTCTCCACTTGTAAACAGTTGGCTGAAATCAGAAACTCGATAAAATCGGAGACGTCTTTCGCATTTTTTTCTTTCAGCAGCCCATACGTCGTCAACTGATCGAATTTGAAGTCCAGCAATTTTTTGTTCCTCGAACCGGTAAGTACTTGTGCAATCATCGTCTTACCGAAACGCTGACCCATCCGAATGACGCATGACAATACCTTTTGAGCTTCGAGTGTAACGTCCATTTGTTCACGCGTATCCGTGCAATTCGCGCATCTACCGCATACCGGAGCGTCTTCTTCACCGAAATACGTCACGATGTATTGCTGCAAACATTTTTCTGTATGGCAATAATCGATCATTCCTTGTAACTTTTCGAGTTCTGCCGGAACTCTAGAAGAATCAGGAGACTGGTCAATCAGAAATCGTTGTGTCTGAATATCTTGCGAGGCGAACAGAAGTACACATTCACTATCAAGTCCATCACGCCCCGCCCGTCCTGCTTCCTGATAGTAACTCTCCATATTTTTCGGCATTTGATAATGGATGACATAACGAATATTCGATTTATCAATTCCCATGCCAAATGCATTTGTCGCCACCATAACTGTCGCTTCATCGTTCAAAAAGCGTTCCTGCTCTTGATGACGTTCCGAATCCGACATTCCGCCGTGATACTTTGCTGCTTCAAATCCAGCACGATTCAGTAATTCATAAATACTTTCCACCGCTTTACGGGTTGCAGCGTAAATGATCCCTGCCTCACCCTTGTTTTTACTCGCATAATCTTTGATGAACTTTTCACGGTTTTGCCCTTTCACTACTGTAAACACCAAATTCGATCGCTCAAAACCTGTCATCACAGTTTGCTCTTGCGGTATACCGAGCTGCAGGCGGATGTCTTCCCGGACATGAGGCGTTGCCGTTGCCGTCAAGGCAAGCAGCACCGGTTTTTCGTGAAAGCAATTCAAGACGCGGCTAATATTACGATAGCTTGGCCTGAAATCATGCCCCCACTGGGAAATACAGTGCGCTTCATCGATGGCGATCATCGGTACGCTCATGCGGCTCAATTCTCTTAAAAAGGATTCCGACTCCAATCGTTCCGGGGCAATGTAAAGCAAACGATAGTGCCCAGCAATCGCATTCTCAAGTATTCCGAAATACTCTTCGGACGATAACGTGCTGTTTATGTAGGCAGCAGGAATCCCGAGCTGCCAAAGTGCATCTACCTGATCTTTCATAAGGGAAATGAGTGGGGATATGACGAGGACCGTTCCTTCCAATAACATTGCTGGGACTTGATAGCACAGAGATTTCCCTCCACCTGTCGGCATGACACAGAGCGCGTCCTGTCCATCCATCACATGCTGGATAACTTGTTCTTGGCCTGTACGGAATGAAGTATATCCGAATTTTTCAGCGAGTACGGCAAGTGCTTGTTGCATCATTGAGTGTCCTCCTTTCTTTGGAAATCCGTCTCATCACTCGAAATGGCGAGCCATATAATTCCAACCGATTCAAGCGTTTTCCGAAGACGGTTCTGTAAATAATAGACGTTCTTCTTCACGACTATGGATTTCGTTCACAACGAGTAACGCATAAAACTTTTGAAGGACACTTGGACTGAGCCCGTCCGTTTCTCTAAGCGATTCAATATCAGAGACGATGATCCGTATCAGATCATGATCCCGTGTCAGCTGGACCACTGACTTTTCCATGGAAGGATTTTCATTGAGGATTTCTTGGTAAAACCCATCTTCTTCCGCATCCGCATGACTGATCACACGAGTCTTCCAATAATCGACTAAGTCATTCGCAGCGCGTTCAGCATTTTCTTGATCTCCTTCTTGAAGGAAGTCAATCAGCATCTCCGTTTTTCCGATTGCACCGGATAATCCGCCTTCATGAATAGCTCGGTGAGATTGTAATTGCTTTAATGCAGGTCCTGCCATCTCAATCACTCCTTTTGGTAAATTATCTACTCTAAGAATAGCAGATTGGTAAGGAGAATGGAACGAACATGGCGACGATACAACACGGGAATCGAAAACAAAAACAAACCGTCTTGCAAATTCGCAAAGACGGTTTGTTGTATGTATGGCGGAGGCGAGAAGATTTGAACTCCCGCGGCGCTTGCACGCCCTAGCTGATTTCGAGTCAGCCCCCTTCAGCCTCTTGGGTACGCCTCCATTTTTAACGAGTAAAATTATAACACGTACACTGTCATTCATCAATCTGGAAACCCCTTTACTCAACTATAAGACAGTAACTAAGTAAAGGGGTTGACTGTTATACTTTAGAAATCTTAAAGTTGCTGACCATCGCCCAAGACAGGACGAGCATGGCGATGACAAGATACGGTGCAGCGACATATGGAACGGCGAAATACAACGCTGTTAAAACGACACCAGCTGCAGTAATCGGAACACCGCGGAAAACACCGTCGAACTCTTCCACATTATACCGTGCCAAGCGAACTGCCCCACAAGCAATATAAATGATTGTAGCAGCAATTCCTACCCAAAGCATGTCAGATAGGGCAGAATGGTAGATGAGAACTGCAGGTGCGATCCCAAACGAAATAATATCACTTAACGAATCCAATTCTTTACCGAAAGCGGATTCCGTATGAAAATGACGAGCCGTCATGCCGTCAAAACGATCGAATAATGCTGCCAGGAAAATGAATACCAAACTCATGTGAGCCAAATCTTTGGAAATCAGTATAACGGCGATAACCCCAAAACTTAAGTTCACTAAAGTAATTGCATTCGCCAACTGGGCCTTCACTTTAGTATAATCAATGTATCGAAACGAAAACATAACAAACCTCCCAATAATATATACTAGCTAAAGATGGTGATTGTATTGAAAAAGAAATTTTTAAAGTCATTTGTAGAATTGACAGGAAATCCGGTTGCTTCCAGTATACTCCGGTATGTGTCCGCTTCACGATTAAGTAAACCGCTCATCAACATGTACTCTTCGGCTTATAAAATAGACGAATCCAGCATGGAATACCCAAGAACACACTATGACAGCCTGCAATCGTTTTTCACACGCAAACTAAAACCTGGAGTGCGACCTTTTGATGATTCACCAGAAGTTCTCATCTCTCCTTCTGACGGGCACCTAAGTTCCTATGGACGGATGAAAGATGGGCACCAATTTACAATTAAAGGTCATACATACAGTATAAATGAAATATTCATGGATGAAAAGAGGGCATCTGCTTATAAAAACGGCTGGTACTTTGTATTCTATTTATCTCCCGCAGATTATCATCACTTCCACTACCCGGCAGATGGCACAGTCATCAACCGGTACGCTCTCGGAAAAAAATCATATCCTGTTAATAATATGGGACTAACATATGGAGACAGACCATTTGAAACGAATTATCGACTCATTACGGAACTGTCAACAGCGTATGACAAATTAGCACTTGTCAAAGTGGGCGCGCTCAATGTAAACTCCGTACAGTTATACTCTTCTTCCAAAAAAGCAAAAAAAGGAGAAGACTTTGGGTATTTCTCATTCGGTTCAACGATTCTATTGTTCGTCGCAGGCAATTCCCCATTCTCACCTACGATCCAAGAAAAAGGTGCAGTACAAGTCGGAGAACCTATCGGTAAATGGGTGCCTCAAAATTGTTCATCAAAGAATTGACAAAAGAGGGATGTAAGTGAGCATTTTTCAAGACTTCGTTACCCATTATGGCTATTTAGCTGTGTTTCTATTTCTGGCTCTCGGGATATTCGGTCTGCCCATGCCTGATGAATTCGTCATTGTCTTTATCGGGTACTTGTCTTCTGCGGGGCTTCTCAACTTTGTTGGAGCTATGAGCATTGCTATTCTGGGTGTGTTCATCGGTACGCTGGTAACGTATACTATCGGAAAAAAAGTCGGACGTCCTATCGTTGAGCGTTTTGGTAAATGGGTCGGGCTGTCCGAAAAACGGGTATTGAAAGTGGAACGCTGGTTTGGCCGCTACGGTTCCTGGACTGTGACATTAGGCTTTTTCGTTCCTGGAATGCGGCATTTCGTCTGCTGCTTCTCTGGCATGAGCGGCATGGCCGTAAAGCGCTATATGCTGTTTTCTTCACTCGGAACAACCATTTCAGGTATTATATGCATTACACTCGGCTATTTGTTCGGATGGCCATTTTAAACACTCCGTTGATGGTGGAGTGTTTTTTTAATTTGGTCAGAGAAGTTCGAATGCTTGGTTCGGCGGAACTGGTTTGCTGATATAGTAGCCTTGGATGCGATCAGCTCCAAGTTCTTTTAACAATTCCATCTGCGCTTTAGTTTCCACACCTTCCATGATCGTTACTTGGCCAAGCCCCGAAGCGATTGAAACGATTCCTTTCAAGACTGATGCTGCTTGTGACTCCCGACTGTACAAGTCATCCAGAAACGATCGATCCACTTTTAAGTACTGAAACGGAAGCAGGCTTAATATAGCTAATGAGGAATAGCCTGTGCCGAAATCGTCCAGGGCGGTACTGATGCCAAGATCGTTCAGTTTTGTAACGGTTAGAAGTGCTGTCTCGCGGTCTTCCACAACTACCGATTCGGTGATTTCAAATACTAGACTATCCGGTGAAGCATTCGTTTCTGATACTATATGTTGCACCCGGGAAATGAAGGTTTCATCCAGAAGCTGCTTTACGGAAACATTCACAGTAATATAAAGTTCAGGATACCCTTCACGGCGCCATTTGCTAATCTGCATTGCCGCCTCCTGGATGATCCAATCCCCTACTTCTAAAATCATCCCCGACTCTTCCAGCAGGGAAATGAACTCTAATGGACTCACCATTCCGAATTCAGACGAATCCCAGCGAAGCAGCGACTCAAAACATACGATTCTATCTTCGCGGAAACTATAAATCGGCTGATAGACGAGTTTGAATTCTTGTCGATCCAATGCGGCAGAAAGTTCTTTTACGAATAATTTCCTCTCACTATCAAGGCGTTTCAACTCTTCCGTAAAAAAAGCATAGGGCGCTTCGGTTAACCGACGTGCTTCTTGACAAGCGAATACTACATCATGAATGATTTGTGAAGCGTTTTCTATCGAGTTGGCATCTACTTGTCGAATACCTGCGTAAACTTTCATACGGACGGTCTCATGGTTCACACTTTCAAATGGTCTTTGAATAAGATCACACAATTCAGCCGTTATTTCTTCGGCTTGTTTCCTCGTTCTGTCGCCAGGGAGCAAAACAGCAAACTCTCCACCTCCGATTCGGTAAGGCGGATACCTTTCAGGAAGTTTGCTTGAAAGCCTTTTCCCCACCTCGACTAAGATGTGGTCTCCACTCTCATACCCTGCCCAATTGTTAATAGTTTTGAATCCCCGCAGATTCATAAGAATGATGGTGCATGGTTTCTGTTTTGTCTGATATAAGTTATCGATGTCTTCTTCCAATCCCACCAAGTTGCCCAGTTGGGTGAGGTCATCTTGACGTGACGCATGATGTTGTTTTCTTTCCAATTTTAAAATATACAGATAACCCACGATTACCATCAGTAAAACCGAACTCGCTACAAATGTATAATGCCATCGCTTCGCTAACATCTTTTCCATATCGGGATGTCCCGCAGAATCGACCGCGGTTACCCAATCATTCCAAGCTGTCTTGTAAAATAGGTAATGTGCTGTTTTCTCATCTTCCAAAATCACACCCGATGGCGAATCTGCAATCCCTTTCAAAATTCGCTCACTCTCATGAATCGTGTCAATACCAGAAATCATCTCACCAGATGTATAGATAACTTGGTCGTTTTTGATCAGGTAAACCGTTCCTAGTAAGGAGGTCTCGCTTACGAGACGATGGATAATGTCCGACAAACTCGTAACACCCGAAAGCACGCCGATAACTTTCCCGTTTTTACTTACCGGGACTGAAATAGCGGTTACTTGAAGATCCGGATCCTGTTCAAAATTAAATAATTCGCTCGTCGTAATGTGTCCAGTCATTGCCCGTTCAAATGATTCACGCTCCTTCACGGAAAATCGCGATCCATCTGCAGCCATGACTACTCCATCCGGAGAGATGAACCCCAGACCTGCTAAAAATGGCATTTTCCTATTCTGTTCCTTTAAAAATGATTGCAGTTCCTCTTTATCATCCGCAATGACAGCTATGTATTTCGCAATGAGCTCAAGTTCCCCTACCCGTTCGTTCCCGAATCGATTCGCTTCGTCAGCAACACTCTCCAACAATTCACCTGTCTCTTTGTATACGAATTGAGCGGTTTCACTTCTCCCACTCTTATATTCAGTTGCAAGAAAAAGCACAGTCACAACAAATACCATTGATAATATGAACAGCGCTAGCGGTTTTTTTGATGTCGACATCATGGTCTCCTTCCTGCCATTGTGGAAATTACCCATATCCATTATGGCCGTTTTTAACCTCCTCTTTATATCGTCATTATTCAAGTAAAACTAAGTAATTTATAAGAAACGAGAAAAAGACTACGGCAAATGTAGTTACATCAGACATTTGCCGTAGTCTTTTCTATTAATTCCTGCTGGTATATAGGAACCCTATTCAGATCCCGCGGTCCAATTCCACGAGACGCCGGTAGCGTGTGGAATTTTCAAGAAGTTCTTCGTGCGTTCCCGCATCCGATATTTCTCCAGCTTCCAAAAACACGATATGATCCATCAGTTCCATCCCCATTAAGTGATGCGTGATCCAAATGACTGTTTTCCCTTCCAGACTCTCCATCATCGTCTGAATGAGATCGCGCTCTGTTTCAGGATCCAGTCCGACTGCAGGTTCATCGACGATGACAATAGGCGTATGATTCAACAAAATACGAGCTAACGCAATACGTTGACGCTCGCCTCCCGAGAATCGGCGACCGGCTTCCTCCGTTTGGGTTTGAAGACCATCAGGAAGTTTACCGAGATAGTCTTCTAGTCCGACCTGACGGATTGCTTGCTCAACTTCCTCCATTGTTGCAGAAGGATTCCCAAGACGGATATTGTTTTCAATTGTTGTACCAAATAAATAAGGTTTTTGGTTTAATACACTAACGATTTGATGAATATTTTCGCCGTATTGCTCAGGGGATCTACCTGCAATCCGGATCGTCCCTTCGTCAGGTTGCAAGGCACCTAATAAAAGCTGAACAAACGTCGATTTGCCTGCACCGCTTTTACCGAGAATCGCCACCTTTTCCCCTTGTCTAATCTCAAGGGTCGCTTGTTTCAGGGCTTGCCTTTTTTCTGACTCATATCCATAAGACACACCCTGTACTTGGATATCTGCAGCAGCCGGCACATCGTCCACTGTTTCAGATGATTTGAAAACCGACCGGGCTGTATCTTCCGTGTGTTGAATACGCGTAAACGCTTCTTGATATGCAGGAATACGTTCTACAGCATGTGAAATGGGAATCAGAGACTCAATGATTGGAAGCGTCACGAGCGTAAAAGCGGCAATATAGGTTGGCAATATAGTGCCATCAATCGCTTGCATTCCCGCCCAAACTCCTACAATGACGGTAATGACCCCTGAAATCAAATGCAGTTGGAATGTCCTATTCTGGTCCCGTTTTGCAAGCTCTTTGTCTGTTTCATAACTAGCATTGCGCTCTTCCCTGAATTTACTAAGGAAATCCAAAGTCCTGCTGCTAATGAGC
Source organism: Sporosarcina gallistercoris (assembly GCF_014836415.1). Taxonomy (GTDB): domain Bacteria; phylum Bacillota; class Bacilli; order Bacillales_A; family Planococcaceae; genus Sporosarcina; species Sporosarcina gallistercoris. The sequence goes on along the minus strand of NZ_JACSQY010000003.1, from coordinate 240,570 downwards.
CAATCTCGAATTCCATAGACGGCGTCACCAAGTGTATGATACAGCTTCGTATGTTGCTGTTTCGATCTCTGCTGATGTTTTTTCATCATCACTAATGACAACATCGGATAGGCGAAAGCGATCACACTCAAACAGAGTCCTATGAACAGACCGAACTTCCAATCGAACACTGAGACGGATACGGTGGCAAATACAAATATGAACAATCCACTTATCGTAGGGAATAGCGTACGAATGTACACATCCTGTAAATGCTCAATATCATCAGCCAATGTCCCAAGCAAGTCTCCCCGTTTAAATCGTGAACGGATGAACAACGCTTGCGGCTCCAACGCTCGGTATAAGCGCACACGCATTTCAGACAACACTTTCAACACGGCATTGTGACCTGTCATCCTTTCTGCATAACTGAAAGCTGCACGTGACAGGCCAAATGCACGTACCAATACAATCGGAACGTAGACAAGCAAAATCGTTTCAGGACGTTCAGAAGCAGCGGAGATCAGGTACCCCGATGCAAAAATCAGAAGTGCAGCAGACAAGGAAGCACACACGCCTAATAGAACCGTAACCGACATTAACTTCCAATATTTACTCATATATGGAGTAACGAAGCTTTTGACGTAGTTCATAGCACCATCCCTTCCCGCTGTGCACGAGCTAATTTGCTGTAGACACCGTCTCGTTCAGATAATTCTTTGTGAGTTCCTTGTTCAACGATTTGGCCATCTTCCATGACTAGAATCCAATCCATTTCTTTCATCCAATGCAGTCGATGTGTCGCAAAGAATACGAGACGGTCTTCCAAAATCGGCAGAAGCAATTGTTTGATTTCATGTTCGGTCTCGATATCCAAATGGGCTGTCGGTTCATCCAACAACAAGACTGACGTATCTTCCAGCAACGCACGGGCAATCGCAACACGTTGTTCTTCCCCGCCGGAAAGTGGTCGACCGCCTTGGCCGATCATCTCATCATAGCCATTCGCCAGTTCACTGACCAGTTGCTCGAGTCCCGCAGCTTGTGCAGCTTTCAAAACCGTGTCGTCGCTCGCTTCCGGATGATAAAAACGAATGTTGTTTGCGAGTGTGTCAGAGAAAATCGTTGGATGCTGTGGAATGTACGTCACTTGCTTGCGCCAAGAATCCGTCGCAAGCGATTCTACAGACTGTTCTTCAATCTTAAATTCACCACTTGTCGGGGAAGTGAATCCTGCCAACAGGTCAATGAGAGTAGACTTACCAGATCCTGAAGCACCGATAATCCCGATTTTTTGTGCACCAGTTACGGAAAATTGTACATCTTTTATAATCTCGATATCATGATCTCCAAGTTTTCCAATGGCGATTGCTGAAAAGTTGCTTGCTTTTGTAACAGTTGGAACGATGACAGCATCTTGTTGATTGGATGCTTCAAATTCAGCAAGTAATGAACGGATTTCATCCGCAGCGTCTTTTCCATCCATCGTCGCATGGAAATCAGCACCTAAATCACGGACTGGTAAAAAGTATTCCGGAGCTAATATGAGGATGACTAGAGCTGCTTCAAGTCCAATCCCTCCATTGATTAACCGTAAACCAAGTTCAACGGCAACTAACGCCACAGAAAGGCTTGAAAAGAAATCCAGCGAGAACGATGACAAAAAGGCATAACTTAACGAGCGATTCGTCGCTATCCGATATTTGTCACTCACTTCTTCAATTGCCTTTTCATGAGATTTACTCCGCCCTAAAAACTTCAGTGTTTCAATCCCTTGAATGGAGTCCGCAAAATGTCTGGAAAGCTGGCGGTATGTCCCCATTTGGTCGTCGATCTTTTTCTTCGATACAATTCCGATTAATATAAGGAATACAATCAAAATCGGCATGACAAGGAAAAGAGTCACGCCAGACATTAAATCGGACGTGACAATATAAAGAAGAATAACGACTGGGATAATTCCCATCGACAACGATCTAGGGATGAACAGTTCCACGTATTTACGGAATTTGGGAACACCTTCCAAGGTAAGGGTCAACAGCGAACCAGAGCCTTGTATTGCAATCATTCCAGTCCCATCTCTTAGGAGTGCCGCAGCCAATCGGTCTTGGTAAGAACGCGCAATTTCATCTGCAAACTTGAGCGCAATCCGTTCTTTCCCCCATTGGAGGGAATGACGGATCGCATGAGCAACAAAAAACACAACAAGCGATATAACGGTTCCCTTCCATTCTAGCCCGTGAAACATCCGGGTAATGGCTGAAGACAAGGAGAGGGCTTGCAGGATGATGAAAGCCGATTGAACGACTGTCAAAATCCCTACAAGCGCAAAGGTTTTCCTGCTGCCGTTATACCGAAGAAGATGTCGGTCCATCAATGTTCCAGATGCTCCACATCTTCCGTAATCCGTTTACGGAACACATAGTAACTCCAAATTGTATACGCAATCACAATGGGCACCATTGTTAGCGCAACGAATGTCATTAGTTTCAACGAATAATCACCAGATGCTGCTGCCCGGATGGTCATGTTGTATGCAGAATCCAATGAGCTGATCATTACGTTCGGGAACAGTCCGATGAAGAAAGAAGCCATCACCGCAATGAGAGTAATCCCTGTAATTGTGAAACTGAATGCCTCGCGTCCTTTCGCAATTAAACGATGAAGGAACGCATATAATACGAAGACGACTGCGAACAGTGGAATCAGGATTGGCCCTCTGTCCTCAAACGCTGCTGTGTATACAGCTGTTAACGCCACAAACGCAATCATCACGACTCCAGTTGCCCAATAGATCGTAAGTGCAGCTTCTTTTGCACGTGTACGAAGGGAACCTTCTGTTTTCAATGTAACGAATAGTAATCCGTGTAAATAAGAGAGAAGCACAAATGCAACTCCACCTACAACTGTGTACACATTAACGAAATCAGTGAATCCTGCGTAGATGTTCATATCCGCATCCACCGGCATACCTTTCAGCATACTGGAGAATAGGACACCTAATAGGAAAGGCGGCAGAATACTTCCCGCAAAAATTGCCCAATCCCAAGTTTTCACCCATTTGTCCGATTCGATTTTCTCTCTGAATTCGAACGCTACTCCGCGGGCTATTAGCGCCATCAGCAATACGACAAACGGCAAGTAATATCCACTGAATACTGTGGCATACCAATGAGGAAATGCTGCAAACATGGCTCCACCTGCAGTGATCAGCCATACTTCGTTCGCATCCCAAACAGGTCCGATCGTATGGATAAGCATTTTCTTATCCGTTTCATTTTTGGCTAGGAATTTCAAACTCATTCCGACGCCGAAGTCAAATCCTTCAAGAAATATAAACCCTATGAACAAAACAGCGATCAGCACAAACCATAATTCACTTAGAGCCATTAGACACGCCTCCTACATTAAACGGATCTGTAACGGATACGTCTTTTTGCTTACGCTCTTCAGGTCCGCGTTGAATGACCTTCACAAATAATACCACCATGATAATTCCAAGGATTGCGTAAATAGTCGAGAACGAAATCAGCGAGAACAGAATCTGACCTGCTGAAACGTTAGGCGAAACTCCATCCGCAGTTTTCATGAGACCGTTAACGACCCATGGTTGACGACCGATTTCGGACATGATCCAACCGAATGAGTTCCCGATGAACGGTAGGAATATGACCGGAATCATCACTTTTAAATACCAAGTAGTCGCCGCGATCTTTTTGCGGAACAATAGCAACAACCCCAGCATACTCGCCACTACGAGCGCTCCGCCTGTTCCTGCCATGATCCGGAAACTCCAGAAAGTTGTTTTCACTGGAGGAATGTAATCTCCCTCTCCATACTTCTCAATCATTTGCTTTTCTAGACTTTCCATCCCTAATACTTTACCTGAAAACTCATTATATGTGAGATAGCTTAGTAAGTAAGGAATTTCGATACGCCCCGTTGTAATGCGGTTTTCTGTATCGATATTCCCGATAAGTGTCCAAGCTGCCGGATCTCCACTATCTTCCCAAAGTCCTTCTGCAGCGGCCATTTTCATTGGTTGAGCATGCATCAGATACTGGGCTTGGGAGTGACCCGTGAACGCAAGACCTAACCCGCCAACAAGTCCAACGAGTAAACCGATTCCGATTGACTTCTTAAAGAAATCAACTTGACGCTTCTTAATAAGATAGAATGCACTTACTCCAACAACGAAAAATGCTCCTGTGGCAATACTGCCGAAAATGGTATGCGGGAATGCTACCCACAATTTTTCGTTTGTTAAAAGTGCAACAATGTCGTTCATCTCTGCGCGGCCATTTTGAAGAACATATCCAACAGGATTTTGCATGAACGAGTTCGCTGCCAAAATCCAAAAAGCTGATAGGATTGTTCCAATAGAAACGAGCCATATGGAAGCTAAGTGCATTTTTTTAGATAGTTTTTGCGCGCCGAAAATCCAGATTCCGATAAACGTAGACTCCAGGAAAAATGCGAGCAATGCTTCTACAGCTAATGGAGCACCAAAGATGTCCCCAACGAATCTGGAATAGGTTGACCAGTTCATCCCGAATTGGAACTCTTGGAAAATCCCTGTTACGACTCCAATTGCGAAGTTAATAAGGAAGAACACACTCCAAAACTTTGTCATTTTCATATATATCTCTTGTTTTTTCACAACGTAGAGCGTTTGCATGATTGCTATGATCAACGCCAATCCGATAGACAACGGGACAAATATAAAGTGAAACAATGTTGTCGATGCGAACTGGATTCGTGAAAGTAAAACCTCTTCCATCTCTACCTCTCCCCTCAATCTCAATCTGTCTCCATTATAAATTAAACACTAAAATACTTTGTGAGCAATTAGCGTATGATCTGTTACAAACCTCAAAACTTCAGGGGGTTTTCGGGGTCTAATGTTGAAATGTTGTCACAAGGTCCGCTTTTCATAGATTTTGTCTCTCGGAAATAGAATTGTTGTAACTACTACTATCTGTTAATAATAACTTATCCTTAACAATAATGATTCTAAACAAAATGCTAGCTATCTAATAATCCCTCTGCTATAGTTAATTGACAGCTTCACAAACCCTTACATAGGAGGAATACACATGAATAACAATGAGAATGAATCCCGTAAAAAGTTAACCACAGCTGCCGGTGCCCCTGTAGTTGATAATCAAAATTCAATGTCAGCAGGTCCAAGAGGTCCATTACTTCTTCAAGACGTCTGGCTCATTGAAAAGCTTGCTCATTTTGACCGGGAAGTTATTCCTGAACGGCGCATGCACGCAAAAGGATCAGGTGCATATGGTACGTTCACTGTGACAAATGACATCACGAAGTATACGAAAGCGAAAATTTTCTCGGAAGTCGGGAAGAAGACTGAGATGTTTGCTAGATTTTCAACGGTTGCTGGTGAACGTGGCGCAGCTGATGCGGAACGTGACATCCGAGGATTCTCGTTGAAATTCTATACTGAAGAAGGGAACTGGGATATGGTCGGTAATAACACACCGGTCTTCTTCTTCAGAGATCCACTACAATTTCCGGATTTGAATCATGCGGTCAAGCGTGATCCGCGCACGAACTTAAGAAGTGCAACAAACAACTGGGATTTCTGGACTTCGCTTCCGGAAGCACTTCACCAAATCACGATTTTGATGAGTGAACGTGGCATCCCACGTACTTATCGTCATATGCACGGCTTCGGTAGTCATACGTATAGCTTCATCAGCCCTGACAACGAGCGTTATTATGTGAAGTTCCATTTCCGTTCACAGCAAGGTATTGAAAACCTTACCGATGAAGAGGCAAGCAAAACAATCGCTACAGATCGCGAAAGCCATCAGCGCGATTTGCTACTCAGCATCGACAATGGAGATTTCCCGAAATGGAAAATGTACGTTCAAGTGATGACGGAAGAAGAAGCAGCAAATATGCCTTACAACCCATTTGACTTAACAAAAGTTTGGTATAAAGGCGACTTCCCTCTTATTGAAGTCGGTGAATTCGAACTGAATCGAAATCCAGAAAACTACTTTGCAGAAGTAGAACAAGCGGCTTTCACTCCTGCAGCGGTTGTTCCCGGAATCAGTTTTTCGCCAGACAAGATGCTGCAAGCACGTCTATTCTCTTACGGAGATGCACAACGGTATCGTTTAGGTGTCAATCACCACCAGATCCCAGTCAATGCACCAAAATGCCCGTTCCACAGTTTCCATCGTGACGGACAAATGCGTGTAGACGGCAATCATGGCAGCAGAACTTCATACGAGCCGAATAGTGTCGGTGAATGGCAAGAACAACCTGATTTCAGAGAACCACCATTGAAATTGCATGGTGCTGCGGATCACTGGAACTTCCGCGAAGATGATGATGATTACTTCACACAGCCAGGAAAGCTGTTCAATCTTATGGATGATGAACAGAAACAACTCTTATTCCGGAATACAGCGGATAATATGGGCGATGCCCCGAAAGAAATTAAACTCAGACACATTAAACACTGTTATTACGCGGACCCTGCTTATGGGGAAGGTGTGGCAAAAGCACTCGACATCTTAATGGACGATGTGCTCGTCGACTAAGTGATTACGTGAAGTCGATTGATCAAAAAAAGAACGTACAGGGATTTGAATCCTCTGTACGTTCTTTCAAATTGTAGACAAAAGGGTTGGGAATCAATTTGATTCCTCCCTTTTGTCTTTTTTGAATCGTTGACTCTGAAAACGAAAGCTAACAGGCCGTTGATCTCCGTTCTGGACGGGCGCTTTCCGGGGGCTTGCCCTCAGCCAATCGAACGACGAAGAGTTCGATTTGCCGTATTTTAGTGAACTTCGCTAAAATTAAGGCATCATTAATCCTCCTCGCTTTGCTCAGTCCAGTTTTTTTGAAAACACATGCTCCTAACGCTTTGCTTTTACTCGCAAAAGCCGTTCTTCGTTACGGCTTTCGCTGATCCCCAGGAGTCGCCGTCCTGCACTTCTATCAACTGAATTTCCCAGGTGACATTCAGATCTCTCAAGCAAAGAATGAAGTTGTCGGGCTCTTTGCCCATCTAGCAAGACTAACTAGATGTAACTGAAGACTTGAGAAACCGATATGAAATCAAAGAAGTCTATGAAAATGGAAAGAGACGGTTGAACGCGTCTTCGCCGATGCTAAGGAGAAGCATAGTACGCGATGGACAACCCCAAATGCACTTAGTGTATTGAATTTATTGAGTACAATAGCATCTATGCTAGGTTTCCCGTATATCGAATATAGTCTTTCAACCAACGGATAAATGAAGTAAAAACCAATTGCTGCATCTATTTTACGAACTTTATGGTCTTGCAAAACTACCTTTTCGATTGCAAGCATTTCCATCTGTTCCCGTTCATTAACTTGATTCTTCGTCATCATTTTCATCATCTCATTTGATAGTTGGGAGATCCTGTTGATTGTAGCGAAGAGCGGCGACTCCGGAGGGATCAGCGAAAGCTGTGACGAAGAACAGCTTTTGCGAGTAAAAGCGAAGCGTTAGGAGCACGTGTTTTCGAAGACCCTGGACTGAGCAACGCGAGGGAAGCGGCTGAGAGCAAGCCCCTCGGAAAGCGTCCGCTCGCAGCGAAAATCAACTTTTCATTGTTAATTCCATTGAAAAAAGACTGTAGGCAAGCCCCATGACTTCTGGAATTTGTCTACAGTCAGAAAGAACGTACAGGGATTTGAATCCTCTGTACGTTCTTTTTTCATCTGTGTAATTCTGAAACAGTGACGAACTTGTATCCCTGACTTTGTAAATAAGCCATGACATTATCCAATCCATCTGCTGTCGACTGATGAATATCGTGCATTAAAATGGTGCTTCCTTCTTTGGTCGACTTTTTCACTTCTTCAAGAAGTTTAGTGGAATCCCGGTATTTCCAGTCCAACGTATCCACATTCCATAAAATGATTGGGGGAATCGTCTGCTTACTCAACTGGTCCGTATATGCGCCATATGGCGGTCGGAAAACAGTCGGCTTTTCGCCAGTCACTTTTTGAATGATTCCAGTGGTTCGATTAATTTCTTCCAACGCCTTCGCTAACGGCATTTTACTTAAATCGGGGTGATTCCAAGAATGATTCCCGATTTCATGCCCTGCTGCTTTCACAGCTTTAGCCGCATCCGGATAATATTCCACCCGACTTCCTAACATGAAAAATGTTGCTTTCGCATCGTACTTTTTCAACGTGTCCAGAATTTGAATTGTAGATTTAGGGTCGGGTCCGTCGTCGAATGTAAGTGCGATTTTTTTCTCATGAGTTTCCTCAGCTTCATGTGGAGCAGTCTCTCCTCCAGCTTCTGGCTCCTCTTTGCTGCTTTCGTTTTCGGCTCCGTGTTCAGTATCCTTTGAACCTGCCGACTCCTCTTTCTTCGGAGCATCAGGTTTGTCGACTTTATCCCCTCCAGCTGGAGGTGCTGCTGCCACCTGGAATTCCGGTTTCAACAAATCATTCATGTCTCCGATTGGAATCGTTGCAATTTGCGGACCTGCCTTCTCACCTTTCAAAGATCCGCTTTCAAAGTAGAATATCATGGATTTCTCAGAGATTGCAAAGTTCTCAAAATTCTTCCATTCCGGTTCCGTACGGATCTGCATTTTGTCAGCTATCAATCCATCATTCAATTTGTCTGTCTGTTGTATTTTCTCTCTCACTCGATCCGTTATCTTTTTTAACGTAGTTGGATCTTCCTTAAACACCGCTTGAATATCAAGCTGCTCGCCCGATTTCGAATTCAAATGGAAAGACTCAATCTCTGATAGACGTTTACTGCCTTGCAGAGACTTATTATTCATCAACACGAAGGAATAGTTCCCTTTCTTATCGACGTGCGTTTCATAAGATATGTTCAATTCACTTTTTCTCTTATTGTTTTCAATTTTCACATTGCTGATTTCTTGTAAATAGTTTTTCTTTGCTTGTTTGATATATGTGATGACATGATTATTGAAATCTTCATTTTTACTTTGAGGATATTGGACTGCATATTTTCCTAATGGATCATTTGAGGTTTCAGTAATGATTTTAATGCCTTCATATTTGGAGTCTGATTTATCCACAACTACAGCATCTTTGTCGGATGATGGACTTTGGGCCGATTTCAATTGATGATCAGAGCTTCCTTTTGTAAAAATCAGCAAAATGGCTGTCATCGCTAAAAATACAATAATTGTTGTCAGTAACACATCGATTAATTTAAATCTTCTGTTTCCGAACATTTTCTTCATAACTGTAAAACCCCTTCATCGCATACTTTCAAGTAATTCAAGTCCTCAATTTCAACGGTATTTCGTTTCCATGGTAAATTCTAGTTTCTATATCTATTCTAAATTCTAGTACAAAAGTTGATAGAATACAATTGTTTCTAGTCGAATTTTGTTCACTTTTTTAGATTGATGTTTTGTGATATACTGTCATTGTCCCGGATCTTGCACATGCGGGTTTCTTTTATGTGTAAAAAACTGTAATATTACCGGGCCGACTGTTTTACCCTATTGCAAAGTGAAAAAACAGAAGGTGGTTAGAACCATGGAAAAAGAAAATTATCGAGTATTGTTGTTTTACAAGTACGTTCATATTGAAGATCCCGAAACATTTGCAGCTGAGCATCTGCAATTTTGTAAAGAAACGGGCTTGAAAGGCCGGATCTTAGTCGGTGAAGAAGGCATTAACGGAACATGCTCAGGTACCATCGCACAGACGGATGCTTATATGGCCCATATGAAAAATGATCCTCGATTTGAGGACCTATGGTTTAAAATAGATGAATCGGAAGGCCATGCATTTAAAAAAATGCACGTGCGCCCTCGTAAAGAAATCGTCAACCTAAGTTTGGAAGAGGATGTGAATCCTTTAGAAACAACAGGAACCTATCTTGCTCCTGAAGAATTCCTGGAACAAATGCAAGATGAGAACACAGTCGTCATTGATGCCCGGAATGACTATGAGTATGATATAGGTCATTTCCGCGGAGCAATTCGGCCGGATATTGAAAACTTCCGTGATTTACCTGATTGGGTTCGGGAAAACAAGGAACAGCTTGAAGGTAAGAAAGTTCTTGCTTATTGCACAGGCGGCATCCGATGTGAAAAATTCACAGGCTGGCTGAAGCGCGAAGGTTTCGAGGACGTAGGACAGTTACATGGCGGTATCGTCACCTACGGTAAAGATCCAGTAGCAAAAGGCCAACTATGGGACGGACAATGTTATGTATTCGATGAGCGGATCGCAGTACCTGTCAACCAAGTTGAACACGTGATTGTTGGTCGGGATCACTTTGATGGAACACCATGCGAGCGTTATGTAAACTGCGCAAATCCTGAATGTAACGCAAAAATCCTTTGTTCTGAAGAAAACGAGCATATGTATATGCGCAGCTGTTCAGACGAATGCCGGACACATCCACGTAACCGCTATTTTGTGGAGCATGACTTAACAAAAGAAGAATTTAACGAACGGTTAGCAGCGATTGAGGCTCACCGTGCTGAAACACACGTTTCATAACGAATGAAAATGGCGCATAGACGGCACCATCCGACTATGCGTTTTTCTATGCCTGAATCTCCCTATTATTAGAAGTTAGTTGGAACATTTTCTAACTAACACACGTCATAGATTCAAGCACTAAATTGGAGGATACACAAAATGGAATGGAGAAATATTTATAGAGGCTTTTTAATGGGTATCAGTGATTTAATACCTGGAGTCAGCGGAGGAACCATTGCATTTTTGCTTGGAATTTACGATCGCTTACTCACTTCTATCAATGGTGTTTTCAGTAAACAGTGGCGTAAGCACATCGGCTTTCTACTGCCGCTTGCGATTGGTATGGGAACGACGATCGTATTATTCAGCCGGGTCATCAAATTCTTGTTAGCAAATTACTTTGCACCTACACAATACTTTTTCATCGGATTAATAATCGGAGTCCTTCCTTTTATGGCGAAACAAGCAAAAATCAAAACAACATTTAAGGTATGGCATTATCTTGTTCTTTTGATTGTTGGTGTTTTGCTGGCGATGACTGCATTTATAAAACCGTCTGAATCCACAATCATTACAACTTTGTCACCCACTACTATATTGATTTTATTCCTTTCTGGGTGGGCTGCGAGCACAGCGATGTTATTGCCGGGAATTAGCGGCTCCTTTGTACTTTTACTGCTTGGTATGTATTCGACTGCAATCGCAGCAATATCGGATTTCAACATTCCAATCATCATTGTAATTGGGCTAGGGGTTATGTTAGGATTCGTAATCAGCAGTAAAATCATCCAATTCCTACTCAAGCAACATGCAACGTTGACATACTCGATCATTATTGGATTGATTATTGGATCTGTATTTGTCATCTATCCAGGGATCCCTGAAAGCGGTACTCCATTTGTAATGAGCGCAGTCTCGCTAATAATGGGACTTCTCGTTTCAAACCTATTTAGCCCACATGAGGCAGATTCTCAACCAAAGTAAACAAAAGCCCAGAAGAAAAATCTTCTGGGCTTTTGTGTGTTCACTTATGAAAAGACGCTTGTGCTGTGTAAGGGCTGTACGCGAGCTTTTGGATCGATGTAAGCTTTCGCATTATTCACTGCAATCGGGGCTTCCCCAAGACCAACAGCAATCAATTTAACTTTGCCATCGTAACTAGAGACATCACCTGCTGCATAAATTCCATCAATATTCGTCTCCATGCGCGTATTAACCACGATTGAATTCTTATCCATCTCAAGACCCCACTCTTTAATAGGTCCTAATGATGAAATATTTCCATAGTTAACAATGACATGGTCCATCGGCAAAATCTCTTCAGTACCATCTTTGTGAATGATTTGAACTTCATGGACCTTCCCGTCTTCTCCACGCAACGATTTAACTGAGCGGGAAGTCATGACGTTCACTTTCGATTCCATCAACTGGTTGACACTTGTTTCGTGTGCTGTGAAGCGCTCACGACGGTGTACAAGTGTAACGCTATCCGCAATATCTTCAAGCATTAATGCCCAGTCAACTGCTGAGTCGCCGCCACCACATACAAGAACTTGCTGTCCTTTGAACATCGCTAAATCTTTGATGCCATAGTGCAGGCTCGTATTTTCGAAATGGATTTCTTCTTCAATTCCGATTTTACGCGGCTGGAATGCACCGATTCCTGCGGTTAATAAAATCGTTCTTGTCAAATGCTCCCCTTTGTCTGTTTTCAAAACAAAATGGTCTCCATTACGAGTCGCAGAAAGTGCCGCTTCACCTAGAAGAATTTCAGGATTGGAATGATGTGCTTGCGTCACCAAGTTGGCAACGAGATCTTTCGCAAGGATTTTCGGGAATCCTCCGACGTCATAGATATATTTATCGGGATACAGCTCGATTAGCTGCCCTCCCAGTTGAGGTAGGCTATCGATGATTTTCACTGACATTTCACGCATACCTGCATAGAAAGAGGCAAATAGCCCTGTTGGCCCTCCGCCAATGATCGTAATATCGACGATTTCTCGATCCATAGTAAACACTCCATTACTGAAAAATTTTGCGGAATATCCGGACGTTCTGTTATTTCAACGCCCAACCATTCGGCTCTACGTTTATTATCCACTATTTCAAGAAGAATTTCACGTTATTTGAACGCATTTACAACTTTTTTAGTTGTTTTTTGACGTTTCTTCTACTTTTTCTGCATGCTCTCTGCAAAATGCAAGCACTTCATCGAGTTCTTCTTCCTCCAACTCGAAATCCAACGCTTGCTCCGTGCCCTTTTTAAAGAAGTAACTCGCCATGATCTTATCGTCTTCCCCGTCAACGACATAGATCGTTCTGATTCCTGCTGTATCTTCTTCCAACAATTCGTCGTCTTCTTCAAACTCTAAAAATAGATGGAATTCATATCGCTCCCCCGTAAGGATGCCTGTCGGATCTTTCAACTCTGAAACTGTATGCTGTATAATATTCATAAGTATTTTGTATTCCCTTCTTGTATCAATTTAAGATTCGTTCATGCGGACATGCTCTCATCATACCATGAGAAACGTGTTAGGGGATACATTTACCCTTTTCCCTCTGAAATCATCCTGCTTAAAGGTTACTTTTTGCATTCTCCGTGACTTTCAGGAACAATAGGAAGGGATGCATATTATCACTAGAGTGGAGGAAAATCATGATTACATTTGACGAATATCAGTACGCGCGGCCCGATATGGAAGACATTAAAAAAGAATTCACCGAACTTTTAAAGGAGTTCCACAACTCCGATTCGTTCGAATGTCAAAACGCAGTGATTGAAAAGATCAATGCCATCGGAAATGACTATTCGACTCAATCGAACCTTGCTTACATCCGGTCTTCCATCGATACGAATGATGAATACTACCAACAGGAGAGAGATTATTTTGATGAAGTCAGTCCTGAATTCCAAGGACTTTCTACGGAATTCTACAAGGCACTGATCGCTTCCGAATTCCGGGCTGAGCTAGAAGAAAGATGGGGCTCACAATTATTTGCACTTGCGGAACATGCCATTCGCGCATTTTCACCGGAAGTGATGCCCCTCCTTCAGCAGGAAAATAAGCTGACTTCCGAATACGCAAAACTTGTGGCTTCTGCACAAATTGAATTTGACGGCAAAGAACTGACACTCGCTCAACTAGGCCCTTATATGGAATCGACGGATCGCTCGGTGCGTAAAGAGGCGATGAATGCTCAGTATTCATTTTACGAAAAAAATGCTGACAAGTTTGATGATATCTATGATCGTCTCGTCAAACTTCGGGATGAAATCGCAAAAAAACTAGGATTCCCTACATTTACCGAATTAGGATATGTGAGGATGTCCCGTGTCGGATATGATGCCGAAATGGTGAAAAATTTCCGCGACCAGGTGCGGGATTACATCGTTCCTGTCGCCAACAAGTTGTATGATCGCCAAGCAGCTAGGATTGGTGTCGATAGTCTCAAATTCTACGATCAATCACTCGATTTCCTGACAGGGAATGCAGTGCCCCAAGGATCCCCGGAATGGATCATTGAACAAGGCAAAGAGATGTATAAAGAATTGTCTCCTGAGACGGATGAGTTCTTTACGTATATGACTGAAAAGAATTTACTGGATCTCGTTGCGAAAAAGGGAAAAGAAGCGGGGGGATATTGTACGTTCATCGATAACTATGACTCGCCGTTTATCTTTTCAAACTTTAATGGGACTTCCGGAGATATCGACGTACTGACTCATGAAGCAGGGCATGCGTTCCAAGTCTACTCAAGTCGCAACATCGGAATTCCTGAATACGTTTGGCCAACAAGCGAAGGAGCAGAAATCCACTCGATGAGTATGGAATTCTTCACATGGCCCTGGATGGAATTGTTCTTCAATGAGCAAACCGATAAATACAAATTCTCTCATTTAAGCAGCGGTCTTCTATTTTTGCCTTACGGTGTAGCAGTTGATGAGTTCCAACATGAGGTGTACAAGAATCCTACGATGACTCCAGCTGAACGTCATGCGGCCTGGAAGCGTATTGAGGGGATTTACTTACCGAAACGAGATTACGATGGAAACGAATATTTAGAAAAAGGCGGCATTTGGCAGCGCCAAGCTCATATTTACGAAATACCGTTTTACTATATCGATTACACGTTAGCGCAAATATGCGCGTTCCAATTCTGGAAAAAAGATCGTGAAGATCACGAATCCGCTTGGAACGATTATGTCCGTCTATGTAAACTTGGTGGTTCCAAATCATTCACGGAATTGGTCAAAGAAGCGAATCTGATCTCACCTTTTGAAAATGGATGCGTTGAATCGGTTGTCGGGACTATCGAAGAATGGCTGGATTCGGTGGATGATCGAGCGCTATAAGAATATTGGGGAACATTTTTGCTTTGCTCAATAACATTCCTCATAATAAAGAAACAGCTCGCTATCTCCAATGGATGATAGCGAGCTGTTTCTTTATACAGTAAAAACTATTTTTCCGAACTGCGAACTGTCTTCAAGCATCTTGAATCCTTCGAGAGCGTCATCTAACGGCAGAATGCGATCGATGACTGGTCGAATGTGATGCTTTTCAGCAAATACAAGCATTTCTCTCAACTCGTCACGACTCCCCATCATCGAGCCGACAATTTCTTGCTGCCTATTAAAGAGTTCACGTAAATCCAAGTCGATCACGTCTTCGGTTGTCGCGCCGAATACGACAAGTCTTCCGCCATTTTTTAAGCTTTGCAGAGAACGGTTGAATGTAGCTTTTCCTACACTCTCAATGACGAGGTCGATGGTTTCATCCTTCAACTCTTCGTTCCAATCAGCATGCGTATTGATTGCTCGATCTGCACCGAGTTTAAGTGCCTGCTCTCTCTTTTCTTCACTTCTAGAGGTGACAATGACACGAGCACCTGCTGCTTTTGCAAATTGGATAATGAGCGTGACGACACCACTGCCTGCTCCTGGAACGAAAACAGTGTCCCCTTTCTTCATCTTGCCACGCGTTATAAGCGCACGGAAACCTGTTAATCCTGCTAATCCGATACTTGCAGATTCTTCCCAAGATAAATAGGCAGGGCGAAACTCCAATTGTTCCTCTGAAATCACAATTTTTTCAGCAAAAGTTCCGTCATCAGGCATTCCTAGCAGTCGAAAACCTTCTGGTGATCCGTCGCTCTTTTCAAACCAATTAAGAGACGGATTGATCATCACTTCGTCTCCAACGGACCATCTCGTCACATCTTGGCCCACGGCTTCCACCACCCCTGCGCCATCTGAGCCGAGTATTAGATCATGTCCTTTGTTTTCTCTTCTAGCGGGTATGTACAAGTCTCTTCGATTCAGTCCAGCTGTCTTGAGAGCTACTACCACTTCCCCCTTTTTTGCAGCAGGAGTCGGCATTTCTCCTAATCTTAGTCCTTCATCTCCATGAATAATTGCTTTCACCGTCATCTTCCTTTCTACAATCGGATTATTAGAATTTTCCGGTTACTCACTCCATCATATCCCATCTCAGCAGAAAGCTGAAATAAAAAACACAATAGACCGTAAAATCCATTGTGTTCCAATCCCATTATTTCGTTTCCGATGTTTTCTGAAGGCGGCACTTCAATTTTGCGAGTTCAAGTAATTCAAGTACATCTTTTTTAGGCAGCCCCGTTAGTAAATTCAGCAATTCGCGTTCAGCAAGACGGCGCCCTTTACCACTACGGTACCGAGTTTTGTTACTTGCGTCCAATTCTGCATAAAGACGGTCTGCTTCTTCGTCCTGTTCATCTGAAAACCCATCAACTGTGATAGTTTCACGCAAACGTTCATATAGTGACTCTGCACTTGCAGTGTTCGCTTGTTTAAAAGCAGGAGACTTTTTTGAGTCACCTAGAATAAGCTCATCCGTTGATATATTAAAACGTTCAGAGATTTTAGCAACCCATGCTGCTGATGGCGCGTTCTTTCCTTTTTCCCAGTCTTTGATACGACTAGCTGATGTCCCGATAGCAGCACCGAAAGCCATCATGGAAAGACCTCTTTGTTCTCTTAGTTCCTTCAACCTAATACCGAATCCTTCTTTACTCCAGTCGTTCACAAAAAATCCTCCTCTAACATCTAGTAATCCTATTATTTTTCATTTCTAGGTATTTGTCAATGTTTTATTTATTAATAAAAAATGATTCCATATTAGGCTTTCTTTAGCGAAACATCTATTTCAATATCCTGTCTTTTGTCTTTCATAATTTTTCTCATTTTTTTCAATGTACGCATCATATATTTCTTGCAAGGAAAATCCAAGCTTTTCAGCGAGCGTTCCGTACTGATTCCAAAGACCCGTATAAGAAGCCATTTCTGGGTTCTGACCGAATTCCAGGACCGCCTGATTCGTCTTAAGGAATGTAGTTGTTAGAGAATCGGTTGAAGTGTCAAATCGCCACTCATTGAAATCTGTGAAATTTTTTACGATACCGAGCGATAAAAGAAAATGAATGGAATCCACATATTCTTCAAGTACGATAGATCGTTCCGATGAGCCTTTTAAGCTCCAAAACTTAAAACATCTCGTTTCGTTAGCCAACTCGGAAAGTTCGACAAGCAATGCGAGGACTTTGTCTTCAAAAAGATTTCTTCCTGTAACATCGTGTTGTGACTGTATGTATGAATCGAGCTTTTGCTGCATGTGAAATAATTTGTGCATATCCAATGTGTTCGCCCCCTATTGCATCATGTTCCATTGTCAAAAAAGTTGTGATAGCGCCGGAATCCGAAGGCCGATGAGGTAAAGGATGACTGCCATATCCATCAAGGCCAGCATCAGAAATCCTACTCGGAATGAGGTATGAAGCGTTTTATGGCGAAACACTTGCATGCCGAAATAAGCCCCTATCCCGCCCCCTATTAGCGCGAGGAGCCACAGGTTTTTTTCCGAAACACGACTTTTCTTCCGCTTGGCTTGCCGTTTGTCATATCCCATCGCAACAAATGCCCAGATGGATATAAACACGATCCAGTCGATTCCGAGTGTCGCCATAAAAATCTCTCCTCTCTCTTACTTGTCGGTCATATCCGTAAAACCTTTACAACTATTTTCGAAAGGTTTTTTTACAAAGAAAAAACGTCACGTTCCGAATCAATTCGGAACCGTGACGTTTAGGAAATCAATTATTTAGCAAGTGATTTCTTTGCTGTCTCAGCAAATTGAGCAAATGCAGCTGCATCTGTCACTGCAAGATCAGCAAGCATTTTACGGTTTACGTCAATGCCAGCAACTTTAAGACCGTGCATAAGTGTGCTGTAAGACATACCATTTACACGAGCTGCCGCGTTGATACGTGTAATCCAAAGTCTGCGGAAGTCCCGTTTCTTCTGGCGACGGTCACGGTAAGCATAGTTCAATGACTTCATGACTTGTTGGTTTGCTACTCGGTAGAGACGGTGTTTAGAACCAAAATACCCTTTTGCTAATTTCAATACTCGATTACGACGCTTGCGCGTCACTGTTCCACCTTTTACGCGTGGCATAGTTCATTACCTCCTGCTATTCCTGTAAGAATATATTAGATTTGAATTCGGGCGGTTCGCTATCCAGAAGGATCAGCTTACCAGGTGAAGCTATTACTTCATGTACGTAATCATTTCGCGAATACGCTTGTAATCGCCTGAAGAAATGAGTGAACCTTTGCGCAAGTGACGCTTAGCTTTTGTCGACTTGTTAGCGAAAAGGTGGCTAGTTTTTGCGCGTCCGCGCTTCACTTTACCGCTTCCTGTTTTTTTGAAACGTTTCGCGGATCCGCGGTGAGTTTTCATTTTTGGCATGATCTGTTCCTCCTAAATCGTTTGTTCGGCTTACTTCTTCTCAGCTATTGGTGCAAGCATTAAGAACATGCTGCGTCCTTCCATCTTAGGGCGGACTTCAACTGTTCCCACTTCTTTACAAGCTTCTGCAAACTTGTCAAGAACGCGCTGTCCAATTTCTTTGTGAGTAATCGCACGTCCGCGGAAACGGATGGATGCTTTTACTTTGTCGCCAGCTTCCAGGAATTTGATTCCGTTACGAAGCTTTGTTTGAAAATCGTGCTCATCGATTGTCGGGCTTAATCGAACCTCTTTAACTTGGATGATCTTTTGGTTCTTTCGGACTTCCCGTTCTTTCTTCTGCTGCTCGAATTTGAACTTTCCATAGTCCATGATACGGGCTACAGGCGGTTTAGCTGTTGGTGCTACCAGGACGACGTCCAAGTTAGCGCGTGCAGCAATTTCAAGTGCTTCAGTACGGGTCTTAATGCCGAGCTGATCTCCATTGTGGTCGATAAGTCTTAGTTCACGGGCACGAATTCCTTCGTTCACATACATATCTTTGCTAATCTTAATCCACCTCCGAATAATATCTCGCGAATACACTGTTTGAGCAGTCTGCACCATTTCGGCACAGCTTGCAAAACCGTTCGGCATTCTGAGCCTTCAGGTAATGAGGCAATAAAAAAAGCAGACAAATGATGATTTGTCTACCCGCAATCGCACACGTATTCCCACACGTGGCTTCACTACTGTGCTAACCTCAACAACTACCGATTGGCGTCGATCAGGTGAGAAGCGGGCAGCTCCTTCTTGTATCACAAACTGTATTCTTTAACCTTATCTACTTTATCATCGATTAGAGATAGTGTCAAGGGTTTACTTTTGAATATAGAAAGCTATCGTGTTGATTTGCGCTTCGGGCGGACGCTTTCCGCGGGCATGGCTTGAGCCTCCTCGTCCGCTTCGCTACCTGCGGGGTCTCAAACTCATGCTTTTCCCGCAGGAGTCGCCGCCCTGCGCTCCAATCAACGGTGTGGTGTTACCAACTGAAATTCTTTAAAAACAGTAGATATTAGTGGGCTACGTCACTATTCAAGAGTTCCAGGAAAGCTTCGAAGCTCATGGATTCGGAGTTTTGTTCTCCGTATTTGCGGACGTTTACTTCGCCTGATTCAGTTTCTTTGTCTCCGAGTACGAGCATGTATGGTACTTTTTGGACTTGTGCTTCGCGGATTTTGTAGCCGATTTTTTCATCGCGGCTGTCGAGGTCTACCCGGAATCCAGCAGCTACAAGTTGTTCGCGGACTTTGTCTGCGTAGTCGAAGTGCGCTTCAGGTGAAACCGGGATGACTTCCACTTGGATTGGTGCGAGCCATGTTGGGAATGCACCTTTGTATTCTTCGATCAGGAAGGCTACGAAGCGTTCCATTGTCGAAACGACGCCTCTGTGGATGACGACTGGACGGTGTTGCTTTCCGTCTTCTCCGATATAAGTGAGGTCGAATCGTTCTGGCAGTAAGAAGTCCAATTGGACAGTGGAGAGTGTCTCTTCCATTCCGATTGCCGTTTTCACTTGGACATCGAGTTTCGGACCGTAGAATGCCGCTTCTCCGTCTGCTTCAGTGTAGTCGAGACCCATGTCGTCCATTGCGTCTTTCAACATATGTTGTGCGCGTTCCCACATCGCGTCGTCATTGAAGTACTTTTCAGTATCTGCAGGATCCCGATATGAGAGACGGAATGTGTAGTCTGTAATGTTGAAGTCTTTGTATACGTCTATGATGAGTTGGACTGTACGTTGGAACTCATCTTTAATTTGGTCTGGGCGAACGAAGATATGCGCATCGTTCAGAGTCATCCCACGAACCCGTTGGAGACCTGAAAGTGCTCCCGACATTTCGTAGCGGTGCATTGTTCCAAGTTCCGCAATACGAATCGGAAGGTTCCGGTATGAATGAATGCCATTTTTGTAGATCATCATGTGGTGCGGACAGTTCATTGGGCGAAGTACGAGGTCTTCGTTGTCCATGCTCATTACCGGGAACATGCCATCTTGGTAGTGATCCCAGTGACCGGATGTTTTGTACAGCTCCACACTGCCTAAAACTGGTGTGTACACGTGATCATATCCAAGACGTTGTTCTTTGTCGACGATGTATCGTTCGATAACCCGACGGATAGTCGCGCCTTTAGGAAGCCAAAGTGGAAGTCCTTGTCCTACCTTTTGGGAATTCATGAACAAATTCAATTCTTTACCGATTTTACGATGGTCGCGTTCTTTCGCTTCTTCAAGCATTTTCAAGTGGGCTTGAAGTTCATCTTTCTTGAAGAAAGCAGTTCCGTAAATACGCTGAAGCATTTTGTTATCAGAGTTACCGCGCCAATAGGCACCAGCAATACTAAGCAATTTGAATTCTTTGAGTTTGCCTGTGTACGGCACGTGGACGCCGCGGCATAAGTCGAAAAACTCACCTTGTTCATAGATGGATACTTGTTCGTCTTCAGGAATGGCTTGCAACAATTCCAACTTGTACTCATCATCGATTTCTTTAAAGCGGCGCTCCGCCTCAGCGCGTGATACATCGTGGCGAATCACTTCCAAGTTTTCACCGATAATTCGTTTCATTTCCTTTTCAAGTTCAGGAAGGTCATCTGCAGTAATGGGTGTCGGCGAATCGATATCATAGTAGAACCCATTATCGATTGCAGGTCCAATACCGAGCTTCGCATCCGGGAATTTGCGTTTTACGGCTTGAGCTAGTAAGTGCGCAGTACTATGACGTAAAATTTCAAGTGCTTCCGGAGATTGTTGAGTAATGATTGCAATTTCTCCATCTTGGTGAATCGGTGTCTTTAAATCGATAAGCTGCTCACCCAGCTTACCTGCAAGTGCGCTTTTACGAAGTCCCGGACTAATGGATGCTGCTACATCTTCAGTTGTTGTGCCCGCAGGAAACTCTTTTACCGCGCCATCCGGAAATTTTAAATGAATTGAATTTGACATGTCAATGCACTCCTTTTATCTATTTTTGAACACAAAAAAGCCCCATCCCATAAAGGGACGAGACTTGTACTCGCGGTTCCACCCTTCTTCCTCCATTCCGGAAATACCGGAAAGATGAAGCTTCAAGCGGCTAACGGGCCGGTGCCGTCAACAGGTACTAAAGAGCGAGCTCCATGGTTCCCTATTGCTGCTCAAAGGCGGTAGATTGGTGTCGTGTCCTGCAAGGTTCTCAGCAAATCCCTTGCTCTCTGTAGGCCGATCCAACAATCGTTGTCCTTATCAAAGCATTTTATCATTGTGTTGTGATTATTATAGTGAACATTATCGGGAAAAGCAAGAGGTTACCTGAAAACAATCAGTCTTTTCCAGGATTCCTGCGATTTTTCCCTGATAGCAGCACGGGGTCACTCATGATTTTGATGCGTTCCATGATACGTGCAGCTTTGATTGGTTCTTTTTCACCTCGCTGAGAAAAGGTGAGATGATGCTCGAGTTCAGACAATGTGAAGTTCGAAGTGAAAAATGTAGGCAGTTGATCTGCCATACGATATTGCAGGATCGTTCCTAACACTTCGTCTCGGGCCCATGCTGTCATCGATTCAGCACCGATGTCGTCAATCATGAGTACAGCTGCCTTTTTAACAAACTCGATTTTTTCGTTGAGGGAATTATCTTGAATGGACTGTTTGATTTCACGTAGAAACTCAGGCAAGTAAACTATTACAGTACGGATTTGACGACTAGCCAGTTCGTTTGCAAGCGCACCTAATATGAAAGACTTTCCAGTACCGAATTCGCCATGGATATAGAGCCCTTTTTCAGGCGGCACTCCTGTCTCCACGTATTGCGATATGAATTCACTCGCTTTCTCCACTATATCCAAACGGCTATTATCGTAATACGTATCTACGTCGATAAGTTGCGCTTTCATAACATCTTTAGGCATATACAGGCTATTCAGCATCTTATTGACCGCCCGCTTTTCATCATCCAGTTCTTTACTCGGACATCGGATATATGACACATCGATGACCCCCTGATTCAATGTCAGCTTCGGTTCAAATCCCTTCATGACATTAATGCATCCTCCAAGGTTTGGACATTTGTCACATTGGTGGGAGGCGGTTGTAAATTCATAGAGCTTGTTCAAACTTTTCTCAACAACTTGTTTATCAATTTCATCTGCATGTTCTTCTATGAATTGTTGGATTTTTTCGTTTGCGAGAACTTCGTTTCTTAACTCGTCATAACGCGCTGCAAGTGTTGGCGCGTTAATGACTCTTTTCATAGCTTCTCCGATCCGTTCCATTTAATTCACCCCGTTTCGCATGGATTCCAATTTGGCGAGTAACGCTTTTCGTTTTTCTTCCACTTTTCGTTCCTCATCACTGTCATCTTTGTATACAGGAACTGTCGGTTTCGTTGTTTCTTTCTTACCCTCTTTTTTATAAAACCATTCAGGTAACGGTTCTTCCCGAGTCGGCTTTCTTGTCCCTTTACTGGATTTGCCGCCTTCACTCATCCATTTTGTATATTGGTCGTGCTCTTGTCTCGCGATCTCCATCGCTTTCTCAGCAGTATCAATCTCCTTCAACGCCCAATGGGAAGCTATGCGCTGTGCAAAACCGGTTGTGATTTTCCTATCGTTCCGTAACAGGATATATTGCAGTAATACATTTACCACACTCATTTCCAACCCATGGCCGTTGACGAGATTCTCAGCGAGCTGGACATCGACCGGCATAGGCTCTTTTCCTGTCAAATGCAAGAGCATCTCTCTAGGTGATGTGCTCTCGAAATAGGCGATGAGTTCCCGATCTTTTGTTGGAGGCCCCTCATATTCTTGCGGTGATGCTTCTATATTATACGTTTTCTCAAGTTTTGGAGGGGTTTTCGAGATGTTCATTTTATAGAAGTCCTTTGCAGCTTTACGAAGCCGGTCTTCAGGTACTTCCAGGTTCTCATCCAGCGCTATCATGATGATTTTCTGCATATCCATAGGATTAAGAGCGTACATGAACGCTAGTTTTGCAATGAGCTCCTTTGATATACCGGATAATGCTGCACGCGGAACCATTTGCTCAGAAAGACCACTCATCAACAAATTGAAATCGAACAAACTTTGTTCGAAAGGAATACCCGCCGACCTAGTTCGATTGGATAGTTCCTGATCGTTTTGCAATTCATAGGCATGACTATTCACAGGAGTGTAGACATCCATGAAAGTCCTGGAGATTTCTGTGTAACCTGAAGTCTCAGGTTGCTCTGTTGCGAATCGTGCACGCAAATCGCGATACGGCTGTTCGCCAATTTTACTGAATAAGAAAGTCGCCAATAACGGATCTTGGAAAAAAGCCTTCGCATCCAACGGTGGCAATAACTCATATATAAATGAGCGCTGATCCCCTTCCGTTTTCGTGAACGTGCGCAACAAGCCGATCGCTTCAAGTGAAATACGTGCTTGAAAAACAGTCTTCAGAGGCATTGTTAACATATTCATCAAATGATAATGAGTGAATTCACGACTTTCTCGAACATCCGCATCCGCCAGCATAGTTGAAAATAGAGCCATGGCTTCAGGACCCGTCAATGGTTGGTACAAAAGAGTAAGAAGTTGACGATCATAATCAGAAAATGGCGAAGCTACTTTCAGAGAATACGTATCTACGGGTTGCAGTTCTTGATATAACATGCTCAATCTCCCTCCTTACCTTTCAGACGGTCCCTCAGAACCGTTCTTTTCACGAAGGGGACCTTTTTGCAAATTCTTCAGTTCGTCTATAAACATCGTGATATTCTGGTAATCGCGGTAGACCGATGAAAATCGGACGTATGCCACTTCATCGACATCCGCGAGCCGCTCCATAACCATTTCTCCGACATCATGAGAAGCGATTTCAGAGACGCCTCTGCTTTTCAGCTCTTTTTCGATGGATGCCACGATATTTTGCAGCTCTTCCAAAGGGACAGGTCGTTTCTCGCATGCTCGAACTAAACCTCTTAACAATTTTTCACCCATGAACTCTTCACGGGTTCCTTCTTTTTTCAAAATGATGAGCGGTGCTTCTTCTACCTTTTCAAAAGTTGTAAACCGGTAGTTGCATTGCTCGCATTCTCTGCGTCTGCGGATCGAGCTGTTCTCTTCAGCTGGTCTAGAATCGACAACACGCGTTCCGTTATATCGGCAAGCTGGACATTTCATAATTCGTTCCTCCGGTTTTCTTTAGTTCATCTAGTATAACAGAGAGAGCGTTTTCACAACACCCGTGATAACTCGAACCCATTCCAATAGTTATTCTACAGAATTCATCCCACAAAAAAAGACCGTCGTTTCTTTCGCTCTTTCAAGCAGCAAGAAGGACAGTCTTTCAATTGAATATTACGCTTTTACGCTGGCACGGAGTTCTTTCGCGACCTTTTTAGTTAAGTCAACAACTCGCGCTGAATAGCCCCATTCGTTATCATACCAAGCTAATACTTTCACTTTGCGATCTCCGATGACCATTGTCGACAAGCCGTCAATGACTGCAGAATCGGAAGAATTATTGAAGTCGATTGAAACGAGCGGTTCCATTGTTAAGCTAAGAATCCCCTTCATAGAGCCTTCCATCGCTTTCTTGAACACTTCATTTACTTGCTCTGCAGTAACATCTTTCTTCACGTCTACAACAAGATCCACTAGTGATACATTCGGTGTCGGGACTCGAAGGGCCATTCCGTGAATTTTACCTTCAAGTTCAGGAAGCACAAGCGACAGTGCTTTTGCTGCTCCAGTTGAAGTCGGAATGATCGACTGTCCGCATGAACGTGCACGACGAAGGTCTTTATGTGGATTGTCCAAGTTCTTTTGATCATTTGTATACGCGTGTACTGTCGTCATCAATCCGTTCTCGATGCCGAATTCGTCATTAAGGATCTTAGCGACCGGGGCAAGACAATTGGTAGTACAACTTGCATTCGAAATGACATCGTGCTTTTCAACATCTAATTTCTCATCATTGACGCCCATGACGATCGTGATGTCTTCGTTTTTACCCGGTGCTGACAAGATTACTTTCTTTGCACCTGCTTCAAGGTGAAGAGCTGCTTTATCACGCGCATTGAACACACCAGTTGCTTCAATGACGATATCAACGCCAAGCTGTTTCCAAGGGAGTTTGGATGGATCCCGTTCAGCGACAAGTTGAACTCGCTTGCCGTTAACTAGCAATGCATTCTCTTCAATTACTACATCGCCATCGAACGTACCGTGGGTTGTGTCATACTTTATCAAGTGTGCTAATGTTTCGGGTGGGTAAAGGGCGTTGATCGCAATAGCAGTAACCTCATCCTCTACTATCAACTGCCGGAATACCATGCGGCCGATTCGACCGAAACCATTAATCGCTACTGATGTTGTCATGAAAAGTCCTCCCAATATGTATGATGTTATACTGTTTACTTAAATATCGTAATTAGTATAACACATTTTTACCGTGAGGAAAGAGTTTGTGCAACATTGAACAATGTTTGATTTTTCAGAACAGATTTACACGAGCCACTTTTGCAATACGTCATCCAATTGTCGCTCGGTTTCGGCTAGATCTCCGTTATTATCAATCACAGCATCAGCGCCTTGTTCTTTAATGTCCATAGGCAATTGAGAGGCGATTCTTGAATCCGCTTCACTCTCAGATAATTGGTTACGACTCATCAGACGTTCTTTTTGAACTTCAGGGGTAACGGAGACCACGAGAATCTTTTCTACATAGTCATGCAGCTTGTTCTCAAAAAGTAACGGAATATCCAAAATGACGGTTTTTGCTCCTGCTGCTAAATGCGATTCTTTTTGTAAAATGAGTTCTTTCCGGATCGCTGGATGGATAATAGCGTTCAATTGCTCTCGCTTCTTGTCATCACCAAAAACCAGCCGGCCCATCGCCGCACGATTCAAAGAGCCATCGTCACAAATGACTTCCGCTCCAAATACAGTTTCAATTTCGTGTAGCACCGGACTTCCAGGCTCCACAACTAACCGTGCAATCTCATCTGCATCGACAATCGGATATCCTCGATCTTTCAATAGATTGGCGACTGTACTTTTACCGCTCGCAATACTTCCAGTTAGACCAATGATCATACGCGTTCCCCTTTTCAGTGTTGACATTTTTTGCAGTAGGTGGAAGTCCGATTCGCAATTTGAATAGTAGCAGTTTCCGCTCCGCATCGAGGACATACTTTATGACCATACATTTGCAGACGATTCTGCATGGATCCCGCTTCCCCATTAATATTCCGATAATCGGATATGGAGCTGCCACCCGCTTGAATGCTTTCATCCAATACAGTTACAATTTCGCGGAATAACTGTTGTTTTCTTTCGCGGCTGATCCTGCCTGCTGATCGATTCGGATGGATCCGCATTCTGAACAGCGCTTCTGTTGCGTAAATATTGCCGCAACCTGATATGATTTGACCGTCCATGATGACCTCTTTAATCGGCTTTTTTGCGTACTTATCTTGCTTCGTTTTTTCGATGAAGAACTCTTCCGCATCGGCATCGAATGGTTCAGGAGCCATTAATGTAAGTGGCGGATGATCCTGTTCACACGTCAGTAAGCGGAGTTCTCCAAAACGGCGGATGTCCGAATAGACGAGAAGTCCGCCATCTTCAAGATGAAAGATGGCGTGGATATGATTGCGAAACTTTTGCTCACGGATTTCAGTGATCGCATTCACGACAAACCACGCTCCTGTCATTCCTAAGTGGCTGACAAGGAGACGGCATGTATCGTCTTTGAAGAGATGAAAATAAATGTATTTGCTACGTCTCGTAACGGCTTCTATTGTGTATCCAGCAAGTTCCGCAGAGAATCGATCGACTGAATGGCCTTTTACAATGGCTTCTTTTCCTGCAGCTTTTGATGCAATTACCGTTTCGGAAACGATCACATCGCTTATAGTACGTCCACTTGCAACAGGTGCTAACGAACGGACAACCCCTTCTACTTCAGGTAATTCCGGCATCTGGCTTCCCTCACTTCGTATCGTACCAACTTGCGCCATATGCAGAATCCACTTTTAAGGGAACATCCAGTTCCAATGCGGATTCCATCACTTCAGGTACGATTTTCTTCAATTGTTCCAATTCTTCTTCAGGTGCTTCAAATATGAGTTCGTCATGCACTTGCAGAAGCATACGAGCTTGTAACCCTTCTGCTTCCAGACGTCTATCCATATCGATCATCGCTTTTTTAATAATATCCGCAGCCGTCCCTTGAATCGGCGTGTTCATAGCAGTACGTTCTGCAAATCCTCGTAAGTTAAAGTTCGAGCTTGTAATATCAGGGAGATAGCGACGACGGTTCATCATTGTAGAGACGAATCCCCGTTGTTTTGCATCAACGATAATAGTATCCATATACTGTTTGACTCCCGGGAAACTTGCCAAATAGGTGTCGATGAATTCTGCAGCTTCCTTCCGTGGGATATCCAAACTTTGTGATAACCCATAATCACTGATTCCATATACGATGCCGAAGTTAACTGCCTTCGCTGCGCGGCGCATGTTGGATGTCACTTCTTCTTTCGTTACACCAAACACATCCATTGCCGTTTTCGTATGAACGTCTTCATCTGCACGAAATGCATCTATCAGTTTTTTGTCCTGTGAAATATGTGCAAGCACCCGTAACTCGATTTGTGAGTAATCCGCCGCGAACATGATCCAATTCGGTTCTGAAGGAACGAATGCCGCACGGATCTTTCTTCCTTCCTCCAGACGGATCGGGATGTTTTGCAAGTTCGGATTGATGGAGCTTAGACGTCCTGTTTGTGTCAAAGCCTGCTGGAAACGAGTATGGATCTTACCATCTTCATGGATTTCTTTCGATAGTCCATCGATATATGTGGATTTCAACTTCCCGAGCTGACGGAACAAAAGAATGTGCTCGATGATCTCATGCTCAGGTGCTAACTTTTCTAACACATCAGCGGCTGTGGAGTAGCCAGTCTTCGTTTTCTTGATTGGTGTTAACCCAATCTTTTCAAAAAGAATCACTCCGAGCTGTTTGGGGGAATTGATGTTAAACGGCTGTCCAGCCAACTCATAAATTGTCGTTTCCAGATGTTCGAGTCGACTTGACAATTCTGTACCAATTGTTTGGAGCGTAGCCAAATCCGTCTTCACGCCAGTGGATTCCATCTTGCCAAGAATAATCGCGAGCGGGAGTTCCAAATTATGGTATAGCTCGTATTGCTCATTTTGCCGAAGTTTTTCAGAAACGGTCTCAAACAAGTTCCATACAGCAACAGCTTTAGTGCCTGCATGTTGTGCGATTTCCTCAATTGCCGGAGCTGCTTTCTTAGCCCCTTTCCCATAGACTTTTTCGTCTTTCTGGATACCGTTCCAGCCTACGGATGCAGCCGCTTCCGATACGTCATCAAAAGACAACGACGGATTAACAATATACGCAGCGAGGGTTAAGTCGAAATCGATTCCTGAGACAGGAATATCAATTGCTGCTAAAGCTGCAAAAAGGGCTTTCGCATCCGTCGTGAATTTTTTAGTTCCGGGATCAGCAAGCCACTTTTTCAGTACATCGTCCTGTTTCAAATCGTCCAGCGGTACATAAAACACGCGTTCACCATTTGTCATCGCAAGTCCAAACAGTTCCGATGTTAAATAGTTATCGTCCATCATCTCCAAGTGGACTGCCATCTGATCGGAAAGATCGGCTGCTGTCAGCTTGTGCTTTGTTTCAACTTCAATTACTTCAACTGGCTCAGATTCCACGCCCTCCACTCCCATTTTTTCAAGGAGTGTCGTGAATTTCAATTCTTTATAGAGAGATGTTAGTTGTTCTTCGTCAGGTCCATCGTATGACAAATCCTGTAAACTGATTGTAATCGGTGCATTCACTTCAATGGTTGCCAACCGCTTACTCATATACGCCTGTTCTTCGTTATTCGTTAAGTTCTCTTTCAGTTTTTTGCCACTGATCGCGTCAAGAGACTCATATACGTGCTCAACGGACCCATATTCTTTCAACAGTTTTAACGCGGTCTTTTCCCCGACGCCAGGTACACCCGGAATGTTATCCGAAGCATCTCCCATCAGACCTTTCATATCGATGATCTGAAGAGGTCCGATTCCATACTTTTCTTCAATATGCGCAGGTGTATAGATTTCCATATCAGTGATTCCTTTACGCGTAATGCAAACAGTCGTTGAATCCGTTGCAAGCTGAGTCAAATCCTTGTCGCCGGAAATCACCACTGTCTTCACTGCTTCCTCGCTCGCTGTACGGCTTAGTGTCCCGATAATATCGTCTGCTTCAAAGTTCTCCAATTCGTATTGAGGGATATTGAATGCTTTCAGCAGTTTCCGCAAGTATGGAAATTGTTCAGATAACTCAGGCGGAGTTTTTTGTCTTCCCCCTTTGTATTCACTGAACGTACTATGCCGGAATGTAGTTTTCCCAGCATCCCAAGCAACAAGCACGTGGGTCGGCTGTTCTTCTTTAAGGATGTTTTGCAGCATCATCGTGAATCCATATACAGCGTTCGTATGGATTCCACTGTCATTTGTTAATAATGGCAATGCAAAAAATGCACGGTAAGCCAAGCTGTTCCCGTCAAGCAATACAATTTTTTTAGTCGTCACGTAGCTCGTCCACTCCTTCATAAAAAAAACGTCGTCTCCCTCCATCTTACCATGCAGGCAGGATGAAATGAAAACGACGGGGCCCTTCTCTATTCCGATGCAGTCAGGTGCTGATGGATGGGCAGCTTTATGAAGAATACAGATCCTTCACCTAATTCACTTTCCACCCAGATACTGCCGTGATGTGCTTCCAATAAGTGCTTCACGATTGCAAGGCCAAGTCCTGTACCTCCTGATTCACGGCTTCGCGCTAAATCAGCACGGTAAAATCGTTCAAACACTCTTTGCAGCTTCTCTTTTTCTATACCAATGCCTTCGTCTGCAATTGAAATGACAATGGAATCATGGTCTTTCTTTCCTGATATACGTACGGTCGTACCTTGTTTCGAATAGGTGATTGCATTGATGAGCAAGTTAACAAGCACTTGCATAAGACGCCCGCTATCAGCTTCAATCACTAATTCACCCATCTCCTCGATCTCCACTGTCATTTGTTTTTCAGCAAGCTTTCCAGAAACTAATTGTGCAGCCTCTTGGATTGTAATGGCAGCATCCACTTGAGATAAATTCAGTGTGAATCCGTGCTGTTCAATTCCTGATAATTCCAGTAAATCCGATACAAGAGAATGCAAACGGCCACTCTCTTTTTCTATAATCGTGATGAAGTCCCTTGAAATTTCCGGATCTGAAAGTGCTCCATCCAATAAAGTTTCAGCAAATCCTTTAATGGACGTGACGGGCGTTCTCAATTCATGGGATACGTTAGCAACGAAATCTTTTCGCACTTCTTCCAATCGGATGATTTTCGAAATGTCATGAAACACCACGATGATCCCTAACCAATTGCCGTGACGCCCAATAACTGGTGCACCATAAACATTCAAGTCCAACGGTCCATTGTCTTGCTGAATCCGGATTTGCTGCTCATGAACTTGCTCAGAAAGGAAGACGTCTTCAATCAATTTTTCAGCCGCTAAAGGCAAACCGATTTCCTTATAGGATTTCCCGATTGCATCAGGAGAAGAGGCATTAAATGTTTGGGCAAAAACCCCATTCATCAGATTGACCGTACCCCCTCTGCCAAGCATGAGTAAACTGCTGCCAATACTCTCAATAAGTGTTTTTAACCGCTCTTTTTCCATCGATCTCACGATTTGAGTTTCTTGGCCATTCCTTGCGATCTGGTTAATGGAAATGGCTAAATTCCCAAGATCCTTGAACTCACTCACACTGACACGCGCTTTGTAATCTCCGCTTGCGAGCTTTCTTGCGACAAGTGTCAATTCGTCAACCGGCTTTGTAAAATGATAGATCATCCTGGATACCGTAAACAAACTTAACAACAAGAACAGAACGATGACTACAGTCAAATAGAGCAGGAATTTCTTTTCCAAGGATGGATTCATATTCGCATCCACTACATTGAAAAATTGACTGATGACAATCCATAAAACAACCGAAAAGACAACTAGTGCAGCACTAGTTGTAAGTAGGATCCGCCGGGAATGTCCTTCCTTTATCATGAAAACTCCTCGAATTTATAGCCGATTCCCCGCACAGTTTTAATGGAACGCGGCTTTTTCGTATCTTCTTCGATTTTATCGCGGAGGTGGCTAATGTGAACATCCACAATACGAGTATCTCCACTAAAATCGTAATTCCACACAGCTGATAACAATTGATCGCGCGAGAGTACACGATTTTTGTGTTTCATGAGATATACGAGTAGTTCGAATTCCTTTGGTGTGAATTCAAGCAGTTCTCCATTCAGCTCAGTTTGGTATCGCTCAAGATATACGGTTAATCCATTGATACTAATACTGTCACTCGGTTGTTTGGGACCATTGGCGCGGCGCAATACCGCCTTAATACGCGCCGTCAGTTCACGAGGGCTGAATGGCTTGGTCATGTAATCGTCCGCACCAATTTCCAATCCTAACACTTTGTCGGTCTCGTCTCCTCGCGCTGTCAACATGATAATGGGGGTTTCTATATTACGCTGCCTCAAATTCCGACAGACATCGATGCCATCCATTCCAGGAAGCATAATATCTAGTACGATCAAATCAGGTTTATTCTTTGTCGCTTTTTCCAAACCATCTATACCGTTTGTTGCAACTAGCGTCTGATACCCATTTTGTTTCAGGTTATAGTCGAGAAGTGTACATATCGATGGATCGTCTTCTACTATTAATATTGTTTTTGTTGAGATTTCTTCTATCATATCCATATTAGAAATTATCCAATGATTGTGATGTAAGTTGTTTTTCTTTCAATTCAGGAGCCGCAACGCTGACAGTTCCTCTAATTATTTGGTCGTCCGCTTCATTCACGGCACTTACAAAAATTTCGATTCGATTTTCCTCGGTATGGACTTCCTGGACTTCCAATGTGATCGCTACCGTTTCATAATGGTAAACGGGGATAGGAAACTCTAAATGTTGAGCAAGAATATAAGAACCCGGACCTGGTAAGTATTTAGAAACAGCCGAAGTGATAATACCAGTCAGCATAAGTGTCGGTACAATCGGTTTTTTAACGTCTGTCTGTGAAGCAAAATCATGTTGAATATAGATTGGATTAGGATCATTCGTCAAGCCTAGATAAAGAAGCAGATCTCTGTCTTCTATCTTTTCAGTCAATTTCAGTTTTTCCCCAACCTTAATATCATTAATTCCTCTTCCCACTCTTCTCTTTTTACCGAGCATCAAAAAAAGTCCCCCTTGTTAGGTACTATCCTTCTCCTTTAAAGTTTATCATAAAACAAAAATAAATCGAGTAGTGTCTTCTGCCACTACTCGATTCAGAAAATGATCAGGCAAGCACTTGCATGACTGCTTTTACGGAGTCCGCTGATTTACTCAATGCCTGTTTCTCCTCGTCTGTTAACTCAAGATCAATAATCTTTTCAACTCCATTTTTTCCGAGAACGGTCGGGACTCCCAAGTAAATTCCATCCATTCCGAATTCGCCTTCCAAATAGGCAATTGCCGGTATAATACGCTTCTGGTCTTTCAAAATCGCTTCCGCCATCTCCACTAGAGAAGCAGCTGGTGCATAATAAGCAGATCCATTGCCAAGAAGGTTTACAATCTCCGCCCCGCCTTTACGAGTTCGCGCTACGATTTCTTCTATTCTTTCTGGAGAAATTAACGTTTCAAGCGGTACTCCCCCAGCTGCAGAATATCTGACGAGCGGCACCATGTCGTCTCCATGTCCACCTAATACAAATCCAGAAACATCCTTCACTGAAACGTTCAGTTCTTGGGCAATGAAAGTACGGAAACGTGCTGTATCGAGCACCCCTGACTGACCAATCACCCGCTCTTTCGGCAACCCGGACTCTTTGTAGACCGTATATGTCATCGCGTCGACTGGATTCGTCAATACGAGGATCGTTGTGTCAGGGGAATGCTTGATGATTTCAGCTGTCACTGACTTCATGACTTTCTGATTGGTTTGAACAAGGTCATCCCGACTCATTCCAGGCTTGCGTGCAATGCCTGCAGTGATGATGACAATGTCTGAATCCTTAGTATCTGCATAGTCAGCCGTTCCAATTATCGAAGCATCAAAGCCTTGCACGGGACTCGCTTCCAGCATATCCAGTGCCTTTCCCTTCGTTGAATTCTCCATACCGGGAATGTCCACCAGCACCACGTCACACAATTCTTTCTGAGCAAGCAAAAACGCAGTCGTAGCTCCCGTAAACCCGGAACCAATAACAGAAACCTTTTTACGAACCATAGACATACTAAAACTCCCTTTCAGAAATGGAATTTGTGATTCACTAATTTTCAATGAAGTAACTTCCGCCAGAATACACCGTTGATTGAAGCGGCAGGCGGCGACTCCTGAGGGATCAGGATCATGGAAACCACCTAAGTTGTTAGCGTCCTGCCACAATGATTGCATGACCTATATCCTGTAGTCCCGCGTCCGTCTGTAGTGAGAGCCGTAACGAAGAACGGCTTTTGCGAGCAAAAGCGAAGCGTTGGGAGCATATCTTTGCAATAATCAACATCGTTTAATTTCCCAACCTATTTTTATATAAACAAAAAGCAGAGGCTACATTTAAAGCTCTGCTTTTTGTCTCTTACTTATTGTGTACCTGCCGAATACGGTTTGTAAACTTATAGGTTTTTGATTAACTCATCAGCGAACTCTGAAGTCTTCACTTCGGTAGCGCCGTCCATCAAACGTGCGAAGTCATAAGTAACCACTTTAGAAGCGATTGTCTTTTCGATTGACTTCGTAATCATGTCTGCAGCTTCGTTCCAGCCAAGGTGCTCAAGCATCATAACGCCAGAAAGAATAACAGATGATGGGTTAACTTTATCAAGACCTGCATACTTCGGTGCAGTACCGTGAGTTGCTTCAAAGATTGCGTGTCCAGTCAAGTAGTTGATATTAGCGCCTGGTGCGATTCCGATTCCGCCTACTTGTGCAGCAAGTGCATCAGAAACGTAGTCACCATTCAGGTTCATCGTTGCAACAACGTCGAATTCCTTCGGACGTGTCAAGATCTGCTGAAGGAAGATATCAGCAATGGAATCTTTAACGATGATTTTGCCTGCAGCTTCAGCATCAGATTGCGCTTTGTTTGCAGCGTCTGTGCCTTTTTCCTCTTTAATGCGGTCGTATTCGTTCCATGTGAATACTTTGTCGCCGAATTCTTCTTCAGCCACTTCATATCCCCAGTTTTTGAATGCGCCTTCTGTGAATTTCATGATGTTTCCTTTGTGTACAAGTGTCAATGATTTGCGTCCTTCTTTGATTGCATAGTTCAATGCACCGCGAACAAGACGTTTTGTACCTTCTTCAGAAATCGGCTTAATGCCAAGACCGGAAGTTTCAGGGAAACGGATATTTTTTACATTGAATTCGTCTTGTAGGAACTTGATAAGTTTCTTGACTTCGTCAGAACCTTCTTTGTATTCGATTCCTGCGTAAATGTCTTCAGTGTTTTCACGGAAGATGACCATGTCACAGTCTTCAGGACGTTTTACTGGAGAAGGAACACCTTCGAAGTAACGTACTGGACGCAAACAAGTGTAAAGATCGAGTTCTTGGCGAAGTGCTACGTTCAATGAACGGAATCCACCACCAATAGGAGTAGTTAAAGGACCTTTGATCGCAATCAGGTATTCTTCAATCGTATCGAGTGTCGCTTGTGGAAGCCATTCTCCAGTTTCGTTGAATGCTTTCTCTCCTGCTAACACTTCTTTCCAAACAAGCTTACGCTTACCGTTATAGGCTTTTTCCACTGCTCCTTCAAGGACGCGTGAAGCTGCATGCCAGATATCGGGGCCTGTTCCATCACCAATGATGAATGGAACTGTTGCGTGATCGGGAACGTTCAATACACCGTTTGATACTGTGATTTTACCTTCGTTAGTCATTATAATTCCTCCCAATTTCATGAGTATAGGGCCGGTACGTTAAGATACCGGCCCAAAGATTTTTGCTGATCAGCGCTGATCGATTGGCACATATTTCTGCATATCCGGTCCGATGTATTCGGCACGAGGACGAATCAGACGGTTGTTTTCATACTGCTCTAGAATGTGTGCAATCCATCCCGAAATGCGGGAAACTGCAAAAATCGGAGTGAATAGATCATGATCAATCCCAAGTGAATGATAAACCGAAGCTGAGTAAAAATCAACGTTTGGCGGTAATTTTTTCTCTCCTGTAACGATTTTCTCAATCTGCTCGGACATACGGAAATATTTACCTTCTCCGCGAAGTTCAGTCAGTTTTTCTGACATTTCACGAAGGTGCTTGGCGCGCGGATCACCTTTACGATATACACGGTGACCGAAGCCCATGATCTTTTCTTTGTTCGCAAGTTTGTTGTGGATGTACTCGTCCACTTTGTCTTCCTCGCCAATTTCCATGAGCATATTCATGACTTGCTCATTTGCACCACCGTGCAATGGACCTTTAAGCGCTCCGATTGCAGCAGTAACACCTGAATACATATCAGATAGGGTTGCCACACAAACACGTGCTGTAAACGTGGAAGCGTTCAACTCATGATCGGCATGCAGGACAAGCGCTTTGTTGAAGGCTTCCTCTTCGATCGACTCAGGCTTTTTGCCATTCAACATGTAAAGGAAGTTTGCTGCATATCCAAGTGATGTATCTGGAGCGATCGGCTCGAGACCCTTGCGAATACGTGCAAATGCAGTAACAACAGTTGCAATTTTCGCTTGTAGTTTAATCGCCTTCAGATAGTTCTCCTCTTTGGACATATCTTCAGCGTTCGCGTCATATAACCCTAATAACGAGATTGCTGTGCGCAATGCTGCCATCGGGTGGACGTCTTTGATTGGATACGTTTTGAAATGAGCGAGCACTTCTTCCGGTACGGACATGTTATCTGCCAATTGCTGCTTCAATTCAGCTAGCTCTTCTTCTTTTGGTAGACGCAGGTGCCAGAGAAGATAGACGACTTCCTCGAAACTTGCATTGTTTGCAAGATCGTCAATGTCGTACCCGACGTATGTAAGGGTATCATCGATGATTGAACTGATCGCGGATTGTGTCGCTACAATTCCTTCTAAACCTTTAGTAGATGTCATGAAACTCTCTCCTTCAGTCAGCAGCCATCTAACCGCCCGTTGATTTTTTCCACCGTTCGGGGGGCTTCGGCTAATCTGCTAATATTGTTTCCGCCTAAAAACGCTTACAAAATTCATTATAATCAACTTTGACGGTTTTGTGAATGAAAATGCATACGATTCCCAGGAAATCTATTAAATTGGAGTGAATGACTATCAAAAAAATGAATACGACATCGTTTTATAAACTGTACCTCGCCCCATTCCTACCTGGAGTTATCGGAGGAATTTTTATAGTTCTAGTTCCACCTGCCGGCATCGCAATTATTCTTGCTTACTTCGCTGCACCTGTTGTGAACTTTACCAACCACGTCCTACGTTTACCTAGAACACTTTCCACTTTAGTCGCCATGTTCGTGATTCTCGGTGTAGTCGCCGGAGTTTCCACGATGGCTATACAAGGTTTAATGGATACACTACCGATTGCCGAGCGTCATCTGGAGCCTTATACCGGCAATCAGGATTGGTCAGGGGTTGCGATTACATTTTTAAAAGAAAATGTGCTAACAGCCGGCCATACTCTTATTGAACATACCTTCACCTTTACGGGAGTCCTCTTTCAACAAGTTTTCACACTCTTTATATTCCTAGTCGCTTTTTTCTTTGCACTCCGGGAAACAGGAAAAGACCGATTTTGGTTCCTCGTCTACTTTCCAGCTTCGATGCGTCGTCAGGCATATCGACTCTTCAAGAAATCCGGTGAACTCATCGGGCATTTCATTTCCATTGAGGCACGTCTAGTTTGTCTAACATTTCTTCTATTGTGTATCGGTTTCTTTTTCCTGTCGTTTTCATCACCTATCGGAACTGCATTTCTAATAGCTCTCTCAGACAGCCTGCCTTTTTTAGGGATCGGATTATTCCTGCTGCCGATGATGCTCTTTTATTTTTATACCGGTGAGTATATTTTTGGATCAGCACTCTTACTGCTCTATATTTTGACACTTGTGAGTCGACAGATTGCTGAGTCCTATTTGTGGGCATCCACTTTCCGGGTAAAACCCGTTCACGCGTTTCTGATTACTGCCAGCTCGTTCTACTTGTTCGGATTACCTGGAATTTTACTAACGCCATTCCTTTTGTTTACAGCTATGAAAATCAGAAATCATCCAAAGTTCATCGAATGATCAGCGTCCCTTTTTTCATCTTCTTGTATATTTGCTGAATGATAAACGGTCGAATCATTTTTCGAGGCCAGCTGAAAAGCAGTAACAGACCTATCACGTCTGTGATGAAACCTGGGACCAGCAACAGCAAACCACCTGCAAAAATACACAATCCATCAATAATCGGTGGGCCCGGTGCATCTCCAGCAGCAATTCGTTCTCTGAATTCTGTAATCGCTTTGAAACCTTGTCTTTTTGCCAAATAAGCGCCGCCGATTCCAGTAACTAGAATGATTATAAGCGTCGGCATGACACCTAACTGGTTTCCAGCAACAAGTAGTAACGTGAGTTCACTTGCAGGAACAATCAAAAATAGAAGCACTAACCATTTCATTTTCATGTCTCCTCTTTGAGAAAAACCGCTGTCCTAAAATTAGGCAGCGGTTTTTGTTTATAGCACTTTAGCATGTCCTTTATAGATCACACCAGTTTCAGCGTCCATCGTAATTTCCTTATCATGTTTAATGATTTCAGTTGCATTCTTCACACCGACAATGACAGGAATCCCTAAATTCAATCCTACGATTGCCCCATGACTTGTAAGTCCGCCCTCTTCTGTAATGAGACCGGCACATTTTTCCAGTACCGGTAGCATATCACGGTCAGTGGAGTTCGTCACGAGGATTGCTCCTTCAGCATCGAATGCTTCCGCTTCAGCTGCACTGCGAGCGACAATTGCTCGACCATAAGCCACTGACTTTCCAATCCCTTGCCCTTTTGCAAGAAGATCACCGATGACATGGATCTTCATCAGATTGGTAGTTCCTGCTTCGCCAACGGGAACTCCCGCTGTGATGATTACAACATCGCCGTGTGTCACATATTTATGCTTAACACTTTCCTCGACGGATTCTTCAAGTATCGAGTCAATTGAACTGACTCGTCTACCAACGATTGGATACGCTCCCCATACAAGTGTAAGACGACGAGCGACTTGCTCAGAAGATGTTACAGCAATGATTGGACATCCAGGACGATACTTTGAAATCATCCGGGCTGTCGTTCCGCTTTCAGTAGGGGCAATCACTGCGTTCACGTTCAAGTTAATCGCTGTATAGGCAGCAGCTTGTCCAATGGCGTCCGTCAGGTTACCGTGCTTTTCTCTGCGACGCGTCGAGATGAAGGAACGGTAATCGAATGATTCTTCGATCTTATTAGCAATCCGGACCATTGTTTCTACAGATTCTACTGGATACAGTCCAGCCGCAGTTTCACCTGAGAGCATAATGGCATCCGTTCCATCAAATATTGCGTTTGCTACGTCACTCGCTTCAGCACGTGTCGGACGTGGGTTCCGCTGCATCGAGTCAAGCATCTGTGTTGCTGTGATGACAGGTTTCCCTGCCTGATTGCACTTTTCAATGAGCTGTTTCTGAATGACAGGAACCTCTTCTGGCGGTATCTCGACACCAAGATCTCCCCGAGCGACCATTAAGCCATCGGATACTTCGATGATCGCGTCAATATTATCGACACCTTCTTGGTTTTCGATTTTAGGAATGATATGGATGTTTGAACCGGCATTTTTCTCAAGCAGTTCACGTATTTCCAACACATCTTCCGCACGGCGGACGAAGGAAGCTGCAACAAAATCGATCTCCTGTGCAATCCCGAACAAGATGTCTTCCTTATCTTTCTCTGTGATTCCAGGAAGCTGCACAGAAACACCCGGTACGTTGACGCCTTTTTTATTCTTCAGCTCTCCGGAGTTCATCACTTCAGTATGAATCAATCCTTCAGCTTCACTTTTACCGAGCACTTTCAACATGACGAGACCGTCATCCAGAAGAATCGTATCGTCTTTATCCACATCGTCAATCAGTTGGTCATACGTAATTGAGAAACGCTCTTTCGTCCCAACGACTTCTTGCATGGATACGTCAATCTTTTGTCCCGCTACTAATTCGATTAGGCCGTTTTCCATCGAATGAGTTCGAATTTCAGGTCCTTTCGTATCGAGTAGAATCCCGACAGTCTTTTGCTTAGCTGCAGCTACTTTGCGGATTGCTTTAATGCGTTGAAGATGTTCATCATGATCTCCGTGGGAGAAATTCAATCGCGCCACGTTCATACCCGCATCGATTAGTTGCTCCAGACGTTCTGGTGATTCACTTGCCGGACCGATTGTACAAACGATTTTAGTTTTTCTCATTGGCTCAGAGCACTTCCTTTTCACTGATTTACATCAAATAGATAATTCTTTAGATAACGTATACATTTCATTCTCAAACTCAGAATCTTCATCAAAGACACGTGCTAAATCGTATTCGATGACTTGTTGATTTTTCATGCCGATCGCAACTGTTTTGCCGCCGTTCTTCAGTGCTTCAACTGCGCGCGCGCCAAATTGGCTAGCAATAACGCGATCCCTGGCAGATGGAGAGCCTCCCCGCTGGATATGTCCCAATACGGAAACACGTGTATCGATGCCTTCTTCTGTATTCAACTTTTCAGCGAGCAAGGAAGCAGACATCACACCTTCTGCGACAATAATGATACTATGCTTTTTGCCGCGTTCTGTCCCTCTTCTAAGACGTTCAAGGATATCCGGTAAATCATATGTTTCTTCAGGGATGAGAATGGTCTCCGCTCCGCCTGCAAGACCTGCCCAAAGAGCTAAATCCCCAGCATTGCGTCCCATCACTTCTATAATGAAAGTCCGCTCATGTGAAGTTGCAGTATCCCGTATTTTGTCAATTGCATCGATGACTGTATTCAGCGCAGTGTCGAATCCGATTGTGAAGTCCGTTCCGTTAATATCATTATCAATAGTAGCTGGGACACATGCACATGGTACACCAAGTTTCGATAACTCCTGAGCACCTCTGAACGAGCCGTCCCCTCCAATGATTACTACCCCTTCAATACCATTGGTCTTCAGCTGCTTAAGCGCTTTTTCGCGCCCTTCGACTGTAGTGAATTCCGGACAACGCGCTGAACGCAGCATAGTTCCGCCACGCTGAATAATATCCCCTACAGATCCCAGTTGTAACAGTTCGATCTTCCCGTCTATCAATCCTTGGTATCCGTTGTAAACGCCTGCAACTTCGAGTCCTTCGTAAATCGCTTTCCGTACGACAGCACGTACCGCAGCATTCATTCCAGGTGCATCTCCGCCACTTGTTAATACGGCGATTTTCTTCATCCGTAACTCCTCCTTACAGGAAAGCCGTATCACACTTATTGCTCAGTGAATACACCGATTTTCCTGAATTTATCATAACGGTCTTGAACGAGTTCATCCGCATCTAGCTTACCTAAATCGCTAAGCGCATTTACTAAGATAGCTTTCATGTTTTTTGCTTGTTGTTTTGGATCACGATGTCCGCCACCTAATACTTCAGGAATGATATCATCAATGATTTCCATCTTTAACAAATCAGGTGCGGTGATTTTCATCGCTTCTGCTGCTTCTTTTGCATAGGCTGCGTCTTTCCAAAGGATGGACGCTGCACCTTCAGGTGAAATGACCGAATAGGTAGAGTGCTCAAGCATATAAACCCGATTCGCTACACCTAAAGCCAGTGCGCCACCACTCCCCCCTTCTCCAATGACAATTGAAATCACAGGAACAGTGAGGCTTGCCATTTCTACAAGATTGCGCGCAATCGCTTCACTTTGTCCGCGCTCTTCTGCTGCGCGGCCTGGATAGGCCCCTTTCGTATCGATCAGACAAATGATCGGTCTGCCGAATTTCTCTGCCTGTTTCATAAGCCTCAACGCTTTTCGGTAGCCTTCAGGATGGGGCATTCCGAAAGTTCGTTTCACATTTTCTTTCGTATCTTTACCGCGTTGATGTCCAATAATGGTAACCGGCTTTCCGTTAAACGAACCAATCCCACCGACTATCGCACCATCATCTCCGAATGCACGATCGCCATGAAGTTCGATAAAGTCCTCGAAAAGCTCTCCAATATAATCGTACGTCGTCGGGCGCTCAGGATGACGCGCCACTTGGACACGCTCCCATGTCTCCATGTTGCCATAGATATCGTTTTCGAGCTTGACCAAACGATCGTTCAAGTTCCGGATCTCTTCGGACAAGTCGACTTCGTTCGTCTCAGTAAACTCTTTTAGTTCCTGGATTTTTTCCCGTAATTTTATAATAGGTTCTTCAAATGACATAGTTTTTTTCATTGTGCTGCCTCCCCCTTCGTGTGAAGCCGGATGATGCGGGATAGCATATCCTGCAAGTCAACACGATGAACGACTGCATCCAACTGGCCATGTGCCAATAGGAATTCAGCCGTTTGGAAGTCTTCAGGTAGCTTTTCCCGGACAGTTTGCTCAATCACCCGGCGTCCTGCAAATCCAATAAGCGCTTTCGGCTCTGCGAGGTTAATGTCCCCGACAGAAGCAAAACTTGCCGAAACCCCGCCAGTTGTAGGGTAGGTCATAATTGAGATATATAAAAGCCCTTTTTCGGAGTGGCGGTTCAAAGCAACACTTGTTTTCGCCATCTGCATAAGGGACAGAACGCCTTCTTGCATGCGTGCACCGCCACTTGCAGAAAAGATAAGCATAGGGATTCCGAGCTCCGTCGCTTTTTCGACCGCTCTCGTAATCTTTTCGCCTACTACTGAGCCCATCGACCCCATCCGGAAATGTGGGTCCATGACGGCGATCGCCACCTCATTCCCGTCAATTTTCCCTGTACCTGTCAGGACAGCTTCATTGAGTCCCGTTGTCTCCGCATCTTTTTTCACTTTCGCGGTGTATGCAGGAAACTCCAATGGATTTTCAGTTACTAGATGGTCGTCCATGGACACAAACGTTCCTTCATCAATCAAGGAGTCTATCCGTTCCTGTGCAGTCATTTTGAAATGGAAATCACATTTGGGACAAACTTTCAGCAGTTTGCCCAATTCTTTTGTCGGTTCCACATGCTTACATGATGGACATTTCGTCATAATCCCTTCAGGTACATCGCTCTTAGACTTCGCATTCGGCATGATTGCCTGCTGTTTTTTCACATTTGTAAATAGATCCCTTAGCATTCGTGTTCGCCCCTTCTTTCACCATTGACAATGTCAAGCCAGTCCGTATACCGCATCACCGCTAGCCGACTATTACCATTCATCATCTCGTTGAGTAAATTTGCTGCAATTTCTTTTTCTTCTTCCTTCATGACTTCATGGAACGGTACGCGACTATATTGTTTCAATAAAAACCAGATTTTCAATGACAAACGATTTCCTGAAATCACTACGATCTCTTGCAGCAATTCTTCCCTGACAATCGGTTCTGTCCCTTTGAGTTTCGCTAAAAAACTTCCCCATACCGGCAATGCTCTTCGCTCAACATCATTTGAAATACTTTCTATGGCCGCTCTTTCATGTATCCGCCGAGTATCATCCACATATTTCAATGATTGCGGATGTTGCATAATGAATGTGGAAAGAATCTCCACCAACTGATGCTTTTTATAGTCCGCGAGGAACGTTCCCTCTCCCCTTCTTGTTTCAATCAGACCAAGAAGTTCAAGACTTCGGAGTGCTTCTCGGATTGTGGATCTACCCACTTGCAACCGATCCGCAAGCACACGTTCAGAAGGTAACTTATCCCCTATGACGGCACCTTCTTCTTTAATAATCGTACGCAGATCCGAAACGATATCCAGAAACCGTTTCGATGATGGACGAGAGTTTTCCATGTCCAAACTCCTTTTTATGCCGCTTTCTAAAGTGGTCAGACCACTATCCTTTATTAGCATACAAAAAAGCGCGCCTGCCGTAAAGTGATATCTGGAAATCCTTTTGCTGTTTGTTATCGAGTTGACTACTTCCTGAACCTCGAAAGAACCTTACAAGAAATATAGTTAAACTGCGAGGATCTCCTGAACAACGAGCTGTGGCCTTCCGTTCCTCACTTCAACCGTACCGTGAAATACGACCAATGACTGCTCATTCAGTTCAGTACTGTATGCGGCATATTGTTTCGGGAATAACGTACACGAAATTTCCCCAGTCTCGTCTTGTAATTCGAGAAACGCCATCGCTTCTCCTTTTTTTGTCCGGATCCGCTTCACTTCCAACACCATCCCTGCTAGAACCACCTTTGCTCCAGACGATTTTTCAAGGGCATCTGCAATTGAATTCGATTCAAGAGTGAGTTTCTTTTTAAAAGAAGCGATCGGATGTTCGGATAAGTAGAATCCAAGTGTCTCTTTTTCATAGTCCAGTCGTTGCATATCGGACATCGTCCCGCCAGGACTATAT
Organism: Sporosarcina gallistercoris; assembly: GCF_014836415.1. Lineage (GTDB taxonomy): Bacteria > Bacillota > Bacilli > Bacillales_A > Planococcaceae > Sporosarcina > Sporosarcina gallistercoris. Next base: position 196,656 of record NZ_JACSQY010000003.1, on the reverse strand, counting down.
TTAGGACTTGCCATCCCCTTCATCATTCCTGCAAGCAAGTCTGTATCGTCAGATGACGGCCTTACGAAGAGCGCATGTTTTCTTGCTGCTTCTATCGTAGCGAGCAGTACTTCACGCGTCTGTCCGAATTCGTCCAATGCACCTGACTTTATGAGAGGCGGAATTGTTTTTTCCGTGAAATTTTCTGCACCGAGTGCAACAGACAAGTCAAAGAGAGTTTGCAATTTCACTTCTTTCTGCCGTGCTCGTTTCAGAGTTGTATAAAAAGGATAACTGATTCCTTTTACCGCACTTAAACCAAGTCGGATGGAGCCCTTCTCCGTTGTCGCTGACCAGTTACTTTTCGTGATCGAGGGGCCAAGGACAGGGATTCCCTTTCCTTTCACTTCACGCATGAATTCCATTGTCTTCTCCAGGGAACCCGCCAATACGGATAAGCATCCCGCATAGAAGTATTCGGGCTTGTTCGCTTTCAAGTAGGCAAGTTGGTAGGAAATCAATGAGTAGGCAACCGCGTGACTCTTAGGAAATCCATAATCTGCGAATTTTACAATCAGGTCGTAAATATCCCCTGCAATACTGGCAGGAAAACCGTTTCGCTTGGAGCTATCTGTAAAATGGATACGTTCCTGCATCAGCACATCACGCTTCTTTTTACTGATCGCACGCCGCAACAAATCCGCTTCTCCTAGGGTGAAGCCTGCTATTTGAACGGCAATCTGTAAAATCTGTTCCTGATAGACAATAATCCCATAAGTCTCTTTCAAAATCGGTTCCAGAGCTGGATGCATATAGTGAATCGGCTCAAGCCCTTTTTTCCTTCTGCTATAAAGAGGGATATTTTCCATAGGGCCCGGCCGATATAGGGCGGTGATTGCATAGATGTCTTCAAATACATCCGGTGAAATCTCCCGGAGCGCTTTACGCATGCCCGGTGATTCAAATTGAAAAATCCCAGACATGTCCCCTTTTCGGAACAACTCCATTGTTCGCTCATCATGCAGCGGAATTGTATCCAGTGAAAGGTCCTCCCCTGTTTCGAAACAAATCATTTTACGTATCCTATCGAGCAAAGTCAGATTACGCAATCCGAGGAAGTCCATTTTTAAAAGTCCCGCTTCTTCCGAGTCGTTCATCGCCCACTGCGTTAAATAGATGGAGTCACCGCCACTTTGGAGCGGTACGGTCTCAACGAGTGGTGTTGGAGATAGAATGACTCCAGCAGCGTGCGTCGAAGCGTTTCGCGGTAATCCTTCCAGCGCCAGAGACGCTTCGAACCATCGAGTCCGTACTTCCTCTTTTTCAATCCAAGTTTGAAGTTGTGAGGATTGACTCACTTTCTCATGAAGAGTTTTACCTGGAGCATCAGACAGCGCTTTCGATAGGAACGTCATATCTTCGTTTGAAAAACCGAATACCCGAGACGTGTTCCGTGCAACGGATTTAGCTGATAATGTACCGAACGTTATGATTTGAGCTACATGTGCTTTCCCGTATTTCCGTGCGACATACTCGACAACTTCCATTCTCCGTGTATCGGCAAAATCGACGTCGATATCCGGCATCGTCACTCTGCTTTTGTTCAGAAACCGCTCAAAAATCAACCCGTATTTCAAAGGGTCCACCGCAGTGATTCCAAGCGAAAATGCAACAAGTGAACCGGCAGAGGAGCCCCGTCCCGGTCCAACTTCAATATCTTTTTGTTTTGCATAGGCAATGAAGTCTTCCACGATTAAGAAATAATCCTGATAGCCCATTTCCACGATGACATCCAATTCGTATCGGAGTCGTTCTTCGTATGCGCTGGAAATCTCGGAAAGTCGTTTTTGCAACCCGGCTCGGCAATGGTCTTCAAGCAGTTGCGCTGCTGAACAATTTTTACCGACAGGAAACTTCGGCATGAGCAGCTGTTTTTCCGGCAATCGGACATTACAAGCTAAAAGCACCTCTGCCGCCTTCTCTAGCCAATGTTGTTTATCCGCAAACCATTGTTCCAGCTCTTGCTGTTCAGGCACGTAAGCGTCTGTGTATAGATTTGCAGGACGTGCAGGATCATTGAGTTTGTAGCCTTCACGAATCGCTTGCGCTGTTTCGAAACTGAATGCGTCTTTCGGCTCGATGTATCTAGCTTCATTGCACGCTACTATAGGCAGATCTTCCATCTCGGCTAGGTGTTCCATCGTCGATTCTTCAGGATGGACGGCACCAGCAGGCCGTGCGATTCCTATGTACAGATTTTCAGTCGCGCAGTGCTTTTTCAATCGCTGGATCATTTCTTCAGTTCGGATTTCGTTCCAAGAGGGGTCTGTAAGCGGGAATATCACGGCACAGTTTGCGGTATAGGATTTCAACCATTTTTCAGGTAAATTCCCAGTGTCTCGTGTTGCGGCAGCACTGCTCATCTTTAATAACTGACGAAAACCCATTTCGTTTTCAGCATAGACGTAACATAATGGCGTTTCTCCAGTCGACAACTCGATCTTCATGGAAAGCCCGATGACCGGGTGGATTCCATACTTTGTCATCACTTTCCAAAACGATCGGATTCCGGAGAGGGTCGAGTTCACAATCGCAGCTGAAACAGCCCCTCTTCTTTGCAGAAGAGGAGCCAATCGGTCGAGCTTTATAATGCCATTCAGAAGATCGGCACCTGTTATAATTTGCGGATAAACAAGCTTCATTGTCTATCCCTCCATTCACTAGTTACCTGCACATAACGTTTGTACTTTTTGGATGACTTCATCGGCTTCTTCCCAAGACTTCACGGAGGCCCCTGCAGCAAGCGGATGTCCACCGCCTCCGTATTCAGCAGCCAGCCCATTGATGACGATCCCTTTGGAACGCAATCGGACACGGATTTGGTCCGTCTCTTCAACAAATATTAACCAGGCACAGATGCCTTTCACATCTCCAAGTGAACTGACGAGTGAAGATGTTTCTTCCGCCTTCACATCGAACTGATCCAAGATCGTTTTTGTGAGTTTAATATAGGCAGCGCCGTTTTCATCTATCGAAAAGTTCTGATAGACGTACCCTTGTAAGTGAAGCAGGTTTCGTTCGACTTCGTACATACCTGCAAAAATTTGCTGACGATCAAAATTGTATTTAATCAATTCACTTGCGATTTCAAACGTCTTACCTGTCGCACTGGGATACATGAACCTGCCTGTATCTCCGACAATCCCAGCAAACAGAAGTCTTGCTGATTCATCAGGAAGCTTCCAGCCTTTCGCATCTCTTCCTTCAGCAAATAATTCAAAGATCATTTCCGAACAAGAACTCGCATCGGTATCAACCCATAAGACATCCCCATATGGATCCACATTCGGATGATGGTCGATCTTTGCTAAAAAGCTCCCTTTTTTATAGGACTGGCCATCGACCCGCTCGGTGTTTGCCGTATCTGTCACAATGACTAACGCACCGTCATACATGTCATCGGATACACGGTCCTGTCCAGTCAGAAATGACAACTGTCCATCATCACTTCCTGCAGCGTAGACATTTTTGTCAGGATAATTTGCTTGAATGAGTTTTTTCAACCCTACTTGTGAACCAAATGCGTCCGGATCCGGGCGGACGTGCCTATGTATAATAATGGTTGAATACTGTTCAATTGTGTCAATGATTTGTCTTTTCATTTTCCATTTCCTCCATTATTTAAAGAATTGCGGTCGCATTTGAGTTGTAAAGCCGCTACAATAGAAGAAGTGCTGGATTCTTTTGGAGGGCTATTCTGTGGAGACTTTAAATTTTGTACTTGTATTCCTGATTATTGCTTCGGCAGTATTCTACTTTTACTTTAAAACCCGGCAATTCCGGACAAGTCAAGTATTTCCGATCCGGAAAAAGATGTTTTCATCAAAAGCAGGAATGTTTTTAGGGCTCTTGCTCGTCTCATTCGGAATCAATCAGCTGTTGCTGTTTGGTGGGGTTACGACATACATAATCTCTGGAATCTTCATCGTACTTGGAGGCTATGTATCCCTCTTTAACTGGAAAGCCGTTCAGTATTACAACCGATTCGTGGACGAAGAGACCGAATTGAACAAGCGCTGATGCCCATGCATCGGCGTTTTTTTATCGTTCCAATAACTGATACGTGACAAGGGCTTTCCCGATCATCTCTCCTTCTGAGTATAGGGAAATATCCATTTTCACAACCCGGCGACTCATGTGGAGGATTTGAGGTTCCACAGTTACCTTACTCCCAAGCTGGACATGCCTCATAAAGTAGACCGATAAGTTCTCAGGGACACTCTCTCCACGTTTATAGAGCTTGATAGCCCGATTTCCTGTTTCAGCCAACAATGTTGTAAGGGCACCATAGGACAATGACCCAAGTTGGTTGGTCATCTGTGGGACCACTTCAAAAATTACATTTTGAGGGTTTTCCGTATCGGAGTGCATTTGGTTTTTCACAATATCATCAATCGTCTGGCCTTGTTGCGGCTGCCGTTGGGCCAATTGAAAAGCTTTCAATACGTCTTGGCGGCTAATGACACCATCCAACAGTCCGGTTTCTGTAACGACAGGAAGTAAATCGATTCCTTCCCACACCATGATGTGGCCAGCTGAAGCGACACTCATCTTGCCAGTTGCCGTAATCGGTGAAGCTGTCATGACTTTTCCGAGTGGTTCGGATTCTTGTTTCCCAACGACATCTTTAGACGTGACCATTCCTACCACTTTTCCATTTTTTTCGATAACCGGAAATGCAGAGTGGGAAGTCTTACGGCTCAATTCGTTAAATTGCCCAACCGTCTCTTGAATGAACAATGTGGAGGTATTTGAAAGTGGATGCTGGATATCTTCCACTAGAAGGATATCCTTCTCTATCATCTGGTCGGATATCGCCCGATTGAGCATGGTTGCAACTGTGAACGAATCATAGCTGGTCGTGATGACCGGCAAATCGAGTGAATTGGCAAGTTCTTTCACTTCATCGGTCGTATCAAAACCACCCGTCACAAGAACCGCTGCCCCTTCGCTGATTGCTAATTGATGCGCTTTCTGACGGTTCCCAACAATAAGCAAGCTTCCCGCGTCTATATAACGGCGGATATCATCCAGTTGCATGGCACCTATCAGGAATTTAGTCAGCGTTTTGTGTAACCCCCCGCTACCTCCGAGCACAGATCCATCTACAATATTCACCACTTCGGCAAACGTCAGCCGTTCGATATTCTCTTTTTTCTTTTTTTCAATGCGTACCGTACCGACACGTTCAATAGTATTGACAAGCTTGTTGTTTTCGGCTTCTTTAATCGCTCGGTAAGCTGTTCCTTCACTTACTGTGAGAGCTCTGGCAATTTGCCGTACTGAAATTTTCTCACCTACAGCAAGCTCTTCAATGTGGCGCAAGATTTGTTCATGCTTTGTCGACAATGCATTCACCTTTTTCTATGTATGCCTTGTCTTCAGTTTACCATAAATCCATAAAAAATAACCGAGCTGAAAGAGATTTATCTCTGCCAGCCCAGTTGACTCATAACCGGATCACTTCACCCGCATTCATGACAAGTACTTCATGGTCTTTCACTAGCTTTTTGAAGTCTTCAGGATCTTGCACGATCGGCGGGAATGTATTGTAATGCACGGGTACTGTCAGCTTTGGAGAGAGCAGTTCTACAGCATATGCAGCATCTTCAGGTCCCATCGTGAAATTATCACCTATCGGCAAAAATGCGATATCGATATTGTTGCGCTTGCCGATCAGCTCCATATCCCCAAATAGAGACGTATCTCCAGCGTGATAAATCGTTTTCCCTTCTGCCATCAGCAGAATACCCGCAGGCATCCCCATGTAAATCAGCTGCTGGTCATCCGTTGTATAGGATGAGCTATGGAACGCTTTCGTGAACTTCACCGTTCCAAAATCGAATTCGTGTGCTCCTCCGATATTCATGCCGTGGGTTTCTAATCCTTGCCAGCCGAGCCATACTGCAAGTTCGTTAGGCGCGACAACTAATGCTCCGCTCGCTTTTGCTATCTCGATCGTATCGCCAACGTGATCATTGTGTCCATGCGTCAACAAGATGACGTCCGGTTTTTCGTTTGCCACTACCAAATCCGTCAAATCATTTCCTGTAATATAAGGATCGATCAAAATCACCTTGCCGCCTGTCTTAATCTTTACGATTGAGTGTCCATGATATGAAATTTCCATTGGTTCCGACACCTCCACTTAGTATTCTATCCTTTCTATCAATTCGTGAAACCCTATGTAAATCCTCTTTTTTTGGTATGATGAACAAGTGAACTAAGGAGGAATCATTATGACGAAACTTACAACGATTCAACAGTATTTACAGGACAACAATGTAGAAGCGGCATTCGTAACGACACCTGATAACGTGTTCTACGTATCAGGTTTCAGCAGTGATCCACACGAGCGGCTTCTTGGGGTGATGATCTTTAAAGATGCAGAGCCTTTCATCGTCTGTCCCCTAATGGAAGTTCCCGATGTGAAATCCGCAGGGTGGACGTTCGGAACGGTCGGTTACGAAGACACAGATGACGCATGGGAGTTTGTGCAGGCTGAAGTGAACCGTAAAGTAAGCGGATTGAGTTCGATCGCAATCGAGAAATCCCACCTTACTGTCGAGCGTTTAGAACGTATGGAAGAACTTTTCCCTACAGCTCAATTCTCCCGTTTGGATGAACAGTTGAATATTATGCGGAGCCATAAGGATGCTTCGGAACTCCAACTATTACGTGAAGCTGCACAATTAGCGGACTACGCAATTGAAGTGGCGTGTGAAAATATTGCTGAAGGTGTTACTGAACTGGAACTTCAAACAGCAATCGAGTTTGCTTTAAAGAAAAAAGGCGTCCAGAAGATGTCGTTTGACACGACGGTATTATCCGGACCTAAAACCGCATCTCCACACGGGACTCCGGGAGAACGGAAAATCCAACAAGGTGATTTCGTTCTGATGGACCTCGGGGTTGTGCATAAAGGATATTGTTCAGATATTACGAGAACCGTATCGTTTGGCGAACCGTCTGCTGAACAGCGGAGTATCTACGAAGCAGTACGCTTTGCAAATCAGGCTGCAATCGACCTGGTGAAACCTGGGGTACGGGCAAGCGAACTTGACAAAGCTGCACGCGAAGTGATCACTAAGGCTGGGTATGGCGAGTACTTCACTCACCGTCTCGGGCATGGACTTGGAATTTCGGTTCATGAATTCCCTTCAATTCATGGAGCTAATGACTTCCAGCTGGAAGAAGGCATGGTGTTCACGATTGAACCAGGTATCTATAATTCCGCTATTACCGGTGTTCGCATTGAAGATGACGTTGTCGTTACAGCGGATGGGATTGAAGTGCTCACGAAGTTCCCGAAAGAACTTAAAATCATTAATTGAAATAGAAGAAGCAGAGGCTCAACTTACAGCCTCTGCTTCTTTGTTTCTAGTATTCTTATCGGCTCAACAAAGATTGAGCAGATACGTATTCGATTTCTTGTGCATCCGCTACTGCTTGATACGTTAAGTAGCCTTCTAGAGTGTTAACCCCTTTTAGCAACGCTTCATTGTCCAAGCAAGCCTGTTTGTATCCTTTGTTCGCAATTTGCAATGCATAAGGAACGGTTACATTTGTAAGTGCCATTGTAGACGTTCGTGGTACAGCGCCCGGCATATTCGCAACTGCGTAGTGGACCACTCCGAACTTTTCATATGTCGGATCATCATGTGTCGTAATACGATCGGAAGTTTCGAAGATTCCTCCTTGGTCGATAGCAATATCTACAAGTACAGAACCTGGAGACATCGATTTAACCATTTCCTCGCTTACAAGTTTAGGTGCACGAGCACCAGGAATAAGCACACATCCAATTACTAGATCAGCATCTTTGACAGACGTTGCAATATTGAATGGATTTGACACGAGTGTTTGCACGTCATTTCCGAATAACTCATCCAGCTGACGAAGTCTTTCTACCGAAAGATCCAGAACAGTGACACGCGCGCCCATACCAATCGCAATGCGGGCAGCATTCGTTCCAGCTTGTCCTCCGCCAATAACCGTCACGTTTCCACGTTGAACACCTGGCACGCCGGATAACAGGATTCCTTTCCCGCCTTCCATCTTCTCCAAGTATTGAGCTCCGATTTGAGTTGCCATACGTCCTGCAACTTCACTCATCGGAGCGAGCAGCGGCAACGAACGATTAGGCAATTGAACCGTCTCATAAGCAATCCCGATCACTTTATTGTCAAGTAACGCTTTTGTTAACTCGACTTCAGATGCAAGATGCAAATACGTGAACAAAATGAGACCTTCACGGAAGTAACCATACTCTGAAGAAACTGGCTCTTTCACTTTCATGACCATTTCCGCTGCCCACGCTTCAGCTGCAGTTTCAACGATTACCGCTCCAGCTTCACGATATTCTTCATCTGTAAAATTAGAGCCTACACCTGCTTGAGTTTCAATCAGCACTTCGTGTCCCGCTGATTTCAAGTTGAATACGCCAGCTGGTGTCATTGCGACACGATTTTCGTTGTTTTTAATCTCTTTAGGTACCCCAATACGCATAGTTAGTTCCTCCTCAATGAATGTGTCCGGCTGTCCAGTATGTACCGTTCAAACCTTTTCACCATAAGTGTAGCAGATAGCATTCTTTTTTGCCGTATTTTTTGTTCCGATAAACAAATATTTTTAATTTGCCGATTTTTGATAGGTAAGCAGGAAAAAACAAGAGATTTGGCGTATAGTACTTATAGCAGGATAATTAAAATGTAGGAGTGTGGTCACGATGTCATTAGTATATAACCAGATCATTGTAGCGGTAGATGGATCCAAAGAGTCGGAATGGGCATTTAAAAAAGCGGTAGCGATTGCTAAGCGAAACGATGCTAACCTCAACCTCGTCAATATCATCGACACACGTTCGTACTCCGCGGTGGAGGCATACGACCGTTCTATCGCCGAACGCGCTCAATCCTATGCGGTAGAGTTGCTAGAAGGCTACAAAGAACAGGCAGCATCAGCTGGGTTAACTCACGTGAATGTAATTGTAGAATATGGATCACCTAAAACTATGATTCCTAGAGAAATCCCGAAAAAGATTGAAGCGGACCTGATCATTTGTGGTGCAACTGGATTAAACCCAGTAGAGCGGTTCCTGATCGGTAGTGTATCCGAGAATATTGTACGCGCGGCAAAATGCGACGTTCTCGTAGTCCGTACTCCTGAAGGAGAATAATCACTAGCAAAAGCGTCCTTCTCATGTTGAAAAAGACTATTCAGACTGTAGACAAACTCCAGGAAGTATGGGGCTTGCCTACAGTCTTTATCTTTTTCAATGGATTAAACAATGAAAAGTTGATTTCCGCTGCGAGCGGACGCTTTCCGAGGGGCTCGACTTCAGCCTCCTCGTCGCTAACGCTCCTGCGGGGTCTTCAGTCTTCGCTGATCCCTCCGGAGTCGCCGCTCTCCGCTACAATCAACAGGATCTCCCAACTATCGAATGAGGTGATGGACATGATGAGGAGGAATCAAGTGAGTGAACAAGAATAGTTGGAAATGCTTACGATTGAACAGGTAGTGCCTCAAGATCAGTTGGTTCGTAAATTAGATGCAGATCGTGATTTTTCCTTCATTTATCAATTGGTTGAAAGAGGTGAATGTCTCATACAAAATTCAGTTAATTGAAGTGCAGGACTGCGACTCTTGGGGATCAGCGAAAGCCGTAACGAAGAACGACTTTTGCGAGTAAAAACGAAGCGTTAGGAGCACGTGTTTCCAAAAAATTGGACTGAGCAAAGCGAGGACGATTAATAATGCCTTAATTTTAGCGAAGTTCACTAAAATACGGCAAATCGAACTCTTCGTCGTTCGATTGGCTGAGGGCAAGCCCCCGGAAAGCGCGCGTCTGGAACGGAGATCAACGGCCTGTTATCCTTCATTTTAGAGTCAAAAAGACAAAAGCGTCCTTCTCAACATGAGAAGGACGCTTTTTACTTACTTTGCAGTTTCTTTTGCCCAATCTTCCATTTTAGTAAAGAACGAAATCATCGCTTGTTTGTCAGTCATATCCGGGACGGTAGCGAGCAATACATCCGGGGTTGGCTTCGCCTGTTCGGATGGTTTTTGTAAAATCAGTATGCTTTTAGACTGAGCTGCGTTCTTGAACAATGTTTGTGGCAATTGTAAAATCCCGCGGATGACCGTATGTTTTTTCAAATACGTGTGCAGCTCACCGGATTGTGCAGACTCGAATAACGAAGTCGGAACGATGAATATACCGTATCCTTCCGGCTTCAGGTGATGAATCGTTTGTTCGATGAATAAATGATGAGCATACGCATGTCCATCCGCAGGCATCATTTCAAAATTCAATGCATTTTCATCGTCGGGATAATAACCGACCGGTAAATCACATACTGCCAGGTCAACCGGATCCACAAGCAATGGGCGAAGTGCATCTTGAACGTAAATACGAATCGTCTGTTCCATAAGATCGGCACCTGATACCATCAATCTCGCTAATAACTCATCGATTTCAACAGCGCTCGAAGACACTGGCATCTCCAGGTGATTCATGACGGTTAACAGTAAATTACCGGTCCCTGCTGCTGGATCGAGCAGTTGAACCATCTCTTTTTGAGGAAGCAGAAAACTCGAGATTCGTGCAATCAGCATCCCGATAGCATCCGGAGTCATTTGATGATGAGGCTGAACATTTTGTCTCATCCCTTTTAAAATCGCGAGCTGCAAACCTCGGCGTATTTCCTCTTTCGTGACTTCACCTTGTATATCAGGTCCAGTTGTTCCTTCTGCCCAATTTTGACAGGCTACAATAAGCTGCTCTAAGTAAAGCGACTCCTCTTCACTAGAAGCCTCATCTAAATAAGTGAATATCTGTTCTGTATTTGTTTTCATCATAATCCCTCTACTTCCTTCTTTTCAATCAGCTAACCTATTCAACAATCGCCATGAAAAACCCATCCGACAGCCGGATGGGTTTCTGCTAACGACAGCTGCCTGACAACTACGCTTTCAATTTCGCGACAGCTTCCAATGCCTCTTGGTAGTCCGGATGATCGGTTACTTCACTCACGTATTCCGCGTAAGCAATCTTATCATCTTTATCAATAACAAAAATCGAACGGGCGAGCAGCCGAAGTTCTTGTATCGCCACACCATAAGCTTCTCCAAATGAGAGCTCGCGGTGATCCGATAGAATTTGGATATTCCCGATTTCTTCCGCTGAACGATATCGGGCTTGAGCGAAAGGCAGATCGACGGAAATCGTCAATACTTCTACATCGTCTCCAAACTTCCCAGCTTCCTCATTGAACTTATGGGTCTGTTTTGAACATACTCCTGTGTCAATTGAAGGAACAACGCTAATTAGACGGATTTTCCCTTTCGAATCACCGAGTGTAACAGGTTGTAAATCATTTGCCAAAACTGTGAAATCCGGAGCTTTGTCTCCTTCTTGCAGCTGTTTTCCGACCAATGTAACAGGATTATTCTTGAATGTGATTGAAGTCATTAAGATTCTCCTTTCAGTATCCATCTATCTTACTAGATTGTCTGATCGCCTTGCAACTGACGGCTCTCATCTGCGCGTACGGTTTTTGCTGTAACCAGTTTCTCATAAATTTGCTCGTGTACGACTTCCGTGTCTGCAAACAAATCATGCAGCGCTTCCTTACGAGGCATGAAGATGACAAGTAAATAAGGAATCAGTAATGTTTTTGAAATATAACGACCAACGACTTCCCGGAAAAGGAGTGATCCCCAACCGAGTGGTTCACCGGACTTTTTCACGACTCGTATCCCCATAATCATTTTTCCTGCTGTTTGGCTGAAAAACTTGGTCATGAGCAAGAAGTACGCGAGAAATAGCACGAGCATAATGAGTTTATAGGGACTGTATAGCAAAAAGATCGGATCTTTTATCGGGTAGTCAATCACTCGAAAGATCGGTTTCACTAACAACCCGCTGACGGCTCCCACAATAATGATATCTATCAAATACGCCCAGAAACGAATCCAAAATCCAGCTGGTTTCTTCATGAACTCCTGCTGTTGTAAAGCGAAGGATCCTTGTTCAATCCGTTCATGTTGAACCTGGCTTGCAATGACTTCCTCACCTGGCTGTTCCATTTGTTCAGACATTGTGTCAACCCCTCCCTTTAACGTTCACCATACAAATACATCATGCGCGGTGCTTGGTAGTCAGTCAGAAGTTTTTGGATCAACTCTGTTTCCGCATTTTTCTTGAACAACCCAGAGACACTCGTTCCGAAAATGGATGACAAGCTATCTGAAGAGCTGTATTCAAATACAGTTGGATTTTTGAACCCTTGTTCTGTAATTAATGCATCGATGACATCCGGTAATTTCCCATAGTCATCCGCAAGTCCTGACTCAATCGCTTGTCGACCGTTCATAATTCTTCCATCCGCCACTTTTTTGACATTAGCAACTGACATGCCGCGGCCATCTGCTACAATCCCCACAAATCGTTCGTAAGAATCATTGATCATTTCCTGCAGCATATCCCGTTCTGTTTGTGTCATTTCGCGGTTAGGACTCATTATATCTTTGTACGGCCCCGTTTTGATCGTATTGAAGTCAATCCCGACTTTGTCAGCAAGTTCCGCATAATTCAAACTCTCCATGATCACACCGATTGAACCTGTAATGGTTTCCGGGTGAACAAAGATTTTGTCCGCAGGTGCTGCGATATAATAGCCTCCCGACGCTGCCATTGACCCCATTGATACATAGATTGGAATATCCCGATTTTCTTGAATCGATATGAGTTCATCGTATATATCAGATGACTCCACAACTCCGCCACCTGGAGAGTCTACGTGCAATACAATCCCTTTCACTGATTGATCTTCTCGAATGTCAGCTAACTGACTCAAGAGGTTCTGGTGATTGTAGCCTGGTGCGGCAAACGGTGAGGCTGGTCCTGTGTCTTGGATGACACCACTCACGTTCAATACGGCAATGCGTTCGTTCGAATCACCTTGTTCCAATACGGTTTCTTCGTAAGTCGGCCCTCCCATTGCAAAGCTATCTTCAAAAAGAGCGTTAAAATCTCTAGTGAATATGTACGATAGCGAATTAACCCCGATTGAAACAACGACTAAAGCTGCAGCCGAAATTAGTGCAATCCATCGTTTCGTTGACATTTCAAATTCCTCCTTTTGTTCATAGTACGTGTACGTTCCACAAAACAGAATGTTTCAACCAATTTAAGATTGGTGTGACGATTCCTGTTTCTGAAGACGCATCATCGTCCGTTTGTTTTTTGCATACCGCAACACTTCAGGTACCGTGAACACTAACAACGCAATCCATATGAACGCGAAACTGAGCCATTCGAACTTACCGAATGTTTCTCCGTATATGGCAACACCGATAATAAGCATCATAGTTGGAGCGATATATTGAAGAAAACCCGTAACATATAGAGGAATCGAAGGCACGCCTTTTGCAAAAAACACTAGCGGTAACGCTGTTGCAATCCCTGTTAAAACAAGTAAGACTATCGTCAACGGGTCAGTGTCCATTATAACAGCATCTCCCGTTGAAAAAATCCAGCCATACGCTATAAGTGCAATCGGAACAGTAAACGCTGTTTCAATCGCAAGCCCTCTTGTCGCATTCAGTTTAATATGTTTTTTAATGAGACCATACAAAGCGAATGTGAACGCCAAGACAAATGAAATCCAAGGGAAAACACCGTAATGGAATGTTAAAATCGTAACTCCCACTGCAGCTAGCACGAAAGCGGCTTTCTGATTGCGATTCAATGACTCTTTCAAGAAGACAATTCCCAACAATACAGAAACTAACGGATTTATGTAATAGCCAAGGCTTGCTTGCACGATAAAGTCATGATTCACTGCCCAAATATACGTAAACCAATTGATCGTCACAAGAAAAGAAGCGGCACAAAGGCTCCAAAATTGTTTTTGTGTCGTCCAAAGTTCTTTTAAGTCAGAAACCAACTTTTTACCTTGTCCTACCAGTAGAAGTGCCAGAACAGTTAAGAGGAACGCCCAGATGATCCGGTTCACTAAAATTTCTCCGCTGCTCACGTGGTGAAGACTTTTCCAGTAAATCGGCATGAATCCCCACATTACATATGCAGCGAACACCCATAGTGCTCCTTGTTGTTGAGTTTGCAAGTGACTCCCCCCTTTTTGTCAGCATTTAGCTGCACGAAATATCTCTCAATTATACGGGGGCACATTAGCAAGGTAAAGTCTTTAGCAAAGAAAAGGACTGAGATCATTAAAATCCCAGTCCCGACCATTACATGGTTTCTTGCTTCCGAAGTTGGACGCGCATGATTTTCCCTGAAGCGGTCTTCGGCAATTCATCGACAAATTCAATTTTTCGAGGGTACTTATAAGGAGCCGTTTTTTGTTTTACATGATCTTGCAATTGTTCCACAAGTGAACTATCGTCTTTTTTGGAGGGATCCCGTAATACGACGAAAGCTTTGACGATACTCCCTCGAACCTCATCCGGACTTCCAACAACCGCACACTCCTTGACAGCAGGATGATTCGTAAGAGCATCTTCCACTTCAAATGGCCCAATGGTGTATCCGGAACTGATGATGATATCATCTCCACGGCCCTCAAACCAGAAATACCCATCCTCATCTTTTTTGGCCCGATCACCTGTAATGTAATATTCTCCTCGGAACTGCATAGAAGTCCGTTCTGGATCTTGTAAATATTCTTTGAACAAGGCAGGTGTTGAAACGTGGACTGCGATGTCTCCGACTTCACCTACTTGTGCAAGTCCACCTTCATCATTGATAATTTCTACACGGTTTCCGGGCGTCGGTTTTCCCATGGATCCAGGTCTTGCATCCATTCCAACCATCGTACCGACTAATAATGTATTTTCGGTTTGTCCATAGCCATCTCTCACTTGGAGAGAAAACACATTTTCAAATGTATCGATGACTTCTTTGTTCAGCGGTTCCCCTGCAGAGACTGCACTGCGTAATGAGGATAAGTCATAGCTGGCCAGGTCTTCCGCTTTCGCCATGAATCTGTATTCTGTCGGGGTGCAGCACAAAACATTCACATCATAGGTCTTAATCATATCCATATAAGTTTTCACGTCAAATTTCCCGTTGTAGACAAGTCCTGTCGCGCCACTTCCAAGAACAGCGAGGAAAGGTGTCCAGATCCACTTTTGCCAACCTGGTGCCGCTGTAGCCCACACCATATCCCCTTCATGGATACCCAGCCAGTTCTCACTAGTCGTTCTCAGGTGAGCGTATCCCCATCCATGTGTATGCACAACGCCTTTAGGCTTGCCTGTCGTTCCGGAAGTATAAGATAGGAACGCCATATCACTCGCCTTGGTACGCGCTGCCTCATAGTGTGCATCTGCATGCATCATCTCTTCTGTTAAAGAGATGCTTCTTTCGTCTGCTTTACCTACTACAAACAAGGTCACTTCTTCGATGCCGCGCACTTCGTTCAGTTGACTCGTAAACGCTTCATACGCAACGATCGCTTTTGCTCCGCTATGTGCTAATCGATATTCAATGTCGGATGCACGCAGCATTTCCGATGAAGGGATCACCGCAATTCCTGCTTTCAAAGCTCCGATATAGGCTACATACGCTTCGATTAACCTTGGAACCATCACTAACAGGATATCACCTTTTTTCAACCCATTCGCTTCATAAACTGAAGCGGCACGATTTGCATCTTCCATCAACTTATCATATGTATAATCTTTTTGATTTCCTTCTGAATCGACGTAGATCAGCGCCTTCTTATTCGTTCCATCCGCATACTTTTCGATTTCAGATACGATGTTATAAATTTCAGGCGCTAATAATTCTTCTCTTTTCATAAGTAGTCCTCCTTTTAAACAATATAGTCAGTATACATCTAAAATTTATTCAATTCAAAAATTAGTGGTAAGTCATGAATATAAAATTTCATCACATACTAAAAAAACTGTCCCCACTTTCGGGGACAGTCCAATCAGTTACTTATTTTTGGTAACCATTCATTTGTTGTTGAGCTTGACGTACCAATCGCTTTGTAATTTCCCCGCCTACGGAACCGTTGGCACGCGATGAAGCGTCTGCTCCAAGCTGAACTCCAAATTCTGATGCGATTTCGTTTTTCATTTGGTCAAGCGCTTGTTGTACACCTGGTACAAGAAGTTGGTTTGAATTGCCGCTGTTTGAGTTTGTCATGTCGATGTCACCTCCCTTGTGAACATAGAATGTACCGTTTCGGTAAATTCATGCACAGAAAGGAAATGGTATCTTTTTCATATTTGAAATGATCAAAGTGATGGCATGATTCAGCCCTTCAGATTGATGCATTCAAACAAAGATGCACTATATATAAGAAAGTGACCAATGAAAATGACTCCCCTGTCACTGCTCTTAACAGATTTTGTTTCTTGTTATAGTACGCTTCGGACTTAGATTACTTACAACAGGTCGATGAACTCATCTGTCTTTTCTTCAATAGAACAATCGATGACTTTGCGATTTTGAATCGCTTCTGCAATTATCGGCTCGAAATCGATGAAACTTTCGTAGTACTCGACTTTTTCGAGACGTGGTTTAGTTTTCGGACTGGATGGCGTGAAAACAGTGCAGCAATCCTCAAACGGTTGGATGGATGTGTCATACGTGCCAATTCTTTTAGCAATATCGATAATCTCCAATTTGTCCGTTGCGATGAGCGGACGCAAGATCGGCGTCGATGTGACTGCATTGATCGCGGTAAAACTTTCAAGTGTTTGGCTTGCAACCTGCCCCAAGCTTTCTCCAGTTACAATAGCAAGGGCTCCGATTTCTACACGGAGCTGATCTGCGATTCGAAGCATGATTCTTCTAGTGGATGTGATGGAAACGTTATCCGGAACTTGCTTGACGATCGCTTGTTGAATTTCCGTGAAGGGAATGACGTGCAATTTGATATTTCCGCCAAATGCGCTAATCTTCCTTCCGAGTTCAACAACTTTTTCTTGTGCTTGCTCACTTGTGAATGGCGGACTTGCGAAATGGATCGCTTCTATAGTGACGCCGCGTTTCATCATCAAGTAGCCAGCAACAGGGCTGTCGATTCCGCCAGAGAGCATCAGCAGTGATTTCCCATTTGAACCTACTGGCATTCCTCCAGCGCCTTTAAATACTTTCGATGAAAGGAATGAACCGCCTTCCCGGATATCGATATGAAGCAGAATATCCGGTTTTTTCACGTTCACTCTCAGGTTGGAATGAGCTTTTAAAATTGTGCCGCCAATTTCTCTTTGCAATTCACCTGTTATGAGTGGAAATGATTTGTCCGTTCTGCGTACTTCCACTTTAAACGTTTTTTCTTCTGTATCTTCAGTTTCAAAAATCGCTAAGGCTGTTTGCTGTATCGCTTCGACCGTTGACTCACATTTTGCAATCGGACTATAGGATTGAATGCCTGCTACGTCCGTTAACCGCTCAATCGCTAGTTCCAGATCCTCACTAGTTGCATACAGAAACATGCGGTCGCGCTCCGCCTTTAACTTAACGGATGGCAAATCATGAAGAACGTGCTTAATATTGGTAGTAAGCTTTTGTATGAATACTTTCCGATTCCGCCCTTTAAGGGACATTTCTCCGTATCTGATGAGAAGTTCATTCCATATCATGCTGTTTCATCCCTTTCTTGATCATCTTTAAAAATTCCTTTATCACTTGTGTGAGTGCTTTAATTTCTTCATCTGTGTTCATTTTACCGAAACTTATCCTGATCACACCTTTACGGTAATCATCCGGAACACCGATCGCTTGGATGACGCGGCTTACTTTGTTAGTTTTTGAAGAACATGCGCTGGAAGTGGAGACCATGATGCCCTGTTCTTGAAAATAATTCACCGCAACTTCTCCAGTGATCCCTTTGAAAGCAATTGTGAAAATATGCGGAGCTCCTTGAATAGGAGAGCAGATCCGAACCAGGTTTTCCGCATTCACTACTTCGCGCAAACGATTATTCCATCGCATATAATCGGAAAAGTTATTTCTTTCGCTGACCATTCGAATCGCTTTGGCAAATGCAGCGGCGCCTGGAGCATTGGCGGTCCCACTTCTGAACCCGTGCTCTTGCCCACCGCCAAAAGAAATCGCTTCCGGCTCTTTGAATTTCTTTGTCAATAAGCAGCCGGTCCCTTTCAGACCATGAATCTTATGTGCAGACAGCGTCACGGCATCCACCCATTCAGGATAGGGCAGTGCAAGCTTCCCTATACTCTGTACGCAATCTGAATGGAAAAGTGCACGGGAATGCTCACGGATCACTTTTGAACACGCCTCAATAGGTTGGATGGTTCCGATTTCATTGTTCACATGCATAATACTGACTAATATTGTATCTTTCCTGATCTTCTGTCTAAGTTCATCTGGAGATACTTCCCCTGCTTCATTGACAGAGAGGAAATCGATTTCAAATCCTTCTGCTTTTAGATGAAGACAGGCATTCCGGACTGAATCATGCTCAATTTCGGTTGTAATAATATGATTCCCACGATGCTTAAGGGTCTTTGCATACCCAATAATCGCCAAATTATTAGCTTCCGTGCCTCCTGAAGTGAAAACCACAGTACTTTCCGAGTCTCCAGCAAGTGTCGCAATTTGCTTCCTCGCAGATTCCAAAAGCTGTTCCGCTTTGTTCCCTGCTTGGTGAAGGGAAGCTGGATTCGCATAGTACGTCTGATTCGCTTGTGTAAATGTCTGCAGAACGTCCTCTTCAGGAATCGTAGTAGCACTATTATCAAAATAGATCATCTCGAACTCGTCCTTCCATGTAGCTTAAGCGGCACAAAGCCACCTGCACTCATAGTGCGGGTGGCTGAAGATGACACTTACTGTACGTGTTCTTGTAATAACTCTTCAATTCGTTTCATCGCTCCAGGTTCCACTTCTTCAACAGCTGTAGCTGCTTCTTCCAGAGCTTTTGCATAACGGAATTGTCTGAACGCCATCTCCGCTTCCAACAATCGGGCATGCATCGCAGGATGAGCTGCGCGATATCGGTTCCCATATTGAATGATTTGCTCGGTCAATAAAGCATTTTCCAACATTTCATCAATCTTCAACGCGACTTCGTGAACTACTTTTTCAGCGTTGCTGATGTAATCTTCAACAAGTGCCATATTTAGCGGAACTTCTTCCAATCCATTCTGGACGATGAAGAGTTGTTCGTCCGCTTCTTCTAACCGGACTTCGATTTCATCCGGTATCCCCGGAATATTGGCTCTTAGGAGTTTACGTTCAGCTTCTTGCAACGTCCTCGCAAGTTCATCCAGTCGTTTTCTAACGGTTATTTCGTCTGTTCGCAGGTTTTTAATACGCTCTTGGAACGCAATGGTTTCCATTTCGACGCGCTCTAACGTTTCCGCTACACTGCGTAATTCTTGCGCAAGCCCTGAATAAGCTGATTCGCCGTACTCGCCCTGACTAGTCAGCAATTCAAACCGCTTCGTAGCCTCCGATAGGTCGACAAGGAACCTTTTAGGAATCGCTGCTTCTTTTTCATCCAATCGGTAACTTTGTTGCACGAATAATGCTTCTTCCGCAATTTCTTTGGAAAACGCCTTGACCGCAACTAACTTACTTGCAACTCCTCCATAAGTTTGTTCCATGTACTGGCGTTCTTTCACTTCATCTTCGAGGGCATCATAGAACGAATCCAAGGTCGCATCGATTTCAACTAAGCGTTGTTGAACTGGCTCCACATCAAGAATTTCAACTTTACCAAGGAGTTCTTCCAATTCCCGTTCAATAGCCGATAACGATGATTTCATGTTCAAATGTTCTAAGTAATAACCATCTTGCTTCATTTCCTCTACACCAATACGCAGTTCGCGAATTGTAGATGGTACTTTACTTTGCAACTCACTCAGTAACGAAGGGATCTCCCGGATCAATGGAAACAATTCGTTCGCTTTGGAAGCTACTGCAATCACATTCTCCCTCGCTTGCAAGTAATTGCCATTATCCGTCAAATCATCGTATTCTTCAAATGCAGGTTGGAAATATTCCAGTTCCTTTTCTAATGCGGGAACAGCTCTTCCGAATGAATGCTGATGGGCTAGTACAGATTTCCGCGCTTCCCTGAACTCTTCTTTTAAAGATTCCATTTCCACCCGATTTTTCTCTTCACTGCCGATCAGTTCGTTCAATTCGTGTAAAATCGAATTTTTACGTTCCTCACACACTGACAGTTGTTGTTCGATGTCTTTTTCAATTCCAGTTGCTTTCTTAAAGCGGAATCGGTCGACCATTTCTTCAGTATCAAATAACAAAGAATCGATTTTCGGCACAAGTACATCCACGACTTCCGTCCACTCGTTGCGCCATCGTTCGAATTTCTCTTCTGTTTGACCTGTCATATTCAGCTGTTTGACTTTTGTCATTTCCTCAAATATCGGTTCATGCTGGATTTGAAGCTTTTTATGCTCCAGCTTGCTAATTTCCTGGATATGCTTTCGTCTCAACAAAAACATTGCAACAGCCAGCACAATCACTATGATGATTGGAATGATGAAGTAGTTCACCATTGTCCATCCCCCTATTCCGCAACGACTCTACAATTGATAATACCTTATATAGTAACACGTTTAAAGAATTTTCGTGTTGAAAAAGGGCGAATCTTCGTCGAAAACTTGTTTACTTGTGTGAAACACCTCGAAAATTGTATGATTCTATTAGATATCCTACTTTTTTCAGGAACTTACAACACGGAAATGAGGGCGCTATAATGTTTATGGGGATCGAATATTCCAAGGATTCAGCAGAAAGTTACCGCCAACTTGCGGATCAGCTACAGCTTTTGTTAGACGGTGAGAAAAATCGCATTGCAAATTTAAGTAATGCATCAGCTTTGCTAAGTAATTTCCTGGACCGCACGAATTGGACAGGGTTTTACCTTATGGAAGAAGGCGAACTTGTTCTCGGGCCTTTCCAAGGTCTTCCAGCTTGCATTCGTATTCCGCTCGGACGGGGCGTTTGCGGAACTTCCGCAAAACGCAGAGAGACACTCGTTGTAGAAGATGTGAACGCATTTGAAGGACATATCGCATGTGACTCCGCTTCCCAGTCTGAAATTGTGATTCCACTTGTGAAAAATGATGAGTTGATCGGAGTGTTGGACATAGATAGTCCCGAAATCGGTCGCTTTTCTGAAGAGGATCGTGTGGGGCTTGAGCAATTTGCTGAAGTTCTTTTGCGTCACCTCTAAGTCTGATTCCTCCAAACAAAAGCAGCGAAGTCTAATCACTTCACTGCTTTTTGTTTTCCCTATTTAGTTTGATAAAGTATGTTGCTCCTTAGCCACTTTCAGAAAGGCCTGGTTCAAATCCTTAATGAGGTCATCCACGTGTTCTAATCCCGCTGACAGTCGAAGGAGACCATCACTAATACCCATTTTTTCGCGATCCTCTGCCGGCACTCCCGAATGTGTCATTGTTGCTGGATGCTGAATCAGTGTTTCCGCGTCGCCTAAGCTGACGGCAATTTTAATCAGATACAGATGATTCATGAATGCTTGCGCTGCAGGTTGCCCTCCTTTTATCGTAAACGAGACGAGTCCTCCCCCGGCTGTCATTTGCTTCTTGGCAATTTCAACTTGAGGATTGTTCTCATCGAACGGGTAAAAGACCGCTTCCACCATGTCTTGAGTCTTTAAGTAATCCGTAAATCGAGTCGCATTTTCGGTGTGGCGCTGCATTCTGACAGAAAGTGTTTTCAGTCCGCGTATCAGTAACCACGCGTCGAAAGGAGACATGATGCCACCATAATCTTTTTGTACGCTTCCCCGGATCCGGTCCATTTCCTCCTTGTCCTTACCAATGAGTAAACCTGCGATGACATCTCCATGTCCATTAATATATTTAGTTGCGCTATGCAATACAAAATCCGCACCGAAGTCGATTGGGTTTTGCAAATAAGGGGATGCAAACGTATTATCAACAACAATCTTCAACTGATGTCGTCTTGCTACCTCTGCAACCGCTCTAAGGTCCGCGAGCTCCATAGTCGGATTGATGGGTGACTCGATATAGATACAGACTGTTTCAGGTGTCACAGCTGCTTCAATTTCTTCTTCCGTGCCCATCGAAGTAAGAGTATGGGTAATGCTATATTTCTCCTCCATTATCCCAAGGAGGCCGAACGTACATCCGTAAATCCCGCGTGAACAAATGATGTGATCTCCGGTTTTCGTTAAATGTGTCAGGATTGCACTGACAGCCGCCATACCGGAACCGAAAGCGAGGGATGCCGCACCATTTTCAAGCGTTGTCATCCGTTCTTCCAACACTTGAACTGTCGGGTTCCCCAATCTCGAATAGATTCCACCTTCCTCTTCTCCAGCAAATCGCCTGGCACCTTGTTCTGCAGTATCGAAAGCAAAAGTCGATGTTTGGTATAGAGGGACTGCTAAACTCCCGTGATGTGAATTACTGTCATAGCCTGTGTGAACCGTTGCGGTATCTTTATGAATTTTTTCATTCACCGTAAATCCTCCACCTTCCACTTATGAAGTAAACGCTTACATTCATTGTATGCTTACTTCTTGTGAAACTCAAAGAAAATCGATACTTGCGCATCATTCTGCAAGTACCGATTCACTGACAATAATACGATTTTTACCACCCGATTTTGCTGAGTAAAGTGCTTCATCCGTATTTTGAAATAGTTGCTGATACGTTTCCTCTTTAGTTGAAGGCTCCCATACACTGACTCCGATTGAAACGGTTACGGAGGGTTGTGTGATTCGCGGCATTTCCAGCAATAATTGTTTTGCAAGCTGCTTGCCTTCTCTCAGAGTGGCACCTGGCAAGTAAATCGCGAATTCTTCACCACCCCAGCGGCCGGCGATATCCTTTTCGGTAATGCTCGATTTAAGGAGTTCAGCGGTTTGTTTGAGTACACAATCTCCAACGGTATGGCCAAATTGATCGTTCACCTGTTTGAAATCATCGACGTCCAATAGAAGGAACGCGCCTCCAATCCCTTTCTTAAAAGCTGAAGACATGTGCCGATCCAGGTACCCTCGTGCATATAAGCCCGTCATCTGATCTTTGTTTGCAAGATCCTGTAACTTCTCACGGAGCGCTGAATTGGAGAGTGCAAGTGAAGAATGACTAATTATCGCTTTGACTAGCTTGAAATCATCGAATGTAAAATGGTACTTTTCAGTATGCATCAGCAACGCATATCCTGCTATTTTTTCCGAGATGATGATGGGAGCAATCATTAATGAACGATACGGAGTGAACCCCTCAATGTCCTCGTTTCTCAAATCCGCAATAAAGACTGCGCATTTCTCTCTTCTTAAACGGCTTTCTGCATAATCCAAATAACGTTTTCCAGCCTGCGTCATAAAGTACGAAGTCGATTCTCTCGATAGTACAGTCGATGCCTGATCCCCAACATATACAAATGCTACCTCTTCGGGTTCAAAAGTTTCTTTGAGTCGATTATTAATATACGTTATCATTTCCCCGGACGTAAGTCGTTCTGTAAGCTTTTTAGAAACTTCATTCACTAATTGCAATTCACGTATCAACCGATGGGACTGGTCATACAAGCTCGTATTTTCGATTGCATGACCAGCACTTTCTGAAATATTACGGACGAATTCCTTCTGCATAGGAGAAATTTTATAATGACAAGGTGCAGAAAGCTGGAGAATCCCATACGTACCTTGCATCCCTTTCACAGGAGCACTTAGAATCTCCGCATCGGTTGCCGCATCTTTTCCAAGGGTCAGCTCTCCGGAAAGAAACGCTTCAACTGTTGAAGGAAGTTCGTTGGAATAATCGAATAATCGATACGGATAAGAAGAATCCTCCTGTTCTTGGGAAAGTATTAGTTCCACTTGGATCGGTTCAAGGTTTTTAGAAACCGTGGAGACGAGCTGGGAATGGATTACGCCTAATTCCATAGTTGAGCTAAATGTTTTTGTCGCTTCGAGCAGGCTTTCGTGATTTTGAGAATGTTTGTAGAGTGACTGGTATCCTTTGATCGTTTCAATGAGTCTGCCAAGCAACAGTTGGAATTTCTTGAAGTATTCAGAGGAAGCAAATTCATGCCATTCATCTGTCGACTTCACAAGAACCATCGCAACGGGTTCCCGTTTCTCATTTCGAATCATTAGCGTATCATCAGCAAAGTTCAAAGAATCATCGGTCTCGGAAAAAGTGCCGGTGAGCATTGGTGACGTTAATGTTTCCAATACACCAACACAGCTCCTGCTATCTTCTTTCAGTAAGGTGACAGCAGGATAGAATTGGTTCTCTTCATATAGAAAGAACTCGATTTCGGTGACATTGAAGTGGGTTTTGAACAGATCCTCAAATACCTGTATGAATTCACTGTCTTTAAGATTCTGCATCACACCTAGCATTAGATCCAGTAAATCACTCTTAATCGATTCATACATTTGCTCATTAGTTTTCATATGGACACCCTCTATCATTCAGTAAAAACATTGAATAACTTATCTTCATTTTATCGCATAGTGCACAGGAATGCAACTTTATGACTAGTACAATATATCTATTTTAAGTTTTGAATTGTTTAAGGTCAGAAGTCTCTCTCTTGAAATCACTTGACGAAGTTGTCCAATTTTGGTATGATAATCGTTGTGTAAAATAATTGCAGCAGTTGTGTGTTCTCTATTGCTCAGTCTGTTCCTCAATTTGAGGTGTATCCTGTAACCCTTGGCTGCAGAGGTGAAGATACATGAAAACAGAATGTCGTAGGGATTGAACGCATCTGGTCTTATTTTACAACAAAATAAAACCAACAGAGGAGGAGTCATTCATGGCTCGTTATACAGGTCCATCTTGGAAACAATCACGTCGTCTTGGTATCTCACTAAGCGGCACTGGTAAAGAAATCGAAAAGCGTCCTTACGCTCCAGGTCAACACGGCCCGAACCAGCGTAAAAAACTTTCTGAATACGGTCTTCAACTACAAGAGAAACAAAAACTTCGCTTCATGTACGGTGTGAATGAGCGTCAGTTCCGCACATTGTTCAACAAAGCAGGTAAAATGCAAGGTATCCACGGTGAGAACTTCATGATCCTTCTTGAAACTCGCTTGGACAACATCGTTTACCGTCTTGGTCTTGCTCGCACTCGTCGTGCTGCACGCCAGCTTGTAAACCACGGTCACATTATGGTGGATGGTAAGCGCGTAGATATCCCATCTTACAGCGTGAAGCCAGGTCAAGAGATTTCTCTTCGTGAAAAATCACAAAATCTTGACATCGTGAACGAATCAATCGAAATCAACAGCTACGTACCTGAGTTCGTAACGTTCAACGCTGACACTAAAGTCGGTAGCTTCGTACGTCTTCCAGAGCGCAGCGAACTTTCTGCTGAAATCAACGAAGCTCTTATCGTTGAATTCTACTCACGTTAATAAAAGCGCGTAGTAAACGTCGCTTTCCTAAACCCCCGAAACTGCTTAACGGCAGACTTTTCGGGGGTTTTTAATGATTACCGGCTTCGTGTTTCACAATTCATTCAGAAGAAGTTTAGAGGACCCTTTTAATATTCAACATATAATGGACATTTATCTTGAAACGTCAAAAGAGGAGGCATTCCCCCTCCTCCTAGTTGTATTAACTCCGTTTACTTCTCATTGTATCGTCGAAATAATGGAGATTATTTTCCGAAATGATCTATATCAACATCGCGCCTGATTGTCGTCATATGAATGATCTACATATTTTTACTTTGCTGAAGAAGTTTGGATTCTCCTGTACGTTCCCATTCCTCGACTGTTTCATATGCTTTTTCAGGAGAATACCCTTTGCCCACAAGAACCCCCATTAAGATAAATTCTTGGAGAATGTGTGTCATATTAATTCCTCTATCGACGTCTTCCAAGCCCTCTTTCACTAGAAATTCCGTGTACCTTATCCATTCATCCGGAGTCCTTGCACCAACTGCTGTACCCGTATCTCTATTGCCAGTTCCGTACCCATGGCTCTCATTCGGTTCCATTGCATCTGCTTTTGTCTGATGTACAGTACCAAATGGGTGGTTTGGCGGGGCATATATCGAATATAACTTCAAAGGAACGTTTCCAGTATTAATGACATTGTGCCACATTCCAGCTGGGATTATAATGGCGGAGTCATCAAAAATCTCCCTCTGAAAACTCAAATCATCTCTATTTTCACCTATTTGCACTATCCCCTGACCTTGTTCGACTCTTAAGAATTGATCAACGTTAGGATGCATTTCCAAACCAATGTATTCACCCGCCTTGATACTCATTAATGTTAGTTGCAGATGGTTACCTGTCCATAGAGCTGTACGAAACGTATTGTTCTGCTTAGTTGCTTCATCGATATTAATGACAAATGGGTTAGCTCCATAATCTTTCAACATCATCCCATTATGACCATAAGTTGACTGATAGAACCCCATTGTCTTATCGAGACCCACCCCATAAGCTGCAGGACTTACAAAGTTATGCATAGGTAGATTCACATAATAAGGATTTTGATATACACAAGGTACCCAGTACATTCCCTTCCATCCCTTCCCTTAACTAATTTCATTTTACAAATCATCCTATGCTATGTAATGAAGGAGTGTACTTGGCTCCCTGTGAGAAAATACTCTTTTTCAGGGACACTTCACCTAATTAATAATTATGTTTTGAGAGTTAATAGCATCCCGCCGTGTACCTTGATAGGCGGTTTGCGAAAATTTCGCAAAAAAAAAAAAAAAAAAAAAAAAGAAGGGAGCACTTCCCCTTCTTTCTGCATCCAATCCCAATTACTTGAACATAATCATTGTATACTTCTTCTTACCGCGACGAACGACTGTAAATGCATCTTCTAAACGATCAGCACCGTTTACATCATACGTTGTATCCGTTATCTTATCACCGTTTAATGAGATCGCACCGTTTGTTACATCCTCACGAGCTTGACGCTTGGAAGGTGAAATACCAGCTTCTACTAACAACTCTACGATATTGTGATCTTCCTTCGCCATTTCGAAAGTCGGTACATCTTTGAAAGCATCTTTCATTTCGGTCGCCGTCAATTTCTTCAAATCGCCACTGAAAAGCGCTGCAGAAATACGAATCGCTTGATCGAGAGATTCCTGACCGTGAATAAGGCGTGTCATTTCTTCCGCTAGCGTCTTCTGAGCTTTACGTAAGTGTGGTTCATCTGCAACCGAACGCTCGAGTTCTTCAATTTCAGAACGATCCAAGAATGTGAAGATTTTCAAATAGTGGACTACATCCGCATCCGCAGCATTGATCCAGAATTGGTAAAACTCATATGGAGAAGTTTTAGCAGCATCCAACCACACTGCTCCACCTGCTGTTTTACCGAATTTTGTACCGTCTGATTTCGTGACAAGCGGAATTGTAATCCCGAATGCTTTCGTCTCTTCTTCGTGAGTCTTACGGATGATTTCAAGTCCAGTCGTAATATTCCCCCACTGGTCAGATCCCCCGATTTGTACACGACACCCGTAATGATCATACAAGTGATTGAAGTCGATTCCTTGGATGAGCATATATGTGAATTCCGTAAATGAAAGTCCAGTTTCCAGGCGGGATGCCACATTTTCTTTCCCTAACATGTAGTTAATGTTCAACAATTTACCATAGTCCCGCAAGAATCCGATTGCACTCATCGGGCCCATCCAATCTTTGTTATTAACAAGACGCGCCCCATTCTCATCCGAAAAGTCGAAGAGCCGCTCCAGCTGAACTTTTAATCCTTTTACGTTTTCATCCACTTGTGCTTCCGTTTGAAGCTGACGTTCATCTGCACGGAACGACGGATCGCCGATCATCCCTGTCGCGCCGCCAATCAGCAGAATAGGTCGATGCCCATGAAGCTGGAATCGGCGAAGTGTAAGTAGTGGAACGATGTGTCCGATATGCATGCTGTCGGCTGTCGGATCGACGCCGCAATAGAGCGATACTTTTTGCTCTTCCAGCAGCTTAGCCATCCCTTCTTCGTCAGTTTGCTGATAAAGCAGACCTCTCCATTTCAAATCCTCTAATAAGTTTGCCGTCATATGACTTCCTCCTCCGTTTTTACTTCACAAGCACAAAAAGTCCCCACACGATCTGAAACAGATCATGCAGGGACGCTAATTGTACATGTAAGCGCGGTACCACCCAGCTTGAGATAATCATCTCCGCTTTATTAGCAATAACGCCGCTATCCGCGCAACACTCCAAAGCTGTAATTCGTGACAAGGTACCGAGCAGCTTCCACCAACCGCTGCCTCTCTATACGGATCGCCTGCCACTACTGCGGCTTCTTCACTGTGAAGAGTAACTACATCATATTGTAGTCGAAATTGGAAATTTGTCAAACAAATGCAGTCACCTCAATTAGAATATGCTATAATTAATTAGATTTTTAGGGGGGAACGAATTGACAAAACAGGACAAAAAACGTGTTGATGAACTTGAAGATAAATTCGAAGCGATGAAGAAAACCAAATGGGCCAAAAATACCCGGATTGCCTCAGGCGTCATCTGGAACCTCTTTTTGCTTTTCTTAGTTATCGGTTTGACGTTAACGGTTTTCGGCGCTTCCGTAGGGGCAGGTTATTTTGCCTCGCTTGTTGAAAAGGAACCACTCCGTTCAAAAGAGGAAATGCGCAGTGAAATTTTAAGTTATGAAGAAACTTCCGAAATCTATACGAATGGAAAGTATTTAAGGAAAGTACGCTCTGATATTGACCGGAAAGAGGTCAAGCTCAAAGACGTTTCTCCTTACGTCATCAATGCCGTTTACGCAACTGAAGACGAATATTTCAATACACATAAAGGGATCGTCCCTAAAGCAGTATTCCGCGGTCTTTTCCAAGATGTTACCAATTCAGATAGTCAAACAGGGGGCTCGACCCTAACTCAACAACTTATAAAAAACCAGATTTTAACAAACGAAATCTCTTATGAGCGGAAAGCGAAGGAACTTTTGCTCGCGATGCGGTTGGAACACTTCATGACCAAAGAGGAAATCCTTGAAGCTTATTTGAATATCATACCGTACGGTCGTAATTCAAATGGAGGAAACATTGCAGGAATTGAAGCTGCCGCTGAAGGAATTTTCAATAAGTCCGCAAAAGACTTGAATCTCGCCCAATCAGCATACATTGCCGGGATTCCCCAAGCTCCTTTCGCCTATACACCGTTTTACAATGGCTCAAATGGTTTGAAAGATGAAAAAGGATTGAAACCCGGCATCAATCGAATGAAGACTGTGCTGTTCCGGATGAAAGAAACGGAGTATATTACCGAAAAGGAATACCAGGAAGCGATTGCTTACGATATTACAAAAGATTTCAGAACTGCTGCCCAGGCACCTAAAAGCAGAGATGAGTTCTTAACGGATGAAATACAGCGTAGCACGATTGCTATCCTTGCAGATAAAATTGCAGAAGAAGATGGAATCGACGCAGACCGTTTGAAAGAAGATAAGAAACTCAAAGAGAAATATGATATCTTGGCTGAGCGTTCCATGAGAAATGATGGCTTCCGCATTCACTCAACTGTGGACTTGCAATTGTATAATGCTATGAACGATGTTGCGGAAAACTTTACTCAGTATGGATTCACGTATTCTGAAAACACGACGGATAAGCAAACAGGCGAAAAGAAAACAGTTAAGATGCCGGTTCAAGTCGGCGCAACACTGCTCGATAATAAAACCGGGAAAATTTTAGCATTTGTAGGCGGACGTGATCATGAATTAGAATCCGTCAATCACTCAACTCAAACGACCCGTCAACCTGGTTCGACTATCAAGCCATTGCTCGTATACGCACCGGCGATTGAGTATGGAGTTATCGGTGCAGGCAGCCCGGTTGTAGATGTTAAATTCAATCTTCGCGGTTGGAAACCAGTCAACTTCATCCCGTACCAAGAACTCGGGATTATTTCAGCTCGACAAGCACTTACCACTTCACAAAACTTAGCTGCAGCACGGCTTTACAATCAAATACAGGATCGTCGACCTGCTGACTTTTTGAAAAAAATGGGGTATTCCAGCTTAACACCACAAGACTATGAGAGCCCTTCTGCGGCATTAGGTGGATTAAGTCACGGAGGTACCGTCCAAGAAAATACAAGTGCCTATTCAACTTTGGCAAATGGCGGACAGCATGTGGATCCTTATATTATCGAAAAAATCGAAGACAGGAACGGTAATGTTGTTTACCAACATAAAGTTGAACCTGTACAAGTTTTCAGTCCTCAAACGGCGTATATTGTAACAGATATGCTTCGGGACGTAGCAACTAGCGGAACTGCAAAAGTGATGAAAAGCAAATTGAATTTCAATGTGGATATAGCGGCAAAAAGTGGTACGACGAATTCATTCAGCGACGCTTGGCTGCTTGGTTATAACCCTAACGTTTCCCTAGGTGTCTGGCTTGGTTACAAGTACCAAAACAAATCCCTTGAAAGCCCAGGAAACACGCAATACGGTACGGCAAGTTCTCGAACAAACGCTTTATATGCAAAATTCATGAATGCCATCAACCAAGCACGACCTGAAACAGTCGGTCAAAATGTTCGTTTCCAGCAGCCTAAAGGTGTAGTGTATCGTTCATTCTGCGGGATTTCCGGTCTTGCTCCGTCAGCTGCATGTTCATCAGCAGGATTGGTACGGTCCGACCTTTTCAATGCGAACGTTATGCTTCCTAACAAAGCGGATGACAGCATCATTTCATCAGCATCGGTATCCGTTAAAGGAACGAGGTATGCAGCATTGCCTTCGACCCCTTCTGAATTCATTACCGCTGGTGGTGTAGGAGTCAATCAAGAATTCATCAAACGGATGCTTGGACCTCTTGGCGGAGACGCTTCCAAGTTATTCCCGTCTAAATCCGGATTTGCATCTCGCGTCGTATCGGGAGCAATCTTCCCTGCGGACAGCGTTGCGCCTGCTGGTGTTAGTGCATCCCAGAATGGCTCTGTATTGACATGGAGCGCGTCCCCTTCCAATGATGTCATTGGTTATTATGTCTACAATGGCGGAACGCGTGTAGGAACGATCATAGATGGTCAGTCACTCTCCTTCCCTATAGGAAGTGGGACATATACTGTACGTGCAGTAGATATAACAGGATTAACTTCTGCGCCATCTAACGCAGTAACGACAGCTGCTGAACCACCTGAAGCGCAGACACCAAGCGACTCAACGGATGGTTCAGGAGACAGTGGTGGCGATGCAGGAACGACACCTCCAGATTCAAACACGGATACAGGTTCAAAACCAAAACCGCCTGCAAATGGCGGGAACGATGGAAAACCGAAACCGCCCGCTAATGGCGGAAGCGACGGAAAACCGAAACCACCTACTAACGGTGAAGGTGATGGAAAACCGAAACCACCTGCTAATGGTGGGGGCGATGGAAAGCCAAATCCCCCTGCTAACGGAGGAAACGATGGAGATAGCAATTCAGACGGTGACTAATCATCGCCGTCTCTCGCTTTTGCGATAGTCATCCAAACGAAAAAGCTGGACAGTACCCAAATCGGGAAACTGTCCAGCTTTTTTTGTTATCAATCTTCCATCGTCGACAAATCACCAGTTGGTAAATCGAGCTCCCATGCTTTAAGCACACGCCTCATAATTTTACCGCTTCGTGTCTTAGGCAGTTTGTCCTTGAACTCGATTTCTCTTGGAGCTGCATGACCCGCCAGCTCTTTTTTCACGAATTGTCGGATCTCTTCTTTCAATTCATCCGTCGGTTCATACCCATCATGCAACGCGATGAACGCCTTGATGATTTCACCGCGAACCGGATCAGGCTTACCGATGACACCCGCTTCAACGATCGCTGGATGCTCGATCAGTTTACTTTCAATTTCAAATGGTCCTACTCGTTCTCCGCTCGTCATGATGACATCGTCCACACGACCTTGGAAGAAGAAGTAACCATCCTCATCCATATATGCGGAATCCCCAGATACGTACCATTCTCCGTTCAAGAAGTAGGAATCATATTTTTCAGGGTTATTCCAAATCGCTCTCATCATCGCTGGCCAGCCTTTTTTCAGAGCTAGGTTCCCCATTCGGTTAGGAGGCAACACGTTCCCTTGGTCGTCAACAATCGCAGCTTCAATACCTGGAACCGGCTTGCCCATTGAACCTGGCTTCAGTGGAAGTGAGCCAAAGTTACAGATCATCTGAGCCCCTGTTTCAGTCATCCACCATGTATCATGAATTCGCATATTGAACGTTTCCATTCCCCATCGCACAACTTCAGGATTCAACGGCTCTCCAACGGATAAAATATGGCGGAGTGACGAAAGATCATGCCCTTCCATAGCAGCACTTCCTGCGCCCATCAACATACGGAATGCGGTCGGTGCACTATACCAGACAGACACGCCGAATTCTTCGATAGCACCATACCAGCTATCTGTTGAGAACCGTCCGCCAACAATCAGATTCGTCGTTCCTGCCAGTAACGGACCAAAAATCCCATAGGCCGTTCCTGTTACCCAGCCAGGGTCAGCGGTACACCAAAATACGTCTTCTTCACGAAGATCGAGTACCCATTTCGCCGTCTGGAGCTGTTGAACCATTGCTTCCTGTACATGCAGGACACCTTTAGGTTTGCCTGTAGACCCTGATGTATAGTGCAGCAAAGTCGGAGATTCGCGTTCTAGCCACTCTACTTCAAAATCATTAGAAGCCTTTTCAAAATGCTTGCTGAAGCTGATTACTTTACCTTCTTCTGACACTTCGTCCCCCACAACGAATACAGTTTCAAGGTTAGGTAAGCGATCGACAGGAATACGGTCTAAAAGTTCCGGTGTCGTAACAATCGCTTTAGCATCGCTGTCATCTAACCGATCATAGACAGCACCCTCCATGAATGCTTCGAATAGCGGTCCAACAATTGCACCGATTTTCAAAGCGCCTAAGAGAGCAAAATATAATTCAGGTGAACGCGGCATGAAGACGAATATCCGATCACCTTTCTCCAAAGTCGAATAGTTTTTCAAGACATTCGCTGCTTTATTCGATTTTTTCTTCAAGTCTCCAAACGTATAGGTTTCGTTGCGCGAACCATCTTTATAGTAGAGTGCGACTTTGTTTTTGCGGAATGAATCAGCATGTCGATCAACCGCTTCATGCGCAATATTCACTTTTCCCGTTTCATACCAGCTAAATGCTTTTTCAGCTTCTTTCCAATCGAAAGTAGCCGCCAATTTGTCATAGTCTTGCATTTGATAATCAGACTGTAGAGCCGGAATTGTTTTTAAAACCATAACAGAACCCCCTTAAATATGTACTAACACTTTTATTCTACATGAGTCTCTCTTGAATTAGCAAACAAATAATATTTTTCCGACAGTTCTTTGTTTTGTAAGAATTATCATAAAAATATTCGAACATTTCATGTATACTGAAAGCAGATAGATTATTAGCTGAAGGCGGTGAAATGGTTGGAACATGTAAAAACCTATAATGCTTTGGAATTGAAGCATAGAAATGGAGATCTTATTATTGAAGGACCCATTCGTACTTCAGATCTCGAAAATTATTCTTTCCATGAAGGATTAGTCGCATTCAGAGCTCCTGCTCAGCAGCACAAAGCTCTGATCGGAATATCAAAGTTACCTGAAGGTCGTATTATTGTGGCCCGATATCAAGATCAAATCGTTGGCTACGTTACTTACCTGTATCCAGATCCACTTGAACGATGGTCTGAAGGGAATATGGAAAACTTGATTGAATTAGGTGCGATCGAGGTCATAGCAAAGTATCGTGGCGGCGGAGTTGGTAAAGCGCTGCTGGAAGTCTCGATGATGGATGAGGCAATGGAAGACTATATTGTCATTACAACCGAATACTATTGGCATTGGGATTTGAAAGAGACCAAACTTAATGTATGGGAGTATCGGAAAGTCATGGAAAAAATGATGCAGCACGGCGGACTAGAATATTATGCAACAGATGATCCTGAAATCTGTTCCCATCCTGCAAATTGCTTAATGGCGCGAATCGGCAAGAGAATCGAGCAAGAGGATGTCCAACGATTCGATAGCTTACGTTTTAAAAACAGATTTCTGTACTAAGAAAGAAGGGATAGTATGCTAATCGAAGAAATCATGAAAACTGACGTCATTACATTAACACCCGATCATACTGTAAAAGAAGCTGCAGATTTAATGAGGACTTCCCATATACGGCATCTTCCGGTCATAATCGGGGACAATCAGCTCGTAGGAATTATTACAGATCGCGATTTAAAAGAAATCATGCCCTACGGAGAACAGCCGACCGAAAAGATAGCAGCTGTATATGAAATGCCACTTTCCGAATGCATGGTCAAGGAGCCCATCACAGGTCATCCCATGGATTTCGTTGAGGAATCCGCATTAGTTTTTTATCACAATCAAATCGGTTGTCTGCCTATCGTTTCCAATCAACAGTTAGTCGGGATTATTACAGAAACTGATTTATTGTATAAGTACATCGAACTGACAGGCGCACATCAGCCAGGCTCGCAAATTGAAGTTCGCGTACCCAATATTCCCGGAATCCTGCATGAAGTGACGAAAGTCTTCAATGAGTTCCAAACAAACGTTCAAAGTGTCCTAGTCTATCCGGATAAAGAAAATGAGGCTAATAAAATACTAGTAATCCGCATTAAAACGATGAATCCTATCCCGATTATTGAAGGGCTCAAGGGGCGTGGATTTGACGTTCTCTGGCCGAACTTCCCAGGGGCAGAAGTATGAAAAAAGATGCCATATTCGTATTTTCGGAAGACCAGCTAGGTTACTCATTTTCAGACACACATCCTTTCAATCAAAAAAGAATCGTGTTAACACTGGATTTACTAAAAACGATGCATGCGATAACGGAAGAAGATATTGTGCCACCCCGTATGGCAACGGACGAAGAACTATTGTTAGTACATGAGCCTAAGTTTGTCGAGATGGTAAAAAAAGCAGGAAAAGGGGAAGTGGGCTCTGAAATTGGCAGCGTGTATGGGATAGGAACGGAAGATACACCTATTTTCCCTAATATGCATGAAGCAAGCGCCATGCTTGTTGGAGGAACACTGACGGCCGTCGATGAAGTGATGCAAAACCGCGCCGGCTATGCATTGAATCTTGGTGGCGGGCTCCATCACGGGTTTCAGGGGAAAGCCTCGGGATTTTGCGTATACAATGATAGCTCAGTTGCAATTCGTTATTTACAGAAAAACTATCATGCACGGGTGCTGTACATTGATACAGATGCACACCACGGAGATGGGGTTCAGTGGACATTCTACGATGATCCCGATGTATGCACCTTGTCCATCCATGAAACAGGACGTTATCTATTCCCCGGAACAGGACACGTGACTGAGCGTGGGAACGGTAAGGGGTATGGGACTTCGTTCAACTTCCCGATTGACGCCTTCACTGAAGACGAATCTTTCCTGACCATTTATGAAACCGCTTTCCGTGAAATTGTTGAATGGTTCAAACCGGACGTGATTTTAACACAAAACGGAGCAGACGCTCATTTTTTTGATCCGTTAACTCATTTGTATGGCACAATGGAAATCTATAAGGAGATTCCGAGAATTGCACGTGAACTTGCCGACGAGTATTGCGAAGGGCGATGGATTGCAGTAGGAGGCGGAGGTTATGATATATGGCGTGTGGTTCCTCGTGCTTGGTCCCATATCTGGTATTC
The DNA here is from genome assembly GCF_014836415.1 of Sporosarcina gallistercoris. Lineage (GTDB taxonomy): Bacteria > Bacillota > Bacilli > Bacillales_A > Planococcaceae > Sporosarcina > Sporosarcina gallistercoris. Next base: position 160,921 of record NZ_JACSQY010000003.1, on the reverse strand, counting down.
GATGAAGAACCTTCCTGCACCGACCGGACCTCTTCCTAAAGAGTGGCTGGATCGCTGGCAATCAGAGTCCCCTGTTCCTCTTATCGAGACATGGGAAGATCCAAATCCGCTATACAAACCCATACCTAGAAAAGCGGAAATCGATGAGAAGAATGCACATGTCTTGGATCGTTCACTACACTACATAAGAAGTGAGCAGCAACCCCGCTAGGATGGAATTCTTTTTCCAAAAAACAAAAGCAGAGCGGCTAAACAGCCACTCTGCTTTTGTTTTTTGGAATTTCAACACTTTCAGTACGCATCATTTACGCCGAACAGAATCTCGGTACTCCACTTGATATGGCAACATTACTTGTTTCTGTTCAACTTCCTCGCCATTCATCAATTTCGTTAAGAGCCTCATCGATACAGCACCTAAATCATACAACGGCACACGAATAGCCGTTAACTGAGGGCGGACAGCCCTTGCAAGAATGGAGTGCTGGAAACAAATCAACTCGATATCATTCGGTACTGTAAGTCCTGCATCACGGATTCCATTCATTAAACCGACAGCTATTTCATCATTCCCTGCAAAAATAGCAGTTGGAGGTTCGGGCAGATTTTTCAAACGGTTCCATACTTCATATGCATCATCGTATGTATTATCCGTTTCCACGATATATCCATCCGGAATGGATAATCCCGCTTCTGACATCGCCTCTTCATATCCTGTCTTTTTAGAAAGACGATTAATGTCCCGGCTAAAAGGCCCTGAAATGAATGCAATGTGTTTGTGATCGTTATCAATGAGTTCTTTCACTGCCGAATAGGCTGCGTCTTTGTTTTCGATGTTTACAGTCGGAAACTCTAACTCAGAATCCAAAGTACCTGCCAACACAATGGGAATATTAGCGGATTTCATTTCCTTTCGAACGTCTTCCGAGATCGAATCGCTCATAAAGATTAAGCCATCCACTTGTTTACCAAGATGATCTTCAATCAGTTCCATTTCACGCAGAGGACGCTTATCTGAATTGGAAAGAATAATATTGTACTCGTACATTGTCGCAACATCTGCGATACCTCTAGAAAGTTCCGCATAATAGCTTTTTGAAATATCCGGTACGATCACACCTACAGTAGTCGTCTTTCTGCTGGCGAGGCCGCGTGCTACAGCATTGGGCCGATAGCCGAGCCGTTCAATGCATGCTGTTACCTTCTTACGCGTTGCTGGTTTCACGTTGGGATTACCGTTGACCACCCGTGATACAGTAGCCATTGAGACGTTCGCCTCTCGAGCCACGTCATAAATTGTTACCGCCATACTGACCTCCCCTTTCTCCGTCTTTTTTATCTTTCTTTCCTAGTATACCAAAACGCCGGAGCGATGTAAGCTCCGGCGAAAAATTATACAATTTGATGTGTATTCATGAATCGTTGCATTTCCTCGTAGAATTCGTCAAATTGTTCAATGTTCATTTGTTGAGCGGAATCAGATAACGCAACCGCTGGATCAGGATGCACTTCCGCCATCACTCCATCTGCCCCTACAGCAATTGCAGCTTTTGCAGTTGGAATCAGAAGATCTTTTCTGCCTGTAGAATGCGTAACGTCAACAAATACAGGAAGATGCGTTTCTTGCTTTAAAATTGGAACAGCAGAAATATCTAGTGTATTGCGAGTCGCACGTTCATAAGTCCGAATGCCTCGCTCACAAAGCATGATCTGTGTGTTCCCTTTTGACATGATGTATTCTGCCGCATGAATGAATTCATCGATCGTTGCAGCCAACCCACGTTTTAACAACACAGGTTTGTTTGCTTTACCCGCTTCTTTAAGAAGCTCGAAGTTTTGCATATTCCGTGCACCGATTTGAATGACATCTATATAGTCAAGCGCCTCTTCCAAATGAGAAGGTGTAATAATTTCTGTCACGATGGACAATCCTGTCTCATCGGATACACGCTTCAAAATCTTCAATCCTTCCAACCCTAACCCTTGGAAGTCATAAGGTGATGTACGTGGCTTATATGCTCCGCCCCGCATCATCGTCAACCCTTTTGCCTTGATGGACTCAGCCACTGCCAGCACTTGTTCATAAGATTCAACCGCACATGGTCCAAATACGAACGAAGGAGTTCCGTCTCCGATTTTTTCACCGTTGATGTCAACGATTGTGTCTTCCGCTTTCCGCTTCCGTGAAACGAGAAGAGCCTTTTTCTGCTCGTCTTCTTGAATTTCAAGGGCAGACATGAAAATCCCCTTAAATACTTGTTCCAGAATACCATTTGGAATGGGTCCCTTGTTCGCATCTTTCAAGAAATCAAGCATTTCTCTTTCCCGAACCGGATCATAACGATTTACACCTTGTTTTTCTTTTACTTTACCGATTTCTTGTACAACAGCCGTACGATCGTTAATGAGTTCCAAAATCTTTACGTTCAGTTCAGTCACTTGAGACCGAAGCTCTTCCAAATCATGTTGGCGCATAATCATTCTCCTCCCCATTCATAGCATTCCCTTTTCGCATCGGAGAATGTATGGTACATTTTATAATAATAGACCTAGTATAATGAACCTCAGTTGAAAAGTCACGCTATTTCGCAAAATAGTTATATATAATATATCGGAAAGACTTAGGAGGTACTAATGTGGCACCTTTGTTTGCACTGGATATCGGAACTCGTTCCGTTGTTGGAATCATATTGGAAGAAGCCAAATCAGGGTACCATGTCGTCGATCTTGAAATCATCGAGCATAAAGAGCGTTCGATGATCGACGGACAAATACATAACATCGTCAGCGTGGCTGCAGTAATAGAACAAATGAAAACATTGCTAGAGCAACGACACGGACCTTTGAAAAAAGTAAGTGTAGCAGCTGCTGGACGAGCGCTGAAAACTGCTACTGGAACTATGTCGGTGGATATTACAGAGCACGCACTCATCAATAGTGAAGACATTAATCGTCTCGAACTCGGAGCAGTCCAAAAAGCGCAGCAGGAGTTACTCTCTTCTGACACGAACACAGCCGAGAACCAATATTATTGCGTAGGCTACTCTGTGCTCCACTATTTATTGGATAACGAAAGAATTGGTAGTTTGATAGACCAAACTGGCCGATTTGCCAGTGTGGAAGTCATCGCCACGTTCTTGCCAAGGGTCGTTGTTGAATCCTTGCTTTCTGCCCTGAAACGAGCAGACCTCGAAATGGATGCCCTCACATTGGAGCCGATTGCTGCAATCAATGTCCTCATTCCACAATCGATGAGACGTTTAAATGTTGCGTTAGTCGATATTGGAGCAGGGACTTCGGATATTGCACTTACTAATCATAACACGGTTTCTGCATTTGGTATGGTTCCAGTGGCTGGAGATGAGATAACCGAAGCATTGAGTTCCTGCTATTTGCTCGACTTTCCTGAAGCGGAACGCGTAAAGCGGTTGCTGTTTGAAGAAGATTCTGTTGTTATGAACGATATATTAGGATTTGAACAACAGTTTCCCTCACAAGAAGTCATTGCTGCCATCACCCCAGCCATAGATCGCTTAGCAGAGTCCATTGCTGATGAAATCAAGCGATTAAACAGTACCTCTCCCCAAGCCGTCATGCTAGTGGGAGGTGGTAGCTTGACTCCCGCTTTGACGAATAAGCTGAGTGCGGCTCTGGACATCCCGTTACAGCGAGTCGCTGTACGAGGACTCGATGCACTTTCTGAAGTGACCCTCGCAGAACATATCAGTTCGTCCCCTGCACTTGTCACACCTATCGGGATTGCGATTGCTGCAAAACGCGCACCGATTCAATACATGTCCGTGACCGTAAACGACAAAACTATCCGTCTCTTCGAGTTAAAAGAAATGACCGTTGGGGATTCCCTTCTTGCAGCCGGTATCAAAGCTAAACAATTATACGGAAAGCCGGGACTTGCATTACGTTTCACTCTGAACGGACAAGAGATCACGTTATCCGGTAGTCATGGAACACCTTCTGTCATTCTTAATAACGGAGACCTGGTCAGTACGAAAGATCCGATCCGTAATGGGGATTCCATTCAACTCCTACTAGGAGAAGACGGGCATTCGGCAGAAGCGGTGATTGCAGATATAATAGAAATGGAATCGGAAACTATTTCTGTAAAGATCAATGACAAAACAGTTGTCTTGAAAACGGTAGTGATGGTCAATAATGAACTTCGCGATATTCAAACAGTCATTCAGGATCGTGATGACATCACGGTTCAGCGACCAGTAACATTACGAGACGCGTTAAACGTACTGAATGGAGACAGCAGCAATCGAAGTTCATTACAATCTGTCATTCTCAACGGCAAGCGGGTCCATCTGAAATCCAAACCCGCTGTCTATTCGCGGAATGGCTTACCGATTTCCCTTACTTCACGGTTGGAAGATGGTGATCACATTTCTTATGAGCAGTATCCCCTCTCTACGGTGGAAGATGTAGCAAAGGAATTGGGTGTTCAATTGACGGAGCAGATAACCGTAACTTTTAATGGGACGCAAGTGACCATTACGAAACCTCGTTTCGCCGTCATACTGAATGAAAAAACAGTTGAACCAACTGCTCGGATTACAGAGGATGACCAGCTGAAGCTGACGCCTGTGACAGGACAACCGATTACATTCAGTGACGTTTTCGCTTTTGTCGATTATCAGCTGCCTGCCGGTTCAGCAACTTCCTATAAACTTCTGCGCAACAAACAGCCGATCCAATTTTATGATCAGCTGTTCGGTGGAGATGACTTAGAAATCCTCATTACGTAAAAAGCCATCCAATGTGAGTTGGATGGCACAGACTGTAAACAAAAGGGTTGGGAATCGATTTGATTTCCAACCCTTTTTTCTTTTTACATCGTTGACTCTGAAAATGAAGGCTAACAGGCCGTTGATCTCCGTTTCGGACGGGCGCTTTCCGGGGGCTTGTCCTCAGCCTCCTCGTCGCTTCGCTTCTGCGGGGTCTTCGCGCTGCGCTGATCCCCAGGAGTCGCCGTCCTGCACTTCAATCAACTGAAATTCCCATGAGACATTCACATCTTTCAACCAATAGATAAATGAAGGAAAAACAAATGGCTGCATCTAATTTACGAACCAGATGGTCTTGCGGAACTAACTGTTCAATCGTATGCATCTCCATCTGTTCCCGTTCATTCTCTTGATTCTTGGTCATCATTTCCATCATCTCATTTGATAGTTGGGAGATCCTATTGATTGTAGCGGAGAGTGGCGACTCCTGAGGGATCAGCGAAAGCTGTGACGAAGAACAGCTTTTGCGAGTAAAAGCGAAGCGTTAGGAGCACGTGTTTTCGAAGACCCTGGACTGAGCAACGTGAGGGAGATGAGTGCTGTCTTAATTTCAGTCAAGTTCGCTAAAATACAGCAAATCGAACTCTTGGTGGTTCGATTTGCTGAGAGCAAGCCCCTCGGAAAGCGTCCGCTCGCAGCGGAAATCAACTTTTCATTGTTTATTCCATTGGAAAAGAAAAAGACTGTAGGAAAACCCCATGATTTCTGGAGTTTGTCTACAGTCTGAGCCATCCAATGTGAGTTGGATGGCTTTTAAAATTAATTATTTTTCGGTTTTTCGTCAGAAACAGGATTTTGATTGATGTATTTGTCTTTCCCGATGTTTTTCGAGTTGTCGTAGGCGACATCGCTATTCTTAGTAGTCTGATTGCTAGCTTCTTTTTTCTCTTCAAACTTTTTAGAAGCACTTTTATTATCTTGTTTATTTTTGTTGCCAGCTGCCACAATAGGTTCTTCACCTTCCGAAGAAGCCGTGCCGTCATCCATCGGAGCTGTCGTTTTTGAAGTCATCGACTTTACTTTGTCAGTTTGGTCTTGGACATTCTTCTTCAGATCCCCAGACTTTTCCTTCGCAGCTGAAGATAACTGTGTCGCTTTTTCTTTTGCGGTACTTGATAGATCCGCTGCCTTGTCTTTGGCAGTCGATGTGAGATCGGCTGCTTTATCCTTAGCAGTAGCTGTTAAGTCTACCGCTTTGTCTTTGGCGGTGGAGCTTAGCTCGATACTCTTATTTTTCAATTGCCCTGCTTGAGTGGAAAAATCGTCGCGCATCTCTTTACCCGTTTTCGGCGCTAGGAAAAGTGCTGCTGCTGCACCGATGACACCGCCTACTAAAGCTCCCATTAAAAAGCTACCTGAACCTGTACTTTCTTCTTCATAGAAACGATCCGTATCTGTCGGGAAATAATTGTAGTTCATCGGTAACTGTGAAGGCTCACCGTATGAATTCTGATACATATCATTCGAGTTAAGTCCGTTGGTTTGATTTGTTTTGTTATAGTTGTCGCTCATGCGATCTCCTCCTTGAAATAGTGTTCTCGTATTGGTCTATAATGCCGTGGCTTTTTTCGTCTGTCGATACGGTTGGCAACTTCGCTGAAAACATGTATTCAGCCATTATCCGTTATGTACAACAGATTGAAGCAGTTCACTCCTCCCTGTCCACTTTCTTATGAGTACTTTTACCCTGTCCCTCTGCAAACTAAACTTTGATCATTACTCTCCTTTCGACAACGGGTGAGTATTTCCTTTAAAATAAAGAAATTTTTCACCCAGAAAAAAAACAGCCTGATTTAATCAGACTGTTTTCTGTTCAGCGATATGTTGCTGATAAGCGTTCAAATACTTTTGGACGTCCCCTGCACCCATGAACAAAAAGACAGCATCTTCATGTCCGTCAAGCGCTTCAATTGCATCCAGTGTTAAATGTGCAGATCCTGGGATTTTCTCGGTAAGATCATTTACCGTCAAAGTACCTGTTTTTTCACGAGCGGATCCAAATATATCACACAGATAGACTTGGTCAGCTTCGGAAAGGCTTGCAGCAAATTCATCCATCAGTGCAGCAGTTCTTGAAAATGTATGGGGTTGAAATACCGCTATGATTTCACGCTCAGGATACTTCTGTCTTGCCGACTGGAGCGTAGCGCGGATTTCAGTAGGATGATGTGCATAATCATCGATAAGTATTGCATCATCTGCTTTAATTTCAGTGAATCTCCGTTTTACCCCATTGAAACTCTCAAGACGTTCTGCGACAATGGCTGGTTCCAATCCCTCATACTGACAAAGCGCAATGACTGCCAAAGCATTTTTAATTGCATGATCGCCCGGCATCGGTATCGTGAAGGAATGATAGAATTCATTGCGTACAAACACATCGAAAGAAGTGCCCTCAGCGCTTTTTTTAATATTCGACGCACTGAAATCATTTCCTTCACCTAAACCATAAAGTACTACGGGTACATTCGCTTGAATCGCTAAGCAGTTCTGGTCATCTCCGCAGGCGATGATTGCTTTTTTAACATTTAGGGCCATATCCCCAAACGCATTCAATACATCCGCCATATCTTTAAAATAATCGGGATGATCGAAATCGATATTCGTAATGATCGCGTAATCTGGTTCATACGCTAAAAAATGTCGTTTGTACTCGCATGATTCAAAAACAAAAAACTCACTGTCTTGAACACCTTTTCCGGTACCATCTCCTATTAAGTAGGAAATTGGTGCAATCCCTGAAAGGACATGCGCTAGAAGGCCTGTCGTCGAAGTCTTTCCATGGGTACCCGTAATTGCTACAGAGACGGATTGTTTCATATATTCCGCCAAAAAGTCGTGATAACGGATTACTTCCAGCCCTAGCTCCTTAGCTTTCACTAATTCCGGGTGTGTATCCGGAAAGGCATTCCCCGCAATGATCGTAAGTCCTTCCGTAATATTATCTTCACTGAAAGGAAGTACGGTGATAGAACGTTCATGAAGAGGTTCCTCGGTGAAAAAGTGTTTTTCCACATCTGATCCTTGAACCTCGTTTGATGAATCATGAAGGATTTGAGCAAGCGAGCTCATTCCTGATCCTTTAATACCTGTAAAGTGATATTTCGTCATTGTGCAACCTCCTGGGAGCAACCTGTTCCCTAAAATCTCTCATTGATAATACGTGTTGTAAATTCATATAACCATTCTTATGCTTCATGATCAGGATTCAGAAATGACTCTAAATCCGCTTCTGTTAAATAGACATCCCGCGAACGACTTCCTCGCTGTTCAGATATGAAGCCATGCGCTTCCATGCGGTCCATAATCTTTGCAGCACGATTGTATCCAATACTAAAATGGCGCTGCATGAGTGAAGTCGACGCACTCCCCTGTTCGATGATGAAGGAACAAGCTTGCGTGAACAATGGGTCCGTTTCCTCTTCTTCCACCACAGCTGCGAGTAAATCTTCCTGACCGAATAAGTATTCTGGCGAGGCTTCACTTTTAACGTGGTCAATAATGCATTCAATTTCATCGTCTGTTACAAATGTTCCTTGTAAGCGGACCGGTGAAGATTGCCCGTTTCCGACGTAAAGCATGTCTCCCCTGCCGAGAAGACGCTCTGCACCCGCACCGTCTATAATCGTTCGTGAATCGATTTGAGATGAAACAGCAAATGCGATCCGCGTTGGAATGTTGGCCTTGATGATACCAGTAATTACGTCAACGGATGGACGCTGAGTAGCGATTATCAAGTGGATACCGCACGCACGTGCCTTCTGGGCAATCCTACTAATTGATACTTCGACGTCATTCGGCGCAACCATCATCAAATCTGCAAGCTCATCGATAACGATGAGTAAATAAGGCATCTTTTGCGCAAATTGGCGATTCGCTTCCGCCATTTGGTTATATCGTTCAATATTCCGGGCACCCGCATGCGCAAATAACTCATAACGCCGCTCCATCTCATCGACTGCCCATTTTAACGCAGCCGTCGCAGCCTTGACGTCGGTAATGACCGGGCTAATTAGATGTGGTATTCCGTTGAATGGTGCCAATTCCACCATTTTCGGATCAATTAACATCATTTTAAGCTCTGTAGGAGACGCTTTGTACAACAAACTTACGAGTATCGAGTTAATGCATACCGATTTCCCTGAACCCGTTGCACCTGCAATCATTCCATGAGGCATTTTCCGCAAGTCGATTGTTACCGGCTCCCCAGTTAAACTCAATCCAAGTACCGCTTCGAGCGGGGAATCGGAACTGGTGAACTTATCCGTATCAATGACTTCTGAAATCCGGACAGGACGAGTCGTCCGATTCGGTATTTCAATCCCGATGGAACTGGTTCCTGGGATCGGCGCTTGAATACGTATATCCTCTGCTGCTAGAGCTAATTTTAGATCATCTGTCAAATTACGTACTTTGCTAACTTTCGTTCCAAACCCTACAGTCAACTCAAACCGCGTAACAGTAGGTCCTTGAACCGCTTCCAATATATCGGCTTCCACTGAAAAATGAGACAGAGCTTCGACTAGTTTCTCGGATTGTGTAGTTAACCATTCCGTATCTTCATGTTGGAGCTCAGCTGGCAGCAATTCTTCTATAGAAGGAAATACATAATGAGGCAGCACTTGCTGCTCATCCGATGGAACATCGGATAACGTCGCTAAACTTGTAAGCGGTGGTGGCTCAACCGCTTCTGCATGTTGCCTGCTCTGACTCTGTGATTCAGTCTTTGCTAGCTGAATCTCCTTGGTGTCAGCAGAGAATTGTCGGCTGTCCACAGGCATTTTAGAAGGCTCGTTGAATGACGGAGCATTCGGAACGGCAAGAGACCGTAACTGTTGCTTCTCTTTGTCAGATTTCAACATGACAACATTAAAAGGAACGATCTTTTCACGCTTACTATCTTCTGCTTCCAGGGTAGAAGTCGATTCCTCAACAACTGGAATACACTCCCCCCCTTCTTCGTTCGCTTCGGAGTACAATACTTCAGAACCTTCATCTACCGGCTCAGCTGGCTCAGTAAATCCTTCAAGATTTTCTTCTTCGTAAGGTTCCTCAAGTACTTCAACCACCGGGTCTTCCTGATCTGTAATGGTTTGTTGAATTTCATCATGTTCAGGTTCTAAAACTGCAATCTGTACACTCGTTTGAACCGTTTCTTCATCCAATGTTTCAGCATGAGAGGAATCCAAGGGTGGATGATCTGTAGTTGAACTCAACGGACTGCTTTCTTCCAATTTACCGAAGTCCGATTCAGATTGGTCTAGTTCAGTCAATGTCGGTTCACACTGTTCCTCCATTACTTCTGTTACTTCTATCACTTCTGTTGCTTGATCAATATCAGTTTCAGTTTCAATTTCATTTTCGGTCTCCATGTACCGGTTGGTTGCTTGAATTCCTTCGGATGGGGCTACAATTTTCCTTCCGGAAGGCAGCACATCTTTCGGCAAGAAACGATTGGCTGGCGGGACCTCTTTAGTAATTGATGCGTTTCCATTGCTGGAAGTGAGCTCATGTTCAATTTTCGCAGCCGCTCTTTTCGGTTGTGAAAATCCATATACAGGTGACGGTACTTCCGTTGGCGTAAACGGTTTGTTAGCACGCTGTTTCACAATCTCGGTTTTCCGTTCAATAGGTTTGTCCGATTTAGATGTGATTTTTTTACTTATTTCTGGATATTCTTTGTATTTCGTCCTATTGCCAGCTCGATGGATTTCTCCGGCAGGTGGTTCTGCAGGCCATCTGTTATTTTTGTATAACGGAATTGTTTCAGATGTTTCATCTTTTTTCTCTAAAGGGGTTACTTGTTGTTTAATGTGCACTGGTTCTTCGGGATCTTCATCCCATCCATAAATTTCAGCATCAGTAATCATAGGAAATCTAAATGCCGGCCGCTGCGGCTGTATTTCATCATGCGGTTGTTCTTGCTCATATACGTCACTGGTAACATCTTCTAGTTCATCATCAGGTTGCGAGCCGAACAAGCGACCCATGGTTTTTTTTATCCAACTCACTCTATCACTCTTTTCATTTCAATCAACCTATTTTAACAGAAATACAAGGATAAAATCAAATAGTCGTGTGCTGTGAAAGAAACGAAATCCTTTCATAGGTCGCTTCAACTATGTTTTGTTGATAAAAAGAACATAAGGTATGATAATTTCCCCATCAAAAAAACAGAGAACTTTACTAGCTTCTCTGTTTGTAAAATATGATTCAGTTTGTAAATGGGCTTCCAACTTCCGAATCTGCAGCTAATACAAGAATTCCTTTTTCTTCAGGTGCATCTGGCAACGCCAATTCTTTAGCAGAACAAATCATACCTGATGATGGAACTCCGCGTAATTCTGCGTCACGAATGACCATCCCCGATGGCATCACAGCTCCTACTTTTGCAACGACAACTTTTTGGTCACTTTCAACATTCGGTGCACCGCAAACGATTTGTAACGTTTCGCTTCCGACGTCAACGGTACAAATATTGAGTTTGTCCGCATTTGGATGCTTTTCTTTAGAGACAACATGTCCTACAACGAATTTCGGACTGAAATCCACATTGAGTTCCAGTGAGACATTGTTCTTTTCGAGAACTTCTTGGATTTTTGCAACGAGTTCAGGTGTTAAGTCAATGGAACCATCTGCATGCTCGCCGATGTACTGCGTTGCGTTAAATATGTTGAAGGCTACTGCTTCTCCATTTTGTGACGCCTTGATAAGTGTCACATCCCCTTTTGATTCGATTTCCGTTTGCTCGGGACGTTCTGTTGTCAGTTGGACCATCAACACGTCACCGACACCCTGTTTGTTCATAAAGACGTTCATTTCTTTTTCTCTCCTTTTTCCGCGACACGATTTTTAGCCATGATGAAAATAGGTTCCAGCTCCCCGTCGTTGTAGAGGAACGATAATGATGTAATCGGCACTGTTCCTATTGTAAAGAAATGCATTGTCATTTGAGCAAGAACATCATAACCTGTATCATTTTGAATATCTCCGATGATCAATACATCTTGGTGGGGCACAGAGACCGTCATATGACCGTCAATTCGGGAAGCCATCTCCTTTAAAAATGCAGCATTCAAAATACGGCTTGCATCATATCCATCATTAATATTGAGGAAATAATAGCTATTGCCCGCTACTACATCTACTTTAACATCAGTTGGCAGTTTTCGGGCATTAAATAATGCCGCTTCCATTATTTCACTTTCTGTCTTCCCGAGATCCGCAAGCATGCTTTCATCAATGAGACGATACGTTTTCCCTTGGTCCAATGCGTAATAGATGGCCGTTTCAGCCGTGTGGGCTTTTACTAGGAACGGGCTCCCTGCCTTCGACTCTTTCGGAAATGACGTTGAACGGATAACCGGAAGAATGACAGCATTCGAATCGAACCCCTGCTGCTGTTCAGCCTCCATTGCTTTGAACGTCTCTTGGATGGTGTAGACGACTTCCTCAATCGCCGCGTCTTGTTTCAGTTCATACTTTGCGAGTATTTCAGGGAGGGAAATGTCCATGCCCCTCTGTAACTCATTATGATCGAGACGAATTCGGTCCGCTTTTTTATCAAACTTCCATTCAAAGTTTTGAGAAGAAAGCCGCTTTTTCAGTTCTTCCACTAATTGTTCTGATTTCAACGTTTTCACCTCTAATAAAATAATAATATTTTACAACTCAAGTTGCATAGAACGGGCAATTTCCATCATTCGAGAAATTGCTGCAACAAGATCTTTCTTTTCCACTATGGCGGTCACTTGGATAGGACCCGTACCCGTCACGACTTCAACGGAAGAATCACCATGTGCACTAATTGCCGCAAACCCGAATACCCCTGAATCGGAAAAAGTTTGTTGCTCGATGAATTCTTTATCGGTCTCTGCCATCAACATGTCATAATACGCATGGGAGTCCTGCTTGGCATTCGGATCGTACTGTGCAGTATAGGTTTGACTACGTTTTGAAATCAAGAACGTATGTTGCTCTTTCAGCATCTCCACTTTCCATCCAACCGGTTTATAAAATTCGACTCCCTCTAAGGATTCTGTCGGTTGTTTGCGGTTCATCTCAAACGCTTCACGTGCTGACTGCATTGCCTCATCTGTTTGTTCTTCAACAGTTCGTCCGCATCCTGTTAGGACAAGTAGTAAAAGTGCCGCTGTTAAGAAGAAGGTATATTTCCTATTCATGACTTCGCCTCCGTTTCGGTGCAGTATGTATAGTTTATCTGTCAGCAGTTACCGGCGCAACCATCTGGACCGCAAGTTGCTAGATTACACATAAAAAACAGTCGGTAACAGATATAATCTCCTGCCGACTGTTTGATATCGCTGTATTACATTAGGGATTTATACGTTCTGCTTAATCGTTTCCAGTGTCGTTTTGTCACACGTAGTCACTAATTTCACAAGAAGTTCTTTTGCAGCCGCATAATCATCGGTATGGATAATCGATGATGATGTGTGAATGTAACGGGAACAAATACCGATGATAGCGCTCGGCACACCTTCATTTGAAATATGCACTTTCCCTGCGTCTGTTCCACCTTGTGACACGAAATACTGGTAAGGAATGTGATTGGACTCTGCAGTATCGAGGATGAATTCACGAAGTCCGCGGTGAGTGATCATCGTTCTATCCAAAATGCGCAGTAGTGTTCCTTTTCCAAGCTGGCCGAATTCCGACTTACTGCCAGACATATCGTTTGCAGGACTTGCATCCAGTCCGAAGAACAAATCAGGTTTGATCAGATTAGCAGCGGTTTGAGCACCGCGAAGTCCGACTTCTTCCATTACAGTTGCTCCTGAGAACAGTTGGTTCGGGAGGTCCATATCTTTTACTTCCTTCAATAACTCCAAGGCTAGTCCGCAACCATATCGGTTATCCCATGCTTTTGCCATAATCTTCTTTTCGTTCGCCATTGGTGTGAAAGGACAAACGGGGACAGCTTGTTGACCCGGACGAATGCCGATTCGTTTCGCATCTTCCAAATCATCTGCGCCGATGTCAATCAGCATATTTTTAACATCCATCGGTTTCGCCCGCTGTTCATCGGTTAAAAGATGTGGAGGTATGGAACCGATAACACCTGGAATCACGCCTTTATCGGTAATGATTTCCACTCGTTGCGCTAGCATTACTTGGTTCCACCAGCCACCCAGAGTTTGGAAACGGAGCATTCCATTGTCCGTAATTCCAGAAATCATAAAGCCGACTTCATCCATATGACCAGCTACCATAATTTTAGGGCTATTCTCAGGCCCTTTACGAACGCCGAAGATGCCTCCCAAGTTATCTTGAATCATGTCATCCGAATATTTTTCAAGCTCACCACGCAAATAGTTACGTACCGCATGCTCATTTCCGGGAGCTCCTGGTAATTCTGTCAGTGTTTTAAACATTGCAAGAGTTTCATTATTCATAAAAGGATTACCTCCGCTTAAAAGTATGTACTCTTCATATTGTAGAACAATTCAGTCGAAAATACCAATTGTCCAGTTCGTGTCCCGAAATAATAGAGTGAGTAGTCTCGCTTATTCAAAATGATAGTGGTATGATACACTTATTCAAATGACTAGTAAGGAGTGATGTCAGTATGAAATTCAAAGAATTTGCAGCCGGCGTTCTGACCGGAGCAGCTGCAGGATTAGTCGTCAAGGAAGCTGTAGACCGAGCAAACTCTGCTGTTCCAGCTGAGCAAGTGCTAAAGAGTGTAAAAGATGCATTTAAAAAAGAAGGTCCGATCGATGGTTCTTGGATTGTGATGAAAACTGAACCGTTCACGAATAACGTCATTTCCATGAACGTTTACAGAGGCGGAGTTTCCCGCATTAAAAATGGTGTATTGGAACAATATGAATTCGCAGCAGATGCTAAAACCGGCACTGTTGTAGAGCTTGTTAAAAATTAATCTTTTCAAGACAAAAGCAGAAGCCCGAACGGGCTTCTGCTTTTTATTGTCAATCAACGAGTTCTTTCAAGTGACTCAATGACGTTTTTACCTGTCTCGTCGTAACGGACGATGCGGTAAACGGCGTCGTGGTAGAAGAAAAACCGGTGACCTTCTTGACGTGCTTCTTTCATCAGCTTTTCTTTGGCGAAGATGGAGTCCATCGGGTAGTCGTCAAATGCTAATACCCATAATGGATTGCTGTGCGCATGTGTTGGCATGATATCCGCCATGTGGATCATTGTCTCCCCATTTTGCTCGAGCCGGATAATGCTGTGGCCGTCACTGTGACCACCTGTATGAACCATGTTGACCCCCTGTAAAGGTGAAAATTCTTTTTCAAATGGCTTCACTTGGTCTTGGATCGGCTCCCAATTTTCTTTGAAGTACGTATTTCTTGAGCGGATATTCGGATTGCGCATCTCATCCCACTCGATTTGGGAAACGTAAATTTCAGCATTCGGGAAAACAGACACCAGTTTGTCTCCTTGCCATTCTGTAAGGCCCGCCGCATGATCATTATGCAAATGCGTCATAAGAATCATATCGATGTCTTCGACGGTCAAGTTGAGCGCAGAAAGACTCTCTGCAACTCGAGTTTCCGCACGTATACCCAGGTTGCGTTTTTTCTTCTCGTCCAATTTCCCCTTGCCGATACCAGAATCTATCAGCATATTCTTCCCTTGGTATTGAAGTAAGATCGGATCTGTTCGCAATTCAATCAAGTTGTTCTCATCAGGTGCATACTTTTTAGCCCACATCGCTTTTGGAACTACGCCGAACATTGTTCCCCCATCCAAATAGTTGACGCCCCCGTCGAGCCATGTAAGTTTCATATCGTGAAATTCATATGTATCCATTCAAACATCCCCTTTTGGTTGAATTATACTTTACTCATGAATCTTGCTTCCAGTCGATATATAGGTTGTCCTTTTGCTGAAAACTTCTCTTCATACTCCGTCATGACATTATCTTCAGGCATTTCAGCATGCAAGTCCAGGGATACATCCAACAAACGCATTCCGTATTCAGACATCGAGACAAGTGAGTACTCGAATAATCCACGGTTATCTGTTTTGAAATGGATTTCACCATCTTCAGGCATGACAGATTGGTATAGCTTTAAAAACTCACCATGAGTTAAGCGACGCTTGGCATGTCTCGATTTTGGCCAAGGATCCGAGAAGTTCAAGTAGACTCGGGAAACTTCACCCTTTTCAAAAATATTCGTGAGTTCTTTCCCATTCGCACGAAGCAAGCGCAAATTAGATGGGACTCCTGAATCCACCACTTTTTCAACTGCAGATACGATGATACTATCAAAATGCTCAATGCCGATATAGTTAATATCGGGATTCGCAAGCGCCATCCCGACAACAAACTGCCCTTTCCCAGTACCGACTTCCACATGGACCGGGTTGTCATTTCCAAATATTGCTGACCATTTACCACTTTTCGTTTCCGGCTCTTTAATGACAATTCCCGCATGTTCTTCTAAATAGTCTTTCGCCCAAGGCTTATGACGTAATCTCATAGTTCAACCACTCTCTTCTTCTTTAATGTAAATTATTCCTGTCCGGTTTCCTGGTGTTCTTCCTCTGTCTCAAATAATCGGCTCGCAGCCGTTGTTTGACAAAGGTCGAGCAGTATTTGTGAGGCTTTAAACTGATTGGATTTCATTGGTGTGCTCATTTTCTTCCCTTTTTCCAACCATTTTGGATAATCACGTCGATCGATTATTTGGATATCATGAGCTACTCCTGGGAAGTCAATATAACTCTCTCGGGAGAGTAAGATTTTCCGAATAGGGAAATCCACTTCAGCAGACACAAATAGACTGGACACTATTTTACCCATCCGATTCAAGCCAATTGTCGGATTTAGTAATTTGGATTCTTGTTCCCCCAGCTTTTTGGTCCAAAACCGTTCTCCGCTTCCTACTAGTACGGAACCTTCCTCGGCTTCCAAAATCGTCATACAAATACATTCAACCGGTGTCATGAGTATAACTTCCAATTCCACAGGTGCTTTTTTTATTTTCAAAACAGGATAGTAGAACAGTAAATAGCTATCCGGCAAGCTTTCTAAAAAATCATGAAGCACTTTGTCCCTCATGAATTTACTATCTATACGAGATCGTTCTGTCAGCGTGGAACTCGCCCATTTTAATTGAAAGTGAAAAAGCTGGTCCATATACAACTTGCGCAACTGCTGGACTGATCGAGGATCTTGGATAATATTCGGGGTGAAATTCAAGTCGTCCGTTTCTTCCGGAGTCCCGTCTTCATACGCTACTATCTGCTCCTCTTTCCTAAAAGGGAGAAAGCGGGATAACGAAGAGAATCGTTTTTTCCCGACTTCCTCCTGCGAAGGACTTCCGTTTTCCGGCATTTTTGCTGGAGATTCTTCATCAGCAGCAATTTGCCAGCTCGCTAGATCGACTCCATTATCCCATTGCCGTTTCATACGTTCCCATTGGGATCGCTTCAGACGGATGAACTGGGTCGTATAACGTGATAAATCATGTTCATAACGCGAGACGTAATCGAGCATTTTGACAAGCTGTGCCATCTTTCGACTCACCTGCGCTTTCTGATTCAGTTGATTTCCATTTTAAGTTCGTGGATCGTTTCTTCAAATACTTGTTGCAGTCGTTCCGTCACTCTACCCGGCGCACCGTCACCGACAATTTTTCCGTCTATGGAAACGATCGGCGTGATTTCAGAAGTTGTCGATGTCAGGAATAATTCATCCATTTCTTTGAATTGCTCAAGCGTGAATGGCTCTTCCATGACACCAATACTATGCTTTGCACACAATTGCAAAATGACTCTTCGTGTAATCCCATTTAAGATCAAATTCGTTGCAGGGTGGGTATACAGTATCCCGTCTTTCACACCGAACATATTCGAAGAGGAACCTTCCGTTACAATTCCGTCACGCACAAACACTGCTTCAGCGCAGCCCGCGTCGTAAGCTTCTTGCTTCGCCAATACATTGCCTAATAGATTCAAGCTTTTAATGTCACAACGCAACCAACGGATATCGTCTGTTGTTTTCACCGCTACCCCTTCTTTTATCTTAGAAAGGGGACGTGGATTATGAATGGCATACGCCGTAATCATCGGTTCCACCTCTTCACCAGGAAAGTTATGCATCCGGGGAGCTGCACCGCGAGTTGCTTGAATATAGACGTGTCCTTCTACTATACCATTATCAGCAGCTAACTTTTTTGCAATTCCAGTGAACTCATCAATTGTATAAGGAAGGTCCATACGGATTTTTTTAGCGCTTTGCAAAAAACGAGTAAAATGTTCTTGGTCAGTGTAAAGCTTTCCGTCATATACTTTTATAACTTCATACACACCGTCACCGAAATAGTAACCTCTATCATCAATTGATACCTTTATCGTTTCCTTATCTGCATAAACCCCATTATTAAAGTAAGTGGTCATCGTTGTGCTCCTCTCAATTACAAATGAATTTTGCCTGTTTACATACAGTCTATGTGAGATCAGTTAGTTTGGCGAGCATTTGTTTGCTGTCCGAACAGTTCTCTCCATTTTCCCACGTTCTTAAAGGAAAATAAAGAACTTTCGACTTGTTGATGAAATGATACATTCATAAGCGATTTTAGCTTACTTTTTTAAAAATATACGTTATACTAATATTGTCAGAACAAACAGTCTGACTAAATTTTGCTGGAGAGGATGTGCGGAGCACAGGCGATTTCAAAGAGCTAACGTAACATTTCCACGTCTCAAACCAAGTCTATTGGAAATTGATGATGAAGGAGTGGTTCACAGTTGAATCCTGCTACAGACCGAATGCTGACCCGTATTAAGGATGTCTATTTGTACATCCATGGTAATGGTATTGTCACCACAGAGAATGTAGTCCAAGAATTTAGCATTACGGCGCGTACCGCACAACGGGATTTAAATGTCCTTGAGTATAATGACCTCATTACGAGTCCGGTTCGTGGCCAATGGACAACGACAGCAAGAAAAGTGAAATTGCCTTCTTAACGCTTACCTAAGGCCGCCCAGCCTCAAAAAAAGGGCTGAATTGCTCAAAGCAATTCAGCCTTTTTTTCGTGGATCTAATTCGTTTAGCTCCTGATCTGTCAGCTCCCGATAGTGCCCTAGTGGAAGGGATTCATCCAACAACAAATTCCCCATGGATAGCCGCTTCAGATAGATCACTTTTTTATCGACCGCTTCAAACATTCGCTTCACTTGATGAAATTTCCCTTCGGTAATCGTCAACTCAATCTCCGAAATGGAATCAGAAACTAAGACGTTCAAAATTCCGGGTTTTGTATGGAAACCGTCTTCAAGCGTAACGCCCTCTTTAAAAGCTTCGACATCGCCTCCGGTTACGATTCCATCGATTTTGGCATAATACGTTTTCGGAATGTCTTTTTTAGGCGACAACAACTCATGAGTAAGCTTGCCGTCATTTGTGATGAGTAGAAGTCCTTCTGTATCTTTATCGAGCCGTCCTACAGGGAATGGTTCAAATCGCTGTTCGTTTTCTGAAAGCAAATCGATGACGGTTTGATCCCATTTGTCCTCAGTTGCGGATATGACCCCAGGTGGTTTATTCATCATGATATAGATGAATTCCTGATGAATGACAGGCTCACCCAGCACATCCACTGAATCCACATCAGGATTCACATGTGCACCAGGATCTTTTTCAGCCACGCCATTCACACGTACCGTCCCTTTGCGAATTAGTTGCTTCACATCTTTTCGCGTTCCGAATCCATTATTCCCAAGCAGTTTATCTAGTCTCATTCATGATCTCCCCAAACCGAATTTCTTTGTGATCCGTGTGATTTTGTCGCCAAGCAGTTTTTGAGCCAGTCCGCTTTTAAATGACAGGAATCCATACACGAGTGCACCGACACCGCTACAAATCATCAGATAGAGCAGCGTTTGCATTTTGCCTTCAGGTACATGGATTGCATATAGACCGGAACGTGTCAGTAGTACAGCAACTACCATGATTGCATTGAAGAACAGAATCAGAATCGTTCGGCGAACGACTAGTTTAGATTGGTAGTTCAATTCTTTCTTGATGACGAAAATGTTCACACCAACAGCAATCGCATATCCGATAATGGTTGCTGCAATCGCACCATTCACTTCAAACATCTTGATCAACGGGATATTCAGCATCAGTTTGAACAACAATCCGAGCAATGAAGTGAAGACAATCCATTTATGTTTATCGATTCCTTGCAGAATGGCTGCGGTTACTGTGTACAATCCGAAAAGAACTGCAGCAGGTGCGTAACTTCTTAGTACACCAGCACCGATATCACTTTGTGAATATAATACTTGATACGTTTCACTGGATAACGCCATAATTCCAACTACCATAGGAATCGTCATGAATAGCATAATCTGGTAGGTTTGATCAAGTGATCTTGTGATTCCTTTTTGGTCACCTTTTGCATAATACGTCGTCATAACCGGAATCAGCGCCATGGAAAAACCTGTTGCCACCATAACGGGGATCATAACGACCTTGTGCGTCAGGAAGTTAAGCATTGTTAAATACGTATCTGTAACTTTAGCCAATCCGATTGAAGCCATTGTTCCATTAAAAGTTATCATATCCACAAACTGATAAAGAGGGTTGATAACTCCAACTAGAACAAAAGGTAAAACATAAGTGATGATTTCTTTGTAAATCGTCGTTAACGGAATATCCCCTGCAGGAGGACTATTCTGAAGTAAGCCATTCATTTCAGGTTTGTATTTCTTCCAGTACAGCCCTAGCGTCGCCAAACTTGCGAGTGCACCAATGAATGCCGCAAACACGGCAAATTTAACAGCTGTCTTAGGTGAACCACCCAACACGTCTACAACGATATAAGCGCCAATTAAGACTACCGCAATCCGGACGATCTGCTCTACAAGCTGAGACACAGACGTCGGTTCGAACTTTTGGTATCCTTGCAAGAATCCTCGAATTACACTCATGATCGGAACAGCCAATAACGCATAGCTGACCCACCGGATAACAGATGCAATATCTTGGACGGTGAACTGTTGCTCGGTATCTTTAATGACCATATGAGCAATCGGTTCCGCCATGAAGTAAAGGGCTAAAAACGACAGCACACCGGTCAATGCCATGATACCGATACTGGACTTCATTAACTTACGACCAGTCGCATAGTCCCCTAATGCATTATACTTCGAGACAAATTTAGAAACTGCAAGCGGTGCACCAGAGATTGCTATGGAGAGTGCAATATTATACGGAATATATGCGTATTGATAAAGACCCACATTTTTCTCCCCAACGATGCTGTAAAAAGGGATCACATACAACAAGCCAAGTGCTTTCGATAAAAATAGGCCGATTGTTAAAATCGCAGTGCCTTTAACAAGATTAGATGCCATGTATTTTCCCTTCCCATCTTTCATTTACACCTAGGTGAGATTCTGTCCAGTTTCTTCAAAAAACGTGACAAACTCCTTAGGTTTTCACTGATTTCAGTCAAACTACTTAACAGTTTACTCTGCAGGAACAGTTTTCACAATGTTTTATCCCGATTAGTGTTGTATACTGTAGAAAAACTGAAAGTGTGATTGTTGTGTATGACGTAATTATTATTGGTGGCGGTCCTTCAGGATTGATGGCTTCAATAGCGGCTGCAGAATCCGGGAACCGTGTACTTTTGCTCGATAAAGGAAAAAAACTTGGCAATAAGCTAGCCATTTCAGGGGGCGGACGATGTAACGTGACCAACCGCTTATCTGTTGAAGAAATTGTAAAACATATCCCCGGCAACGGACGATTTTTATATGGACCGTTTTCGGTATTTAACAATGAAGACATTATTGCGTTTTTCGAAGGTCTTGGTGTGGCGCTGAAAGAAGAGGATCATGGTCGTATGTTCCCCGTTTCCAATAAAGCAAAAGACGTGGTCAATGCGCTGCTAAGCGAAATGGCAAAACTAGGCGTTGAAATCAGGACGGAAACGAAAGTGAAAAAGTTGCTCATGAATGAGGATGAAATTCTCGGGGTACGGCTATTGGATGGTGAGGAGATTCGAGCCACATCCGTCGTCGTGGCAGTTGGTGGAAAAGCAGTTCCGCATACAGGCAGTACTGGGGACGGGTACCCTTGGGCTGAACAAGCCGGTCATACCGTGACGACATTATACCCGACTGAAGTCCCCTTATTGTCGAACGAAAAATTCATTGTTGCAAAAGAACTTCAAGGACTTGCTCTTCGTGACGCCGCAGTGTCCGTGTTGAACGCGAAAGGTAAAACCCTCGTGACACATCAGATGGATATGCTATTTACCCATTTCGGTCTTAGCGGCCCCGCAATTTTACGATGCAGCCAGTATGTTGTAAAAGAGCGTATGAAAAATGGGGATCAGCCTGTTGTCATTAAAATCGATGTGTTGCCGGATTTGAATGAAGAAGAAGTCTTCCAACAGCTGAACACCACATTAAAAGAAGATCCGAAAAAGGCATTGAAGAACGCATTAAAAGGGATCGCGCCTGAGCGCTGGCTGTTGTTCCTGTTCGAACAAGCAGATATGGATGCGAACGAACCGGCGAATACGTTCTCTTCAGAAAAAATCCGGAAACTCGCAAATCTGCTGAAATCATTCCAGATGAGAGTGAACGGCACGCAGCCGATCGAAAAAGCATTCGTCACAGGTGGTGGGGTCTCGGTGAAAGAAATCGAACCGAAAACGATGGCATCACGTAAAAAAGAAGGCTTGTATTTCTGCGGAGAGATTTTGGACATCCATGGATATACAGGTGGATATAATATTACATCTGCGCTTGTTACAGGAAGGCTTGCTGGGATGAATGCCAGCTTGCGTGCTAGGGAAATGATAAGGGGATAACCGAATGGCCAAGACGCTCCGCAAGTCGGAGCGTCTTGGCCTTTTTACATTTCGAGGAAACGAGCGGGTACCAGGTCGGAATGAGCGGGTTACTCGGGGAAACGAGCGGGTACCGGGCCGGAACGAGCGGGTTGTCCGGAGAAACGGGCGGGTTCAGCGACGGAACGAGCGGGTTGCTCGATGAAATGAGCGGGTACAGACACGGAACGAGCGGGTCACTCTCCCCTCCTCCCCATCCCTCAATCCGAAGCGGGACGGAACACATCTATCACGATTGGTTTTTAGTGAATTAAAGATAAATTGGTCGCGAGGAAAGAATAGAATTTGAAGATGTTCAGTTGACGCGTTAATGAGCAATCCCCTTAATCTTCCCAAGAAAATTCTCACTTACAGATTTCCAAGTACACTCTTTCTGCTAAATCTTCATAAAAAAAGCGCGGAAGAGAGGATTTCCCTCTCTTCCGCACCAAAAAAATTATCCGACTGCCACAATATTCACAAGGCGTCCTGGAATTGCGATGACTTTCTTCAATTCTTTGCCATCGATCCATTTTTGGACGTCTTCATTTGCAAGGGCTGCTTTTTCCAACTCTTCTTTTGTAATATCCTTATCGACTTCCAACTTCGCTCGGACTTTACCGTTAATCTGTACAGCGATTTCCACTGTATCATCCACTAACTTATCCGCATCGTATGTTGGCCAAGGAACATAAGTAATCGTCCCTTCATGCCCCAACTTCTCCCAGAGCTCTTCAGCTAAGTGTGGAGTAATCGGCGACATGAGCAATACGAATCCTTCTGCAAACTCAGTCGGCACGCGATCGGCTTTATAGCATTCATTGATGAATACCATAAGCTGTGAAATCGCTGTGTTATTATGCATTCCTTCGAAGTCCTCAGTAACCTTTTTAACCGTCTGGTTGTAAACTTTGTCAAGTGTACCATCGGATTCTCCGCCAATTTTGCTGCCAAGTGATCCGTCTTCATTGACAAACAAGCGCCAAATCCGGTCAAGGAACTTACGTGAACCATCCAACCCGTTTGTTGACCATTCTTTAGAAGCTTCAAGAGGTCCCATGAACATTTCGTAAATGCGAAGTGTATCCGCACCATGCGAGTGGACAATATCGTCCGGATTAATGACATTGCCTAATGACTTAGACATTTTGACATTACCTTCACCGAGAATCATCCCTTGGTTGAACAACTTCTGGAATGGCTCTTTCGTTTTAACAACACCGATATCGTACAATACTTTGTGCCAGAAACGTGCATATAGCAAGTGGAGAACCGCGTGCTCTGCACCGCCAACATAA
This sequence comes from Sporosarcina gallistercoris, assembly GCF_014836415.1. GTDB lineage: Bacteria > Bacillota > Bacilli > Bacillales_A > Planococcaceae > Sporosarcina > Sporosarcina gallistercoris. The sequence continues at coordinate 136,966 of NZ_JACSQY010000003.1, read as the reverse complement.
ATATCAACCGGCAACCAACGCTCTGCTAATTCAGGATCGATCAGCATGTCGTCATTTTTCGGATCGATATAACGCAAGTAATACCAGCAGCTGCCTGCCCATTGTGGCATCGTATTTGTTTCGCGACGGCCTTTCATGCCCGTCTCCGGATCGACTACGTTGACCCACTCCGTAATGTTTGCAAGTGGTGATTCACCTGTTCCACTTGGGCGGATATCTCCAGTAACAGGAAGTTCAAGTGGTAATTCAGATTCGTCAACTGCAGTCATTGTGCCATCTTCCCAATGGATGATTGGAATCGGCTCACCCCAATAACGCTGACGGGAGAACAACCAATCACGCAAACGATACGTGATTTTCTTCTCACCTTTTCCTTCTTCAACTAGCCATGCAATAGACTTTTCAATCGCTTCGTCTTTCCCAAGACCGTCCAAGAAGCCGGAATTCACATGTGTGCCTTCACCGGTGTATGCTTCACGCTCAATATCTCCGCCAGCCACAACTTCTGTAATCGGCAATCCGAATTCTTTCGCAAATTCGTAATCTCGCTCATCATGAGCTGGTACTGCCATGATTGCACCCGTTCCGTAAGAAACAAGGACATAATCTGCGATCCAGATCGGCATCTTCTCGCCACTCGCAGGATTCACTGCATAAGCCCCTGTGAACACCCCAGTTTTCTCTTTCGCCAAGTCGGTACGTTCCAGGTCACTCTTCAGTTTCACTTTATCCAAATACGCAGCAACCGCATCTTTTTGTTCTGGAGTCGTGATGGAATCGACTAATTTGTGCTCAGGTGCAAGTACGGCATAGGTCGCACCGAAAATTGTATCCGGACGGGTTGTAAAGACATCAAATGACTGCTCGCTGCCTTCAACAGCAAACGTCAATTGAGCACCTTCAGAACGACCGATCCAGTTGCGCTGCATATCCTTCAAGCTTTCAGGCCAGTCAAGATCATCTAAATCTTCAAGTAAACGATCCGCATATTCCGTAATACGAAGCACCCATTGGCGCATCGGACGACGTTCTACAGGATGTCCGCCACGCTCTGATTTGCCATCGATGACTTCCTCATTCGCAAGCACAGTCCCTAGAGCTGGACACCAGTTCACAGCCACTTCGTCCATGTACGCAAGTCCGCGTTTATACAGTTGGATGAAAATCCACTGTGTCCACTTATAATACTTCGGATCTGTCGTATTCACTTCACGGTCCCAGTCATACGAGAATCCTAATTCATCCATTTGACGCTTGAACGTCGCAATGTTCTTCGCTGTGAATTCAGCAGGATCATTTCCCGTATCGAGTGCATATTGCTCAGCAGGTAGACCGAACGCATCCCACCCCATTGGATGCAACACGTTGTAGCCTTGCTTACGTTTGAATTGGCTCAAGATATCCGTTGCAATATAACCAAGCGGATGACCGACGTGCAACCCAGCACCTGAAGGATACGGAAACATATCCAAAGCGTAAAATTTCGGTTTTGCCGGATCGTCCGTCATTTTGAATGTTTCGTTGTCTTTCCAATAGTCACGCCATTTTTGTTCAATCTGAAGATGCTTGTAGCTCATGTTAAATTTCCTCCTATTCAAAATAAAAAAACTCCCGTCCCCACTTAACAAGGGACGAGAGTGAAGACAGGTTCCCGCGGTACCACCCAAATTGACGGCTCATGCCGCCCAACTTGACTCCTTAACGCGGAAAAAACGGCACGGTTCGCTCACTAACGTGCAGACTCGGGAAGTGAGTTCACCAAGATTCCTTACTGACTCGCAGCCATCGTCAGCTCTCTGAAAAGGATTTTCTCGCCTACTATTTTCCGTCAACGTCAAACTCTATTGAAATTCATTTTACTGGAATGAAAGGGTAATGACAAGCTTTTCCTGACGATCCTTACTGTTTCACGTCAATCGTTAAGTCCGCTCCAGTAGACTCTACAATGTCCTGAACAGTATAGCCTTCAAATACTTCTTTTAATACAAGTCCGTCAGGCGTCACTTCAATCAAACCACGCTCTGTAATTATTTTATTCACCACTTGTTTTCCTGTCAGCGGCAGATCACATTGTTTCTTGATTTTCGGTTCACCTTTTTTGGATACATGGTCCATGATCACAATGATTTTTTTAGCACCATGGACAAGATCCATTGCACCGCCCATCCCTTTAATCACTTTTCCTGGGATCATCCAGTTCGCAAGGTCCCCTTTTTCGGATACTTCCATCCCTCCGAGAATTGCCACATCGATATGTCCGCCTCGGATCATCGCAAATGATTCCGCACTATCAAAGTAAGCAGCTCCTGTAATCGCAGTGACAGTCTCTTTCCCCGCATTGATGAGGTCGGGGTCCACTTCCTCTTCGGTTGGAAACGGGCCGATGCCCAGCAGCCCATTCTCCGACTGCAGCACAACCGTCTTGTCCGGAGATATGTAATTCGCAACAAGTGTCGGCATGCCGATCCCTAGATTCACATAGTCCCCATTGGCTATTTCCTTTTCAGCTCGTCTTGCGATCAGTTCCCTAGAATTCGCTGTTGTCATAATGATTCCTCCCCTTACTTCAACGTGTAGTCAATCGTTCAATCCGTTTTTCCTGCTTTGCTTGTAAGAGCCCTTGTACGTAGATGCTCGGCGTGTGGATGAAACCTGGATTTAGCTGTCCCACTTCCACAATCTCTTCAGCTTCCGCAATCGTCACATTCCCTGCAGCCGCCATCATCGGGTTAAAGTTCATCGCTGTTTTGTTATAGACCAAATTCCCGAATGTATCCGCTTTCAGTGCACGCACAAGTGAAAAGTCTGCCGTCAACGCTTCTTCCAGGACATATTCCTTACCGTTGAATACTCGGATTTCTTTGCCCTCGGCAATTTCAGTTCCGACTCCAGCTGGTGTGAAAAACGCGGGAATCCCTGCGCCGCCAGCACGGATTTTTTCAGCCAGTGTTCCTTGAGGTGTCAATTCCACCTCCAGCTCACCGGACAACGCTTGTCGCTCAAACTCTTTGTTTTCACCTACATAAGAGGCAATCATTTTCTTAATCTGCTTTTCTTTCAATAGTAGACCGAGGCCCCAGTCATCGATGCCACAGTTGTTTGAAATGATTGTTAAGTCTTTGACGCCCTTTTCAACGAGCGCTAAAATAAGCTGTTCCGGAATTCCGACAAGTCCGAATCCGCCGACCATGAGGGTCATGCCATCTTGAATCGGTTCTACTGCTTCTCTTGCGGATGAATAGATTGTTTTCATCTGACGAACCTCCTATACGCATGCAATTTTTCTAAAATAACCTATCTTCATTTAATCAGACCATTTCGTATTTTGCAATTAAACCAAAATAAAAAACCGAAAAGCATTATCGGCTTTTCGGTTCATATCCACTGCGTTTTAATGGAGTATCATATAGTAGTGTTGGAATAACAGCTAAACTCATAAGGCCCGTCAAAATCCACAAAGCAATTTGGACACCATAAATGTCTGCTAGAATACCACCTGCAATCGGTCCGATCATTTTACCGATTGTCGCTGAGGAATTGACGATTCCTTGATAGAATCCTTCTTTTCCACGCGGAGCTAGCTGATCTGCTAGAGTCGGGAATGCCGGCCAGGCGATCATTTCCCCGAATGTCAAGATGATCATCGCAACGATGAATACATTAAATGTATTGGCAAAGCTGACAACCATGAAGGAAATGAGCATAATTCCGAGTCCAAACAATATCTGCATTTTTACTTTATCCTCTAAACGTGTCATGAGTGGTTTGATCAATGGTTGTCCAATAACGATCAGCAATCCATTGATTGTCCAAATGAGGCTATACTGCGTCAAAGTGATCCCGACAGATGTTGCATGAGTTGAAATCGTAGTCGCCCATTGTGAATAGACGAGCCACGTCAGCAAATATCCGATCATCACGATCAATAATGCGATGAAAGGAGCCTTTTTCTTGATACCTGTATTTTCTTTTAAAATCGACGTATGAACCTCTGGAGCAATAGTCATCTGTTTATAAAAGAAAAATGCGATAAAGAAAAATAGTATATAAAACGCCAGATTCGCGGTGAAGATGAAATCAATGTTAAACGAAGCGACTAATCCAGCTAAAGCAGGTCCGATTGCAACCCCGACGTTTTGGGCCAAGTAAATCGAATTAAAAGAACGCCTTCCACCTTCCGGCCAAACAGTTCCGACCATCGCATAAAAACTCGGGAAAATAATCCCGCCACTGAATCCTAAAACGGTTAACAAGACGACATATGGTCCCCATGAATGGTCAATTACCAATCCGATTAATGCGGCAATTGAAATGAGAATCCCCGCCATGATCGACTTATACCCGCCAATTTTGTCAAAGAAAAAACCGCCAAGTAAATTACCGACAACCCCTGCTCCCGCATTCGCCATCAATACTAAACCTGCAACGGACAATGACTTCCCTAAATAATCGTGCATATAGATTGTATTTAACGGCCACAAAAATGAGTTACCGATTACATTCACAAACATCCCAATAATTAAAAGCCATACTTTCCTAGGCAAAGAATATTCGCCTCCTATCTTACAAGCTCAGTATGATTTTATGCCTATCTTTGCTAATTGACAAGACGAAAATTGATGTTCAATTATTCAGATGACGATTGTACGTAAAAAGATGGTACACTATCACTTTAAGGAGTGGTTTCAATGGAAGAAAACAACTATCCGTTTCCGTCTGACGGGACACGCTATCATACATGGTCTCGTCATTTAAAAGACCGATTCGGTTTTAAAGTATTCAAAGTCGCACTTGATGCAGGTTTCGATTGTCCGAACCGTGATGGCACAGTCGCATTCGGTGGGTGCACGTTTTGCAGTGCTGCAGGCTCCGGTGACTTCGCGGGTGACCGCGTCGATCCGATTGATGTGCAATTTGCGGAAATCCGCGACCGCATGCACAAGAAATGGAAGAGCGGAAAGTATATGGCGTATTTCCAAGCCTACACGAATACGCATGCTCCGCTTGAAAAATTAAAAGAGAAATTCGAAGCTGCACTTGCACAAGAAGGTGTAGTTGCCTTATCCATCGCAACACGACCCGATTGTCTGCCTGACGATGTAGTGGAGTATTTAGCTGAGCTGAATGAACGCACATACTTATGGGTCGAACTTGGATTACAGACAGTCCATGAAAAAACAGCTAAACTTGTCAATCGGGCTCATGATTTCGAACTGTATAAAGAAGGCGTCCAGAAGTTGCGCAACCATAATATCAATGTGTGTACACATATCATTAACGGACTTCCTGGTGAAGATTTGGACATGATGAAAGAAACTGCAAGTGAAGTGGCGAAACTGGATGTCCAGGGTATTAAAATCCACTTGCTTCATCTATTAAAAGGGACACCGATGGTCAAGCAGTATGAAAAAGGGATGCTTGAATTCCTGGATCAGGAGACATATGTCAACTTGGTCGTGGATCAGCTTGAAATGCTGCCTCCTGAAATGATCGTACACCGGATAACTGGAGACGGTCCCATAGACTTGCTCATAGGGCCAATGTGGAGTGTCACGAAATGGGATGTTCTGAATGATATTACTCGCGAACTGGAACGCCGTGACAGTTGGCAGGGCAAGCATTATCAGAAGGCGGTCGCTCAGCCTTGAAGGGCGGCGGCTTTCGGTTGCGGCGAATTTTGCCACACTCCAAACAGCTGCTGACAGAAGTAATTTCAGAAGGAGACATTGTGGTGGATGCCACAATGGGCAATGGCAATGATACCGTTTTTCTAGCTAGAGCTGTCGGTCCAACCGGCAAAGTATACGCTTTCGATATTCAACAACAAGCACTCGATGCCACAAGAGAACGCCTTGGCGATCTCCATAGCCGAGCTGAGTTAATTCTGGACAGTCACGCACATATGAACCAGTATGTATCTGAAGAAATTACAGCCGCTATGTTTAATTTGGGATTTCTTCCTAACCAAAAGGACCATTCCGTCGTTACACAACCGGACAGTACGATACAAGCACTTGAGACAGCTCTCGGTTTACTCAAACCTGGCGGGATGATCACGATTGCAGTGTACGATGGTCATCCAGGCGGTGCAGAAGAACGGGAGGCTGTTTTGAGATTCGTTCAACAGCTGGATGCTAAAATCTATCAAGCTGTACGTTATGAAATAGCCAACCAACAAAATCATCCGCCGTTTTTGCTTATTGTTGAGAAAACGTGTAGACGTGTAGATTGATTGAACCTCAAAAGTATGAGGACGTGTCTACACTTTTTGTTTCAAGAATTTAAACTAAAAGCATACGTAAAAGGGGCTTTCACTCGCATCGGAAAGAAGGCCCCTTTTCAATACTTACAGACGACTAGACCATTCGTAGTCCAATCATCGCTAGTCCACTAGTTTTAAATATCAAAGTTAGTTCTTTGCCTTTCGCAGCTACTATCGGGACTGTAGTGTGCCACGTTTTTGACGAATTGTCTTAAGATGCAGCTCGATTACTTTCTTTTACCTTATCATCCACCAAACGTTTCAGCTTGGGAAATGCAAATACAACAAATAACGAAAGGAATAGAACAACAGACAAAGAGCCTAGAACGCTGTGTTCAAAATCGATGAAATCGAACCAACTTTTACTTATTAAAAACAGGACAACGAGCATGACTAAGTAAGGGAAAAGAATCATAAAATAAAAACCCGTACCTTTCCCATATTTAAAAAATGCATTCCACTTATTTTCATCCATATGAAAAAGCTTCTTCAATACGATAAAAGACAACAGTAGCGCACCGACATAAAAGACAGAACCTATAACATCTAATAATACATAAGAAATAACAAACAGAAATATAGTAATATCGATCACCTTTTATCTTTCACCCACAATTTAATAATCTGAATACGACATTCAACTTTGATGAGAACAAGTCAAAGTTTAAATCCTATCGATTTCAAAGTTAGTTTCGTATATCCGCAATTCCCTCATATTTTCGGGTAAGCCTCTCTAATTAATTCATAACCTACAATAATAATTTTGCGACCAAGGTTTGTCCGATTTTCCTACAGTAGATAACACAGATAAACCCCAATATCTTCACTGATGTCTAAAATCATAAATATCTTTACGAACATCCAATTCATGCCCATTGATAACTACCGTATGATCATCTTTCCAAGTGATTTCCGCTGCCTCTTCACGATAGTTCCAGTAGATATTTTTTGTTTTGTCATTTTTTTCATGGAATACTAACTCCCCCCGCACTGCATATGACCCAGTGGCTCCCCCATCTGTCACATAGGCTTTCAGTGTATACTTCCCATTGGGCGATGTCTCTTCAGTAAGTAACTCTCCTTTAGGTAAACGGTCCATATTGAAGAAGAACCAATAAACACCATAGCCAACCAATGCAACTATTAACATACCTACTATCAACAAAAATCGTAAGACAATCTTATGAACTCTCTTCCGCTCTACCGCCTCATTCACTTGTTGATATTCCAAGTTCCATTGCCTCCTCATTCTCAAGCCATCAACTGCTTTAAATCCATCTACAATATAAGTAGACAGCTGCTAGTACTAAAACAGTTCCTGTTGCACCTAATCTATTGTAAACGGATTAAAAATAACGAAATTTGAACCTTCACTTCTTACATGGTGTGTAATCACCTGAATCTCTAAAAGCTGATAGTCATGCAGGTTCCAGAACTCCTTCTTTTCTTCATTCATAGCATACTAGTAACTTTTTCTAAATCCAGATTCCCCTCTTTTTGTCGCATAAAGAAAGAATCACTTAAAGCAATGCCCATTCCATTATGAGATGTTACCTTGAACCCGCAGACGAAATCGGATGATTCACTTTACTGAAGTCTGTTTCTGATATCGTTTAGTTCCTCTAAAATTTCTGGACTTGTGGATAATTGCTCACTTTGAGACATTGCTTGATACGCCTCTTCATAGTTCTTCGCATTCATCAACCGATGATACCGTGTAATTTCTGCTAACCACGTTTCGTAATAATCATCAACATATTCGCGATTCTCCTTAACGCCTAATTCCTCGGCCATTTCGGCAGTTTTGACAGCTTCATTCGTATCGACGAGTGTCAATAGTTGAGACAACGTAATATACGAACCGGCTACATTCGGCTCTAATCCGATCATAGTTCTCCTTACACTGATTGCCTCATTCCACTTCTTATGTTTTACCAGACATAATGCATACTGATGCCACGCTAGTGATTCGCCCGGATGCTTCTTGACCGTTTCTTGATATAAGCTAACTGAAGTTTCATAATCAGAATTTTGACAAGTTGCATAGGCGTGATTTAAATCTTCCTGAGCCGTGTAGATTCGATTAGATAAGATAGTTAAATCGAATCCTGTCAGTTCTTGAAAAGATTCTTCAAATGACCCTGTTTCTTTTCCTTGCAGAATTACGGTTGAGAGAACTTTCCTATCCTTACTATTTCCAACCGCATATTCAATGGCTTTTTCAGCTAAATAATAGACATCCGACTCTCTGGATGCCTTATTCCATTCAACGTGATTCCGAAGGTTATTGAGTGATATTTCTGGGATGGATGCATGTGGATATCGATCTCCACCGATCACTTGTAAACTTACGTATTCACTCACCCCTTCATGGTACCACTTAGGGATCTCCTCAAAATCCACCTTGTTTTGCTCTAAAAAAATATCTAAAAGATAATGACTATATTCATGGCTAAAGATCCCTTGCAAAGAAGGCACTTCTTCCTGTTGATATATCATAATTCTATTGCGATGCCTCACATAGGAACCGACTTGAGAGGAAGGGGCCCATGGCACTATGCGGGAATATTCTTTTGCATTAGCTAGGATGATGATCTCCAACTTTTTCGTCTTTTGCAATGGTTCTCCAAAAACTTGTTTCTCTAAGGTCTCGACCTCATCCATTCTTTCAATGATCTCATCAACTTTAGGTTCAAGGTGTGCAGGAAATTTGAATGTCATGTGATTCGTGATGCGTACTGAATAATCGTCAGTAATTTCATCCAAAACTCTCGTATTCACAGCGGCATTTCCTGCCAAAAGATTTAGTTTGTCACGAGCAGATAGTTCTCCAAGTTCCTCCCCTAATACGAAGTTCAGACTTCCGATAAAGATCAGAAGTATACCGGTTACTAACAAGTACGATAACAAAAATGAAAGGTGCACTTTACCTTTCCACTTGAAGAACTTTGAATGTTTGCTAACGGGATTTTTGAAAGAAAGTATGAATAAAAGGAATAAGCCAGCAACCCCACCTACTAAAATAATGAGCCCAGCGAATCCGGATAAAAATAAGTAGAGCCCTACTAAAATGATCGACGTAAAGAGTAGACTTAAAATAGTTATCGTAAAGCTCTTCAATACCTTCAATTTCATGCCTCATTTCACACTGCTTCCTATCCAAAAGGAATTATTTCTGTTCTTCTTAAATCGATTAATAAGCCGAACAAAGAGTTAGACAAAAGGTATAGGACCACTCCTTTCATTCGGCTTAAATTTCCAGTGCTATCTTTCAGGAATGAACATGCTAACCAGATTCATGAATTACGCACACTTAAAATGATCTTTAAGTCATTACTAAAACTATGTATGGATTCGGAATCTTCTTCAACTATAGCATACTAACAACTATTTCCAAATCTAAAATCCCCCTTCTTTTATTACATGAAAAAAAGCACTGCTTTTAGCAATGCCCAATCAAATTAGTTACGTTATCCCGTTCCCTCAACTAAGACGCGCAAGCACTTCAGCAGAAGCTAAATCCTCTTTTTCCATCCACTCAATCAGCAACTGTGCTGTCGCTTCAGCGCTTCTCAACTTGCCTTCATCTTTATAATTGATAAATTGCTCCAGCATCGGAAATCCAGAGATGTCACTCGAGCGGATCGTCTCTTGCATCCCGGTATCAATAATCCCTGGTGCAATCGAAACAATCCCCACTGGATGATCGACCCGGTCTTGTTCAAGTCTGACAACTTTTGAAAATTGGTCGAGCCCCGCTTTCGTAGTGCAGTAAATCCCCCATCCTTCATAAGCATTTCGTCCAGCACCTGAAGAGATGTTGATGATTTGCTTTTTTGCCTTCGTGTTACTTAAAACATTTATGAACTCATTGGCCAACTCAATCGGTGCCGTCAAATTCAATTCGATTGCTTGCTGCAGAGCATCCACAGATAGTGTACCTACTTTTCCTACCGGCTCCACAGTCCCTGCATTATTGATAAGTGTGAATGCGTCAGCAGTTTCTAAGTATGGTGTCAGCAGGCGCTCCATCAGTCCTTGTCTTGCTTCACGACTCGTTAAATCGACTTCTGTAAATTTTCCGTACCCTTTCGGATTGCTGCGTGCAATTCCAATTACAGTCGCACCAGATTTTTCGAGTTGCTCATACAATTCTTCGCCAATTCCTTTAGAAGCTCCCGTTACAATATAAATTTCCAAAATTATCACTCCTTTATGATTGATAGTGTACCATTTAGGGAATAAAAAAAACCAACCGACGAATCGGTTGGTCTGATTTTTATGAAGTTAGTTTAAAACTTTCACACGTACGGATTTTCTTCCCCACTGGATCGCTTTACTGTGTGATGCCATAAAGACATCAATACGATTCCCTTTAATAGCACCGCCAATGTCACCAGCAACTGCATATCCATAACCTTCAACGTGCACTTTAGAACCTAATGGAATTACTAGCGGATCCACCGCGATCACTTTTAGTGAAGGATTCTTCTTCAAGTTCAATCCTGTTTTTGTAATTCCAGAACACCCTTTACATGAAGCTGTGTATGCAGATGAGTTCGCCATGAACTCTTTTGACACGTTATCATTGTCAGAACGTGATGGTTGTTTAGCAGGCTTTTTCGCAGCTGTTGTTGTACCGCCGCTACTTAATTTCAAAGTTTGGTTCGGATAAATCACAGATGATTTAATACCGTTCCACTTCATGAGGTTATTAACTGAAACATTGTACATCCTTGAAATCTTATATAGTGAGTCGCCTTTTTTCACTTTGTACGTAGACGCTGCTGCTGAACTTTCATGTGAACCACTGACCATTAGTGCCGTAGCTAAGATAAACGTAAAGATTAGTTTCTTCAAAAGCTCCGCTCCCTTGTTTTTAAGTCTGTGTATAGGTTAACAGCCTAATATTACAAAGAGATTACAGCTAACCACCATTCCCGTTACAAATAAAAGATGATTATTACAGTTGTCGGAAAGATTACTCTCAAGTAGTTCACTCTAGCAGAAAAGTAAGGTATAGTAGAATTAGAAAGTCAGATCAGGACGGTGAACGTAATGCCAATACCTCAAAACCACATGAAACCAGCTCGTCAAACTGCAAAAGAAAGCGCATTCAAACAGCTCCAGCAATGGATTATTGACGGGACGTTGAAACCTGGTGAGAAGTTAATCGACAGCGAGCTAGCTCAGGCACTCGGCGTCAGCCGTACTCCTATACGTGAATCACTTCAACTTCTGGAAGTGCAAGGATTCGTTAAAATGTATCCTGGAAAAGCAACACAAGTCACGGACGTCGAACGGGATTCCATCAATGATTTGTTACCACCGCTAGCTGCTATGCAAGCGCTCGCGGCAGAGTTAGCTGCGCCCTCCATCTCAAAAGAAACGATTGAGGTGCTAAGTACCCTTAATAAGGAATTTGCGGATGCTGTACGTAGTGAGGACTACTTTACAGCTTTAAAAATTGATGAATCTTTCCATCAGGTCATCGTTGACGCAGCAGCGAATTCTTATATCATATCGATTACTGCGTCACTTCAAGTGCATGTCAGACGACTATTCTTCCACAACTCCATCATTTTGACCGAGAAGTCCATTGATGAGCACGAAGAAATTATCGATATGTTGAAAAACAACCGTGCTGAACAAGCATCCACTATCATGCGCGGGAACTGGCTGCGTGCCATTAACGAATTCCAGTCGCTGAACAACTAAAACCGGTCTCCCTGATAATCAGGGGACCGGTTTTTTAGAGATTAATGATTCAATTTTGTTACGCTATAAAAGAAACGATTATTCTTCCACACTTACCGAACGACTTGAATCCATACCTGTCACTCGAGCAATTACACCAAACACCACAATGACAATCAATGTAGGGATTAACCAGCCCAGACCATTTTCATACAGCGGAAGCACTTTTCCATAGAATGCCGTAATGGGTTCTATCAGTTTCTCTAACTGTCCGCCTGGCAGAGTACCTGCAAGTGCAGCCAACCCATCCACTACACTTATTAGCATCGCAACAACAGTTACTGCCACATACACAATACGGGCGTGACCGAACAGCGGCGAAACAAATGTGAGGAGCATGAGCGTAATTGCAAGCGGATATAAGAATAGCAATACTGGAATGGAATATGTAATGATATTATTCAGTCCGATATTGGAAACGATAAAACAGAATATCGTAAATGAAACAACAACCACTTTGTAAGACAATGCAGGAATGAGTGTATGGAAATACTCTCCACATGCCGTCATAAGACCGATGCTTGTCGTTAAGCACGCCAACAAAATGACAACACCTAACAACACGAGACCAGCTTGTCCAAAGTAATGAGTAGCAACAGATGTTAAGACGGCCCCACCCGAGTCCATCATGCCAAGGGATTCTACACTGCTTGCTCCTAGATAAGCGATTCCTACATACAAGACTCCTAAAAATCCTGCTGCAACAATCCCTGTCTTGAAAGTAGCAGCAACTATCCCCTTTTTAGACTGGACTCCCATTGAGCGGACAATCGTGATGACGATAATTCCAAAGACAAGCGATGCCAAGGCATCCATCGTATTGTACCCTTCTGTAAATCCTTTTCCGAATGCTCCCGAAAGATATGGACTGCTCGGTGCTTGAAAAGACCCCATTGGCGAAAACAATGCAACTACTAACAAAGCTAGCAACAAGATGATAATCGCGGGAGACAAAACCTTTCCTACCCGATCGGCAATCTTTTGCGGATTCAGCGACAACCAAATTGTAATTCCGAAAAACAGTGCAGTAAATAGGAATCGTGGAATCAAAGGATCGGCCCCATTCAAAAATGGAACAATCCCGATATCAAATGCAACTGCACCTGTTCGTGGTGCTGCGAAAAAGGGTCCTATTGTTAAGTATAGAGCAGATGTGAACAAAATCGCGTATAAGGGATGAATGCGACTAGCGAGTTCCTGTAAGTTGGCACTTCCAGAGAAACCGATTGCTAGAATCCCTAAAAACGGCAGCCCTACTCCCGTAATCAGGAACCCGATGACTGCTGGCCAAAAATTCGTGCCTGCCGCTTGACCTAGCTGGGCTGGGAATATGAGGTTGCCTGCACCAAAGAAAAGTGCAAATAACATCGTTCCAATGACGACTAAAGATGAAAACGGTAACTTCCGATCCATTCTGAAATACCTCCTAAGATGATTGAACCTCGTATGCGATATATTGCAGGTTTTCATCATAAACCGCGACTCCAAAAAAAGCAAGTCGCGGTTTTTAAAAAACTATGGAATCACTTTGGATGCTCAGTGCAGTTCGATACGGGTGTAACTGTGTCCTTCTTTCGTCTTTTCCACTCTCAAAACAGCCGGAAATGCCTCTTTCAGTTCAGCCACGTGTGAAATGACACCAATCATACGACCTGCTTTCTGTAAACTGACCAGTGTGTCAATCGCTTTTTGTAATGACTCTTCATCCAGTGAACCGAAGCCCTCATCGATGAACATCGTTTCAACAGAGATGGAACCTTGGAAGCTTTGAATAACATCAGCCATCCCTAGCGCCAGACTAAGCGATGCATTGAATTTCTCCCCACCTGAAAGAGTTTTCACATCACGGTTCTGCCCTGTATATTCATCGTAAACATCGATTCCTAATCCACTTTGGCGACCTCTGCTTTCCTGGCGGTCACTTCTTAACAACTGGAATTGACCGTTTGACAAGTCGCTCAACCTTCCATTTGCAGCATGTAAAATCCGCTCTAAATATTCAGTTTGCAAATATCGTTCAAACGATAGTTTGCGATCGTTATTTCCCCGTACCAAGTCATGCAGTTCAGTTAATCGGGCGCACGTTTCTTCAAGTCCACTCTGTTCTCCAATTAACTCTTTCAATTTCCCGTGCAGTTCAGCTGCATTCTTTTCAAGATCGGAAGCATGATGATACTCAGTTAACGCCTGTTCATAGGCCTGCTTGTTCTGTTCAGTAAGTTCACGAAGTACTTCTAAATCCGCTTTCTGTTTTCCAGCCACTTGCTCCCTTAATTCTACAATCGCTTGTTTTGCCGTCTGGATTTCAACATCGTATTCATGGATTTTCCGGGTGAGTGCAGTGCGCTGTTCAGAACGTAATTTACTATTTTGATACTCTGTCTCATCTTCGAAAACCGATTCTGAAATTGCTGCGATAAATGAGCTTGTTGCTATTTGTTGCTTAAGCGCCGCGTCTTCAACGGTTTTTGTTACATAGACTAAGGCGGTTTGCGCATTAGAGACCGCTTCCATAGCCAGTTGTCGCTGCTCCCTAGCACGTTCCCATGAATGTTCAAGTGCGGCTTTATTTTTTTCCTCTTTACTTATTTCACTCTGGAGCACCTGAAGTGAGCGGACGTTTGCGGGTACGGTCTTTAAGGACTCAGCAAGAATCGCTTGCACTTGCTCAAGTTCTGCTCGTGTGATGTACACACTTTTTTCTTTTTCAACAATTGTTTGCTGGTGCGCAAGTAACTGCTCATCTGCCTCTCGGTATTGCTGTTTTACAGCTGGCAGATGATCCCGACTCGTCTTCAATTCATGAAGTTGTTTCTCCAATTGATGGACGAGCTCACTTACGGATAGTAACGCATCAGGATTCGGCGCTTCCTTTAGTTGGTGTTCGATTCGTAAAGCTTCAGCACGTTCACTCTCTAAACGCAGCTCATCTTCTCGGTATTGTTCATATGCTTGTGTTGCTGTTTTTTTCTCGATCTCAAGTTGTTCTTTAGAGACACTGAACTCGTGTGTTTCCAACCGCACTACCGGATGATGTTCACTTCCGCAAACTGGACATGGAGTTCCGTCTTCCAATGTTTCAGCAAGAAGTGCAGCTTGGTTTGCAATCCATTGTGCTTCAATCGCGTTTGCTTGTCTGCGAGCTGTCTCCATTCGCTCTTTTTTGAGCTCCAACTTAGCTGCCAGTTGATGGATCATTTTAGTACGCTCACTGTGGCGCGTCAGCAGATCCTTTTTTTGACGTGCATCGGTTAGTTCATCCACGACTTGCTCGTAGCCCTCCGATGCTGATTCCAGTGACTCCAGCTTCAGCTTTAATTTCTGAACATTGTCGATTGTAGCTTCTATCGTCGACTGTACGTTCTCAAGTTCCAATTGTCCGTTGTCGACGCGCTTTTGCAGTGTGTGGATTCGCTGTTCTTTTTCCTCGATTTGCTTCACGTTCGGTAAAAAATTTTGGAGGGTGATGAGTCGTTCGCTGCTTTGTTGCCGTAAAGGCTGTTTTTTCATTTCTTCATTGAATACTTCTTCCACTTTAATAGAAGCTTCCTTGGCAGTTGCCAGGTTCGATGTCGCTTGTTGTAATTCTTTTTGTCGCGCTTTCAACTCGTAATCCGCTTCAACAACTCTTCGCTCATACGGCTCTAGCTGAACAGCTTGTTCTGCTTTTTGAATCCGTACTCGATCGGCATTCAGTTCAGTTTCACGTGAATTCAACAGCTGCAGTTCATTCACTTTCCGTTCCAAGTTTTCAAATTGCGTATTGAGAGCAGTCCCTTTAAAGAACGCCTGCTGAGCTTGCTCATGCGCTTCATATGCCTTTCTATACGTTTCATTGCTTGCTTTGGCTGCAGTTTTGTAATGAATACGTTCTTGTTCCAACCCTTCCAGCAAACGAGTCGGATGAATGGATTCCGCTTGAAGTGTGTCAAATAGGAACGATTCCCGTCCTGGCAGACTCACAGGCAGCTGGCGGATGATCTGTTCCATTGAAAGACGTGCAGTGTTCAGTTCACTTACGGCAAAATCTTTTCTCTTTTTTAAGATGTCCGCCATTTCCCGATAATGTTCTGTTTTAAAAATCTTGCGCAAGATCGTTTCTTTGTTTTCGGTGTCGGACGTTAAGAATTTCCGGAACTCGCCTTGAGGCAACATCACTATTTGGCTAAATTGTGCAAGAGTGAACCCGATCAGCTCTTCAATCTTTTTGTTCACTTCTGAAACGATTTGTCGCTCTACAGCAGGTATTTCCCCTTGATCCGTTTGTTGAAAGAATTCTGTTCGTCCGCTAGTTTCACCCTTATTCCCTTTTTTTGTATAAGGAACTTGGCGAAGTACACGATACGTGCGATTTTGGATGATGAATTCCAACTCGACTGCAGTCTGTAGATCGTTTTGCGCAAAATCACTCCGCAGCGCACGTATATCGGTCCGATCTTCACCACTAGCCTGTCCATATAAGGCAAAGCAAATCGCATCGAATATCGTCGTTTTCCCTGCCCCTGTAGCACCTGATACCGCGAATAACCCGTGCTCTTTCAGAATTGTGAAGTCAATCGTCTCTGTGCCGCGGTAGGGACCAAATGCGGTCATCGTCAATCGGGTCGGCCTCATAGTGATTCCCCCTTCCGAGTTAACAGTTCATGCAATACTTCATCCACGATTGTTCGCGTCTCTTCATCTGGTGATGCGCCAGTGATTTCTTCATAAAATGATTCGAATAACGCACGGTCATCCAAACGCTCAATATCCGTTACCCGTGAAGTAGCTTGTTCAGGAAGGGAACGATTCACGACCCGCTCCACGTGCATTGCATTCGGATACACAGAACGCACTTTTTCCATGGGGAATAGCACTGGAGCTTCATCCAGAAGTTTGACGAAAACATAATCTGCACTAGGTTCTTCTTGCAGTAAATCTGCCATACTTGCTTTAACCGTTCTAATATCCCGTTCCTGGAATAGTGCCCTTTTTTCAACTTTAATCTCTCCATGCTTATCAAGATCAATTACTAAGAATCCTTTATGATGATGCTCTTCGGATATCGAATACTTCATCGGCGAACCGGAATAACGAATCCGTTCTGTTCCCGTAAAATGGGCCTGATGCAAATGACCAAGCGCTGTGTAATGGAAGTGCTTGAACAAATCAGCAGCTACATATTCGGCTCCGCCTATCGATAGCGGGCGCTCTGAATCACTCGTATTTTCTTCAGGTTCACCAAGTGGTGTAACGAACGCATGAGCAATTGCGACATGACGAATGGAAAGATCTAACTCTCCGTACTGATGGATAATTGACTCCATTGCACGATGATGACTGTCAATCCTATCTTCTTGCGCCAAGTTTCGAATAACGGATGGGTCTGCGAATGGAATGAGGTGAAATCGAACTGGACCAAACTCATCCTCTATTTGAACAGTTGTCCCTCCGCCACTTTCAGATGGTTTTCCAATAATATGTAAGCCATTCGCTTGCATGAGACGACTGCCGAATTGCAGACGCGCTGGACTATCATGATTGCCAGCAATCGCAAGAACTGGCGTATTATAGTCAACCGTTACCTTCCACAACACTTCGTCCAACAAACTTACAGCCTCTGCTGGCGGTACGGAACGATCATAGAGATCTCCTGCAATAATGACAACATCAGGTTTCTCCTCTTTAACGGCATTTGTGAACTGATTGAATACAAAACGCTGTTCTTCAATGAGTGATACTCCTTGCAGCACTTTTCCGAGATGCCAATCAGCTGTATGGAATATTTTCATAATTCGTTCGCCCCTCTTCCATTCATTCTCCCTCTAGTTTACCGGAGATTGTCCATTCTCTCCAACGCAAACAGGGCAACTTAGAACAGATGTCCAGTCAAGGGATAATTTATCAAACAAATAGCAAGGGTAGTACAAGACCATAGTTACTTTTCAAAAATATCGACCACTCATAATAATCTGGGTTTTCACGCTTTACATACCAGCACATTTAGACTATACTGTAAAAAAGTTGTACACGGGAAACTTAAAGTTGCACAGAGGAAACAACATGCTGTATTCTATTATCAAGAACCTTTCAGAATAAATGAGCATAGTGTGAAAGAAAATAAGCAAACCCGTCTTGACCTTTTAATGTGCAAACTAGTACTACACAAAAAGTTGCACAGAGGAAACTTTATTTTATCAATTCAGGAGGAATTAGAATGACAGAATCACTTACTGCGAGTAATATTTCGGTCTCCTATTTAGGGAAACAAGTTGTCAGCCATGTATCGTTCACATTCGGACCAGGCAGTTTAATTGGCATTTTAGGCCCTAATGGAGCAGGTAAATCCACTCTTATGAAAGCTATGCTTGGATTGATACGGAAAGATAGCGGGACTACACAAATCGGTTCTCAATCGATTGATAAGATGCGGAAACTCATTGCTTACGTTCCACAACGTTCGAACATCGATTGGAATTTCCCTATTGTTGTTAAAGATACGGTACTTCTCGGTACGTATCCAAAACTCGGATTATTTCACCGGCCAAGTAAAGCGGATAAGGCTTGGGCAATGGAATGTTTGAAACAAGTAGGCATGCAGGATTTTGCAGATCGCCAAATCGGTGAATTATCTGGTGGTCAGCAGCAACGAGTCTTTTTGGCGAGAGCACTAGCTCAAAAAGCGGATTACTTTTTCCTTGACGAACCGTTTGTCGGCATTGACGTATCAAGTGAAGAAGTCATCATCAATATACTCAGAACGCTGAAAGACGCAGGTAAGACAGTCCTAGTCGTCCATCATGATTTATCCAAAGTGAAAAGTTATTTCGATGAACTGATATTGATGAATAAGGAACTGATTGACGCTGGTCCGGTTGAGCAAGTATTCCAAGAAAAGAATATGACCCGCGCATACGAGCGGCCAATGACGATGTTTGGTGATTTGGAGGTTCAAGTGTAATGGAATTCTTCCACGATTTGATGAACTACGCATTTTTGCAAAAAGCATTTATCACATCCGTAATGGTCGGAATCATCTGTGGTGTGATCGGCAGTTTCATTGTATTGCGAGGGATGGCATTGATGGGTGATGCGATTTCCCATGCAGTCCTGCCAGGTGTCGCGATTTCCTACATGCTGAGCATCAATTACTTTTATGGCGCAGTACTCACCGGAGTTCTGACAGCATTCGGGATTGGAGCCATCAGCCAGAATAGCCGTATCAAGAGCGACTCTGCAATCGGGATCGTCTTCTCAGCATTCTTTGCACTCGGCATCATCTTAATCACAAAAGCCCGCAGTGCAACTGACTTGACGCAAATTTTATTTGGTAACGTATTATCGGTCCGTGATTCAGACATGTGGATCACACTCGTTATCGGAGCGGTCGTAATCGGTACAGTTGCCCTATTTTTCAAGGAGCTGCTTATTTCAAGTTTCGATGAGACGATGGCGGCGGCATATGGCTTGAACACACGGTTCATCCATTATGCAATCATGTTTCTTTTGACGCTTGTCACGGTTGCTTCATTACAGACAGTTGGCGTTATCCTTGTCGTATCCATGCTGATAACACCCGCTTCGGCAGCGTATTTGCTGACAAACCGACTATCCACGATGGTCTTTCTTGCATCTTTCTTCGGTGCATTGTCAGCAGTCATCGGCTTGTATTTCAGTTTCTTATACAACATGCCATCGGGACCGGTTATCGCACTTGCCACAACTTCTATTTTCGTTATCGCTTTCCTGTTTTCTCCACAACAAGGGCTGATCACTCAAATGTCCAAAACCCGAAGAAAACAAGACACTCCTGCATAACGAGAACACCGAGTACGCTTCCCATGTTTAATCAGGGCGGATGTAGTATTATTCTTATACCAAAGGAGAAGATTTTTGCTTATGAAGAAGTTTATAACTTGGATGGGATTGTCTTTGATGGCAATCTTCTTGCTCGCAGCTTGCGGTAAAGGTGAAGAAGCTGCAACAGCACCTGACGGAAAAGAAAAACTGAAAGTCGTTACTTCCTTTACCATTATCGCTGATATGGCCCGCCAAATCGGCGGTGATTATATCGATGTCCATAACCTGGTACCATCTGGAACGGATCCCCACGAATATGAGCCACTGCCGAACGACATCAAAGCAGCAACAGACGCAGATATTTTGTTCTATAACGGACTGAACTTAGAAGGTGGCGACAAGGGCTGGTTCAAAAAGATGACGGACACTGTTCGCCAGAAGGAAGAGAATATCTTTAATCTTACCGAAGAGGTGACGCCGAAATATTTGACAGGTGATGACGGACGAGAAGAAGAGATCAATCCTCACGCATTTATCGACCCAGGCGTAGGTATTCTCATGGCTCAAAAAATCACTGAAGTACTGATTGAAGGACACCCGACGGATAGTGAGAAAATCAAAGAACGCGGTGAAGAGTATGTCAATCGCTTGAAAGAGCTCGACAAAGAGTATGAAGAACGGATAAACGATATTCCCGAAGAAAACCGTACACTGGTTACTAGTGAACGTGCATTCCAATATATGAACGACCACTATGGACTAAAGGAAGCTTATATATGGGAAATTGACACAGAAGAAAACGGTTCACCGAAACAAATCAAAGACTTGGTCCACTTTATCCAAGAACATGAAGTTCCTGTATTATTTGTAGAATCCAATGTCGATACACGTCCAATGGAAACCGTTTCCAAAGAGACAGGAGTACCGATGGCGGAGAAAGCCATTTATTCCGATGAAATTGGTGATCCCGGCGAAGCCATCGATACGTATGTGAAATACCTGAACTACAACATCGATCTTATTCACAATGAACTCAGTAAGAAAAGATAATGCTATACGAAAAAGACGGGTATGCTCTCATTCAGCTTATACCCGTCTTTTTTGCTGCATTCCTTTAGGTATCGGATGGATCTGTCATGCATAAGATAATGCATTGAAGAAAGGATGATGTTATGAAAAATGTCCCTACACTTATTACTACGCGCCAATTACAGAACCCTTCACCTTCCATCTCCATTGTTTTTCCAGAAGTCCATCTCCCCCATCTTCCTGTCGTGCAACATAGTCTCAACACGCAGATTCGGAATGAACTGAATCAGCTCCTTATCGACCAAAATTACTACGATCCGAATCTTGTAGAACTCATTGTTTACTTCGAAATCAAAACAAACGAGCGCAACCTATTGAGCCTCACCCTCATTGCCTATTCATTTACAGGTGGCGCACATGGCATGACTGTAGTAAAAGCCATGACGTTTGATACACTAACAGGAAAAAGATACTCACTCTACGACCTATTAGGTCCTCAAGACTTTGAAAAACCATTATCCGATCGAATTCGCACAAAAATTGAAGAGTGGGATGTCGAGCTGCTCGATCCGCCCTTTACTGAAATCAGAAGGGACCAAGACTTTTACTTGGCGGATACGTCAATCGTCATTTACTTCCAATTGTATGAAATCACCCCTTACGTTTGGGGGTTCCCTTATTTCCCGATTGCATTGAAGGATATCGAAAAACTTATCCCAGCTGAAAGCCCTTTGCAACGCTTTATCCCTTTCCTATAATGAATCCTAGTTTCGCTTTTTAAGGAAGAACCCGTATAGGATGAGAAGAAAAACAATCGAACCTAAAATACTAGTTATGATCCATCTAGATTGACCATCCGCGAAAGAGCTTGGTTCTTCTTGGGTAAATTCCTTCTTCCCGGCACCAAGTTCTTTTAAATCTTCCATTGCGTTCGCTTCGGCAGTTGTTCTCGTACATATATTGCTTGTCAGAAAACCATCATCGTTTCGCTCGCTCCCATCTGTTGCGTAAAACAGATAGCTTTCCCCAATTGTGATTGGCAGTCCACAATCTCCATCATTAAAACCTGTGTAAATCTTAATTGTTTTTGTT
This sequence comes from Sporosarcina gallistercoris, assembly GCF_014836415.1. Taxonomy (GTDB): domain Bacteria; phylum Bacillota; class Bacilli; order Bacillales_A; family Planococcaceae; genus Sporosarcina; species Sporosarcina gallistercoris. The sequence continues at coordinate 115,047 of NZ_JACSQY010000003.1, read as the reverse complement.
CGTACCCCTTTCCAAGCTTCCCGGACGTTGATGGTCACTTCCCTTTGGATCTGCAAATCCTCAATATCGGTGATGATGCCAAGGAACACAGCATCCGCTTCTTCTCTGGCTTCAGAAACTGAAGGAAGCTCTATACACGAACATGCACGTGCCTTTTTTTCATGAGGTATTGCCCATACCAAGACGAACACACAAAGGAAAATATTGATCTTTTTCAAACCTTCCCCCTCCTCCCTTTACCGAATCAGACGGAAATCTTGCACAACCGTTACAAATTATCTGAAATTGATTTATCGAAAAATATGGCGTACTGTTAATATAGATTTGCATTAGAAAGGAAGAGAGTCATGAAACGGACACTTGTCATTAGTGACATCCATGGTGAGCTGGGGATGCTCACTGCCTTATTGGAAAAGGTATCGTACAACTCAAAGAAAGATCGACTATTTTTACTAGGAGATTACATAGATCGAGGAACCGATTCAAAAGCGACACTCGATAAAGTGATGGAGTTGGTTGAAGGCGGTGCGGTTGCTCTTAAAGGAAATCATGAAGATATGATGATTCAATCGCTGATCGATGGCAATGAGCGTACTTGGAGAAATTGGACAGGTCGAAATGGCGGTGAAGCTACGCTGCAAAGCTACGGATTCGAACCGGAATCCTTTTTGTTTTCAGATGAAGAAGAATTTCAAAAGCCTCACCTTCACTCGGACCAACTTAACCGTCATTTAGAATTCATCCAAAACCTGCCTTATTATATTGAAGAAGAAGATACGATTTTCATTCATGCTGGAGTGAAGCCTGGAGTACCGTTGGAAGAGACGGATCCTTATGAACTCATATGGATTCGTGATGAATTCCATAACAATTACAAAGGGCCGAAGACGGTGATTTTCGGCCATACACCAACAAGAGGATTCCGTGATGATGAGAACGATCATAGCATCTATTTCGGAGCGAATTCCATTATAGGGATAGATGGTGGAGCCGTGTTCGGTGGACAGCTGAACTGTTTAGTCCTTCCTGAGAAGAAAGCGTACTATGTTCAGGCAAAAAAATAAAACAAGCAATCGAGTCCCGTAAATCGGCTCGGTTGCTTGTTTTTTTATGGATTGAGCATTCTTTCCTTAGGTCTGTTTCTTCTGTTTTTGTTTTCTTCGTTCTTTCTTCTTATTGTACTCAGCTTCGATCCGTTCAAACCGGCGTACATCTCGAGGACGTACTGTAATCGGTTCTTTCTTCAGCATCTTCACCATGGCAAAAAGCATGATAATTAAAAACAATCCGAATGGCAGTGCAGAGACTAAGGAAGCTGACTGGAGTGCTTCGAGTCCACCAGCATACAGAAGCACTGCAGCAATCGCTGACATGAGCACGCCCCACGTCATCTTCACAATCATTGGGGGCAACAGACTCCCTTTTGTTGTCATACTCGCCAAAATATATGTTGCAGAATCTGCAGATGTAACAAGGAAAGTGAAAATCAAAAGGATGGCCAGGAACGTTAAAAAACCAGTGAACGGCATATGCTGGAAGGTTGCGAAAAGGGCTGACGTCACGTCTTGGTCGACTGCTCCAGCAATGTTTGTCCCATTTTTCAAATCACTGTATAAAGCAGTACCACCAAGTGTCGCGATCCACATACAGGCAAATACCGGAGGAAGTACCATGACCCCGATGATGAATTCACGGATCGTTCGCCCTTTTGAAACACGCGCAACAAAAGCGCCTACGAACGGCGACCAAGCAATGGTCCATGCCCAGTAGAAAATCGTCCATTTCTGGACCCATGTCCCTTCTCCATAAGGCTGCAAGCGCAAGCTATATTGGATGAAATTCGTAATATAATCTCCGATTGCTAGTGTAAAGCTATCTAAGATGAAGACTTTCGGACCGACGATGAAAAAGAAGACGAGCATAGCAATTGCGAGACCTAAATTGAAGTTGCCTAAATAGCGGATCCCCTTATCCAAACCGGTCGATGCCGAGGTCATGTATGCAACAAAAACTATGGCAATGATTGAAAACTGGAGAAAGAACGTATTGCTGATGCCGAATGCATACTCCAACCCTCCGCTCATCTGCAGCACACCAAGACCGAGTGAAGTCGCGATACCCATGACTGTTGCAATGACAGCAAACGAGTCAATTCCACCCTTCAAGTACTTATTGGACCCTACTACAGGTTCCAATGCAGTTGAAATAAGTCCATCTTTCTTTTTTCTAAACTGTAAAAATGCAATGACCAGACCGACTAACCCGAAAATCGCCCACTGCGAAATCCCCCAGTGGAAAAACGAATAACCCATCGCAAGGCGTGCAGCATCATCCGTGCCAGGCTGAACCCCTGAAACAGGCGCATTGATGTAATGGCTCATCGGTTCTGCCACACCGTAAAAGACGAGACCGACTCCAAAACCAGCGGAAAACAACATACCAATCCAAGTGAAGAATGGGAAATCTGGTCGTTCGTCATCACCGCCTAAACGGATCGCGCCATATTTACTGATTGCCAGTCCAATCAGAAATACTACCAATGCAAACACCACGAGCAAGTAGAACCAGCCGAAACTCCTCGTCGTGAATTCATATAGCTGGTCGGCTACAGTTCCAAACTTTTCATTCATCACTGCACCAAGTACTACTAAAATGAAAATGACAGATGCAGATATTACGAACACTGGATTCTTCCAAAACTTTTTCTCCAACGACAACGACTCCTATTTTCTATAGATATTAGTCTCATACCCTCATTTCCGGACACATAACATGCAATTTTCAATGGTCTTCTATTTGTATTTGTATGACTAAATCCTATTTAATACGGATACAATTTGTATGAAAAGGACGTGATCTCATGACAAGCGCTGATGAATTTGCGTTATCACTTTATATCCCTATTCTTCTTCTATTAACGGTTGTCGAAATTGTACTAGGCGCTTATGAGAGTTCGGATGGAATGTGGAACAAACAGTTAGCTGCAGGGAAATTGCTGCTCAACATGGCTTGGACGAGTACACTATTCCCGTTGCTTCTAGATATTCACTTATTTACGTTCATGATTGACTCTTTGTATGAAGGTCGCCCGGATGTCGCGTCTCCTTTAAGCGGCGATGGGATAAAGTGGTTCTCCATTGCCCTAGTGTTCCTATTATTCCTCGTGAATACAATAGATGTGTATCAAAGTTTCCGGAGAGCAGAAAATTCTGCTCATGAGAAAGAAATTTCATAGCCTATTGAATACGTCATTTGACTGAACCGTTTTTACATTCCAAGAAACAATAGCACTAATTGTTAATCCGACACTACAAACCGTGACCAGCGAGAGGACGAGCGATACCCTAGGAACAGAAAGACTTCCTACCGTTACAATGATTATGTCGAATAGCAGAATAATGAGTCCTGAATTGATTTTCAAACTTCTTGCTGTAAGCTGAGCAAGTAAGTCCGTTCCTCCAATACTAATGCCGCGCCGTAACATGAGTCCTGTACCAATCCCAATGAAGATTCCTCCAATTGCACTACTAGCAATCGGTCCGGATTGTAAAATATGTGCCACATCTTTAAGTGGAGCGAACAGGTCAATGACAAGCGCCGAAATTAGCATGCCATGGATACCGTTGTAGAAAAAAGGTCGATAGACAACCCAAGTCAGCATAAAGATAGGGATGCTAATCAGCAAAAACGTCAAGCCCACCTTCGTCCCAGTCACGTAGTGGACAATGAGGCTGATTCCAAGTGCCCCACCTTCCATCAATCCTTGAGGGATTAGAAATAGGTTCAAGCCGATTGCCAAAAAAACACTTCCGACAACCAATGCGATTATCTTTTTAACGCTTTCCATCTCCGCTCACCACCTCTGTGCGTTCTCTAACAACTATATGGCAGCAAACGCCCAGACTTTCCTAATCTGTAGAGACAATTGAAAAAAGCGGCTTCCATATGAAATGGACGCCGCTTTTTGTGTTAAATCTTTCTTTAATTGACAGTCGGTTCAATCGGTTTTATTTCTCTTTCAGATCCCGCTACAATAACCGCAGCTGAAGCATCTCCGACAATATTGACAGATGTCCGCATCATGTCGAGCACCCTGTCGATACCTGCAATCAGAGCGATTCCTTCAAGCGGCATATTCACAGAGTTCAGGACCATAGCGAGCATGATCATTCCCGCACCCGGGACGCCTGCTGTTCCAATCGAGGCTAGAACTGTTGTTAACACGACAGTCAGTAGTTGCATGAAAGTAAGTTGCAAGTCAAAGAATTGTGCGATGAATACCACGGCAACCCCTTGATAGATTGCAGTACCATCCATATTGATAGTGGCTCCAAGTGGCAAAACGAAACTCGCTATGCGTTTCGGAACACCTAGATTCTCCGTTGTATTCTTGATAGTTACTGGGAGTGTCCCTGCACTGCTGGCTGTACTGAATGCGACAAGCGCAGCTGGGAAGATCCCTTTAAAGAATGTGATCGGGCTTAGTTTACCCATTGTCTTTACAGCAATGGAGTAGACAATAAGTGCATGCACAATACACGCAATGTAAACTGCTAACACTACTTTCAGTAAAGGTAATAGAACGGATAAGCCATATTCCCCTACGACCGGGGCCATTAACCCCAGTATACCGAACGGAGCAACACGCATTATGATTCCTGTGATTTTGTACATGATCTCAGCAAAACCTTCAAAGAAAGACAGCACGGGAGCAGCTTTTTCACCAATCATAGTAATCGCAATCCCGATGAACAATGCAAAGAAAATGATCTGGAGAATATTCCCCGTAGCAAGTGCCTCAAATGGATTAGTAGGTACAATGTTTAAAAACGTATCGATTGCGCTTTGCGGTTCTGCGACAGCAGCTTCCGGTATACTGCTCTCTTCTGTAGAAATATTGACTCCAGTGCCTGGATTGATCAAAAAAGCGACTGACAAACCAATAATGATTGCAATGGCTGTTGTGGCTAAGTAATACACAATGGTTTTGATACCGATGCGACCTAGCTGTTTCGGATCTGACATACTCGCAACACCTACTACGAGCGTTGAAAGAATAAGAGGTGCAATGACAAACTTAATAAGTCTCAGGAACAAATCCCCGAGAGGCTGCAGGAAATCGATTTTACTTCCGAAAACACTTCCTAGAATAATAGCTAAAACAAATGCGACAAAAATTTGTGTGCCCAGGTTAAAACGTATTTTCAATTCCAGTCCCTCCCTTTCTTCATTGGTCTTCTACTGTATTCCATTGTATATGTATACATGCAAACGCTTTCACTGAAATCTATAAAAAAGCCTTTCCTAGAGTTCCATTACACTAGGAAAGGTTTTCACATGTGTATTTCTATCCATAATAACTTTTCTAATATAGAAATACAACTACTATTTTTCTAATCAGAACCAACGCCCCACGATTGGATAGTTGTATGGCTCATCTTGGAGTGTTTTCACAATTGCAATGATTGGAATGACAATTGTCATAATGACGAAGCCGATCAGAAATGGTATTCCAATAAGGATAACCGACAAGATCGTTGAAATAACGATTAACGCCCCCATAACCAATTGGAATAGCAGTGCTTGGATCGATAACCGTTTTATTTGTTCATCCAACTCAACAAAAAACGTCATGATGTATATTGCAACCGGCACTAAACACGGAGCAAAAAATGCGCTGGCATGTATGAGTATCTTTAAACCTTTCGTTTCCATAGGTTTTCACCCTTTCACTCGATCTTAGTTATTTTACGAGTGAAACACAGAAAAGATTCATTTTACTTTGCTCCGAACGAAGCGGGCATGACAACCGCGACGACTTCTCCTGTGGCGCATAAGTCACCATCTGCAAAAACTTCCACAGCCACCTTGAATTTCTTAGGATGAATTTCCTCTACGGTTCCGATTGCTTTTAAAGTAGTCCCTTGTGGAGTCGGTTTTATATAATTCACGGATAAGGAAGCGGTTACAAATCTCGGTGGCAGTTCCTCTCCGTCAGGTTCGAATCCATTCTTCCGATGAAGTGCTAACGAAGCGGATCCTGTACCATGACAATCTACCAACGATGCGATAATCCCTCCATAAACGAATCCGGGAATCGCTTTGTGATCAGGTTCCGGATTATAATATGTAACTGTTCGGTCCCCTTCCCAACCAGTTCTGAATTGGTGTCCTTCTTTATTCAACCGGCCGCATCCGTAACACCATGAGAAGTCATCAGGATAACGGTCCTGTATCGCATACTCCACTTTTTGTACCATTCAAATTCCTCCTTCACCTATTTGACTATCAGTATATCACAACAATTCTGCGAATTATCCACCAGACTCATGCATATACTAGCGACGGATTAGAATCCCACCTGATCATGAGCATGCGTATACTACACTAACGAACGATACAAGGAGGACGTTTCTATGAAATTACGCGCGTTTCTACTAATTCTCCTACTCGCAGGAGGAGCTTATGCCATGATCCAGTCGAATAATGAATTTTCAGCGAAGAAATTCTCTGAAGTGCTGCAAATGAATGAAGACCATGTAGCTCAACTTATTTTCACCAAACCTTCTTCAACGGATAGGACACAGCCTACATGGGTATCATCAGACAAAGAACAGATTGCCAGTCTGCTGGGATTTCTAAGTGGATATGAGTTGCAGAAAGAGGATACACAAAAACTGTTGGAAGAATTGAATTTCAACCAATTCACGATCAGCCTTGAGGATCATGATGAAAATCTAGTGACCATCATGGTGGAAGACAGTGTGATCATCACTGAAACTGGTGAGCAATATACTGTACTGGACGGTCCATTTGACGCGGATTGGATGGTGAACTTCATCCTATCGAGCCATTCCCCTTCCTAAATGAATGGACTCTATAAATCTTTGTACATTTCACTCTATTTGTTTTATACTGAAAATAGTTCAGAATTCGAAATAAGGGAGAGAGTTCATTGGTTAAACAATTACCGCCAAGATCCGAAGTACCTCAAGAAGAAACGTGGAATCTAAAAGATTTATTCCCTACGGAGGCTGCTTATTCCAAGGCGCTTGAAACATTGCAAACTGATGTTGCAGCACTTGCAAAGAAATTTCAAGGTACTATTCAATCAGCAGAAGATGTAATGGCTGTATTGAAAGAATTCGAAGCAATCTATATGCAGATCATTCCACTTGGCACATATTCAAGCTTAGCAGCGAGTGTTGACCAGACGGACGACGATGCACAAATGCGTGATAGTCACTTTGGTTCAATCTCCGCTAAAGTCGGAAGCCAACTCTCTTTTGTGACGAGTGAATTGCTGGAGCTGCCCGAGGAAGTTTTAAAGCAAGCAATGGAGCAATCTGAAGAATACAGCCATTATTTGAAGGAACTCATTCGCGAAAAACAGTATCGCCTTCATCCTGAAGTCGAAAAGGCACTCGCTGCTTATTCTTCTGCTTTTGATGCACCTTACGGATTATATAACACTACAAAAATGGTCGATATGGATTTCCCGGATTTCACAGTCGATGGGAAACCATACCCTCTCAGTTATGTATCATTCGAAGGTGGCTGGGAATCGGAGCCTGATACGAAAAAACGCCGTGCTGCGTTCGATGCGTTTTCAGCTAAGTTGCGTGATTATCAGCATACGACAGCTAAAACATATGACTCTCATCTTCAACTCGAGAAAATCACATCCGATTTACGTGGCTACGAGAGCGTAACTGACTACTTACTGTTCAACCAGGAAGTCGACCAATCGATGTACCACCGTCAAATCGATTTGATCACTAGCGAGTTGGCTCCTCATATGCGCAAGTATGCAAAACTTCTTCAAGACGTGCACGGGCTCGACAAAATGACGTTTGCTGATTTGAAAGTTCCATTAGACGCTACGTACGAACCGACGATCACTGTTGAAGAATCGAAGAAGTATATCAATGATGCTCTTGCAATCATGGGCCCTGACTACTTGGATATGGTGAAACGTTCGTATGATGAACGATGGACAGATTTCGCACAGAACAAGGGCAAATCGACAGGTGCATTTTGTTCAAGTCCTTATGGCACTCATCCGTATATCCTGATATCTTGGACAGGTAGCATGGAAGATGTATTCGTCCTGGCGCACGAACTTGGCCACGCTGGACATTTCTATAACGCCCATCAACACCAAAACGTGTTCAACTCACGCCCATCGACGTATTTCATCGAAGCACCTTCGACGATGAATGAAATGCTCGTTGCGAACCACCTTCTTTCGAATTCAGAGGATCTGAAGTTCAAACGCTGGGTCATTTCATCCATCATTTCACGTACGTATTATCATAATTTCGTGACTCACTTATTGGAAGCTGCATATCAGCGTAAAGTTTACGAAAAAATCGATGCAGGCGGCAGCGTCAATGCATCCATATTGAACGAACTGAAGCGCGGAGTATTGGAAGAATTCTGGGGAGATACTGTAGAGATCAATGAAGGAGCTGAGCTTACGTGGATGCGTCAGCCTCACTACTACATGGGTCTGTATCCATATACGTACAGTGCAGGGCTCACCATTTCCACTGAAGTTGCAAAACGTGTGTTGGATGAAGGTCAGCCAGCTGTCGACGATTGGTTGAAAGTGTTACAAGCAGGCGGTACGAAAACGCCAGCTGAACTTTCAAAAATGGCTGGTGTCGATATTACAACTGACGAACCGTTGCGCAATACGATTGCTTACATCGGCGATCTCATTGATCAGCTCGTTCAACTGACAGAAGAAATCAATGCTGAAGCACAACCTGCTAAGTAATCTCAACGAAAACTGAAATACAGAAAAAGCAGCGGCTTGAACTGACTGAGCCGCTGCTTTTTTGTATTTTAAAAATCATATAGAATCCTGAGTTTGTCGATTTCACCAAAATGACGGTTTGGCAACCATTAGATAGAGCATGATTAGGAGTAACCCTATGTACCGCCACGAAGTGTTTGTTAACTTCTTTAACAGGTCTTCCCGATTCTCGGGTTCTTTTGGAAACCGGTCCAAGATAACGGAAAATCCGCTAGCGAGAAATACAATCGAAAGCATCATAATGCCCAGCGTGACAATCACCCAGGAAGTATACCATGGCCAGGGCCCAATCAAGATCAGGATCACTCCGGAAACTACAAGGACGTGTCCTGAATGCATCACAAAGCGTATTGTCCATTTGAATAATGAGAGAAGAGTTGCCGCCTCACTCAAAACCGCGATTCGGACACGTGAAATGATCGGGAATAGCAGAAATAACGGCCCTACTGAGGCTACTGCTGATAATACATGAATGTAGACGATAACTGTATAGAAGAAGTCCATATGACTTCCATCAATTCGTTACGGGAGAAAACTCGTGCACCCATACTTTCATCGTCGGAATCCATTTCATCCCTTCATGCATATCGAGAATCGATTGCTTGTATGCGTCTAAACTTTCAAATCCTTCTTGACGGGCATGCATTTCTGTGACTTCACCCAGTGTTTGCTGGTAAAGTGAATCCACTTTGAATTCCTTACCTTCCAACTCCATAATCTCACCTGGGTATGCGTAAACACCATTTCTACGTGTTGCAGTCTTTTTACCTTCCAGTACTTTTTCTACATCTGCAGGTACTGTGACAAGTCTTTCAACGGAACATGTTTTTTCCGGATAGTTCATTATAAATCCCCTCATTTCATCTATTTACTACATTATATAGAGTTCTCGATGAAATTTCGAATATGACAGTCTTTTATTCTGCAATAGTGATTTCGTGTGTTTCGTGCTCATGCAAGCCTGCATCATTTTCAACATGGACGGTAACACTTGCTGTTCCGGCTGTGTCAAATGTCATTTCACCATGATATTCGCCGGGTTTCTCTTCGGTTAACTGAACCCATTTCGCTTCATCCTTTTTGTCATTCACGACAACTTCTAGTCGAACGCGTGCCTTTTCAAGCGGATTTTCATCTTGCTGCAAATGGACGATCATCATTGCTGATTCATTCACTTTCACGGCTTCAGGTTCCATGAAATGCATTGAGAAGCCTTCTGCACTATCATGGTGATCATGACTTTCTTCGCTTTCAGCTTCATCATCAGGGGTTCCTGCACCAATTGTGATTTCTTTCATCGGCATTGTATGCATATCTCGCGCTGTAACGTGGACTTGCACATGATATACGCCATCATGCTCAAATTTTGCTTCCGCTTCGTATACACCATCCGTGTTCTGATCCGATTTGACCTTCCAGCTGTCCTCTTTCTTTCCATCTTCCCAGATCTCATATTCAACTTCATTTGCGTCCGTTACTTTTTCATCACCTTGAGTGACTGCAGCTTCTAATTGAATCGCTTCCCCCGCTTTTCCTGTTTCAGGAACGGTTAAATCCACGGAGATGGGGACCACCACTACTTCTTCGTCCTCACTTGCATTTGTTTCTGTATCATTTTGCCCGCATCCTGATGCTAAGAGTGCGATGAGTGCTGTGCTAATTGCCAAATGTCTTTTTTTCAATTGAATCTCGCTCCTTTTTGCTTAACGGTTTGTCCGCTATCAAGTATTATTACGTTATGAGCATCATTGTACTAAGTAAATTCGAAGGAATGATGAAGTCTGAAAACTTCATGGAATGTTCACTGTTTTTTGAGAAACTGAACTGATTAACGATTGATGAAATGAGGAAACCAAATGATGTCGTATACAATTATGGTAATCGATGATGAAGCAGAAATGAGAAAACTGATCCGTACATTTTTAGAAGCTGATGGGTATCGAGTGGTGGAAGCGACAGACGGAGTTCACGCGCTTTCCCTTCTGCATGAAATCCGGGTAGATCTTTGTTTAGCAGATGTCATGATGCCTTATATGGATGGATTCCTCTTTGCTCAAGAAGTGAAACGAACGATTGACCTTCCAATTATCTTCTTGTCGGCTAAGGGTGACGAATGGGATAAAATCAAAGGTCTCAAACATGGTGATGATTATATTGTAAAACCATTCTTACCAGGAGAATTACTAGCACGTGTAGCCTCTGTCTTACGCAGATCCTACCAACGGAAAGGGTTAAACAGTGCACTCTCATTCGGACCACTTGAAATCGATAAAGAAGCTCACCGTGCAACATTGAATGGAAAAGCTTTGTCACTGACACTAAAAGAATTCGGTATTCTTTACGTTCTCGCTAAAAATTCAGGACGCGTTTACTCACGAGACGAACTTCTCCAGATTGTTTGGGGAGATGATCACGATAGTAGCGTTCGTACCGTCGACACACATATTAAGACGTTGAGGTTGAAGTTAGGTGACGAAGGTCGAAAAATAGAAACTGTCTGGGGTATCGGCTACAAATTCGAGGTTTAAGCCGATGAAACTGACATTGAGTAAAAAAATCTTATCCTTATTCTTTTTAAGCCTAGCATTTACAATTCTGTTTTCGTTTTTCTTCATTCATTTCCTGTATTCAAAATTGTATTTGGAAAGCATTGAAGAATCGATTGTCTATCAAGGAAAACGAACAGCCGCTCACTACCACTTCGGAGAACTAAGCGATGATATCATCGAAAAGATCCAATGGTATAATGTCGTATCTGAATATGAAATTGTTGTTGTCGATCAGCTTGACGATCTATCCTCTTACTTTCCTTACCAAGTTAACTACGAAAGCTTAGTGGATCGTTCGGATCGAAAAATTCTTGAAAAAGGGTCCTACGTTGTAAAAAAAGGATATGTGGAAGAATTCGATCGTGAAATTCTAGGAGCCATCTTTCCAATTCGAGGAAAAGATTCATTGATTGGTTTTATTTATATCTACGTGCCTCTTGCTGCAATCCAAGATGTGTTCAAAGAAAGCATCCCTTTACTGATCGCTGCAGGTTCAGGATTCTTCTTGATACTTTTCTTACTTATCAACCGCGTATGGAGCTCCCTTTTCAGTCCGTTACGGAAATTAGAAAGATTGGCTGCCAACATTTCTCATGGAGACTATTCGGGCAGGGTGGCTACAGAACGTTCCGATGAAATCGGTCAGTTAGCTCGGGCCTTCAATACGATGAGCTCGTCACTGGAAGCACAAGAAGAACGAAAACGCGAATTCACAAGCAATCTGGCACATGAAATGCGGACGCCGCTCACTTACATTAGCGGATATACGCATGCGTTAAAACAGATCAGCGAGTCTCAAAATTCTAATCCGGATTCTGAGAACTACCTCAGTACCATTGAAAAAGAAACCGCAAGACTCAGTAAATTGATCAACGACCTGACTGATTTAAACCATCTTCAAGAAGGACTGTTCACTGTTGATACTGAACCGATTGTCGTGGCACAAGTGCTAGTCGACACTGTGGATTTGTTCCGAATCCACTTATCGTCTCGATCCATTCATCTCAAGCTTGAAGTAGAAGAGGACTTGATCATCCTCGGAGATCCTGATCGGATTCAACAAGTTTTTTACAATACGATTGATAATGCTGTCAAGTACGTATCTGACGGCGGGACTGTTCAAATCCGATTATTTGAGCACGGTGCTAATGTTCGTTATGAAGTCCAAAACGAAGGACTAACAATTTCCAAGGAAGATTTAAGTAGGATGGGAGAACGTTTCTTCCGTACAGACAAAGCCAGAACACGGACTACAGGTGGAACGGGGCTTGGTTTGTCCATTGTAAAAGAGATCGTCCGACTTCATCACGGTACGTTCAATATGGACAGCGATCCTGCTACTGGCACGACTGTCACAATTGACTTACCGATGTTTACTGAAGAGGAGGAGGCAACATGAATGCAACTCGAGTCGTCCCTATTATGCTAGCAGTGATCGTTTTACTGTCTTCCTGCTCTTCACCTAAAACACCGATCAGAGAAATTTCTTCGTTCACTTTTATAGATCAGCAAGGGGAAGCATTCGGATTGAAACAGTTAGAAGATACAGTCTGGATAGCAGATTTCATATTTACAAATTGTGAAACCGTTTGTCCTCCGATGACTTCCGAAATGGCCACATTGCAGCGAGAGTTCAAGAAACACGACTTGGATGTCCAATTTGTTTCCTTCACTGCTGACCCTGAAGTGGATACACCGGACAAGTTAAAAGCATATGCTGCTCAGTTCACAGACGACGAAACTAATTGGCATTTTCTAACGGGCTATTCCGCTCAAGAAATCACCACCTTCGCCAGAGATAATTTCCAAACGATCATCCAAAAACCTGAAACATCCGATCAAGTCATCCACGGAACAAATTTTTACCTGATTGCAAAAGATGGTAAACTGATCAGTGAATTCAACTATGTTGATGAAGATTATGTACATGATTTACTAAAAACAGTAAAAGACTATATGAAATAAGACGATTTAGGAGGGATTCTTTGGACTCAGAAGCAATTGCGACGTTGTCCTATACGGTTCCACATAAGTCAGTAGGTTGGATTGAGCAGACGGTAACTACAGCAGTCTGCACGCTAGCCCTGCATGAAAGCAAGATCGTTTCGCAGCAAAATTCCTATCCTATCCATGCGATCCATGACTGTTCCTATCGACCGTTTTCAGATGGAACGTGCTTGTTCTATCTTCATACAAATCAAGGCGTCCGGTCGTTCCATGTCAATGTCGACCCAACCTTTTTCTTGAAATCATTTAAACGTATAAGAGGCGATTTATATCTTTGATGCTTCACTCTTTCTTCCTTCTCTTGCGTATGGATTGAACTCCATTTTAACGATAGTTGTTTAACCTGGATGCAATGGTGGTATACATACACTAGAGCAACAAAGAAGCAATTACTTATTGGAGGGATTTACACATGGTAGAAAAATATTATGTAGAAAACGCAGTCCAAGCAAAGGCAAAAGTAGATGAGCTAACATCCAAAGGTTACACTCATGACGAAATTTATGTTTTCGCACATGATAAGAAACGCGGAGATCATATTACAGACGCATTGGACACTGAAAAAGCTGGTGTGAAGGAGCAAGGCTTCCTCGATTCCATGAAGAACATGTTCAGCTCTCGTGGGGACGAACTTCGCAGCAAGATGCACGGTGCTGGTCTCACTGAAGAAGACGCAGCAGCAGCTGAGAGCGAACTCGACAAAGGGAAACTTGTCGTTATTGCCAACAAATAAGCCTATATGTAATCCGCACAACCTCGTTCGTTCACGAGGTTGTGCTTTTTTTGTGTGCAGAAACGTTCCATTTTCGGTATGATGTTGGATGGAAAGCAGGTGCATCGTATGGACCGTCACTTAGGGAAAATCGGTTTGTTTACTGGATTATCGACGTTGGTACTTTTTATTATCGGTGTTCGTACAATTAGTGGAGTGGATTTAGGTTGGAAAAATTATCTTGCCTTTTCCGTATTTGCATTAACAGTGGGACTCATTGCGTTATTGCTATTATTTTACAAGTTGCCTATCGCATTTTGGTTCTTCATGGCGGGGATGATCATCAGTTTTGAGGAATTTTTCCGTAGTATCCTTACGATTGAAGGAGAACTTGGACAATCCATTGGAGTCCTTTCCGTCTATATTTTCTCCTCATTCAGTCTAGGTGTAGGATTAATTGTTCAATTCATCGTAATCCTCATAGGGAAGAACAAATAGAAGACAGCAAAAAGCAGAACGTGGAGTTCAAACACTCCCACGTTCTGCTTTTTAGTTGCAGATCAAGTAAATTACAATGCTTTTTCCTTCTTAATCTGCTTACTTCGCAATTGACCGCAAGCCGCATCGATATCCGTACCTTGCTCCATACGCACGCCGCACACAATGTTCCTCTTCCTAAGCGTCTCATAGAATTTCTTGATATTCTCAGGCTCACTTCTCGTGTACTGGTCATGCTCATCGACCGGATTATACGGAATCAAGTTCACATACGACAAGTGACGTTTGTTGTAAAGCAATTTCGCGAGTTGTTCTGCTTCAGCGACATGATCATTCACGTCATTCAACAAGATATACTCAAAAGTAATTCGTCGGTTCGTCGTTTCCAAGTAATAGTCAATGGCATCCATCAATTTTTCGATTGGGTATGCCCGATTGATTTTCATAATGCGAGTACGCAACTCGTTATTCGGAGCGTGCAATGATACGGCCAAGTTGACTTGGATGTTTTCGTTTGCGAAATCACGAATTTTTGGTGTCAATCCACTTGTCGATACAGTTATGTGACGGGCGCCGATCATCAAACCTTTTTGGTCGTTAACAACACGTAAGAAATTCATCAGATTATCATAGTTATCGAATGGTTCTCCGATTCCCATGACGACGATATGGCTCACTCGATCGTCATTGCCTTTCAAATCCAAGTGATGCTGCACGTTCATAATCTGCTCGACGATTTCTCCAGAGTTCAAGTCACGGCTCTTTTTCAATAATCCACTTGCACAGAAACTGCATCCGATGTTACAGCCGACTTGAGTCGTCACACAGACTGAATGGCCATATGGAAATTTCATCAAGACTGTTTCGATCAAGTTACCATCTTGCATTTTGAAAAGGAACTTGATGGTACCGTCTTCAGACTCTTGTTTCACTGCTTGTTCCAATGACTGGATCACAAAGTTCGCTTCCAACAATTCCACACAGTCACCATTGATGTTCTTCATATCGGAAAACTGAGTGACCCGTTTTTTATACAACCAATCCCAAACTTGTACGGCACGATATTTCTTCTGCCCATTTTCAATAAGCCAATCGGTAAGTTGGTCAAACGTTAGACCATATATTGATTTTTTCATTAGACATCCTCATTTCAGATAATGCATTTCATCCGTCCATTGTACAGGATTGTTCATTAAGACACAACAGCTTTGCAAGATAATGGGCATCGTTGAAAATAAACAGTTTTCTAGTTTTCACAAGCAACTGTTGCATTCACATAAATTGTCCAAAGTCAGCATGAACAGAGTAAGTGTACCGCACAGACCATCCATTTTTTTGTTTGGCCATAATTCCAAGTAGTTCTGTCCCGGTGATTCCAAGAATGATATAGGCAATCCTCCACCACATATACTGTCATTCCGTTAACGGCGGTGAGTAATGGCTGAGTAAGAAAGCAAGTCATACCTCTACACATAAATACGGTAAACGGAATAAGAGTTTTCTCTTCTTTATAACCACTTTCCTTTTACACTATAATTACTTATTCCTTCTCAATCGTTCTCTAAACGATGCAGTACTCTCCACATCCTTCTGCAAAAGAAAAACAGCGCTCTGTAAAGAGTCGCTGTCAGTCACTTATTCCGGTTCACTTTTTTCTCGATATTCAGTTTAGCCATGAATGCTACGATATTCAGCAATGCGATTACGACAAGTAGAATGGCGACTCCCGTATGTCCATCTGCATATCGGTTCCATGCGAAGTATCCGAGTAGGACTGCAAAAACGATATCGACTGTTTTAGAATTGAATAGTTTCATCATCGGTTAACCCTTCTTGACGAATTCGGATTTCAATTTCATCGCACCGAATCCTGTGATTTTGCAATCAATGTTATGATCGCCGTCCACAAGACGAATCCCTTTTACTTTTGTGCCGATTTTCAGCACAGACGAGCTGCCTTTCACTTTCAAGTCTTTGATGACTGTGACAGTATCTCCATCTTGCAATGGATTGCCATTCGCATCTTTAACATCCAATTGCTCTGTTTGGACAAGCTCTTCACCTGCAGTCCACTCATATGCACATTCTGGGCATACGAATTGCAATCCATCTTCATACGTGTACGGCGAGCCGCATTGAGGACAATTCGGTAATTGTTCTGTCATCATATTTCCCCCATTCTCTATCTGACTCCACTATATCAAACAATTGAGCCAGGTGAGAACTATTTCAGACGTCAATATGCCGAACTTTTGTCTGTCCACATCCTCACTAATTCAAATAACTTTTCAAAGAACTGTTTCATTTCATCATCAGATCCGATTGTGACACGCAGCCACTCTTCGGTCTCTGGCTTGGAAAAATGCCGGACGAGGATTTGTTTGTATTTCAAGCTTTTGTGGAGTTGTTTTGCAGGAATTTCCGGATGATGGACAAACAAGAAATTCGCAGCAGAGGGTAGTACTGTGAACCCCAGGGACTCGAATATCTTTTTCGCTTGTTCACGGGTCTGGATAATTGCTTGTATCGTGTCACCGAAATAGTCCTTATCGTTAACAGAAGCAACGCCAGCAGCTAATGCTAACCGATCGATCGTATAAGAGTTGAACGAGTTTTTAATGCGATTCAGAGCTTCAATCATCTCTGTTGAACCAATTGCATATCCAATTCGGAGGCCAGCCAATGAACGGGATTTCGACATCGTACGGATTATAAGTAAATTGTCAAAACGCTCGAGTAAAGGAATGGCTGTCTCACTGCAAAAATCGACATAGGCTTCGTCTACAATAACGATGCGTCCCTGATTTTCACTAACAATTCTTTCAACACCTGCAAGCGGTAATGCAATCCCTGTCGGTGCATTCGGGTTTGGGAAGATAACTCCCCCTTCTGACTTATATAATGCTTTTTCATCCAAGGTGAAGTCTTCCTGAAGGGGAATCGTGTCGTATGAAATATTGAATAACGCTGCGTACGTCGGATAAAACGAATAGGTGACTGCAGGATATACAATCGGCTTGCCTGGTGAAAAGAACGCCATGAATGAAAATGCCAGTACTTCATCCGATCCATTTCCTATGAACACTTGATCCGCAGAAACTTGATGTAATTCTGCGAGAGTGTTTCGCAGTTCTTTTGGATCCGACTCGGGATATTTTCGTAAATTCGATGTCAGTTCCTGCTGCAACGCTTCAAACACACGAGGACTAGGTGGATAGGGATTTTCGTTTGTGTTCAGTTTAATCCACTCTTCTCCATTCACATGTTCTCCTGGAGTATATGGCTCCGTCCGTTTGACCATGTCACTCCATAGTGCATTCACTGACTTCCCTCCTCTTGCAGTCTGCGTGATTTCAATACAGCTTTTACGTCGTCAATTGAAAGCCCCAGCTCTTCCATCAACACGAGAATGTGGTACGTCAAATCGGCAAGCTCGTTTGCAGTTTCATCCAAATCATTGTTCTTCGCTCCAATTACTACTTCTGTCGTCTCCTCTCCTACTTTTTTCAAGATTTTATCGATTCCTTCACGGAAGAGGTACGTAGTATAAGAACCTTCTTGAGGATTGTCTTTCCTATTTTGAATTTGCTGTGCAACTTGTTGAACAATAGTACGTTGCTTTCGGACGTCTTGTTGCTCGTCATGAGTAAAACAGGTTTCTGTTCCTAGATGACAAGCGGGGCCAGCTGATTCGACTTGAACCAGAATGGTATCCCGGTCGCAATCAACGTCCAATTGCTTCACAATCTGTTTGTTTCCTGATGTTGCTCCTTTGTTCCAGAGTTCTTTCCGTGATCGGCTAAAGAACCACGTTTCCCCTGTATCAATTGTCTTTTGTAACGATTCCTCATTCATATAAGCGAGCATGAGGACTGCACCGGTCCGGGCATCTTGAATAATAGCAGGAACTAAACCCTCGCTGTTAAAGCGTATTGAATCAGTCCCCATAAGAACCCTCTTTAACTACTTGTTGAAGGTCGTCTAAAGACACAATCCCGAAATGCAAAACAGAGGCTACGAGTGCTGATTGAGCATTTGTTTGTTCAAATACATCTCGGATATGCTGCGCACTCCCTGCGCCTCCGCTTGCAACAATCGGAATCGAAACAGAATTTGCGACCAAGCTTGTGAGCTCCAGATTATATCCATTTCTCATTCCGTCCTCATCGATACAATTTACAACAATCTCCCCTGCACCTAGCCGCTCAGCCTCTTTCGCCCATTCTATTGCATCCATTCCCGTATCTTCATTACCTGCTTTAGCAAATACCGTCCATTGACCCGATTCAGATTGACTGACGTCCATGGACAACATGATTCTGCTGGAACCATAGCGCTCAGATGCTTCACGAAGTAAGTCAGGATTTTTCAGTGCTCCACTGTTTATGGAGACTTTGTCCGCTCCCGCTTCGATTGCAAGTTCCACG
Organism: Sporosarcina gallistercoris; assembly: GCF_014836415.1. Lineage (GTDB taxonomy): Bacteria > Bacillota > Bacilli > Bacillales_A > Planococcaceae > Sporosarcina > Sporosarcina gallistercoris. Next base: position 96,033 of record NZ_JACSQY010000003.1, on the reverse strand, counting down.
TCCGAAAGTGTTTGGATCCCACCACCAACAATGAAGGGAATTTCAATGCTTTCACCAATCTGGCGGATCAAATCCAGAAACATGCCGCGTTGTTGAACTGAAGCAGAGATATCGTAAAATACTAATTCATCCGCGCCTTCTGCTTCGTACTTTTTCGCAAGCTCTAAAGGATCCCCTAATTCTTTTACGTCTTGGAACTTCTTCCCTTTCACAACACGTCGATTATCGATATCCAGACAGGCAATAATTTTTCTTCTAGTCATTTATAAAACCTCCATCATTTCTTGGAATCGTGTTCCGTTTTCATAGATTGCTTTTCCGACAATGGCTCCATACAGGGATTCCTGTTGTAGTTTTTCAATATCCCTTACAGTCGTGACGCCTCCTGAAGCGATAATATCCATCTCTGTTTCTTTCTGTAAACTTTGAAGCTCTTCAAAATTAGGTCCTGCGAGCATCCCATCTTTCGCTATGTCTGTATAGATGATGGTTTGGACCCCTGCCTGTTCCAGCTCTCGTACTAACGTCGACACATCTGTTGTTGAATCTTCTGTCCAGCCAGCTGTCGTCGGTTTTCCATTTTTAGCATCTACGGAAACAGCAATCCGTTTACCATATCGGGTAACCGCTTGCTTCAACAAGTCGGGATCCTTTATAGCCGATGTCCCGAGAATGATCCGTTCGACTCCATTGGATAAATAATCTTCGATCGCTTCGATAGTACGAATGCCTCCACCCACTTGGATTGGCAGCTGCAAGGTGTTTGCAAGTTCAATAATCGCTTCACGATTCACGGATTGACCCGTTTTAGCGCCATCCAGGTCGACTACATGCAGCCATTCAGCCCCTTGGTCAAGCCACTTTTTTCCGACTTCAAGCGGCGAGTCATGATAGATGGTTTCTTGTTTAAAATCTCCTTGGACTAAACGTACACACTTTCCATTTTGAATATCGATTGCTGGAAATAGAATCATTCAATACCTCCCCTTTCCTCCATCATTACAACATGCCTTTTGTTGAGGGAATTCCTTGTCGTCCATTCTTAGCGGCAGCGACCCGGATTGCACGGCCAAATCCTTTGAAAATGGATTCTAATATGTGGTGACTGTTTTTCCCATACTGTAAGTTGATATGAAGCGTCACCTCTGCATGACGGGTAAATGCGAGAAAGAATTCTTCAGCTAGTTCGGTATCGAATGCCCCGATTTTATCCTTCAATCCTGATACGTTATAAACGAGAAACGATCTCCCACTAATATCCATCGATACTTCAGCTAACGCTTCATCCATCGGAACTGTCACGGATGCATAGCGTTCAATGCTTTCTTTTGTTCCAATCGCCTCTTTAAAAGCAGTGCCTAGAGCGATTCCGACATCTTCCACACTATGGTGCTGGTCCGTTTCCAGATCCCCATTACATGTCACTTGTAAATCGATGCCTCCATGCATAGTCGTAAGAATAAGCATATGATTGAAAAAACCAACTCCTGTATTGATGTCACTTTTTCCTGAACCATCTAACACTAACTGCATGGAGATATCCGTTTCAGCAGTTTTCCGTTCAATTGTCGACGTCCTCATCTGGATTCCTCCCCTGCCCTGACTCGAATGGCTTGTGCATGGCCTTGCAATCTTTCAGTTTTCGCTAGTTCAATTATTTGTTCTGAAACGTGTCCAAGTGCTTCCTCGCTATATCGGATAATGCTCGTCTTTTTGACGAAATCATACACACCTAATGGCGATGAAAACTTTGCAGTCCCACTTGTCGGCAGAGTATGGTTCGGTCCGGCCATATAATCTCCGAGTGCTTCCGGCGAGAATGCTCCGAGAAAAATTGCGCCAGCATGCTCGATGTCGTCTAGTCTGCTTTCTGGATCAGCTGTCAGGATTTCTAAATGTTCGGGTGCGAGTTCATTAATGATCTCAATCGTCTCGTCTTCAATTTCCACAACAGCGATCCAGCCATTTGCTTGGATGGACTTTTCCGCGATTTCTTTTCGTTCCATGAGCTCCAATTGCCTATAGACCTCCTCAGAAAGTGCGTTTGCATACTTTAAGGAAGGTACAAGACAACAAGCCATCGCGTCTTCATCATGCTCAGCTTGCGCAAGCAGATCGGCGGCGACGAATGTTATATTGGATTGTCCGTCTGCCCAAATACATACTTCACTTGGCCCGGCAATCATATCGATTGAAACGTGACCAAACACAAGCTTTTTTGCACATGCCACGTAAGCATTTCCAGGACCTGTGATTTTGTGTACAGGTCGGATCGTCTCTGTACCATACGCAAGGGCGGCAATCGCTTGTGCGCCACCGACCTTGTAAATCTCGTCAACCCCGCATAGATCCGCTGCCACAAGAACAGCAGCATTGACAGTTCCGTCCGGTTGGGGCGGTGTTGTGAGGACGAGACGCTTTACACCTGCTATTTTCGCAGGGAGTGCGTTCATCAATACTGTGGATGGGTAAGAAGCTTTCCCTCCCGGAATATATATCCCTGCAGATGAGAGAGGGCGTACTTGTTGTCCCAAATAGACGCCCTCTTCAGGCTCAATGCGCCAACTCTCTTCTTTCTGCTGTTCGTGAAAAAGCTGAATACGTCCTTTTGCGTCTCTAAGTGCCTGAAGTAAGGTGGAGGACACCTCCTGATAAGCATCTTCGATTTCTTGTTCAGATACCCGGAGTGTTTGTAACTGAACGCCATCAAAACGTTCGGTTAAGTCTAGAAGTGCTGCATCTTTGAACTGTTTGACCTCGTCTAGAATCGATCTGACCGCCGGCTCAACAGAAGAAACAGACGACTTTCGTGCCATTCGCTGTTTCAATTGCTCACGCGTTGTGATTATCTGCACGACGGTCATCCACTCCTTTCTTCAACAGTTCAATACATTGCTTAACTTCAATATTTTTTGTAGCATAACTCGCTTTATTCACAATGACGCGCGCACTCACTTTCGCGATTTCCCTTAAGATAACCAATCCGTTATCGCGAAGGGTTGAACCCGTTTCGACAATGTCGACTATGACCTCTGATAGACCTGCTATCGGTGCAAGTTCAATTGAACCGTTCAAGCGGCTGATTTCAGTACGAATTCCTTCTTTATCGAAATAAGTTTTGGCAATACTGGGATATTTGGTCGCAACCGTCAACGATTTCGTGTCTTCGGGGAAACTGCCGGGGAATCCAGCAACGACTAACTGACAACTCCCGAATCCTAAATCCTGCAGCTCGTAGACGTCTTTTCCATCTTCCATGATCGTATCCTTCCCGACGATACCGATATCGGCTGCCCCTTTCTCTATGTAAGTCGGGACATCAGATGCCTTTACAAATAACAGTTGATAGTTTCCATCTATACTATTAATGAGTAGCTTCCGCTCATCATATAATGTGTCTGGAAAAGCGATTCCGCCTTCAGACAAAAGTTCTCTCGCTGTTTCTGCAATTCTTCCTTTCGCGACAGCAATTTTCATCGGTTCCATCTTCCTTCATCTCCTTCATTCAGCCTGTCTAGACTTGTTACTTTTAGCCATGAAGATCGCTTCCACATCACAAGCGAATCCAACTGCCGGTAACTGGGCTCCGAATTTCTGACTCACCTCGTCATAACGCCCTCCCATCAGTAATGGTCTTCCGATTGAAGTGCTGAATCCTTGAAACTGGATTCCGGAATAATAGTCCATTTCGTTGACCATGCCGAGGTCGACTGTGACATGATTTCCGTACCCTGAAGCAACGACTAATTCAAAAACCTTTTCGATATGTTGAATGATAGGAGACATCTGCTTGTTCAATGGAATTTCTCGAAAACGGTCGAAAACCGACGCGGCTTCCCCATATGAGAAAACTGTTTCAAGAAGCAATTCTCTCGTTGCTTCTTCTACATCATTTTGTTTTAAAAAGTTTGCCAGCTCACTGCTGTTTTTCATTTGAATGAGAGACTTCACTTGAAGGCGTTCCTCTTCAGTCAAGTGAAGGATACGATTCAGTTCATGTAAAATCCCCGCATGCCCCAGTTCAATTTTAAACTCATGGAGTCCTAGTTCAGTCAGCGCTAGACAAGCAAGTATAATCACCTCAGCGTCATTTTCTGCAGATTGTTTTCCGAAAAGCTCGACTCCCGCTTGCCTCTGTTCAGTCGGAATAGCGCGATCCTCCGATTGACGAAAGACGGATTGCACATACCAGCACCTGACTTCTTCACTTAAGTTTTCAACTGATGTTGCAAGTTCACGCATGAGAGGAATCGTAACGTCGGGTCGCAAAACGAGAATATCTCCTGTTTGATCGATCAGCTTCAGAAGACTTTTACGACTTTGAATGGTTTTAAGTGATTCATATGTTTCATAACTCTCTAGAACCGGCAAATTGACTTCGCGATACCCTTTCGGTAAAAAAGAGTTCCGAAAGACTTCACGTATTTCAAATTCTTCTTCTGCAGATTGGAATGGATTACTCAAACTAGCACCCCTTTCACTTTATCACTTTACTACAATGAAGTTATCTAGTACTATAAATAGACAATTAAGAAATGTCAACCAGAAAGGAGTTTTCATATTATGTTCGATTATCATATGCACACCTCATTTTCAGCGGATTGTGAGGTTTCACCTGAGGATATGATACAATCCGCCATTCAGAAAGGGCTTACCGAAATCTGCATTACAGATCATGTTGACTATGATTATCCCGATAGGAATTTCGTCTTTGAATTTGATCAGCAAGCATACAAGGAAAAAATTGAGTCTTTACGAGAACGCCGGGGAAATGAAATTCAAGTGAAACGCGGAGTGGAGATTGGAGTTCAGCCTCACTTGCTCGATCGATATACAAAGCTGATTCAAGATGAGCAGTTCGACTTTGTTATTTGTTCGCTTCATACTGTTGAAAAACAAGATTTACATTTCGGGGCTATTTTTGAAAACCGAACGCTTGAAGGTGCTTTTACCGCGTACTATCAAGAGTTGCTTCGTTGCATACGCAAGTTTGACGCGTACAGTGTGTTAGGTCACGTGGATCTTATTAAACGGTATGCAAAACAAGTACCATCCCAGGATTTCCTTGCTTGCTTAAAAGAAATTTTTAACGAAATCATTCCTCGAGGGAAAGGAATTGAGATGAATACATCTGGTGTGCGATACGGCTTACCTACTGCAATGCCCAGCCCAGATATCCTTGAATTGTATAAAGCCTGTGGCGGTGAAATCTTAACGATCGGTTCCGATGCCCACAAACCGCTTGATGTCGGTTTCGACATTCGAAAAAGCCTCCAGCTCGCTTCCGATATCGGATTCCGCTTCATCGCGACCTATGACAAGGGAGAACCTCAATTCCATTCTATTGAGAAATTACTACGTTAATCAGAAAAAGACCTTCCCATGGCCGGGAAGGTAGAGACTGTAGACAAAAGGATTGGGAATCAGTTGATTTCCCACCCTTTTGTCTTTTTAGATCATTGCCTTTGAAAATGAAGGATAACAGGCAGTTGATCTCCGTTCCGGACGGGCGCTTTCCGGGGGCTTGGCCGTATTTTAGTGAACTTCGTTAAAATTAAGGCATCATTAATCGTCCTCGCTTTGCTCAGTCCGTTTTTTTTTGAAAACACGTGCTTCCTAACGCTTTGCTTTCGCTGATCCCCAGGAGTCGCCGTCCTGCACTTCAATCAACTGAATTTACCATGAGACATTCACATCTTTCACCAATGGATAAATGAAGGAAAAATCACTAGCTGCATCTAATTAACGAACCAGCTGGTCTTGCGAAACTACCTGTTCGATCGTAAGCATTTCCATCTGTTCCCGTTCATTAACTTGATTCTTCGTCATCATTTCCATCATCTGATTTGATGTTTGGGAGATCTTGTTGATTGTAGCGGAGAGCGGCGACTCCGGAGGGATCAGCGAAGCTCGAAGACCCTGGACCGAGCAAAGCGAGGGAAGCGGCTGAGAGCAAGCCCCTCGGAAAGCGTCCGCTCGCAGCGGAAATCAACTTTTCATTGTTAATTCCATTGTAAAAGAAAAAAGACTGTAGGCACCTCCATGATTTCTGGAGTTTGTCTACAGTCTGAAAGGACCTTCCCATAGCTAGGAAGGTCCTTTCAATTAAGCTTTAGTTGAAACAAGCTGCTTATTTACAGCTGCATGGACTTCTGTTGGCAGTCCCCATAGTTTGATGAACCCGACAGCCGCTGCTTGATCGAATTCGTCATCTGACGTATACGTCGCAAGCTTTTCATCATAGAGCGAGTTGTCCGACTTACGGCCTTCGACAATCGCATGCCCTTTGAACAGCTTCACACGCACTGTTCCGTTCACTACTTGCTGTGTGTCCTTGATGAATGCTTCCAATGCGCTGCGTAATGGTGAGAACCAAAGACCATTGTAGATCAGTTCACTCAACTTTTGAGAAACGATCGGCTTGAAATGAGCTGTCTCTTTCACCAAAGTAATGTCCTCGAGTTCTTTGTGTGCTTTTATCAACGTCATAGCACCTGGACATTCATAGACTTCACGTGACTTAATGCCGACGAGACGATTTTCAACATGGTCGATACGGCCGACACCATGTTTTCCAGCAAGCTCATTCAAGTGAAGGATGAGTTGGTCCAACTCAAATGCTTTGCCATCCAAGCTCACAGGAACACCTTGTTTAAAAGTGATTTCGACGATATCCGCCTGATCAGGTGCTTCTTCAATGGATGAAGTGAGTCCATATGCATCTTCAGGCGGAGCTGCCCACGGATCCTCTAGAATTCCACATTCATTACTGCGGCCCCATAAGTTTTGGTCAATCGAATAAGGACTATCCAGCACGATAGGAACTGGGATATTGTGTTCTTTTGCATAAGCGATTTCTTCCTCACGAGACCAGCTCCACTCACGAACAGGTGCAATCACTTCCAATGTCGGATCCAGTGCTTTAATGCCTACTTCAAAACGGACTTGGTCGTTTCCTTTACCTGTGCAACCATGGGCTACTGCCACTGCATTTTCTTTATGCGCGACTTCCACAAGTTTTTTTGCAATCAATGGACGGGATAATGCAGAAATCAGTGGATACTTTTCTTCATAGAGCGTACGCGCTTGAAGAGCTAGCAATGCATAATCTTTTGCGAATTCCGCTTTTGCATCGATCACATAGCTCTCGATTGCACCCACTTGAAGGGCTTTCTGTTGGATGAAATCCAGATCTTTCCCTTCTCCAACATCCAAACAACATGCAACAACTGCATAACCTTGCTCAGTTAGCCATTGAACCGCAACTGATGTATCGAGTCCTCCTGAATATGCCAATACCACTTTTTTCTTCGTCATCATAAAAACCCCTCTCATAATTTATGTATCTTTATACATCCTAAAGTATATTTATAATAACATGCTGACGAGCAAATGCAAGAGAAAATACTGATTCTTTTAATAGGCGAAATATTCAGTTCAATTTTCAATTAACGATTGTTATTGAAAGACAAAAAACTCACCTTAAAAGATGAGGTCACTGAAAAAGTCTCTATAAGTTGGGATAGTTGGAGATACTGTTGATTTTGCTAAGATCAACTTATCATAATAATTCCATTGTAAAAAAAAGACTGCAGGCACCTCCATGATTTCTGGAGTTTACCTACAGTCAGAGCACACATTAAAAGATGTGCCGATTGTACCTATCAACTTAACCCATGAGCCGCCATTGCGTCAGCAACTTTTAAAAATCCTGCTACGTTTGCACCCATAATAAGATTCCCCGGTTTGCCAAAGCGATCTGCTGCATCCATACAACTTTCATATATCGAACGCATGACCACTTTCAAACGTTCATCCACTTCTTCAGCAGTCCATCGGAGTCTCATACTATTCTGAGACATCTCCATCGCTGAAACGGCTACGCCCCCTGCATTAGCAGCTTTAGCCGGCGCAAAAAGTATCCCGTGTTCTTGAAAAATCGTAAGTGCTTCGTTCGTACAAGGCATGTTGGCACCTTCGCCAACAGCAGTCACTCCATTTTTAATCAGAAGATGCGCGCTCGCTTCATCGAGCTCATTTTGAGTGGCACAAGGAAGTGCGATGTCACAAGGAACTGTCCAGACAGCTGAGCAATCTTCAAAATAACGAGCTTCCGGATGTGATTTTAAATAATCTTGAATCCGTTTATTGTCCACTTCTTTTAGTTGCTTGACACAATCCAAATCTATTCCATCATTATCGACAATATAGCCTGAAGAATCACTGCATGCAATCACTTTTGCTCCTAATTGTTGGGCCTTCTCCATCGCATAGATCGATACGTTTCCGGAACCTGACACGATAACAGTCTTATCCTTGAACGACATGTCGTACTCCTTGAGCATCTCCTCGGTAAAGTAAACTGTTCCGTACCCTGTCGCTTCTTTTCGTCCTAGACTTCCGCCATGACTCGGATCTTTCCCAGTCAGCACTCCCGCTTCGTATCCGCCTTTCAACCGTTTATACTGTCCAAATAAATAACCGATTTCACGCTTTCCAACGCCGATATCACCTGCAGGAACGTCTATATCCGGCCCGATATGTCGACTCAATTCCGTCATGAAACTTTGACAGAATCGCATGATTTCCCGATCAGACTTACCTTTCGGGTCAAAATCAGCACCGCCTTTACCTGCACCAATCGGTTGGCCAGTTAACGCATTCTTGAAAATTTGTTCAAAGGCGAGAAATTTCATAATACTGCTATTCACGGAAGGATGAAAACGAAGACCACCTTTATATGGCCCGAGCTCACTGCTGAATTGAACGCGATATCCTCTGTTCACGTGGACTTTTCCGGCATCGTCTTCCCAAGCGACTCGAAACGCCACAATTCTTTCCGGTTCAGTCAGTCTTTCCAAAATTCCGCTTGTAATATATTCAGGGTGCTGAGCGAATACGGGACGGAGTGAATCGAATATTTCTCGTGTAGCTTGGAGAAATTCAGTTTCATTTGCATTTCTTCTTTTAACCTGATCATAAACTTGATGCACATAATCATTTGAACGTCTTTGTACATCCATATGTTCTACATTCAGTTTTGTCATATGCTTCCCCCTTAATACCCAATCTATCGCGTTATATTTAGTAAGTATACGCTAGAATGAATATTTTTGAAAATACATTTTAATCTGCAAACAAAAACAGAGGATCAAATCACCTCTGTTTTCTTGGAATATGGTAAGTACAAACTATTTTTTCACTATATTAAAATTGTCTTCTAACAGTAGCCAATTTTGCGGGAAAGCCAAGCCTAACTTCCAATACATGATACCTCGCAAGTTGTATCTTTTCAATAAGTCGAACTTAGCCTGGATGCTTCTAGCGTCTTCAAACCAAACTTCATGTTGAATACTATTCTGATCGATATAAGTAAAATATGGAGCCTGTGCAACATAGTCATACGAAATGGCTTCGTTTTCTCGAATTGCGAGTTCCGTTGCTTGTTTTGGGCTAATCGCTTTTGCCGGCTGCCCTCCTTGTGTCGGGTAAGGTTTTGACCAGTCATAGCCATATAAGTTTTGACCTAAAAAGATTTTGTTTCTAGGGATTTCTTGCACCGCAAACTTTACCACTCTCTCCACTTGAGGCAAGGGACTTACCGCTTGTGGCTCGCTGTAAGTGTATCCCCACTCATACGTCATAAGAGAAACAAAATCCACAATTTCTCCATGAGCTTTATAGTCATGGGCGCCGTAAATGCCTGTTTTGACATCACTCACTTTAGGCGCAAGTGCAGTGGAAAGCGTTAGTCCTGCTGGATGGAAACGATCTCTAGCTCTTCTGAGGAACGCATTGTATAGTTCACGATCCTCCGGGAACAATAACTCAAAGTCAAAATGGATATCTTTGTATCCCACTTGTTGAGCCACTTCCAAGATGTTCGTGAATAACAAATCTTGAACCCCTCTGCTCACAAATATGTCGTGGGCAAGACCTGCACTAAATGCGAAATCCTCCAAGTTGCTAACTACCATCGCGTTAAGCGCGCCTGCGTTCGCAGCAATTGTAGGTAAATTGGCTATGGAAGGGGCTTTTAACGTTCCGTCCCGTTTCACTTCATAACTGAACATAGCTAGATACGTGAGTGCATCCACTCTTTTTTCTGTTTCAGTAATCATCGCCTGCGAGACTGGAGTCCGCGGTTCCACGTAGAGTAGCGATTGGATCTGCGTTTTCGGAGAAGGAGGGATATATAATCTTTGCCCAACAGTCAATGGTGCTGATAGAGAAATTTGGTTGACGTTGGCCAACTCCGAAATGGTCATCTTTTCTCGCCGTGCGATTTCATATAGAGTATCCCCTGGCTGAACCCAATAATAACTGCCTGTTATTGGAATTACAAGAGCTTGCCCAACAGCCAATTTCCCAGCATTACCCAACCCATTTGCTTCGGCAATTTCTTGCCATCCAATTCCGTATTGTCTCCCGATCGAAAAAAGGCTTTGACCTTTTTGAACGACGTGTATTTGCATTCTATGCACACCTTTCCATACAAAATCGTAATCCATTGTATGAAAACATCTCCCTTGCTATTCATGCAAATCATTCCACGGGATAGAAAAATGCTGTTAGCTCATACTATTTGTGAACGAAAACACGATATGTTAGGGAGGAAAACAATGACTACAAATCAAAATGGTACGACACATCAAAACATGCACACGGGTACAGTTCCCCCATCCATGAACCACGGAGGACATGAACTATTCGATGTTCATGAAGTTTTGTCCAGCACAATTGGAGCTCTCAACCAGGCGATTTTACTTCGACCACATGTAAAAGACCCCGAGTTGCTTGATATTTTGGATCGGCAGTCCCGTTTTACATTGGACGAATACAATATCACAGTCGAGAGCTTTAAATCCGGACATGATCCATCTCATCCAACGCAAAGCTATAAGATGAAGGAAGGCAATGATTTCATCTATGGCATGAAGCCGGGCCAACCGAAAAAGCCGATGATGAATGCAGCTGAAATTACGGATGAAATCATTTCCGGTTTCTTATTAAGTTCTGCCAAAGCAGGAGCATCGATGAAAACGATGGCAGCATGTGAAGTGTGTAACCCGGTTGTTAGGAGGGTACTCGCTGACTCGGTTCCGAACTGTATTGAAATGGCATATGAATTGTCCATTTATCAGAACAAACATCATTACTATCAAGTACCTCAGCTCGCTTCACAGGATATGACGGAGCTGCTCAATGCATTTGCTCCAGCGCAAGGTCAACCAGGTATGCCTCCTTTACAATGAAGTCATGACTTGAATCGCATTTCAAATACGACCTCTTGTGCAACATAAAAATAACCGCAAGCGCCTTGTTGGCGCATGCGGTTATTTCGATTTCTTATAGAACGAAGTCGGTGGATCGGATATGAACGTGTGTTGCTCCTTCGTTAGTGGATGAATGATCGTTAACTTGACGGCATGAAGACCGAGCCTCTTAATCGGGTTTGTTGAAGCACCATATTTCTTGTCGCCAACAACAGGGTGCCCGATTTCTTCCATGTGAACGCGTATCTGGTTTTTGCGACCTGTTTCCAGTCTCAATTCAAGTAATGAAAACTGGGCACTCGCTTGGAGCAGCTTATAACGCGTAATTGCTTTCTGCCCACCATTATCCGTTGGGTTGGAATAGACTTTGAATGTTCTGGTCTCTTTCAGCCAAGAGATGATCTCACCCGTTTCGTTTCGTACTTTGCCTTCAACAAGTGCTACATAACCTCGTTCTTGTACGGACTCTTCCCAATTATCTTGAAGGAACTTCTTTACTTCTTCCGTTTTTGCGAAAAGCATTACGCCAGAGGTTTCCCGGTCAAGACGATGGACGATAAAAACACGATTGCTTCTATTCGTTTTCTTTACATAGGAAGAAAGTTCGCTGAAAGCAGTCACTTCTTTTTTATCCTTTGCCGCCATCGATAATAATCCCGCTTCTTTGTCGATTACGATAATCGCGTCATCTTCATACATTATGGATAGACCTGTAAGTTCACTGTCATTTTTTGCTGCTTGATTGGTCATGATTTCAACTTTATCCCCGATACTCAATGAAAGATCATGTTGTGTAGTAGGTACTCCATTTACAGACACTTGCCCTCTGGAAAGAATCCCCTTCACTGCATTTCTGCTTTTCGGGACAGCTTGTAACAAAAAAGGAAGTAATGTCTGTTCCTTTTGCACGTTAAAAACGGCTGCTTGTTGCGTTGGTGGTTTTGAGTTGTTTCGCATAGTCACGTCTCCTTATTCTCTCATTATGCGCAACCTTCAACGAAATATCAAACATGATTTAAGACAATGCTTTTAGACCAATGACGCCAACGACAATTAATGCAAGACTGACGATTCTTGCAAAGCTCTTCGATTCCCCAAAAAAGATCATATTCAGTAAGACGGCACCGGCTGTTCCGATTCCGATCCAAACGGCATACGCAGTACTCACTTGCAAGTATTGGAATGATGTATATAAAAATACAAACGATAAACCTAAGCCGCCATAATACAATAAACCATTAGGAATGGTCTTCTTTTTACTATATTTGTTCAATCCGATGACTCCTGTAAATTCAAAACCGGCTGCTAGTGCTACAAATAACCACCCCATATTAACGATTCCCTTCTGCTGCGTTTTTTTCGTCATGTCCATCAGCAAGTTTCAAACCGATGACACCTGCCACTAAGATGACGATGAAGAAAATCTTACCGCCACTCAATGTCTGTTCAAAGAAAAATACATCCATCAATGCAGTACCGATTGTACCGATCGCGGCAAATATGGCATATACCGTTCCTGTTGGCAACGTCTCGCACGCTTTGGATAGGTAGTGAAAATCGACAAAGATGAACAGGACAATTGGGATCCAGTGCCACCATACCGATGCCACGTTGAAACCGAAAATCCATACAAGTTCAAAAAAACTAGTTGCTGCTACATAAAGCCATTCTTTTTTCATTTGAAATACTCCTTCTCTCAGGTGACTGACTGTCATTCATTTCATTCCGTATTAGTCCGTTTAAACAGGATCACGTTTCGAATGCCAATACATGAGTGGCAGACGAAACGTGACCCCTACTTACTGTCCGTTTAATTTGAATATCCCAATGCATAGGTTAAAAACAACAGTGTTTCCTTTTTTTGCTCTGAAGCACGAATTCCCTGGTCAACCTCTTCATCGTATAAATAAATCTGCTCTGCTGCTGATTCAGTCAGTCCAATAATAAGTTTTGCTAACTGATCTGGATGACTGTCTCCTCGGATAGCTCCTTGCTCCTGCCCCTTCGCAACAATTGTACTTACCCACTGGTACATAGGGGCGTATACATTTTCCCACTCTTTCAAGTGCTCCGTAGATGCCAAACCTGAATAGATCATCGCTTGAATCTCATGATGTTCTTCATTCACTGCAAAAATCGCATCTACAAATTGCTTTAGCTGCTCATCGAATGATGCAGATTCTTCCACAGCTTCTATGACTGTTTTTAACGTAAGCTGCACCATCACTTCTGCAATTGCCGGCATCAGTGATAATTTAGAAGGGAAATATAAGTAAAACGTGCCTTGTGCAATCCCAGCTGCTTTTACAATATGTGATACGGTCGTTTTTTCTACACCTTTTTCAGTGAACACTTGAATCGCAGACTGAACAATTTTTTCTTTCTTGTTCATAAAACCCCTCCACAAATGACTGACTGTCATTCATTATATGACAACTAGCTGAGAATGGCAAATTCTTCAGCTGGTTTCACTTCATAATCATGTGACTGGGATTACTTCCAATCAAATGGTGTTTGCTGATACACGTAATAGTTTAACCAATTTGAAAACAATAAATGAGTATGGGAGCGCCATGTATTTGGCGGAGTCAACGTGGGGTCATTGTTCGGAAAATAGTTTTTAGGAACATCAATTTCAAGCCCTTTAGCAGTATCCCGGTCATACTCTTCCTGTAAGGTTCCTGCATCGTACTCCAAGTGACCTGTAATCATAATGTTTTTAGCATCATTGGATAAGACAATGAAAGGGCCCACTTCAGCAGAATAAGCGAGTAACTCCAACTCGTCATGTGCTTCGATTTCTTCACTTGAAACTCCTGTATGCCTCGAATGTGGAGCCGGAAACAGATCATTGAAACCTCTTGCAAGATTCACTGTAGGATCTGTAACGATATGATCAAAAATGCCAAAACACTTAGCAGGCAGCTGATATTTATCGATCCCATAGTAATGGTACAGGGCTGCTTGAGCGCCCCAGCAAATGTGCATGGAGGAAGTCACATGCTCTGTTGCCCAATCCAAAATCCGCTGCATCTCACTCCAGTACTCAACGTGTTCGAATACCATCTGCTCAACAGGAGCACCAGTTACGATCATTCCATCAAACTTCTCTTTTTCCACTTGAGGAAATGTTTTATAAAATGTATCCAGATGATTTTTACTAACATTTTTCGATACATACGTTTCAGTATGTAAAAAAGTGACGTCTACTTGAAGGGGCGTATTGCCTAGTAATCGAAGAAGTTGAAGTTCCGTTTTTTCTTTCTGAGGCATCAAATTCACGACGAGTATGCGAAGTGGTCTAATATCTTGAGAAGTAGCCCGGTCTTCATCCATCACAAATATCTTTTCTTGCTTCAGTAATTCACCTGCAGGCAATTGCTTAGGTATTGTAATTGGCATAATTCCTCACTCCTATTCAGCCCATCAAAAAACTCCCGCCTTCTCGAAGAGAGAAAGTGGAAGTAAGTAGCCGTTCCTCTTATCTCTCAAGACAAAGTCTTGTGGAAGTAGCACCTTCCTGAATCCATCAGGGGTTGCTGAAACGTCATCGGGCCATTTCCCTCGGTTTCTCTCGATAAGCGTATTCAATTACTGAATAGTATACCATTTCCGGGTTGTTTGTATAGTCTTATCATAAACAAAAAAGAGGTTTCTTACGGGCTAACAATTGTTCAATCGTCATATTGGGCTCTTGAAAAACCTCGTCCTAGAATTTCCGATGCGTTCAAGAAAATTACGAAAGAGGTCGGCTCTTGTTCCTGTACAATCTTTTTAAAGTAAATCGCTTCGGATTGTTCAACGACACAGAGGATCATCGTTTTCTCCTGATTCGAGTAACCTCCTAGAGACTTCACTTTTGTTAATCCCCGATTGAGCTCACTACTAATGAGTGCTTGAACTTTTTCCTCATGGTCCGTAATAATCAGGATGAGCTTCGTAGGCGATGTCTGAAGCTGCACAAAGTCAATCACTTTACTCGTGACATATATTGCCATCATGGCATACAGTGCGAGTTCCAAATCGAAAACGAAAGCTGAGATGATGACGACTGCACCGTCTACGATCAGCTGAGCAAATCCACTGGAAAAGTTGGTATATCTCTTCAGAATTTGAGCAATGAGTGCTGTTCCGCCAGTTGAACCATTTCCCCGATAAACGATTCCGAGACCGATACCAAGCATAATTCCACCGTAAATAGAACTCAATAACGGGTTATGAATGGGAACGTTAATATCTGTCGTCAGGAAAATGAAAAAAGGCACAAAAAATGTTCCCACAATCGTCCGCCAACTGAACTCTTTTCCCACAAGGACAATCCCTAAAATGAGCAAAGGTATATTGATGAGCCACTGTACATACGCCGGGTTAAATCCGTACAGTTCATAAACAATCGTGCTTATTCCTGAAACACCACCTGCAGCAATCCTAGATGGTAATAGGAAAATAGTAAATGCCAGTCCGACAAATGCCGAACCTACAATAATTTGGAGATAGTCGAAAATCGCTGATTTCTTAAATTGAGTAAATGTCATCGTGTCCCTCCGTTCATGCCAACTGTACTATTCTATCAAATTACGTGTCAGTTGTGGCTGTTGTTAAGGGAACGAAAGAGAAGTTCTTTCATTCCAAATATTCATAATTAAGGAACTTTCGACAAATATTCAACCATTATTTTGCATTTTGCCATATGGAATTGTATGATTATAGAAGAATTCAGGTACCATAGAAGGAGGTTCTCTTATGAAGAGCTTAAGCATTATAAGAAAAGTTGATCATCTAGGGAGAATAGTGATCCCCATTGAACTGCGTGAGACAATGAAACTTCCCGAAGGACAACCACTTGAATTTTTTACGGAAGATGAGAATATCATTCTCAGAAGCTATAAGATTCGTGAAGCTTGTGTGATTACCGGAGAAATCACTCCTGACAATTTTGAACTGTCAAACGGTATGTTCGTTAGCCCGTCTGGTGCTGAAATTATTCTCGAAGAGGTAAAACAAGGTTTTCGTATGTAATGAAAAAGGTTGCTGCACGTGAAGTCTCTACGACTTCTCATGCAGCAACCTTTTCATTGTTCTTTTACGCTTCCGGATTATCCAGGAATGCTGTAATCTCTTCACGAGTTTTTCTATACTTACTCACAAAACGACCTTTTTCTTCGCCTCCGCTATAGACAAGAAAACTCGGAATCCCGAAGATATCGTGTTCTGCACATATGTCGATGTACTGATCACGATCGACGTACACAAATTCATATTCCGGGTAGTCTGCTTCAATACCTGGGAGTAACGGATCGATGACACGACAATCCGGACACCAATCTGCGGAAAATAGAAACACCGTTCTTTCTCCTTGTTTCAGTTCTTCAAATTGCTTTTCTGACTGTAACTTTTCCATTTAACTCGCCCCCTTATGCGATTTAGTATACCATTCCTATGTAGTGAAGAGGCAATATCGATCGACTCTTCTTATTTTATCCATATAAAAAAGCAGAGAAGAAAGCGACGTACGCTCTTCCCTACCCTACTATTTCTTGGGATGAATATGCCAGATCTCACTTTCACTCTTTGGTCTGTTGTCCACTTAAGTGCATAGGCGGAGGAATGATCCATCCTTTTTCTTTATTCAATTTCAATAGCTTCGCACCGAACATGACTTTGTCAGTATGGAACTTGGCAAACATCGTCGCAATGTCCTCACGCAAGCATTGCCCCATGACTTGGCTGCAGGAAACAAGCGCCTGACCGACGTTAATGGAAACTGCTCCACTGATTTCCGGATCCATGAACCGTGCTCCCGCTGGAATGTCATCAGCAGAACAAGTTGGGCGGTCTGGCAGCGTTGGCGGAGGCATGATGCCATTTTCTTTCAACACTTCTTCAATTTGCTTGTTATGGTCTCTCATCATATCTACCGCTTCTTGCAAGAGCTTTTTAAGCCCTTCATCCCCTGCATGGTTTATAAAGGTCTGATACCCGCTGATCAATCCTTTGTTTGCACCGACATATGCCCAACAGCCGATGACTTCACCGTAATGCATTGGCTGATCTTTCGGATTGCCACTTAGAATTCCCATTCGATTCTCCTCATTTCTTAGAAAGTCTTTGTTCATCCTTAGGATGAGGAGAATTTGAAAAGTTATTCATATAAAAAATCCGAACACACATCATATGGATTATTCAAAGATATTCCTTTCCCAAAAGCGTTGTTTTGCTAACGCAGTGATATAAGCGTTATTGAAATCAGATTCATTTTTCTCTATTACAATTCCTGGTCCTTCTTGGACAGATGTCATAGGAATATACCGCGCACCATCATTCGTAAAAGCGATTGGTTTAAAATGCTGCCACTGTTCCTCAATGTAATTTTGCATACTGTTATTAAATTCTGCTGGATTACTCGACGTGCCGCCGCCCACGATAATACTGTCATACAAAACAGGCGCCGCAGTTGTAAACGTCTGATTTGCGATTGCAGCTTTCCCTGCGGTACCTTTAACTGCCCCTAGCGTTCCACTTACAATATCGACTGTGACACCTGAGTTACGAAGTGATCTAACAGCATTGCCAATGACTGTGCTGTCAAATCCTTCACCGATTAAAATCGCCACTTTGAGCGTATCCGGTACGTAAATCGTTTTCTTCATGCTCAGTGCCGGAGAAGAGGCTGTAACGTCTGCAGGTGTGCATTCCGGTCGTTTCACTCCAACCGCGGTCGCAATTGCTGCAGAGAGGCCGCTATCCACCTGACAGAACATATCTACAACTTGCTGACGAACAGATCGGCTTTTCACCTTAGCAACTTCAAAACTGAAGGCATCGATGATATGCTGTTTCTCATAAGGAGCCATGCTGTTCCAAAATAGGCGCGCTTGGGAAAAGTGGTCGTCAAACGATGGACTGTTGGCGCGGATGACATGCCCTTCCACTTTTTCTTGGTAATGTTCATATCCACCTTCATCTACTGGTGTAGGTGAGGGGGTATTATCTGCTAGGGAATTCTTATGATAACTGACTTGCCCGACGTCAATACGTTGTCTGCTGAATCCATCCCGCTGGTTGTTGTGAAATGGACAAACGGGTCGATTGATCGGGATTTCAGCGAAATTCGGACCACCTAAGCGTAATAATTGTGTATCCAAATATGAAAATAAGCGTCCTTGCAGTAACGGGTCATTCGTAAAATCGATTCCAGGCACAACATTTCCGGGATGGAATGCTACTTGTTCAGTCTCTGCAAATACATTATCGACATTTCGATTCAAGGTCATCGTACCGATCAAGTCGACAGGCACAATTTCTTCAGGCCAAAGTTTTGTCGCGTCCAAAATGTCGAAGTCAAACATAAACTCATCTTCTTCACGAATCATCTGAATTCCTAAATCGTATTGTGGATAGCTACCCGCTTCAATCGTCTCCCATAAGTCCCGACGATGAAAATCGGGATCTTTCCCACCAATCTTTTGGGCTTCATCCCAAACAAGAGAGTGCACACCTAATCTAGGTTTCCAATGAAATTTCACAAAATGCGCTTTCCCTTCAGCGTTCACGAGCCGGAACGTGTGCACACCGAAGCCTTCCATTTTACGGAAATTCGTAGGGATCGCTCGATCGGACATGAGCCACATAATCATATGAGCCGTCTCTTGGTTGTTTGCAACAAAATCCCAAAAGGTGTCATGCGCCGATGCTGCTTGCGGCATCTCATTATGCGGTTCGGGCTTGACGGCATGAATAAGATCAGGAAATTTGATAGCGTCCTGTATGAAGAATACCGGTATATTGTTTCCGACTAAATCATAATTCCCTTCTTCGGTATAAAACTTCACTGCAAATCCTCTCACGTCCCTGGCAGTTTCCATTGAACCCCTGCTTCCTACTACAGTAGAAAATCGGGTAAACAACGGAGTTACTTTCCCAGCTCCTTGAAGAAATTTCGCTGTTGTATATTCTTTCATACATTTGTGCAAAGTAAATTCACCGTGGGCAGCATAACCACGGGCATGAACAACTCTCTCTGGTATTCGTTCATGATCAAAATGCGTGATCTTTTCTCTCAGGTGGAAATCTTCCAACAAAGTAGGGCCGCGAACTCCAGCTTTTAAAGACTGTTCGTCTCCAGATACTTTAAGGCTCTGATTTGTTGTCAATGGTTTCCCAAAGTTATTGACACGGTACCCCTCTAATTGGCGCTGCTTAGCATTTTGGTTCTGCATACCAGGAAGTTCACCATTTGAATTCTTCACGCAATCCCCTTTCATCACATCATTTCTTGCTCCCTGATAGTGTATGCAACTACAAGCAGGCGGGTTACCTAACACATGACAATACTCATTACTTGCTATACTAAGAATCATTAAGGAGAGGTTCCCTATGACCCATTATTTTGCTGCCATACCGATTCCATTTGAATTGGTAAAAGAAAAAATCACTGATAGTAGCCATCGTTTTGAACTTACTGCACACTATAAAATCATCCCGCACCCAGATGACTTGCATATCACGCTGCTCTTTTTCGGTGCCCTCACCCCTTCTCAACTTGAACTTGTACACCAAGAGATGGGAGAAGCTGCAACTAAAACGTACGGATTCCCCCTCTCCATAAACGGCGTCTCTTTTTTCGGAAATCCTTCAGGACCTCGCGTTGTATATCTGAGTGTTCAAGAAAATCCGCAGTTGACTGAACTTTATCATTTGCTTGGAGATCGCCTGGAATCCATATTACAGAAACCTGCTCCGGCAGCTTATACACCACATATCACCATAGCCAAAAAGAGAAAAGATGCCGTTCCAGTTCCAATACAACAGGAATATTTTGAGCCATTAACTATGAAGGTATCCGAGATGGTTCTCTATTCAATTGACCCATCTAGTTCCCCTAAGTATTCACCTGTAAACTCATTTTCATTTGTGGATTCCTTTCGTATCGATGACTAAATTTTGCACATACTCATAACGACGCAACCTTAAGAAAGGAGCATGATTATGGGACGCGATGAACATGCAAAGGGTGGAAAGAATGCAGCCTCACTTCCTCAAACACCGAAAAACCAGAAACTTTCCGCTACCGAAATGAGGGCAGAAATGGCACGCGAACTGGATAGTATTGAGACATTAGTCAAACAGCGCAAGCAAAACGAAAAACGCAAGTA
This sequence comes from Sporosarcina gallistercoris, assembly GCF_014836415.1. Lineage (GTDB taxonomy): Bacteria > Bacillota > Bacilli > Bacillales_A > Planococcaceae > Sporosarcina > Sporosarcina gallistercoris. Next base: position 75,602 of record NZ_JACSQY010000003.1, on the reverse strand, counting down.
AAAAACCGGCCTCCTGTAAACTAGGGAGGCCGGTTTATTCATATCGTAAATTGGTTCATATTTTGTTGTAATTTCTCCGCAAGTTCGGCAAGAAGTTGGGCGCTCGTGGAGATCTCTTCGTTGACAGCCAGTTGTTCCTCCGATGACACGCGTGCCGATTCCGCTTCATCCGCTGCTTGTTGAGCTAACAATTCAATGGAATTCGCATGATCCACAACATGCTGGATCATGGCCTTCATCCTATTAATGGATTTCGCGACCATACTTACCCGCTCATCTACATCAGATGCAGCTCTTTCGATTTCTTCAAACACTTCACTCGTTCTGCCTGTTACTTCAAGCCCCTCTTGCATATGACTTGCACTCACTTCTGTTTGTTCGACAGCTTGCTTCACATTTTCAATCATAACAGCAATGAGCTGATCGATTTCAGCGGATGAACGTTTCGATTGCTCTGCTAAATTCCGAACTTCTTCAGCCACAACGGCGAACCCTTTTCCATGTTCTCCAGCACGTGCTGCTTCAATAGCCGCATTCAGCGCCAGTAAATTGGTTTGATCCGCTAACCCTGTAATCATCGAAGTTACGCCACGGATATTTTCCGAGTGATGCGCCATTTCTGTTATCGATCGCGAGGAGTTCTTCATTAAAGAACTGATTGATGACATTTTAGCTGAAAATGTTGCCAATGAAGCTGAACCTTCTTGTACCAATTTCGTTACTTTTTCCGAAGAATTAAGCATTTCATCATTATCTGAAGAAATCGTATCCACGGTACTGAGAACTTTACCGATTGCAGCATTCGATTCGGAAACGAGCGATTGTTGGTCAGTACTCGCTTGTAAGCTTTGCTTAGCGATACTGGCAACCGTTTCCGAGGCAGCCAAGCTTTCTTCTGCTCCAGCAGAAAGTTGTTCAGCTTGAGCTGCAAGCTGATGCGCAGAATCTCGGACATGTGTCATGACGGATCTTAGATTGCTCGACATGCCGTTAAATGCAGTCGCCATATCGCCAATTTCGTCTTTGTTTTTAACTGTTACCGGTTCAGCCGACAAGTCACCGGATGCGATTTGCTGAAATGCTTCTGTCATCTGCCCGACAGGACGGGCAATCATCCTGCTGATCATCCGAGCAATAACGATTCCAGCCACTACTGCTAGGACTGCCATAGCGATAATCATTAGTTTTACCGTCTGAATGGATTTCTCTAAGTCTTTCTCCGCCTTACCACGGGCTTTTTCTTGTGAAGTAATCAGTTCGGAAATCTGGCCAGCCATCACGTCTTGATAAAGGGAGGCTTGTGAAGAAACTTCGATTCCCCGTTCTTTTGACTCGACTTGATAGCCTTTTATGGCTTTATCCGTCAACTCATCATAACTTGTGGAAGAGCTAATGATTTCCGAAAGCAGTTCTTTGTTTTTCTTTGTATGCAGCATTTTTTCTAATGTTTGCGACTTCTCTTTGAACTCTTTTATGAGGGATTCTCGACTTTCTAAATAAGAGATCTGATCAAAAATCATGTATCCACGTATTTCATTGGACTTTTGACTTTGTATTGCATTCAGCTGCTCCAGAAGCATCACTTTCTGAATCCGATCATTGATAAGTACTTTGTACTCACGATCCAGTGTAGTCAGCGCCCAAAAGCTGGCTGATCCCATCACTACCATAATGATCAATACAGCTAGAAATCCAAACCACAGTCTCTTTCCAACAGTCATTCTCACAATATGTACCCACCTAACTATAGTAGAATAGATTTAGTATATCGTACTAATAGATAGGCGTATAGGTCTAGAAACAGAAAAAAATCATTATTCACACAGACCTTATCGTTTTCGTTTTTTGTACGTGACAGTGTATCCTTCCTCACGCAATTGAATGGAAGTTCCGATCCACCCGGCTTGTAGAAGTTTCTGCTGTTCTGTTGTCTCTCCCATTCCTACTTCAATAGGATCGTTATTTGTAACGGCCGCTTCAGTTGCTAGATTTTTCATCATAATATAACGTGTGAGTGTTTCGTATTTCACACGAAGTGCGGCGATATGCATCCCTAGCTCGAGTTTGTCTTTAATGCTCGCAATATTGAACGGCGCAACTGTGGAGCACACATACGTATACTGTTCTGTGTCGACTTCTTCCATCACGACCTTCCCGAGCTGACGCTGCAACCCGTTCCCTTGAAATGCCGGATCGACATTCGTGATTTCTGAATACAGGACGGAACTCCATTGTTCTTGAGGAATGCCCGCATCTTCCCCCAAATGTTCCGGATCATCACCAGGATCGAGCAGTGCACGAAAAGCAATCAGATTGCCTTCAGCGTGTACTCCTACGAGGACTCCGTTTCCTTCTAAAATATATTCAAATTCTTCGTCGGTTAACGGTTGCAAAAATGTTTTGTCGGTTAAATGCTCAATGACTTTCGTCTGTAACAGCTTTATTTCAGGCAAATCGGACTTCGTTAACTTGACAACAGGCAGTGAAGTACCATCCTTGAGGGTTACCGAGTTCATAGAGACACCACTTTTTCACTAAAAACTGTCAGTTCAGCTAAATCGGATTCATCGATTTCAATACCGAGTCCAGGCTTTTCGTTCAAGCGGATATGGGGGACATCATAGTGTAAGTTACCCACATCTTTGCTGAATTTCAAGGGTCCAGTCAATTCAACACTTGTGATTGCCTTTTGAGAAAATGCTACGTGGAAACCTGCTGCTGAGCCGATTGATGACTCGACCATCGATCCCACTTGGCAGTCGATGCCTGCCATTTCTGCCATGTGTGCGAGTTTCATTGCGGGATACATCCCCCCACATTTCATTAACTTGATATTCACTTTGTCTGCAGCACGCTTTGCGATGATTTCTCTCATTTCACGGAATCCCCGAAGTCCTTCATCCGCCATCAAAGGCGTTGCACTCTTCGATTTCACCTCAACCAATCCATCGATATCATCGGCTTTTACAGGCTGTTCAAGCCAGTCCAGATGACAAGACTCCAGCTTCTTCATTGCCTGAAGTGTCGTTGAACTGTTGACCCAACCTTGGTTGACGTCGACTCGGATGGCGATTTCCTCTCCTACACGCTCCCGAACTGCTTGAATGCGCTTCACGTCTTCAGATGCATTTGTTCCTACTTTCATTTTAAACGACGTATATCCAGCTTTCATGCGTTGAGCTGCCTCTTCCGCCATCGCTTCAGGCTCTCCGATACTTAAGACATGTGTAATCGGGAATTCACTATGGTAACGGCCACCGAGTAATTGATAGGCTGGTATTCCGAGACTTTTACCAACGGCATCGAAACAAGCGATGTCAATGGCCGCTTTCGCAGTTGGAACCCCGTAAATCTCTTTGTCCATCGTTTCATGCAGACGTTCAAATTCACCTGGATCAAGACCTAATACAGCCGGCGCTAGAGTATGGCGTAAAACGGCAAATGTGCCTTCCCAGCTTTCACCTGTAACATGGTCATCTGCCACTGCTTCACCATACCCAACGATTCCTGTATCCGTTGTGAGTTTTACGATGATTGAAGGCATGTCATCATATGTTGCATAACTAATGACGAATGGCTCATGGAGTGGTAGTCTAATAGCAAATATCTCAATTTCTTTAATTTTCATAAAAATCTCCCCTTTCTACTTGGCAAGTACCCCTTTTCATTGTATCATTGTCGTTAAATAGTCGCTAATTAAAAAGGGGATTGAAAAATGAGAACAAAAGTCGCTATTTTCGGATCCAAGGAATTCTGCCAACGTGCTGTTCAATTCACCGAACAACGCAGTGAACTCGTATTGGATTTATATCCATATACCGTGCCTAGTGAATCACCAGATCTCTTGAAAAAGTTGCTTCCTTGTGACGCAATCCTTTTTTCAGGATCGCTCCCTTACATAGCTTCCACTGAAATACTAGCATCGATTCCAGTACCCGCCATTTATCTGAAACAAGATGAAACTGAAATTACAACGACTTTACTTGCAATTTCACTGCACCACTCGCTGGAACTGGAAAACATGTCGATAGATGTTCGTGATCGCAGAGTTTTTGAGAACGTTTTAGCGGATATCAAAGCGGATGGACAACGCCCTCGCATTTATCAGTTGGAAGAAGATTATGCGTTACAAGAACTTATTGACTTTCATGCATCTGCTTATGAAAATAACCCTTCAAATGTCGCTGTTACGAGTGTGCACGCAGTTTATGATTGTTTGGTCGAACAATCGGTCCCTGTTTTCAAGATGATCAGTGTGAAAAGTTCATTTTTGAAAACAATCGACCGTGTTTGCCAAGAAGCTCTTCTACAAAAAAGCGAAACGTCAAAAATTGCTGCGGGGATTTTAGGTGTATCCATTCCCACTATTGAATTGAAGGACACGTCTGAAAAACTTGCGCAGCTGTTGCACGCTCATTGCATCCATACAGAGGAAGGCATCTTGTTTTACACTACCCAAGGAGCTATTCAGACAGCACTACACAATCCGGAATTTCAGCAGCTCGCTGCACAATTGAGCGGACAGTTAGCTTTCGGAAGCGGCCGGACACTTACCGATGCAAAGGAAAACGCTGCAAGTGCACTCCGGTATATGCAAACCGAACCCAGCTCAGGCCCCTACTTATTGGATGAAAAAAAAGAGCTGCACACCCTTTTCCAACCGGCTGGAAATCCAATCGAATTGAGGGTGATTGAACCTGCACTCACTGATATTGCTGATAAGACCGCTCTAAGTCCAGCGGTTTTATCGAAGCTTGCTACATTCGGACAAAGTCGGCAGTCGACTTCATTCACTGCAAACGATTTGGCCAGTCACCTTGGAGTTTCCCGGAGAACTGCAGAACGAACGATTAAAAAGTTACTCTCGAGTGATTATGCGAATACAGTAGGCGAAGAGATGACATATCGTCAAGGAAGGCCCCGTTCTGTTTATGAGCTCAAATTTCCGATCTATTAAAGAAAAGGCTGTCCAGCAGATCAGTAATTACCTGATTTCCTGGACAGCCTCTTTTTTTAAGAATGGACGGGTACTTGTTGTTCTTCTTCTAAAGCATTCTCTAGTAATTTCTTATCTTCTTCATCCACACGCTGTTTTTCCTCGGCCGACATTTTTACAATCGAGAATCCAGTCAACGCATAGAGAATCGAAAGAATCGGTACGACAAAGTTTATGATTGCATAAGGTCCATATTCTGTTACACCCACGCCCAAGGTACCGAGTATGAAGACTCCACACGTATTCCAAGGGATGAATACAGACGTTAACGTCCCACCATCTTCAAGGGCACGAGATAAGTTTTTCGAACTGAGTCCTTTATCTTTATAGGCTTGACTGAACATACGTGAAGGGACAACAATCGAAATATATTGTTCTGAACAAGTTGCATTCGTCATGAAACACGCACCAATCGTTGAGATGATGAGTGAAGATGTCGACTTTACAACTTTCATAAGCTGATCCATAATCGCTTTCAACATTCCGGAATACTCTAAAATGCCACCAAATGTCATCGCAACAATTGTCATCGATACGGTATACATCATCGAATCCAAACCGCCGCCGTCAAACAATTTGTCGACGAGTTCGTTGCCTGTTTGAATAGAAAATCCTTCTTGTAAAGCTACTAACGCCTCTGTTACTGATCCGCCTTGAATGAAGATTTGGCTAAGGAAGCCCATCACGATTCCGACAATCAATGCTGGAACAGCAGGGACTTTTAGCGCCACCATCACAATTACTGCAAGTGGCACGAGTAATAGCCAAGGAGAAATCAAAAAGCTCTCTTTCATTACATTAGAAGTTTGAGCGATGTTCTCCATATCGAGATTCCCATCAGCAAAACGTCTGCCTAGCACTGTAAATACACCAAATGCAATGACGAGTGCAGGAATAGTTGTATAAAGCATGTGTTTGATATGATCGAAAAGGTCTGTCCCAGTTAGGCCGGAAGCTAAGTTCGTCGTGTCTGAAAGCGGTGACATTTTATCCCCGAAATAAGCACCTGAAATGACAGCACCAGCAACCATGCCCGCTGGAATTCCCATACTCAGTCCTATTCCCATTCCCGCAACACCGATTGTGGCCATCGTTGACCACGAACTTCCGATTGCTAGGGAGACGATTGAACAAATAATCATGATTGCGACCAAGAACCAAGCAGGTGTTATTAACTTCAGTCCGTAAAAAATCATCGTCGCGACAATTCCGCCACCCATCCAAGCGCCGATTGTGAGTCCGACGAGCATGATGATGACCACTGCAGGGAGGGCAAGCCGGATTCCCTTATACATCATTTCCTCTATTTCTTTCCAATTGAATCCATATTTCCAAGCGACAAGTGATGCAATCGAAGTACCAACGATTAACGGCATATGAGGGCCCTGTTTGAGCCATACCACTGTGACAAGCATAACACCTATCATAATGACTAGCGGCAGGATTGCCATCCAAAAATTAATCTCCCGTTTCTCTCTAGTTTTTCTCTGTTCCATTTGGAACCACCCCCAGTAAAATGTCAGACTAGCACTAAATGTCGCTTAATAGTCGTTAATCGAATAATAAACGCGCATTTCAGCATTGTCAATAGTTTTTCTGTAAACGGTTACAATGGTATACTTGTAAAATCAGAATGAGTCTGCACTTATTCAGCTCCCTCCTTCCCAGATATTGATAAGAATCTGGGCACAATTCTATAGAACAAAGGTGGTTACTTCCTATGAAAAAGGAGCATAAAAAGGAGACATTCTGGCACTTCGTACGCCGATATTTATTTATCGCGTTTGGTGCTGGGTTGGCAGCAGTTGCATTGGAACTATTTTTAATACCGAACTCCGTCATTGACGGAGGGATTATCGGGATTTCACTGATCGTCAATTATTTAAGCGACATCCCCTTCGGTATTCTGATTCTGCTTTTCAACATCCCTTTTGTATTTTTCGGGTACAAGCATATCGGTAAAAATTTCTTTCTCTCTTCCACTTTCGCCATCGTATTTTTGGCTGTCGTTGAATTTCCATTGAAAGCAGTCGGTCCCTTTGTGACGGACCCGCTTCTTGCGACAGCTTTTGGAGGCATCCTTCTTGGTGCAGGTGTAGGGATTGTCATCCGTAACGGTGGCGCTTTGGATGGAACGGAGATACTGGGAATTTTGTTGACGAAAAAAGTACCTTATTCTGTTGGTGAATTCGTGATGTTCCTTAACATCTTTATCTTCGGTTGGGCAGGATTTGTGCTCGGTCCTGAAAAAGCGATGTATTCGATTTTGACCTATTACATAGCGGCGAAAGCAATAGACGCAGTAATTCAAGGGTTCGATGAAACAAAAGCAGCCATCATCGTTTCGGATGAATACGAAGAAATGGCTGCTGCGATTGGCAAGCGTCTAGGTCGTTCCGTGACGAAGTTGCATGGTAAAGGCGGATTTAGTGACAATGAAAAGGATGTCATCTATGTAGTGGTGACACGTCTTGAGTTGACGAAGTTAAAAGAAATTGTTCACGATATAGATCCTTCTGCGTTTACGACCATTATGGATACGCAAGAGACCCACGGTTCCCGGTTCAAGTCTGCGATCCATTGATGGAAGAAAGGGCTGTTCCAAGAAGTCATACTCATGACTCTTGGGACAGCCCTTTTAACTTTCTTCTTATTGCTTTGCATAAGATAACTCGTTCTTTGCGAATTGAACAAAACAATCCGTTTTAAGTATTATTCTTCTATCACAAGCGCCCCTAATGTTATTGAAGGATTCATTTTATGGGAGTGCTAGTAGTGGAATTCTTACCTGTTTTAAGTTTGATATCTTCCCATTTTATCTGGCTAAAATTCCAACGCCTTGTATAGACGTTCTTTCCGTTATACATGCTGAAGCCAAATAGCAATGTTTAGCAGAAAGGAGTATTACTATGCAAGATGTGAAAAGAATTGAGGCTTCGGTCATAGTTGGTTCGAACCGATTGCTTTGGGTGTTGTTAGGCTTTTCTATCTTTGATGCCCTGGCTACAGATTTCGGATTACGTTCTGATCTGATTGAGGAAGCAAATCCATTGATTAAATACGTGTATGATCGTAATATTTTCGAATATTATTTTGTAAAACTTGGATTCCCTCTTAGTTTGTTCACTCTTCAATCAGTTCTTGCTCGTTCCCCTATCGTTCATAAACTTCTTCAATTTACGGTTGGTCTCTATTCAATCATATCCATGTTACATATTGCATGGTTGACCCTCCACTTCCGATAAAATCATGTCCTGCATTTCATCTAAAATCGGGTTGGTGCTATACTGTCAATACAACGACTTAGTGAAATGGCGGGTACATAGATGAAACAGACAATAGGAATTCTCGCACATGTGGACGCGGGGAAAACGACATTTTCGGAACAACTTCTTTTCTTGACGAAACAGATTCGGGAACGTGGCCGGGTGGATCATCAAGATGCTTTTTTGGACAATCATTCGATTGAACGTGCCCGAGGGATCACTGTGTTTGCGGAACAGGCGGAAATTGAATATGAAGGCAGTCAATTTACTCTGATCGATACTCCGGGTCACGCCGATTTCTCCCCTGAAATGGAACGTGCGGTTCAAGTGATGGACGCAGCAATTGTATTGGTGAGCGCTGTTGACGGTGTTCAAGGCCATACGGAGCGCGTTTGGCAATTATTGAGAGATGCAAAAGTTCCCACATTTTTATTCCTGAATAAGATGGATCGGGAAACAGCTGATGCAGCTGTCATTATGAGAGAAATCCAAGAAACGTTGTCAGTGGATTGTTTCGATCTGGAACATATCGGCAATGACGGATCGATGTCTGAGGAGTTAGTGGAGTGGCTTGCGGAGCTTGATGACTCTTTACTCGATCATTATTTAAACAGTGGTTATGATGCAGATTACTGGATGCAGATGTTAAAATTGCTTGTGTGGGAAGGAAAAGTCTTCCCCTGTGGAAAAGGATCTGCATTGAAGGATATTGGTGTCGAGCCTTTCTTTTCTTCATTCGTCCATCTTCTCAATCGTCCAAAAACGGATGAGTTCCGTAAGCCATTTGCAGCATCCGTCTATAAGATTCGTCATGATGAAAATGGGCAGCGCATTACGTATTTGAAGATTCTAAATGGGACACTGCATGTGCGTGATGAGTTAACGAATAAAGGACTTTCTGAAAAAATTACTCAAATCAGAGTCTATACCGGTACCAAATTCACCGCAATCCCTGAAGCGACAGCAGGAGACTTAGTCGCTGTAACGGGTCTGAACAATGCTGCTGCCGGGGAGACGTTCGGCCTTGAAAATAACATACAATCATTCAGTTCAGTTCCTGCACTTAAGGCTGCCGTTCAGTATGATGCTTCCTATTCCAGTAAAGACGTCTGGAACGTATTCAGCATGCTCGATGCAGAGGATCCGACTTTACACGCGGTTTGGAATGAGCACAGCCAGGAAATTGAAATCCGGGTCATGGGTGTGATTCAACTGGAGGTTTTACAGCAGATTGTCCAAGAGCGATTCAATATGACGGTTACGTTCGGAATTCCCACAATTCTTTACAAAGAAACCATCACTTCAACTGTTACAGGATACGGTCATTTCGAACCGCTCAAACATTATGCTGAAGTGCACGTCAAAATGGAACCTGCTGAGCGCGGTTCAGGCATTCGCTTCACATCCCGTTGTCATACGGATGCCCTCTCCTCTGGTCACCAGCGTGTTATTGAAAAGCATTTGTTTGAGCGTGATCATCATGGGATCTTGACGGGTTCGCCGCTTACCGATATTTCAGTGACATTATTGACGGGCCGTTCCCATAATGAGCATACTTCTGGCGGCGATTTCAGAGAAGCCCTATTCCGAGCACTTCGGCAAGGGTTGGAACAAGCTGGAAATCTGCTTCTTGAACCGTACTATAAATTTAAGATGAAAATCGACAGTGATCTCATAGGACGTGCATTGACAGACATCCAAACAGCCCATGGGAATTTTGATGCCCCTGAAACTGTCGGGAGTCAAACGATTGTCACTGGACGTGTTCCTGTTGCAACATTCATGAACTACAGTACAGAATTCGCTTCCTACACAGGCGGCAAAGGTGTTCTCATTTTGACACTGGACGGATATGGGGCTTGTCACAATCCTGAAGAAGTGGCGGAACTTATCGGGTACGACAAATCGGCTGATCCGGAATACTCTTCGTCATCGGTGTTTTGTGCAAAAGGTAAAGGATACGCGGTTCCTTGGCAAGAAGCAAAAGCCGCCATGCATTGTGAGGTTGAGTAGAAAGGAAGTGATTTCTTGAAACGAGTCATTATCACTGGATATAAACCCCACGAGCTCGGTATTTTCGATGCCAATCATCCTGGCATTAACATTATAAAGAAAGCCTTATCAGACAGGCTTCAAGGACTTGTTGAGAACGGATTGGAATGGGTGATTATTAGCGGTCAGCCTGGGTGTGAGACGTGGGCGGGACAAGTAGTGGATGAGTTGAGAAATACCTATCCGAGTCTTCAGCTGGCACTCATCACCCCATTTTTAGAGCAGGATAAAAATTGGAACGATATGAAAAAGCAAGATTATGAAGAACTTCAGCTTATGGCGGATTACCAAGTGAGTTTGACGAAGCGCCCATACGAAGCACCCTGGCAATTCATCGAGCGGGATAAGTTCTTGTTGAGGAATTCCGACGGATTGCTTGTCGTTTACGATGAAGAGAACGATGGATCACCGAAGTTCATGAAGCGGATGGCTGAAAAGTTTGCAGAGAAGCAACCGTATGAAGTCTTAACCATTTCTGCTGATGATCTGCAGCTCATTGCAGAAGACATCCAGCGTGCGGAGCAAGAAACTTTCATGGATTTTTGATTTGACGAAGTATATTGTCCGCGGGGACAACAAGATCGTAGATAGGCATATAAGGACTGAGTTGTAAGGTTTCTTGGTTAGAGATCATTGGGACACCACCTGACTGTAATGCATTTATGATATAATAAACGTAAAGAGCTCATCACCCGTTTCATGGATGATGAGCTCTTTATTTTTCAATTAGAAGGTTTTGACTGTCTAATGATGAATGACGAACCCCCGTTGATTGGAGCAGAAGGCGGCGACTCCGGAGGGATTAGCGAAGATTGAAGACCCCGCAGAAGCGTAGCGACGAGGAGGCTGAAATCGAGCCCCTCGGAAAGCGTCCGCCTGGAGCGCAAATCAACAGTCTCCCACGCGTAACCAACTATTAATGGACTTTTTCAGTGGCCTCCACGTGCACTCTGTCTTTTTTGTATCAAAGAATTGAAGTAGTCATGAGGATCATGGACATGAAGAAAATGGTCATGTAGTTCACGGAGTATAGGAACATCCATTGTGCCCATTTGTAATCATCTTTCATGAATAATCCTGCTAGTGCAAGGATGAAGAAACCGACGTTCATGACCGTCGTCAGTACGATGAAACCTGTACCGAATGCTGCCAGGAAAAATGGCAGTGGCAATAGACATGCGCTATAGACGATCGACTGACGCTTGGTCATAGGAATTCCTTTGACAACCGGAAGCATCGCAACGCCTGCTGCACGGTATTCGTCCACTTTCTTAATGGCAATTGCGAAAGTGTGAGGCATCTGCCAGATGAACAAGACCATGGCCAATACAATCGGTACCATGTGATAAGACGGTCCTACTGCTGCCCAGCCAATTAGTGGTGTTACAGCGCCTGACACACTGCCAATAACCGTATTGAGTGTATACTTCCGCTTTGACCACATCGTATACAGGACGACATACGTAAACCACCCTACAAATCCGTAAATTGCTGCACTTGGTGAAGCCGCGTATAGCAGGATGACCCCTAATACGGATAACCCGATCCCGATTTTAAGGATTGTCTCCATAGATATATTACCGGTTACAGTAGGTCGTTTTTGAGTACGCGCCATCACTCGGTCCAAGTCCACTTCGTACCAGTTATTTAGCGTAAGAGCTCCAGCCATCAGCATTGTACTACCTGTCATCGTTAAGAAAAAAAGAGAAATGTACTCCGCAAATGTGCCGCCATAGAAATAGATAGCAAGCCAGAACCCTGCGAAAACAGGAAGTATATTTGCAATGAGAACAGGGCCTTTAAATAAGTATTTCAGATCACTAGCAAGCGTTGACGCATGCTGTTCTTTTTCAAGAGTTCGCTCCATTGTTTTTTGCATAAGTTCGCATCCTTTGAAGAATGATAAGAAGGTAGAAGACATATTTCCTCCATACTACTATATCATCATTCGGACAGAAACAGAAAGACATGAAATGAAGAAAATGTGACATTTCTCTGGAATTCCGTCTCTCCAAAGGTGTGGACTCCTCTTTCATCCTTGTTTGGTTAACGATAACTATACGTTACAGTAACAGTTGCCCCTATTTCTAATGTACCCGGCTCAATTCGCGGAGAAGCGGCCATTTTCCCCATTTGAACAGCAAATGGTCCAGCATCACTTTGTAAACTTTCTTGAATAGTCACAGGTACATGATTTAATACTACTTCAGCCGCTAATGCAAGCGCTTGTGCATGAGCTTTCGCATTTTCAACTGCTTTACTTAACGCATGTTCATAAAGGTCTGTTATCTGTTCGATTCCGAATTGAATGGAAGACACCTCTGTGGCACCTGACAGTACGGCAGCGTCAATGATCTCCCCTATGTTCGACACGGTCCTCGAAGTCACACGAAGCTGATGATGTACTTCATAATCTCGAAAACGTTGCTGGCCATCGATGTAATCATATTGGGGAGAAACTGTATACGATGAAGTCTGTATGTCGTTTTCCTGTACGCCTAACGTGGAAAGCCGAGAAACTACTGACTGGGAGCGTTTCGTATTTTCAGCTTGGGCATCAGCTAATTGTTCCGCATGAGTTGTGATTCCAAGCTGAATGGTGACCAGATCAGGTTTCCCCGTGACACTTCCAGTTCCCGTGACAACCATCGTCTGACTTTGTTGCATACTCATACCATTTCACCCTTTCCGTGGTTTAGCAACCCTCTACCCTTTACTTTCCTATACTATTCAACTGGTGCCACATCCGTTTTACTGGATCGATACAGGGAATAAGAAAAACAATTGAAAGGAGTCGATAAAATTGAAAAACCCTGAAGCGGCTGCACCCATGAATCGGGGGAAATTAGCTAGGAATATTTTAGTACCTATTATCGGCGGTTCGATAACCGGCTGGCTAGCGAATCGAAATACCCAAAAGCAATATGCCAACCTGGAAAAACCTTCGTTCAGCCCGCCTCCTTCTGTATTTCCAATCGCTTGGACGGCTTTATATGGATTGATGGGCTATGCGAAATACCGGGCAGAACAGCATTCCAAGCCGAGCGTAGCACGAAAAGTACTGACCCCCTATGAACTGCAATTAGGACTGAATTACATCTGGTCCTTTCTCTTTTTCAAATGGAATTTACGCGGAACAGCACTTATCGAAATGACTATTTTGTTTGCGATGATTTCTTTAACCGCCTATGAGTTCAACAAAGTCGACAAATTGGCTGGAAAATTACTCGTTCCTTACTTGGGATGGGTTTCGTTTGCATGGATGTTGAATTATTCCATTTGGAAACTGAACAGAAAATGATCCACAAGGTTTTTACCACATGAGGATACGTTCCCTTCAATTATGGGTATAGAACGCTTAAGAACTAATGCACTCATTATTGAATACAAGGGGTTATGCACATGAAATGGCGTGGACGAAGAGAAAGTTCAAATGTAGAAGATCGGCGAGGCAGAGGTGGAACAGCAATTGTCGGAGGCGGAATCGGAACCGTCGTCCTTGCACTCGTTGTGCTATTTCTAGGCGGCGATCCCTCAGAATTACTCGGTTCAATCACTGGTGAGGATACGACCCAAAACCAGCCTTATGAAGAAACGGCAGAAGAACGTGAGCTATCAGACTTTGTCTCAGTTGTTCTAGCCGATACGGAGGATGTATGGGCTGACGTATTTGCTGAGGAAGGAAAGACATACGAAGATCCGACACTTGTCATGTATACAGGCAGTGTTCAGTCTGCATGTGGAACAGCAAGTTCAGCTGTCGGGCCATTCTATTGCCCAGGTGATGAGAAGCTTTACATCGATTTAAGTTTCTACGATGAACTCAAAACGAATTTCCAAGCTCCTGGCGATTTTGCGATGGCTTACGTCATTGCCCATGAAGTCGGACACCACGTGCAAAAACTGCTCGGAACAAGCGACAAAATGAATACACTTCGAAACCGTTTAAGCAAAGAGGAATACAACAAGTACTCGGTTAGGCTCGAATTGCAAGCCGATTACTATGCTGGTGTATGGGCAGGACGCGCAAAGCAAATGGATTTGCTCGAAAAAGGTGACTTACAAGAAGCCTTGACTGCAGCGAGTGCAGTCGGTGACGATACGATTCAAAAACGTTCCCAAGGATATGTTGTTCCTGAAAGCTTTACACACGGAACATCGAAACAGCGCCAAGATTGGTTTTATAAAGGGTTTGAAACCGGAACACTCGAAGGCGGCAATACTTTTGCAGGCATGAATTTCTGAATTCGGAACTAAAAAACGTTCGAACTTGTCATACTGCTGACAGGTTCGAACGTTTTTTATCGGCTTGGTCTCACAATGTGTGCGTATGGATTAGGCGTCCCCTCCAGCAGATCCTGAATGATTGTAGCCCCTGCCATCGAATAACACGTCCCATTGCCTTCAAACCCAAGCAAGTAATAGACATTGTCTTGATGAGGGGATCTCCCCATGAACGGCAACCCATCTTTGGAGATACCAAATAACGAATTCCAAGCATCCTCAATCTCCACGTCGATGTGTGGAAACATTTCTTTAATTTCATCTAAGATTTCCTGACCTTTTCGTTGGATCACTGACGGATCATCATAAAGGTCACTCGATTCTTCGTCCAATCCCCCAGCAATCATTCTGCCGCCAGGTGCCGTCCGGAAATAGAGATACGGCTTTTTCGTCTCCCAAACCATGACCTGATCTTTCCAAAGTTCCCCATCTATCGGTGTTGTCGCAATTGCAAATGTCTGATTCATTTGCGCTTTGCCATTCAGCTCGCTATAAAGCTTGCTGTAGCCGGTTGCGATAATGATCGAGTCGAATGAAATATGAGCCCCGGATTCACTCATGATGGCATTTTCAGTCAGGGAGTCCATGTCAACTGCTGTATGTTCAAAATAGGTAACGCCCATTTTTAAATTTTCAGCAGTCAATGCTTGTATGAATTGGTAAGGGTTCACTTCAGCATCATGCCATGTACGCAATGCTGCTGGTTTGTCGATACCATATTCCTCCACCAACTTCTGATGATCTAAATACTCTACTGGAAAATCGTGTTTTTTTAAGTAGCTGTACTCCCTTTTCAATTTATCTCCGTCATTTGGCGTGGAAGCATAGAAAATACTGTCGCGCAAACGATACCCGGTGGTTTCAGGTAATGTTGAAGCGATCTTAGTTAACTCATCCATGGATTCCAGACACATTCTGTAGAATAGGACCGCGTCGTCTTCCCCGATTTTGTCAACAAATTCAGACAGCATCGTGTCACTCGCATACTGAAGCAGTCCAGTATTGGCTGAACTACTCCCTTTTCCAACTTCAGCACGGTCGATGACTGTTACTTTTTTCCCCGCAGATGCCAGTTTGAAAGCAGCCAATGTCCCTGACATTCCACCGCCTACAATTAAGATGTCTGTACTGGTATTCTTTTCAAGTGATGGAAAACTTGATGTTGGTTTTGCTGTTTTATCCCAATATGTTTGTCCTGTCGTCAGCTTCATAAGTATCTTCCTCTCGTTTACGTTCAACTCTAACGGCTATTCCCGCTAATGGAGTGAACACAAACCTGGAAAGCGAAAATTATTACCGGTATTTGCTACGTCGCAAAGATAATTGCTCCACTACAATCGCTACAATCGTACCTGTAATTAATCCATTGGATAATACCGAAGCAAGAACAGCTGGCAATTGAGCAAAGCTTGCTGCAGGGACGAACA
The DNA here is from genome assembly GCF_014836415.1 of Sporosarcina gallistercoris. Taxonomy (GTDB): domain Bacteria; phylum Bacillota; class Bacilli; order Bacillales_A; family Planococcaceae; genus Sporosarcina; species Sporosarcina gallistercoris. The sequence goes on along the minus strand of NZ_JACSQY010000003.1, from coordinate 59,577 downwards.
TAATCCCTACTCCAGTCATCAGACCAATCGCTACCGCTTTCCTGGCACGCTCTTTTTCAGGATCCTCATCCAGTTCCGAAAACGCCATGGACACCATCTTCGTGAAAATGGCAAACGTTACAGCGTATGCAACTGGCGCTGGCAATGCGGCAAAAACCGCCATGACAGCCGGGAAAAACGTCATTACAACTATCAATGCACTCCCCACAATGAATGGCAAGATGGATGCCATCCCCGTTGTGCCAACAAAACCCGCAGCCCCTGAAATCGGAACCGGACCAATTGCAGAAAACACACCGGACAAAAGGTGATTGATACCCGAAACAAATGAACCTTGACGAACACGATCTTCAACTTGCACAGAAAACTTCTGTTTAAGTAAATTTTCCATGACCCGAATGGAAGCTAACATATTTGCGATCAGCAATAAGGTAATGAAAACTGCCGTCACTGCAACACCGCCATCCCAAACGGGCGGTCCGTAGACAAACATTTTTGGCAGTTCAATGATCTGATCGGAGACGATTGCTATGCTGGGCGCACGTCCAATCATTGTAAAAATCGCCCATCCGATCACAATGGATAACAACACTGCATATTTGGAAACCCATTCTCTCTTGTTGCCCATTGCAACAAATGTGATGATCAGCACAAGTAAGCTGCCCATTACAATGCGAATGTCGATTACATCTTCTGCGGTTTCCACGCCTGCCATACCTTTTATGAACGTTCCGCTTAACTGCAAAATCAGCAGCATTAAATACGTAAACGTGATAGCGGGTGTAAATAGTTTCTTCATTTTCGTGATGACGCCTGCTGCTGCAAGGATGATGAACAATCCCCCACTGTACAGCATGCCGCTTTGGAGTGCCTGTAGCGCATCTGCCGGTGTGCTGTAAAACACGCCAACCATCCCTGCATACACGACAAAGATTCCCCACCATAAACCTGCGGGTCCTTCGTTGATTGGCATCTTATGCCCTATAAATGCTTGTAACAGACACGCAACACCCAATACAAAAATGGTCCTTTGCAAAAACAGGGCGGTATCCCCTGCATCCATTCCAAATACGTGGGCGATTGCAATCGGTGCAGCGATGGAAGAAGCCATTAGAAATACTGCCCATTGAATGCCTCCTGCAAGTTGTTTCATGTGCAATCCCTCCAATGCATCCGCTCGAATTTTTCGTTTCTCAGTATACCATGCAATGAACCATTCCGTTAGGGACACTTTCGATTACAAAAGAAAGTTACCGCTTGAATTGGAACAGTTGGGGGTACAAGATAGATATAGAACGATCGAGAGAGGATGATTGCTCATGGGTTCCCAATTTGACGAAATGCGTCAGCGACTACAGCATATTGGAAATTTATCCAATTATGTAGAAGAGCTATTCACAAAAATTCCCGGTAATTTAATTTCCGAGAAACAGCGCAAGAAAATGATGGAGATCATGATGGATGATGACGAATTACATAACTTATTGGAAGGCTTGAAAAATCCGCGTCCGCCGCGTTTTGTATTAGTCGGCAGGACTGGCGTAGGAAAAAGCAGTCTCATAAATGCCTTGAGTGGTCGCTATCTAGCTGAAGTGAGCGAAGTGGAGATTGGCACGAAAGAAGCAAGACGCTATGCTTACGAGGCGGATGGACATGTTTACTTCGAGGTGATTGACACTCGAGGTATAGGGGAATCGGAAACGTTCGATACAAAAGCTGAGGATACATTAAAAGATGTGATTCAGTCGTTCCAGCCGGATGCGGTTCTATTTTTACAAAAAGCGACGGAACGGGCTCATATCGATAAAGATGTTGCGGTAACCAAAAAGATCATGAAAAAAGCGGCTGAAGGACTTCCACTTATTGCTGTGATAACACAAGTGGATGATTTAAATCCTTCTCGTTTGAAAGAGCCTGACAACTATCCTGCTTCAAAAGTTCAATTGATAACAGAGAAAACAGAACAGCTAAAAAGGATTTTCGAACAGAATGATCTGGAAGCTTCGGCTTTTCTGCCAGTATCATCTTACATCGAATGGTCCGATGAAAAGGATGCTAACCGCTCCATTGAATTTGATGGACGTTACGGAATCGAGGAACTGATCGATTTTTTAGAAGATAGCCTGGACATCCGGGCGGCAATACATCTCGGGTTATCGATCCGACTGAACACCATATCTGAACGAATTGCTTCGCGCTTTATCAAAGTCTTCACGGCGTTGTCCGGTACAGTCGCACTGAGTCCGTTAATCGCAACGGATATCGCAGTTTTACTTGCACTGCAATCGATTTTGCTTATGATTATCGCCTACCTCTCAGGCCGTGAACTCGATTTCAAAACTGCGCGTGAAGTATTGGTTTCCCTAGGTGGAATCGGTGCAACCGGTTTTACGCTGCGGATGATTGCTCAACAAGGGAGCAAATTTGCGAATCTCGTCGTTCCAGGTGCAGGTTCTGCTATTAGCGCAAGTATTGCAAGTGGCGGAACCTATGCAATCGGAAAAGCTGCAGTTGCCTACTTTTTACGTGGAGCTGATGAAAAGGAGTTAAAGGCCATAGTGAAAGATGCACGTCAGGAATACGAAAAAGACCTGTAAAAAAGGATGAGCAGAGTGCTCATCCTTTTTGCGTTAGAACGTGATTGTTTGGGGATCTTCACCTTTTTTGTTCATCACACGCATGGAATCTGGTACTACTTTTAAAATGACTAAATCGGGATCTTCCGGACCATCGAACCAAGGTTTCATATGATCATTCCATACCTTTTCCTTGAGTCGCTCTTCATCTGAAATCGTGACCGTCCCTGCTATTTCCAAGAAAGCATCTCCGTATCCTTCGTCATTGTAACCAAGTAAAATATGAGTGTTTGGATTCTTCTCGAGTTCGTCCACTTTTTCAGTTTTTTTAGATGTCGCTGTGTACAAAGTGAAGTCTTCATGGTAAAACGTCATATATCTGCTGAAAGGTTTGTTCGCCTCAACAGTTGACATCGTTCCGATATGACTGTTATCCAAAATATGTTGTGCAGTTTCTTTTGCGTTCATAATACCCTCTCCTTTTTGTCCAGTTAACGTTAGTCTTCCTTCAATCGACTAATATTAAACATAGAGCTGGAGCCGGTGTTACCGTTTCGACGTTGTTGCAGGTGACACAAGTGTAATGACATAACCAATCCCAGCCCCTACAAGTGCAGGTAAAAGCCAGCCGATCTGCTGCTCATACAGTGGTAAATGCTGAAGGATATTGGCAACCGGTTCGACCACGATTCCGCCACCCGCAAGACCATCAAAAATACTGACAAGTGCAGTTCCGAATAACGCAAGCACATATACAACCGGTCTTCTGCCGAATGCGTTATCTACAAAAGATAAAAGCATTAGAACGATTGCAAGCGGGTAAATCATCAAAAGCACCGGAATTGAAAGTGATATTAGCTGAGTCAATCCTACGTTTGCTACTACAGTGCTGAATACGGCAAAAATCACGACGAATTTCTTGTACGATAGTGACGGCACAGCTTGTGAAAAAAATTGAGCACAAGCAGAAACGAGACCGACTGAAGTAGTCAAACAAGCAAATAGGATGGTCACCGCTAATATAATCGGACCAAAGGACCCATACAGCAGTTCAGAAGCAAGTGATAGGACAATACCACCATTTTCTTGAAGTCCGATCGATCCGATGCTTGTCGCCCCAATGTAACCTAACGATATGTAAACAAAGCTTAAACCGATTGCGGCGACGCTACCTGCTATAATCATGGATTTCATGAGGCCTTTGGAAGTTTTAACACCTTCCGCATGAATCGCTGAAGTAATGACACTGCCAAAAATAAGTGCCGCAATGACATCCATCGTCAAATAGCCTTCAACAAAGCTTTTAAAGAAAGGATGCGTGCCAAATCCCTCATCCGGACTTTTAATAGAACCAATCGGATCTACAAAGCTCTTAACGGCTAAAAGTGCAATCACCAAGAACAGAATAGGAGTTAAAAACTTGCCGATACGGTCTACGAGTTTTGCAGGGTTCAGGGCAAGCCCTATAGTAATCGCAAAAAACAGAATACTGAATATAACGAGTGGCCATTGTGCATCAGCTGTCCCACCAGATAAAAATGGTATGATGCCGATTTCGTACGAAACGGTGGCTGTCCGTGGAATACCAAAAAACGGACCGATTGCTAAATACACAATCATGGTGAAAACCAGACCAAAAACCGGATGAACCCGATCTGCGATAGAGCGTAAATCGCCTCCAGCATGTGCAATCGCCAAAATCGCTAAAAGCGGTAATCCAACCCCCGTTATTAAGAATCCGAACATAGCTATTGCCAGGTCACTTCCTGCTAATTGACCCAGTTTCGGTGGAAAGATAATATTTCCAGCACCTAGGAACAACGCAAATAGCATCAGACCGATAATGAAATTCTTTTTAAATGTCAATACTGTCACAACTCCTCAAAAAACTATAAATAAATGGATTATACAATCTTTTCTCACCTTAGAGCGTAACAAACATTCAACGAATTATAAAGGATTTTGTCGAAATCGTTTTGGGTACAGTCACTATGGAACCTATTTAGTTGCCATCTAGAGCAAGGCTCGTTAAAATGCTTTATTGGTAAAACAAATACGGAGGTCATTTAAAATGAAAAAATTACTACTAGCAGGTGCATTGACTTTCTTGCTGGCGGGCTGTACAAGTAATGAGCCTGCACAAGAGCCGGTCGCAGATGACGAGAACGCCGGTTCCTTAGAAGAAAGCTCGGTCAACAATCCCTCAGCTGACACTAGCAATCTCACGGCTTTTGAAGAGTACAGCAAGATTGCAGAAGTTGCGGATCTTGATGGCCTCGAAGGTATCGTAGAGACAGATAACTCAGGAACACGGGTCATTCTCTTTGAAGATGAAAGCGGCAGAAAAACGGTGAAAAGTGTCTTTGTGAAAAAAGAAAATCGTTTGAAAGTGATTTCTTTAGATGACGATGGTCTGTTATATAATGGCACCCTGAAATAACACATCGTAAAGCCCATTCGCTATAGAGCGAATGGACTTGCAGTCTTTTTTCTTTTACAACGTAATTAACTCTAAATATATTGATTTCCGCTCCAATCAACAGGAGTCTCCAACTACGAAACGAAATGATGGGTATGATGACGATGGATCAAGTCAATGAACGTGAACAGCTGGAAATCTTGACGATAGAGCAATTGGTTTGCCTTGACCCTCTTGTCAGCAAAGTGGATGCAGCTTTTTATCTATCCGTTGGTCGAGAACTTACACTCGGTAGTTAGAGTGCCCATCATCTATTCCGTCGTCTTAATCGAGATGATATTCATTTTGAATTCAAGGGAATTTACGAAAAACAGAAAGAGACGATTGAACGTGTATTTCCCTATGCCAAAGGGAACAAAGTATGCGATGGACAAACCTGATGGGTCTTAAAAGTTGTCCATGCAGACGATGCTTACTTTCGTTATCCAAAATCTGAAAAACTTGCCAGCTGAACATGGCTACTTCCTGTCACGATAATTAAATGACTATCTCAAGCGCTCGGCGGGACACTCAGTTGATTGGAGTGCAGGGCAGCGACTCCTGGGGATCAGCGAAAGCCGTAACGAAGAACGGCTTTTGCGAGTAAAAGCGAAGCGTTAGGAGCACATATTTTCGAAGACCCCGCAGGAAGAGCTGTCACGAAGAACAAGCTCTTGCGACTATAAGCGAAGCGTTAGGAGCAGCCAGATGCCTTTATTTCTGCAAAGTACGCAGAAATACGGCAAAGCGAACCCTTCGCGGTTCGCTTGGCTGAGGGCAAGCCCCCGGAAAGCGTCCGCCCGGAACGGAGATCAACGGTCTGTTTTCTTTCCTCTTCATACTCAAAAACTCAAAAAAAATAAAAGGGTTGGAAATCGTTTTGATTGCCAACCCTTTTGTCTAAAGTCTTTTTCTTACTTCAAATAACGTCGGGCTCCTGAGAATTCGGTACGATATGGCTCAGCATCTATCGAGATGATTTCAACTGTTTTCTTTGGATTTGGTGAATGAATCATTTTTCCATTTCCGATATACATGCCGACATGATGTACGGATCCTTTTCCTTTGTTATAAGCAAAGAATAATAAGTCACCCGGTTGAAGTTCACTCTTTTTCACAGCTGTTCCATGTGTAGCCTGGACACTCGCATCTCGGGGAATATCGATCCCATGCTGTCTATACACAGAGTATGTGAACCCCGAGCAATCCAAACCGAATCCAGAAGTACCAGCCCATAAGTATGCCAATCCATTAAACTTTTTAGCGGTGGTCATAATATCCTCGGATGTTGGAGCAGGAATTTCACTTCCTTTTTTCAGCACGTTCACATCTTGTTTCTTTACATATTTCACTCCGTCTGATGCTGTCTGGACTTTTACCCAATCCCCTTGTTCGTCGAGTACCGGTAAAATCGTGTTGAAACTGATTTCCATGAACTGCCGAGCTGTTGTCTCAGCGTGATACAAGTTTGTAATCGGGGCTTTCACCATAGCAGTTGCACACTGCCCATAATCAGCATACGACTCTTCAATATGGGACGCAGGAACCCAACCTGGATAGCCTGATTTGTTTTTAGGAGAATACTGGTCTTTAACAGCTACTTGCAGCCAATTTCCAGAAGTCTTCAGCACAACTACTTCTTGACCGTAGAGCGCTTGAGTTTCTGTTTTACCGACCAGCCATTGTTTCTGCGGAATTGTCATTGTTTTCGTCCACTTCCGAATATCCGTGGGCGCTGATACAGCCGGTTTGTCAATGAGTCTTGCAGCATTAGGTGCCGTCCATAGCGTGGTAACTGCAACATCCACATGATGGGTCTTCTTTGCTGCAGGTTCGAAACATGTTAATGCTTCTCGAAACTCGGGCTCCAGCATCCGTGCGAGGAATATCCCGAAATGGGCACGAGTCAATGTCATCGCAGGTTTGAACGTATGGTCCGGATAGCCGAATGTGATGTTATTTGCAAAGAGAATAGCAATCGACGGCGCTGCAAAACTCTTCACGTTCACATCTACAAATTGAAATTTCTTGTAGCCGTTTGGCTGTTGTAAATCGAATGCACGGACTAAAATTGCTGCCATTTCAGCGCGTGTTAAAAGGGAATCAGGATTGAATTGTCCTTTCAAATTGCCGACCATAATTTTTTCATCCACTACAGTAGCGATGAACTCATAGCCAGGTGATCCTTTCTTCACGTCCACTACTGATGGATCAGGACGATTAGTAATGTCCAGTTTCAGTGCACGAACGAGCATTTCAGACGCTTCTAATCGTGTAATGGAACGGTTAATGCCATACGCAACGGATGGGCCTGAAGTGACAATCCCTTGTTCAGCTAGAAATTCAAGTTCAGCTTTTGCTGCGTATTGGTCACCGACATCACTGAATACTTTTCCTGCTGATGCGGGACTGGACATGGAAAATATGAGTGCGACGATAAGAAATGGGAAAATGATTTTCTTGATCATTAGAAGCCTCCTGATAGGTTTTGTACCTATACCGTACATGAACCAGAAGCTTCTGTATAGACATTTTTCAGAATATAATCATTGCTGTTGTCATTCTAAAATTGCAAGAAGACGATTCACTTCTCTTACTCCGATTTCCTGCCATTTGGATTTGTCTGGAATTCTTCCGTCCTTATCAAGAGGCTCTTGGAATTGGTTGAATGTAGATGTCAAGAGTGAATTTTCTTCCGAATCGAATCCGATATTGACGACATGCTTAATAATGTAGGGAGTTTTAAATTGGATGGATGCATTATCTTGATCCAGCATACCAGCAATGACGTCAAATGGTGCCCGGATGTAGATGGTCTCCCCTTCTTCCCGATTTAAGACCCTATCGAAGAAACCGGTGTGGTAGTCCCAATTCCCTCCGAGATGATAGCCGCATTCTTCAAGTCGATTTTGAATGACACCAAATTGTGTTTTCCTACCTTCTAGCCCTGTCTTTAGTCGAATCATAATGAGCACTCCTTTTTCCGCAAGTTTCTCTTAGTGTCACCTGTGATCTTCATTTCATACTCCCGATGGAATTGTAAAAAGAATCTGTGCTATAATCATTTTGTGACCAGGTATTGATACTGACTGCTAACTAAAAAATTATTATAGACCGATTTCAAGGGGGCCACTGAATCATGGAAGATTTACTGAAACTTAAAGGGAAAAATATTGTTGTTATGGGAGTCGCGAACGAGCGGAGCCTCGCTTGGGGAATCGCGAAAACACTTTTCGCTGTAGGTGCAAACGTTATTTTCACTTACCGGAAAGAGCGGTCTCTTGCAAAACTTGAAAAGGCACTTGAAAAGAATGAATTGACAGCTCGTTTAGTTGTTGAATGTGATGTGAATGAGGATGAAAGCATGCGTTCTGCGTTCGAGAAGATCGGTTCTGAAGTGGGCGTCATTCATGGCGTCGTTCACTCTGTAGCTTTTGCCCACGCGGAAGATCTGCACAATGATTTTGTGGAAACGTCACGTGACGGTTATGCGTTTGCGCAAGATACGAGTGCGTATTCCCTAGTTGCAACTGCTCGTGAAGCGCGTCGCTATATGACTGAAGGCGGTTCGATCATTACGATGAGTTATTTAGGCGCTGAACGTGTGTTGGATGGCTATAACGTAATGGGCGTTGCAAAGGCTGCGCTTGAATCATCGATGCGTTACTTGGCTTATGAACTCGGTAAAGAGAATATCCGTGTGAATGCGGTGTCGGCTGGAGCGGTTCGTACGTTGTCTGCCAAAGGTGTACCATCGTTCAATACGATTCTTCACGAGATTGAAGAGAAGGCGCCTTTGCGCAGAAACATTACGCTGGAAGAAGTGGCGAAGATGAGCATGGTCATGTTAAGTGATTTGTCGAGTGGTGTGACTGGCGAAGTGGTTTATGTAGATGCTGGTTATAACATTATGGGGTAATTGGTTACTTTATTGATTTAAAAAGGCTGTTCAGAGGTCAGTATTCACTGATTTCCGGGCAGCCTTTTTTCTGTGATGAAATCTAGAGTAACGGTATTGATTTCCTTTGCAGGTGGACGCGGACCTACAGGGCGTAAGTCATGCAACCATTGCCGCACGACGCGGCGAACTTAGGTTGTTTCCATATTATTCTGTAGGAGTCGCCATCTTCCGCTTCAGTAACGTAAACTAATGAGATATTCTACTATCACTGCCGTTTAAAAAGTTACAATTAGAAGATCACTGGCCCACTTTCATAAACTTCTTTGTGCCCTTGTTCAGGATTTCGTCGTAGTCGATATAGGCGAATACGTCTTCGTCCAGAGAATCGCTGAAGTTTTTGAGTTCGGCGATCGTCAGTTCCTCAATGCCTTTTTGCTGTTGTTCGCAATAGATGATGAGACGACCGACGATGCTGTGGGCGTCTCGGAATGGTGTGCCCTTGCTGACGAGGTAGTCAGCGACTTCTGTTGCGTTCAGGAACCCGGCTTTAACCGCATTACGCATTTGGTCGGCATTGACTTGCATTGTATCGATCATGCTGGACATAATGTCGATGCAATCGACGACGGTGTCAACTGCGTCGAAAAATTGTTCTTTGTCTTCTTGCATGTCTTTGTTGTACGCAAGCGGCAAGCCTTTCAATGTTGTCAACAATGCGAATAGCGAACCATAGACGCGTCCCGTTTTTCCACGGATCAGTTCCGCTGCGTCCGGATTCTTCTTCTGTGGCATGATGCTGCTGCCAGTTGAGAATGCATCGGACATCGTGACGAATTTGAATTCTTGACTGCTCCATAGAATAAGCTCTTCACTTAAGCGGCTTAAGTGCATCATAATGATGGAGAAATCGGACATCAGTTCCAATAGGTAGTCTCTATCGCTCACGCCGTCAATATAATTGTCAACCGGCTTTGCGAAGTGTAGGAGCGCTGTAGTCACGTCACGATCGATTTCATGTGTCGTTCCTGCTAACGCGCCGCAACCTAATGGGTTTTCATCCATGAGTTCCGCAGCATTTTCAATTCGTTTCTTGTCTCGTGAAAACATTTGGACATAGGCACCTAAATGATGACTGAATGTAATAACTTGCGCTCGTTGCAGATGTGTATACCCGGGCATAATGACATCATTCGCTTGTCCTTTCGCAGCCAAAGAATCCATCAAGCTTTGAAGCAAATCGGCTACTTCTTTCGCTTTAGCTTTAGCGTACAACCTCATATCCACGGCAACTTGGTCGTTCCGGCTTCGTGCAGTATGGAGTTTCTTCCCTGTCTCTCCGATTCGCTCCGTCAGTTGCACTTCGACAAACGAATGGACATCTTCGTAGTCACCTTCTACTAATAGCTTTCCGGACGTAATATCCTGTTGGATCTCTTCCAAACCTTTGATGAGCAGTTCACCCTCTTCAGGTGTCAGTAAGTCACAATGCACTAACATGGTTACATGAGCAAGACTCCCAGCGATATCCTGTTCAATCAATCGATTGTCTACAGGTAATGACGTATTGAATTGTTCCATGCGCTCGTGTTCTTTAGAAGAAAATCTTCCACCCCAAAGTTTCATGCAGTTCATCCTCCATCGTTATGTATAATTATTATAATATATGAATTATAATTCATCCTCACACTTTTTGCAATGTTCTCCTTCCAGCTTCTCAACTTGTAATGTATTTGTCAAAGAGGTATACTAATTGGTACGCAATTCTCAAGAAGCGAGTGATTCCTATGTATACGTTGCTTATTAATGACCAATCCTATAATTTTCCGGCCCCATCCCCTGATGAAACTGCGTCAGGGGTTTTTGTTTCCTCTCTGCAACTTTATAACTTGGAGGTCCTCAGTTCATGACAAACACGACACATTCACTATCCTCCCTCATCGCAATTTGGGTCAGTCTCATCAGCAACATCTTTCTCACCATCCTGAAAATCGTTGTTGGCTATCTATTCCACAGCCCTGTTTTGTTAGCAGACGGATTCCATAACGCGGGAGACGTGGTCGCATCTGCCGCAGCCTTAACCTCGATGCGCTTTTCAAAACGTCCGCCAGATGAAGATCATCCATATGGTCACGGAAAAGCAGAAGTCATCAGCTCCGCAATCGTCGGCTTGATTTTAGGGGCAGCAGCCATTTACATTGCGATAGAAGCCATTATCGCATTTTTCGAAGAGCCTGCTAAAGCGAGCGTTCTTGCATTGATAACGGCAATCGTTTCGATGCTTTGGAAACAAGTGCTCTATTTCTACACCATGAAAATCGGGAAGCAAGAAAACAGTAAAGGGCTCATTGCCACTGCATATGACCATCTTGCTGATGTGTATGCCTCCCTGGCTGCTGTCGTAGGGATCGGTCTTGGATTAATCGGCTATCATTATGACATTCCTATACTTTCCTACGGAGATCCTCTCGCTGGACTGATTGTTGCCATTCTCGTATTAAGACTCGCAATTCATATTGGTAAAGAAGCGCTTGATATTCTGATGGAAAAGACAGTAAGTGAAGAACGGCTGTTAACCTTCAAAAAGGTAATAGAAGGAGTACCGGAAGTGAAACGGATTGACCGGCTTCGGGCGCGGGAACACGGTCATTATGTACTTGTGGATATTCGTATCAGTATTCCGGCGGAGCTCACCATCCAACAAGGCCATGACATCACGAGCACTCTAAGAAATGCCATCAAAGATGTGAATCCCGATGTCGGCGAAGTTCTTATCCACGTGAACCCGTGGTATGCAGAGATCGAGTGACTGACGCCTATCTTTTAAGGTATACTGAAGAGTATCGAAGGAGTTGTGTTGAATGATAACAAAATGGATGACAAATTATATGGCAGGACACAATGCACAAGAAGAAATTGCGCTGAACACGTTACAGAAGGAGTTTCTAGTGAAGAAAGGGCTACTTTCACCAGATATGAAAATACTTGAAGCACCTGCTTTTGCTCCAACGTACAGCCTGTCAAACAAAGAAACCGATGAGCCGCTGGAAACACCTGCAAATACTGGCGAACTAGCTGTCTCTTATGTGAAGACACACCCGAATGATTACATGTTCGCAGAAGAAGCGTTATTTACGACAATTGGAATCGATGGAGTCGTTCTCGAGATGGATGACGTATTCGGCACCATCACTGCATTGTTTGGACTGCAGGTTCAGAAAAAGCATGGAGAGTGGATTAAGAAATATATCGATACAAAACTCGGAACCGCACCTGGTACGCGCAGTTTGATGTTTTCTGCTGATGATGGATTGTGGGACGTGAACATCGCTCTCGATTATGTAACTGGTTTTAGCGAAACTCTTACTTTCAACGAAACACTCGAACTTGTATATGAATTTGTATTTAACATGCTCGTTGCATTAGAGGAAGAAGCGTGAACAAGACTTCAGTCAATCACCTATACACATATAGCCGACACGTCGATGAACACGACTTGTGCCGGCTCGAAATGCGCGCATTCTTTAATCAGGACACAAGTGAAAACTTCATCATGAGCGAGGTATGTATCGACCCGAGCCGCAGTCCTTTCATTAAGGAACGGTTAGATGTTCTCGTAACCTGCGATTCCATTCAGGAAGTGGCTGAGTTTGCTTCTACTTTTGCAGATGACGGACAGACTTTCCTTATCCGTTGCCTCAATACAATGCCTCTTGGTGAAACTGCAAAACTGGCACATCCAGATCGCAGAAAAATGGAACGCGAAATTGGAATGGCTATGCCAGGTGAAGCAGATTTGGACCAACCGGACATTCTTTACGGCGTTGTCCAGATTGGAAATCGTTATCTGTTCGGCTACTTGACGGAAAGTGTTGCCGTTTGGAATCTGCACGTTAAAAAGCCTGAAATGTATTCGACCGCACTCAGTACGCGTGTAGCTCGTGCGGTTGCAAATATCGCCGTACCACATCCTGAAGGCGTGAAAGCTATTGACCCGTGCTGCGGCATCGGCAATGTTCTTGTTGAAGCGTTATCAATGGGAATTGACATGGATGGACGCGATATTAACCCTCTCGCAGTTCTCGGTTCACGAAAAAATCTTGAACACTTCGGTTTGACGGGCAAGGTAACGCCCGGTCCAATTGAAGAAGCCCCCGGTCATTATGACGCAGCGATCATCGATATGCCATATAACTTGTACACGCACGTTACACGTGAGCAACAAGCATCGATATTACAGGCAGCCCGCACTCTGACAGACAAACTAGTCATCGTCACGATCGAATCGATGGATGATCTGCTGATCGATGCAGGATTTAAAATACAAGATCGCTGCATTGCAAAGAAAGCACACTTTGAACGGGAAGTTGTCGTGTGTTTGTAAGATTAGATTAAAACAAAAGCAAAACGAGCTGACCTAGTTTCGCAGGTCAGCTCGTTTTTCTTTTTCCTAGTACATGGAACGACACTTGAAGCTTAGGATCATTGAATCCTAAACTATGGCTAGCAAATTGCTAATGAATCATTGAACATGATATGCATTCCATTTTGAATAGCCTGGTTAGTTATTGTCCTCTACAAAAAATCGCTTTTTATCCGATCTTAGAACTAACACTGCATATATAACAGATGTCACAAGCATCACAATCGCTAATGACGCAATGACCACTCGTAAAGACAAAACATCTCCTAGAACACCTACGCCAAGGATGAATATAACTTGCATAATGCTTTGCAGGAGCTGATAGATACTAGTTACTCTCCCCATCACGGAAACCGGTACATGATTTTGATAAAACGTCATAATTCCTGCATTTAGAAATACATTAAAGAATCCTAAAATCAAGAAACCGATCACGATTGATAAAAATGACCAGGAAAAGGCGTAAATCACATAGCCTATCGTCATCATAATCAGCCCCGTGGAAATCATAGTTCTCAGAGAAATTTTAGTTGAAAAGATCGTAAGCAAAATAGCGCTGCACATAGACCCTATACCTCTAATACTGACAAGCAAGCTATAATCGATTTCAGAAAGACCGATTACCCGTTGAGTGAATACGACTTCTTGGGTATCCATTGTAAAAGAGAAGAGCATAACCATAGTGAAACCTAGATAAACAGCAGTTACATACCGATTCGCTATCACAAAATCCTTCACAACAGTGAAATCACTTACTACTTGCGGAAGCGTCAACGCAGGAATCTGACTTTTATCAATCACTTCTTTTTCCAGGAGCAATAGGAGCATCAGTGCAGCTACCACAAATAACATCGCGTTGAACCATAACGTAAGTTCATAGGATAATGAAAAGAGCATCGCGCCTCCTATGGCTGGACCGATAATGAAAGCGCCGGAACTTGCAAAAGAACGGATGGAGTTGAACCGCTTCCTTTTCTCAATCGGAACCACTATGGTTAAATAGGTCGTAGAAACCGGATGGAAGAAAGAATTCGCAATACTTAGCACCACCAAGATTCCATATACAACGACCATATTTGGAGCTAACGGAATGAGACTAATGAACACACCCCGAATGATATACGTGGTCATCATTATTTTTCTCTTACTTCTATAGTCTATATAGCTTCCTGTTCAGAATTTAGTGGCGATATTTGTAAGCGGACTAATAATCCAGAGCCCTGCAACTGCTGCCGCAGAACCGGTGAGTTGATAGACAATAATATTAATCGCGATCAGATAAATAAAGTTACCAATATTGGAAATTGCGATGGACGACAGTAATATGCCGGGGTCTTTCCATTCCTTAAATGTACCCAACGTAAAACGACTCCTTCGTGCAGAAATCTCCTCCCTACAAGGATTCCCCTCGTTTTGCTAACACATTTTTTATAGTCTCCAAAGAAACGGGCCCCTTTTGCATGGGACGAGGACATGATCGATTATATTTGGTGACCTTTTTATTGATTTCCTCTAACCGTTCTTCTAGGTCCACTGTGATATCCGCCTCATAACAATCAGCAAGAAGTAGAACGTCCTCTCGAATTTCTTGTTGCAAATTCAGCCAATGCGGCTTATATCCAGCGTCCTTAGCTATCCGTTGAAAGTGTTGCAGCGTATCTCCTGAAAAGTAGTCTTGACTGAGTGGTTTCCCTTTTCCAGGTAAATTGTCCATCCCACCTTCTTCTGCATGTTTCTTAATGATGTCACCCATCAAGTCATTATAAGGTTCTTGAAAATGGCTTTCTTTCATATTTACTCGCTCCCTCCATCTGACTAGTAATGATTTCTATCGCTTGATTGGGATGCCACGCTATACAAATAGTGAAGATCAATTTCCTATATTTAAGTCCAAACTTTCACCTAGCTGCTCATACGCTGTCGCACTTTTTCACTTGCAAGTAGTGCATATTTGAAACAGGTAGTTGCTTGCTTATAAGCATGAAGCTCTTCATAAAATGACGCCCATAATGGAGCGTAGAACAAGGTTAATGAATAATACTCTTGCTGCTGGAAGTAAGGGAAAACGAGTTCTTCAATCTCCTTCAACTTAGTAAGATCGAAGTCTTCCTCACTTGCACATTTCAAAAGAAGCAGCTGATAGTGATGATGTGTGACGTTGAACCGATCTTTTGGGTATGCCTTCAATAACATCTTCAACGTTTCTTCATCCCGTTCTTGATAACTCGCCCGCATCCAGTTAATCACTGTATGTAAATCTTCTTCAAAACGATTTGCTTGCTCGTAATAAGACATAGCTTTTCTAAATGAGCCTTGGCACTCGTAGCAATAAGCGATGTTGTTATAAAGAGAACTCCATTGCTTAGGTGTTTGTACCACGTCTACATTCCTCAACAAGTCCTGCCCTGCTCCAAACTCCACTAGTGCTTCTTGGAATCGATGGAGATCATTCAAAATAACTCCTTTCATGGAATATAACTTTAGTTGAAAGAGAGGCTTGTATTGGTGGGAAAATGCTTGGGAAGCACTATTCATGTATTCCAGTGCTTGTTGGAATGAATAATTACGGTGATGTGCAAAAGCTAAGTGATAATAATAATTCGCTTGTTCAAAACGATTGGCCGTGTTCATATAATTACTAACGTGTTGGTCTTTCTCTCTTAAGATAATCTGCTGAAACTCCAAGAAGGATAAATGAAGATTTGTCGAAGTAGCAATATACATTTGAGTGATTCTGTCCTGATGCCATGTGACAAACGGCTCGATTTTTAAAAGCAGTTTCCGAGATTCATTCAAGCAATCGATAGAAAATAAATAACGGCTGTAAACTAATCCAGCCAGCAAATCGATTTCTTGTTGAAAAATCTCTTTCTGAAAAGATTTTAATTGACTTATTTCGTTTTCCATAAGGCTTTCATTCGATAATAGCTTTGCATATATCTTTTCAAAGAATGAGCGCTTCATCTCCAAATCATCTTTTTCTTGAGCTAGGTCAATCCCTAAGCGGGCTAATAACATTTCGTACACAGTCTGTTCAGCAATGACCACACCATTTTCAATCCTACTCAAATAAGAAGGCGTACAAACCCCCATCGAGACATCATCTTGCTTCAATCCTTGTTGCTGACGATGGAATTTAATCAGCCGTCCCCAGTTCTTACTATCGTAATCACTCATTTGTGCACCTCCTTCTTCAGTTTATCACAATATTTCGTTTCTTTATTACGTATTCTCCGAAGAACGTAAGTAGTCATTAATCTAATTCCCCGCCACTTACACAAATTAAAAACCATCACTTTGATGGTCATTTTAACTATCTGCACTTGTTAGTTTTCAGTGCCTGTTTATAGAGCAGTGGCATATCTGTGCAAGCTCATGATTACTTCTTCCTGAACGAAAAATTATTGTATGTCCGTAAGTTGGATTTAGAATGAGTAACAAAACGAGCTGACCTATTTTCCTAGGCCAGCTCGTTTTGTTCGTATAGTGGGACACGTATTAAGATTTAAACGGAAGATGCGTTTTTCATCCATTTTGCCGTTAACGTATCTGCCTGCATCATGTCTTCCGGAGTTCCTTCAAACAGCACATGCCCACCCTTTTTACCGCCTTCTGGTCCCATCTCAATAATCCAGTCGCTCGCAGCAACAAAGTCCAGATTATGTTCAATGATGATAACGGAATTCCCTTTGTCTACAAGGTTCTGAAAGACGTTTAATAATTTGTCATTATCTTTTGTATGAAGCCCCAAAGAAGGTTCGTCCAGTAAATAGATTTGTCCTTCATTTTTCAAGTGACTTGCCAATTTCAGACGCTGCACTTCTCCTCCGCTTAGAGAACTTGTTGTCTGACCTAATGTCAGATACTCTAACCCCACATCTTTCAACGTATCCACTTTTTTCCTGATCTTCGGCATTTCAAAATAATGATTCGTTTCATCTATTGTGAGTTCTAAAATCTCAATGACATTTTTACCTTCATAGCGATAAGACAATGCTTCTTCTGAATATCTGGTACCTCCGCACGATTCACAGGTAACCGTCACTGGATCTGCAAAGGCCACGTCAGGTGTGGTGACTCCTTTACCATCGCAGACAGGACATGCTCCTAGCGAGTTGAAACTGAATAGTCCTGCCGGCTGTCCTGTTGCTTTTGCAAAAATCTTACGAATGTCATCCATGATCCCCATATAAGTAGCAAGTGTTGAACGGCTCGAGGTTCCAATACTGCCCTGTCCAACCGCTATCGTCTCAGGAAACTGTTCTAAAAACGCTTCAAACATCAAAGAACTTTTACCCGATCCCGACACTCCGCATATCGAGACCAAAACGTTTGCCGGAATCTCCACACTTACATCTTTAAGGTTATTATTGCTAGCATTTTCAATTGAATAATAGCTTTCAGGCATTCTTGGATTTCGATTGACAGTGAACTTATGCTCTAGGGAGGTGATGCTAGAAGAGTTTTTCAGACCTTCGAGTTTCCCCTGGTAAACGACCTGTCCTCCATGTACACCCGCTCCTGGCCCCATCTCTATGATTTCATCCGCTATTTTTATTATGGAGAGATTGTGTTCGATAACAACCACCGTATTATGATGATCTCTCAGACTTTCCAGCATGTGGATCAACATATTGATTTCTTCCGGGTGGAGTCCTGCACTAGGTTCGTCAAAAATGTAAGTGATGTTATTCAGACTGCTGCCTAAATGACGAGCAATCTTTACCCGCTGTGCTTCTCCGCCTGAAAGCGATCCCGTTTTTCTCGAAAGACTCAGATAGCCCAATCCTAAGGCAACGAGTTGTTCTACGTTGGGGATTGCCTGCTGTGCAATCGATTTTCCAATTGGGTCTTTTATTTTCGAAAGTTCACTAAGCAGGTCAGTCAGTTCCAATTGGTCATATTCCGCGATATTGTATCCATTTATTTTACATTCCAGAACTTTTGGATTGAGGCCAGATCCTTCACAGGTCGGACATAATGTATGTGTGGAGACGGCTAAGACATCCTCCTGAGAGGTTTGTTTCAGCTTCGAGACATCTCTGTTTATGTAGAGGCGCGTGAACCTTGGCAATAATCCATCCCACTCATGATCATGCGGACCGTCTTTCGTATGGAATGGCGCAAAGACCCGTTCGCCTTCCGGAGGACCATATACCAGCAGGTCATACTCCTTTTGAGTATAGTCTTTTATGGGTTTGTCGGGGTCGAACAATCCACCCGTCATCATCCAATTCCCTTGCCATCCGGAAGGGGACAACGGCTTGAATTGCACAGCATATTCACGAAGGGACTTATTGACGTCAATGAGTTTATCCACATCCGGTGCGATGACCTCACCATACCCATTACATTCGGGACATTTGCCGAAAGAACTTTGGCTGGAAAAATCCGTAGCGGAGCCTATCGGCGGGCTGCCAATACGTGAGAACAGCAGTCTGATCAATGGATGGATATCCATATAGGTGCCTACGGTTGAGCGGGAATTCCCTCCTACAGGTTTCTGTTCGACTACGACAACAGGACTCAAATGCTGCATGAGATCGGCATGGGGTCTTTCATATCTGGGCATCTGATTTCTGACATAGAGGGGGTAGTTCATCGTCATTTGTCGTCTGCTCTCCGTAGCTAATGTGTCAAAAACAACGGAGCTTTTTCCTGAACCTGATAGGCCGGTAAATACATTTATTTTCTCTTTAGGTATATTTAAATCCACATTCTTCAAATTATTTTCTTGCAGGCCTCTTAAAATGATTTCATCTCTTGCTTCAGACACTTTATATTCCTCCCTTGCTTATCAACTTTTCACAGCTTACAGGTGAATTAGTTCATAAAGAATATAAAATAATTCCCTATAGCAAAGAGTTTCCCTGTTTCAATCAAACTTACACTACATCCTTTTCAGCAAGATTAGTACCCGTTGTGAAAGTCCTAGCAAAACTTACTATATAGATTTTCCTCATATTAATTGTGGAAGTATACGGATGGACTATTACGATCTAAAGAAAGGGATAAACCCTTTTTTATAAAGGTAAGCCACCATATTCAGAAAGGGGGTAGGGACCTTCTTCAAGAAGAAAGGTTTGCAATAGAAATGCTGATGAGCCTTTTTAAGATTATTCCATTGATTGCAGACTTTTACTTGTCTGTAGCGCGCAACATCAATAAGTTTTATTTCATTGTTAGAAGTGATGATAATATTACGCAAGTGAATGTCGGACGGATTTAATCCCTGAGCTGAAGCCAGTGAAAGGGCGCGATCCACTTCTTTAATATGATCCGAGGTAATGATTCTTCCATGGGTCATACACTCAAAGAACGTGTACCCCTCGATGTAATCCATCACAATGTAATTCAGTCCTGTTTCATGGATAGTTGGAAAATAAGTGATACCCACTAGTGATTTATAGATTTCAGCTTCTTCTTGAGCAATGTGCGTAAAATCTGGAAAGAATACTTTAATTGCCTTTTCTGATGAAGCCATTCTAAAAACAAATGCACTCCTCCCTGTCCCGACAAGTTTTAAAGAATCGTCATAGCTAATAAGACGATTCTTCTTATTAATGATTACGGTATTTATAAGTTCTAGATAATGGCTCAAAGGAAAACCTCCCATAACTTTCTAAAAATAAAAAAGAGACGCTATAACCAGTTTCGGTCATAAGGTCTCAAATAAAACAAAAGACCTCACCAAATAATTGGTAAGGTCTCGCAAACAACGTCTGTTGCCAATAAAGCCGAGGATTCACATCCCGTATTGACGGCTTTTACTGTATCAGCTACTCCCCTTAGTGGAAGTTGAATATATTATTATATATATTCACTATAATTTTAAATTGCTTTCGTGTCAAATCTTGACTGATTCCATTAATTCCGTAATATTATATACACTAGGTAAATAATGTAAGCTCCGGCAAGAACCAGTCCTTCCCTCTTTCCAATTTTGAAACCGGTCCTGGAGAAAATCAATAGTACAATTGTCAGTATGATCATAAACACGACATCAATAAATACTTTTTCGTTCACCGCTAATGGAGAAATTGTAGCCGAGGCCCCCAGTACAAAAAGAATGTTGAAAATATTACTCCCCACAATATTCCCTAGAGCGATTTCACTTTCTTTTTTCAATGCCGCTGAAATAGATGTGACCAGTTCAGGAAGAGAGGTACCTATTGCGATGATTGTGAGTCCCACTAAAGTTTCACTCATTCCTAGAGAGTATGCAATTTCTGTCCCATTCTTTACTACCAAGTCTCCTCCAAAAATAATTGCCGCCAGCCCTATGATGGTAATACCTATATTTTTCCCCCAGCTGATGTTCTCAGACACAGGTTCGTTCGTTGCATTTTTCCGGCTTTTTAAGCCGATTTCAATAACATAATACATAAAAATGGAAAGGAACAATAAGAAAATGAACCCATCACCACGTGTAATCATGTTACTGTCGAACCCTTGTAAGGCAATGTCACTCATTAGAATAAGCAAGACCACGCTTGCAAGTAAGGTAAAAGGGATTTCTTTTCTAATCGTCTCACTTTCAACCTTTAAAGGATATAGGAAAGCAGCCAGTCCTACAACGAGAGTAATGTTGAAAATATTACTTCCCACTACGTTTCCCACTGCAACATCTGCATTTCCTTCCAGTGCTGCAATGATACTGACAGTCGCTTCCGGTGAACTCGTCCCAAAAGCTACAATTGTTAAACCGATTAAAATAGGCGGAACTTGAAGCAGTCTTGCGATATTGGAAGACCCGTCTACAAAAAAGCCAGCCCCTTTTATCAACAATACAAATCCTACAATTAATAAAATATATGCCATTGATTTGTTTTCTCCTTATACCATTCACGTATTTTCACTATTATCAAATCACTTTCATTCCTACCCTTTTATTATGGAGGATAAAACGTATAATGTAAAACCACCTCTAGGACTTACGATAAGTCTACGTCGGAATATCTTATATACTCCTCATATCCTTTTCGCTTTCCCAACATCCACTTTTTTACAGCTCCATGAGTACTCTGATTGACTGTCGTATTACCGGTACATAGCAACATCATTAAGTTCCAATTCGATTGGTTCGCTGACAATCTTCAACGAGAATTAACATTCCACTTTATCGTCATTAATATGGTTCCTGTATGTTTCATAAAACTTCGTCAAACAATAGAGTTCTGTCATTAATCAGATTCATAAGCCTCTAGTTTACAGAATTATGATACCATTTTCCGGTCAATTAGTTAGATAAAATTCCCAGTAATAAAAAAGCGCATTGCTGTTTCACAATGCGCTTTGGTCACCCGTTTCGTTCTATTCACTTCGAAATTCCAGCAACATAATCCGCCAGCAATCGTGCTCCGTAGCCTGTTGCTGTCTTCGGATAATAGCCGGAGTTTGATGTCTTTTGCATCATCCCTGCCATGTCCACGTGGAGCCAGCGTGTGTCTTGTGATACGAAACGGCGTAAGAAGAGTGCCGCAGTAATGGATCCCGCAAAACTGAGTGAGCTGATGTTATTGAAATCTGCGTAGTCACTTTTCAAAGTCTCATCATAAGCATCGATCAGTGGCATCGGCCATACTGCGTCCCCGTTTTGCGCTCCGATTTCTTTCATTTTACTAGCAAGTTCTTCATCTCCAAAGACACCTGCAATCTCAGAGCCTAGTGCATTTTCGATTGAACCGGTTAATGTTGCAATATCCACAACATATGCTGCATTCAGCTCAGCCGCACGTAACAGGGCGTCCGCCAAAATCAGTCGACCTTCTGCATCTGTATTGCCGACTTGGACTGTGTGTCCATTCTTATACTGTATGACTTCCCCTGGCAGAACAGATAAGTTGTCTGGGGAATTCTCCACGATTGGAATCAATGCCACAACATTGACGTCCGCTTCACTTTCCACTAGCAGTTTCATAGCTCCAGCGACCGCTGCAGAACCTCCCATATCCATCCGCATATCACTTAAGTCTTTCCCACTCTTCAAACTGATACCGCCTGTATCGAATGTGACGCCTTTGCCGATAAGTGCAACCAAAGGTTTCGATGGGTTGTGGCAATAAGAGACTTCTACAAACGACGGAGCATACCGGCTTCCTCGGCCGACAGTTAGAACTCCATTCATCTTCATCTCTTCCAGCTTCGCTTTGTTATGAACGATGACGTTTGCATCTGTGTCCTCGAATGTCTCTTTCAAACGCTCTGGATAGGATTCCGGATTCAGGACATCCGATAGTTCGTTCATCAGATCCCTTGAATAGGAGACCGCTTCAGCACGTTGTTCCCCTGTTTGAATGGCTTTCTCAGGTGCGTCCTCAATCGTCAATTTAGTGCTGAACGGTTCGGCATCGGATTTGTATGTGAGGAACTGATAAGCTCCTAAATGCCAGCCTTCCACAAAGGCGGTGACCACTTCTTCAGTATCCATACCTAAAAATTGATCACTTAGCGCATTCACCTCTAATGTTGCTGATGATACCTTGGCACGGCTCAATGCACGCGCTGCAGTTCCTGCCATTGACCGTACGGTTTCCAGACAGCCTGATTTCCCGTCTTTCACCGACATCACATACCATTGCTGCCCCTCAGAAAATACTGTACTTCCAGCTCCAGGTTGTACTTGTTGTGCAAACGATTTCAAATCTTTATTCTGTTGAATTGCTTGGTCCGTTGAAAAGAGCAGCTTCACTTCAGTCATTATTGTTCTCCCCATTCTCTTATAGCATCGTTATGTAACAAATGATTCCTCCCCAGTGTACCATGCGAAAACAGAGGATTCGAATAATTGATAGCAACCAAAAAACCATTCCTATAGAAGGTATGGCAGACTGTAGACAAAAGGGTTGGATATCGATTTGATTTCCAACCCTTTTGTCTTTTTGCATCGTTGACTCTGAAAATAAGGATAACAGGCCGTTGATCTCCGTTCCGTACGGGCGCTTTCCGGGGGCTTGCCCTCAGCCTCCTCGTCGCTTCGCTTCTGCGGGGTCTTCGCGCTGCGCTAATCCCCAGGAGTCGCCGTCCTGCACTTCAATCAACTGAATTTCCCATGAGACATTCACTTCTTTCAACCAATGGACAAATGAAGGAAAAATCACCTTCTGCATCTAATTTACGAACCAGCTGCTCTTGCGAAACTACCTGTTCGATCGTAAGCACTTCCATCTGTGCTCGTTCATTAACTTGATTCTTCGTCATCATTTCTATCATATCATTTGATAGTTGGGAGATCCTGTTGATTGTAGCGGAGAGCGGCGACTCCGGAGGAATCAGCGAAAGCTCTGACGAAGAACAGCTTTTGCGAGTAAAAGCGAAGCCTTAGGAGCAGGTGTTTTCGAAGACCCTGGACTGAGCAAAGCGAGGAAGATGAGTGCTGCCTTAATTTCAGAAAAATTCGCTTAAACACGGCCAATCGAACTCTTCGTGATTCGATTGGCTGAGAGCAAGCCCCGTCAAAAGCGTCCGCCCGCAGCGGAAATCAACTTTTCATTGTTAATTCCATAATAAAAGAAAAAAGACTGTAGACAAGCCCCATGATTTCTGGAGTTTGTCTACAGTCTGACCATCCCTATAGAAGGGATGGTTTAGCTATTGATGGAGTTCATCGCTCCTGAATCCTGGACATTGTCAAAATTCCCGGCGCCTGTTCGTTTTTTTATTTCTTCTTCGGAGAGCGGAGGTGTGACTTTTCCTTCTTCAATAGGGGATTCCTCCAGATAATGCGTTTTCTCTAATGCTCGATTTTTAGCATCCATCTGACGTCCATACTCTTCAGCTTCTTCCACCGTCATTTGACTATTCTCAGGTGTATTCATCAAATCCTCTCCTATCTTTAGATTACCTATTTTTTCTTATAAGTATTCCCTAACACCTTCTGTTGAAACATCGAAAAGAGTGAAAAAATGATTTTTTATCCTATGCTGTGATACGCTCTTACTAACTAAGTGGGGTGAAAGAAAAATGAAAATATTAGTCGATGCAGATGGATGTCCTGTAGTGGACATCACAATCAGTACTGCAAAGGTCCATCAAATTCCTTGCTTACTCATTTGCGATACCGCTCATGAAATGGTTCGCGAGGGTGCGGAGACAATTGTTGTTTCTAAAGGGGCAGATGCAGTTGACTTTGTCCTGGTGAACCGCATTCAAAAAGACGATATTGTTGTGACCCAAGATTATGGTCTTGCTGCCATGGCACTCGCTAAAGGCGGACGTCCGATTGACCAAAACGGCAGATGGTACACAGATTCAAATATCGATCAGCTGTTGTACTCCCGGCACTTTGCTCAAAAAGTTCGACAAGCTGGCGGGCGATTAAAAGGGCCTAAAAAACGCTCCGCCGAACAAAACGAAGCGTTTCAAAGTAGTTTAAAGAACCTGATCGCACGTCAAAACTGAGTATATCTTCCACTCTAAGTCGCATATTTTATTACAATCCGACATATCATGATTGCGTTAAGGTGTGATTTGAAAGACACAGATATCCGCATCGGTCTCTGCGAGCAAGCTATGTTTTTCGTAAGGGGCCATGTGAAGGATATTTTCCTTCGAAACTGTTACCGGAATGCCTTCGACAGTAAAACGGACTTTTCCTCTTCTCACAATGACCAGCACTTCTCTATCAGAATCATGCTCCGCCACCGCTTCACCTGCACGTAGCTGGATGTTCAGCACCTTGGCATTTGGAATGGAACATACTTGTTCAACCGACTTCGCCTTACTGGATAATTGACTGCGTGTTTCAATAAGTTTCATGGTAATCTCTCCTTCATAATTGTTATAGTGCAATCGTTCCTGTGCAATTCGTTTCGACAGGATCACATTTCTTTGCTTCTACCTAATGTACAAGACTTCAGTATATTTTACTTATTTAGCGTTCGAACTAGTTTGAATTACCTGGATTTAGGAAATTATATAAGTAAAGACAATAGGAGGTTCACATATGCCCCAGATTTTATCCGTCAGTACTCATTTACCACCTAATCTTATAAAACAGGAAGAAGCCGTTGAATTATCACGTTCCGTTTTCAGTGGACGTTTCAAAGACATCGAACGGTTGTTAACTGTGTTTCAAAATGGGGATATCGAACAGCGAAATGTGTGCATGCCGCTCGATTGGTATGGGCAAGCCCACGATTTTGAAGAGCGAAATGAGTTGTATATATCTCATGCGATTGAATACGGGACAGTGGCGGTCACAAAGTGTCTCGAGTCTGACATGCTCGATCAGAAAGTGGATTACAAAGATATCGATGCCATTATTTTTGTATCCAGTACCGGAATTGCCACCCCAAGTATCGATGCCCGTATTATGAATAAGCTACCCTTTCGTGACGATGTAAAACGTATCCCTCTTTGGGGACTCGGGTGTGCGGGCGGCGCTTCGGGGTTAAGCCGTGCCAACGAATTCTGTTTGGCATACCCAGAAGCAAACGTCCTCGTTCTGGCGATTGAGTTGTGCAGTCTGACGTTCCAGAAAGACGATTATTCAAAGAGTAATCTCGTCGGCGTTTCGTTATTTTCAGATGGAGTCGCTTGTGCCTTAGTTGCTGGAGACCGGTCCAAGTTCCGTTCACAGGAAGTGCGTCCCTCTATTGTTGCGACAACGTCAAAGCTGATGCCCGATTCTGAAGACGTTATGGGATGGGATGTAAAAAATAACGGCCTGTACGTTGTCTTTTCAAAAAGCATCCCTACTATCATTAGCGACTGGCTTGGACCTTTTGTCCATCAATTTCTAGACAAATACAACCTCATAGACAAAGACATCTCCCATTTCGTTGCACATCCAGGCGGAAAAAAAGTGTTGGAAGCTTATGAAGAAGCTCTCCACTTCGACAATACTATGACTGAGATATCTAGGGACGTCTTGCGGATGAACGGAAACATGTCCTCACCCACGGTTCTTTACGTACTGAAAGAATTTATGGAATCGAAGCCTGCAAAAGGGGAATATGGTGTGCTCGCTGCACTTGGACCTGGGTTTTGCGGAGAACTTCAATTGTTGAAATGGGAATGAGGTGGACAACTTGTTCTTCTGGATTGTAATTTCAATTGTCATTCTCCAACGGCTCACGGAATTGGTCATTGCGAAAAACAATGAGAAACGGATGAAAGCTCAAGGGGCTTATGAAGTCGGTGCGCGTCATTATCCGGCAATTGTACTTCTTCATACTGCATTTTTTGTATCCTTCCTACTGGAAGTAGTCATTCGTAAGCCATCTTTGTCTCCAATATGGGGTGCGTTACTGACAATCTTCTTGCTGACTCAATTGTTACGGGTTTGGTGCCTCGCTTCACTCGGGAAGTATTGGAATACCAAGATCATCATCCTTCCAGGTGCCGATGTTGTCATGAAAGGTCCTTATAAATTCATACGGCACCCGAACTATGTCATCGTTGCGACAGAAATTCTTGTTCTGCCAATGATATTCGGTGCTTATTTCACTGCAATTGTATTCACCTTATTGAATGCCTGGATGATGTCCGTCCGCATCCCTCAAGAAGAACAAGCGTTAAAAGACGCTACCAATTATAAAGAAAAGTTTTCATTGGAATAAATAAAAGCAGTGGCTCACGTTTTGCGGCCACTGCTTTTTTGTATGTTATGAATGGGATTCTTTTGCTGAGTCTTCGTATGTCAACGTTTTACCGAACACGCTGAACAAAACGGTCAAGATCGGTGAGAACAGACAGAAGAACGCAAATCCGAAGTAGTCCACTACAGGTACACCTAGTACATCTGCAATGAATATCCCGCACACGCTCCACGGAACGAGCGGGTTAACGACCGTCCCTGCATCTTCCATAACCCGGCTCAAGTTTTTGCTCGCAAGACCTAATTTCTTATACTGTCCTTGGAATGCTTGGCCTGTCAGTAAAATGGATAAGTATTGCTCTCCGATCAGTACATTTATGCTGATCGCAGTTAACGCTGACGCCCCAATTACCGAACCTGCAGAACGTAGCGATTGTTCCACTTGCGCAAGTAACGTCTGTACGATGCCCAGCTTAAACAACAACCCGCCCATTGTCAGCGCTAAGATGACCAACGTAATCGTGAAGAACATGCTGCTGATGCCTCCGCGACTTAGTAGACTGTCTACTGCTTCGACACCTGTTTCCGACTTGAAACCCTCAAAGAGGATTGCAAAAACTTGTGAGACACTATAGGCATGCAACGCGCACCCGATGACGACTGCGGAAGCCGTACTAGCCGCGAGCGTCAAAAGTGCAGGCACTTTCATGATCGTTAGAACAATAAGAATGACTAACGGCAAGAACGAAACCCAGTTCACAAGGCCGGTTTCTGCAAGTGCTTCGCGGAAAGACTGGATCGTGTCTAATTTAGCATCCCCTGCTGATGGAGA
This sequence comes from Sporosarcina gallistercoris, assembly GCF_014836415.1. Lineage (GTDB taxonomy): Bacteria > Bacillota > Bacilli > Bacillales_A > Planococcaceae > Sporosarcina > Sporosarcina gallistercoris. The sequence continues at coordinate 31,850 of NZ_JACSQY010000003.1, read as the reverse complement.
AAGAATCGCAAAGATTCCAAACGAAAGGACAAACGCAGGAACAGTCGTCCACATCATATTTCGAATATGGGCAAACAAGTCGACACCGACAATCGATGAAGCCAAATTTGTCGTATCGGACAAAGGAGACATTTTATCCCCGAAGAATGCACCGGAGACAATGGCTCCAGCTGCAATGGCTGGTGATAGACCGAGTACTCCTGACATACTAAGCAGCGCTACCCCTACGGTTGCAACAGTTGTCAATGAACTCCCGATGGAGATCCCGATAATTGCTGTCACCGTAAATGCAATTGCGTAGAAATAAGAAGGGGTAATGAGTTGAAAACCTGCATTGATCAAGCTAGGAATCGTTCCGCTCATCATCCAGCTGCTAATGAGCATGCCGATAAAGAAGAACAAAAATACTGCTCCCATTCCGGCCCCAGAACCTTCTGTCATTCCGTCTTGTAATTCCCTGTATGAGACTTTCTTTACGAATCCATAGCCGATGAGCAGTAAGATACTGCCTAAAATCGGTAAATGCGGCACTGCACCAAAAAATATAATGCTCACACTAATCATCGTGACGATAATAAAAATAAGAAGAGCCGCTTCTAATACTGTTGGCTTAATACGTGACTGAATATGAAACATGACTGTGTCCCCCTCGGTTTTTGCGTACAAAAAAACTCCATTCGTTCCCTAAGACAGGGACGAAGGAGTTCTCCGCGGTACCACCCATGTTGACAAGCTGACATCGCTTATCCACTTCATTGGATTCAAAGATTGCTTGTTGACGTAATTCATGAACGAAGTGCCTGGACTTGCACCACCTATCCAGTCTCTAGTTGCTGCGATCTTCGTTCACTACTGCATCATCACTTTGAATGAATATTTACGTTTCGGTTTGAATGATTATTGAAATCTTACCATGACTTTATAGTTTGTCAAGCATCTACTTTATTTATCTTGGTTCACAAGCGACGCCGTCTTTGTCTCCGTCCATCCGTTCGCTGTAAGCAGGATGGCCTTGTTTTACACCCTCAGGGTATACTTTCCGGAGTTCTGTACAATTTGCAAACTGTTCAGTAGGCTGTGTGGATGGCTTTTCAGATTCTGGTTTTGATGAAGTATTTCCCTTTACAGGATAGGTGTCACTGTCAAACCCACGATCGGTTGCATAATCTTCTAACGTCCAAATTCCAATGCCTTTTTTCTTCGCTTCGTTCTGGACTTTTTCGTAATCATCCAGATGCCGGGTGTTCGGAGGATACACATACGCAACTCTGGCAAGCCCTTCTGCCAGCAATTTCTCCTGAACGCTTTCACCATCTATGTAAATATAGGCAAGCAATCGGCCATATTTATCGTACTTCTGTCCGATGTCAAATTCGATTTCCAGCTTTCCGCTATTTATCAATTCCTGATTTCGCCGCTTCGCTTCTTCACCAAAAGGCTGCTTTCCCAATCTTGGATGATTCGTCTCAGGAGTATCTATGAGTAAATAGCGGACGTTCGTTTCTTTCCCCTCATACACAATTTTAATCGTATCCCCGTCAATCGTTTTGACTAACTCAACTGGGATCAGACCTTCTCTTGAAGGAGATACATCCTCTTCTGGAGAGAATATGTAGTACGCTCCTGCGAGAATCACCGCAACCACTAGTGCCGATAGACTCCCCTTAGCTTTACTCGTTTTTCTTGATTTTTGTGCCATTTCGTTCATTCCTCACTCAATTCGTCATTCTAACAAGTTTAGCAGGTTGTATGGCGAATGAAAAGCAGACGCCTCAGAGGAATCTGCTCACTCAAATAATTCATGTCCCGCTTCATGGGTTTAACAGTATTGATATTACACAACTAAATTATCAACTCAAATTCAGTTAAGTTTCTTTCATGAAAGTATCCATCTTTATATTGGTTTTCTCCGGTCTAATTTTCTAAAAAAACCATACAAAGTAGATAGCGAAAACTACTCTTTTGTTAAATAATCTCTGTCAATTACAATCACCATTAACAGTTTCCAGTAATAGTGTTACAGCAAGTCTCATCCTTTTTTGTAGATTCAAGGTTTATACTACACACACCGGTATCGGGTAAGTCTAGTTCCACGTTCTTCGCAGATTCGAAATCTCCTGTCAGATAGGCTACAACTGATCTCACTTGTTCATATCCAGTAGCCATTAGGAAAGTAGGAGCACGGCCATAACTCTTCATGCCGACTATATATAGATTCTTCTCCGGTTGTCTCAACTCCTCTTCACCATGTGGACGAACCGTACCACAACTGTGAAGGTTTGGATCAATTAGTGGAGCAAGCATGCTAATACTCTCGGTTGCTGCATCAATATTTAACCTTACTTCACTTAAGAAAGAAAAGTCAGGGTGACTCCCCGTATTGACAATCAGCTCATCAAGTCCTTCAATTGAAAAGCTTTCTCCGTTTAGTTCCCCATTTAGTTTTAAAGAGCCTTTATTTTTCTCTACGCTATGGATTCTATAAGGTGTGTACACCTGAACACGTCCTGAATTTACTAATTGATGAATGCGCAATCCAAGTTCACCCCGCGCCTGAAGGGCATCCTTCTCTTCTCCACCGTACGCTTCTTCAACATTTTTTTTACGAAGAATCCATGTAACGTTTAGATCGGGATGTTTTTCATTCAGCTCAGATAACTCCAGAATCGTATTGATCGCGGAATGTCCTCCACCTATGACAGCCACTCTTTTTCCAACGTACCTTTCATACTCTTTGCCATTAACATTTGGAATGCCATAAAATATCTGATTCTCAAAAGACTTCTCTTCCGTTGTCCAAACACCAGCAGAATTCATAGGGTTCGGTTGTCCCCACGTTCCTGTTGCATCGATGACAGCTTTTGCTTCAATCATCTTGGTTAACCCTTGAGTTTCCATATACAGGACAAAAGGAATGTCCTCTCTATTAGCTGTTTTCATCTTATCAAGCCCTTTTCTACTAATAGAAATCACCTTTGTATTCAGCCGGATTGAAGGACCGATTTGTGGTAATTCTGCTACCGGCAGCAGATAATTTTCCACTAACTCTTTGCCAGTCGGGAGTACGTCAGGTGCAGGTGTTTCCCATCCTTCTTCTTCAAGGAGCTCTCTCGCTACTTTATCAATATTATATTGCCATGGTGAAAACAAACGAACGTGACCCCACTGTAAAACATGATGTCCTACATGCGGACCAGCTTCTAAAACGATAAAGTCCTCTCCTGCTTTTGCTAAGTGGGATGCCGCTGCTAATCCAATAGGACCCGCTCCGATGATTACAATTGGAAGCGAAGAGTGTCCGTTATTCTTATTCTTCATCTGGATGGGTAATTCAACAGTTGAGCAGCAAATAGTTTGTTTTTTCAAGGTAATACCTCCATATATTCATAAAATAATTAAACTATATCCAATCACTTTCGCCTCTTCATTATTAAAGGATGCAATACATTGACAGAATAAGATTTCACGTTCAGCACATCTATACATAAGCATATCCTTATATATCATACTAGAAAAACCGCAAGAAGCCTATACGGTTTATTCCTTAGTTGCCTGTTTTAGCGAAGAGTTCAATCCTTGCACCTATTTCGTCACGTATCTGCTGAAAAAATGCCCATTTCACCTCGTCTGTTCCTTCTGCTTTCGCAGGATCATCAAATCCCCAATGTTCACGTTTTATATGAGACGGTGTCACGGGGCATTTGTCAGCTGCATCCCCACAAAGAGTAACAATGAAATCTACATTATTTAAAAGTTGCGGATCAATAATATCCGAAGTTTGGCTCGAAATGTCAACGCCAACTTCATTCATAGCCTTCACCGCATTCGGATTGACTCCGTGCGCTTCAATACCTGCACTTAGTACTTCCCAATCTTCACCAAGAAACTTTTTTCCCCACCCTTCAGCCATTTGGCTGCGGCATGAGTTACCTGTACACAAGAAATAGATTGTTTTTTTCGACATTACTATTATCCCCTTCTTTTTTCATATTAGACTACCATTAACCACAAATAGAGGCCCATCAATGTAACAAACAAAGTAGGAATTGTCAGGATGATACCGATTTTGAAATAAGTTCCCCAACTGATTTTCACTCCTTTTTGAGACAGGACATGCAGCCATAAAAGAGTCGCAAGGGATCCGATCGGTGTGATTTTCGGACCAAGATCAGACCCGATTACGTTCGCGTAAATTAAAGCTTCCCGTATCGGACCGGAAGTCGTTGTCTCCGCAATCGCTAACGCATCAATCATCACAGTAGGCATATTATTCATAATGGAGGAAAGGAATGCTGCTATAAAGCCCATAGCCATCGTTGCGGTGAATAAGCCCTGGTCGGCAGCCAATTGAATTACATCCGCCAACACACTCGTCAAGCCCGCATTTTTCAGGCCGTACACGACTACGTACATACCAATCGAGAAGAAAACGATCGCCCACGGTGCTCCTTTCAGCACTTGTTTCGTTTGAACAGCAGAACTTCTTTTTGCCATGTACAAGAAGAATAAGGCTACGATTCCTGCAACGAATGATACCGGTACCCCGATAAATTCACTTGTGAAGTAACCGATCAGTAAGATGCTGAGAACAATCCAAGATAATCGAAACATCTTGTGGTCTTTTATCGCTTCACTCGGTTTTTTGAGTGCCGCAACTTCGTAGTTACCTGGAATACTTTTACGGAAAAATAGATACAACACTAGAATACTTGCCACTAAAGCAAAGAGATTCGGAACAATCATCCTGGATGCATATTCTACGAAACCGATATCGAAAAAGTCAGCAGAAACGATGTTGACCAAGTTACTCACAACAAACGGCAAGGATGTCGTATCTGCTATGAATCCACTAGCGATAATAAATGGAAAAATCATTTTCTCACTAAAATTCAAATTCCGGACCATCGCCAGAACAATGGGTGTCAAAATCAATGCAGCGCCATCATTTGCGAATAATGCCGCTACGACTGCACCTAGAATACTTACGTAAACAAACAGACGGACTCCGCTTCCTTTAGCGAATCGCGCCATATGAAGAGCGGACCACTCGAAGAATCCAATTTCGTCCAATATTAAAGAAATGATGATAATTGCAATGAAAGCAAGCGTCGCATTCCATACAATCCCCGTTACATCAGCAACATCTCCAAAGTCAACTACACCGAAAAGTAAAGCGACCAGAGCACCTATGCAGGCTGACCAGCCAATCGACAAATTTTTCGGCTGCCAAATGACAAATAGGAGTGTCACCACAAATATCAATGATGCGATAAAAACTGAACCCAATGTACTTTCCTCCTTAGTTACAAGAAATACGTAAACCTTGCACTTCCAATTCGTCAACCAGACCATCTTGTTCAGGCAAGTGATTCAAGATGCTTTCAACAAAACGATAGTCTTCGTGCTTGTTGTTTATCGAGTAAAAGATCCACTGTCCTCTGCGTTCTTCTTTCACCAATCCAACGTCTCTCAGCTTCCTTAGATGCTGGCTGATCGCAGGTTGACTCATCTTAAAAATTTCAACAAATTCACACACGCAGCAATCATGAGTTTGAAGCAACTTCATCATCGTCAGACGAGTTTTGTCTCCAAGCAACTTCAAGAGTTGCGATGCTTTCTGTACCTCTACTATCTTTGATTCGTCCATCTATCATCCCTCCATAACTTTAAATATTATATAATCATATGCTTATATAAACAAGTGCGAAATTTTATTTGCATTGTGAAAAAGGCTGCCAAAAGACAGCCCTTGTTTTTCAAAGCCAATCATTCATAAACTCGTAGTTCCTATCCATAAGCTATATTTAGCTCTTTCCCATCAGCCTGTGACATTCCAAAAAAATATCATTGGATTAATAATCCTGTTCAAAAAATCGTTTTCCCTTGTCAGTAGACTCCTTCCGTTGCGCTCTGGTTAAACGTGCGAACAATGGAGCAAAAGAAGCGTCAGCTGCCCGATGGACAGCTGCCGCTTCCTATTTTATCGATCCCAATGACGGTGTTCAGCTACAGCGTTGACGAACTGAGCAGCAAAGTCTTTTTGTTCATACGTAATTACTCCGGCAGTCATTTCTACAATCGAATCACCTGCAAATGCTTGACCTTTTGAAAGAATGCCAATTGGCTTGAAGTGCTTATAGGCTTCGTTCATGAAGTCAATCGTATCCATTTTGAATTTCTGCGGATTCTCAGCATCTCCACCTGCGACAATGATGGCGTCATACAGTACGGAATGCATCGTCAAGAACGTTTCGTCCACCTCTGCTTCTAAACCATTCATTCCTGTCAGCTTGCCGTACTTCTCACTTACTAAATCTACCTCCATACCCGCTTCTAGACAAGCCTCTACAATCGATTCCACTTCGGAGTCCTCGAACTGATTTCCTATAAGAATCCCGACTTTTCGCGTATCCGGTAATTTCGCTTTGTTCTCTTGGCTCAATGCCGGGGAACTTTTAGTCACGGTGCTTTCTTCACTTGCGTTCGGAGCATGTACACCAACTGCATGAGCAACTGCAGAAGCGAGACCATTATCCACATGACCAAACATATCTACGACTTGCTGACGAATGTCTTTGTTTTTCACTTTCCCTACTTCAAAGCTGAACGCTTCCACAATATGCTTTTTCTCTACAACCGACATACTGTTCCAGAATAATTTAGCTTGTGAGAAATGATCTTTGAACGAATCACTGCGAGCAGCGACTTTGCGTCCGTCCACTTTCTCTTGATAATGAACGTATCCTCCTTCTTCTTCCGTGGAAGTCGACGGCGTGTTATCTGCTAACGAATTCTTATGATAGGAAACTTGTCCTGTGTTGATCGTCTGACGGCCATAGCCATCACGCTGATTATTATGGAATGGACAAACCGGTCGATTGATCGGCAACTCATGGAAATTCGGTCCACCTAGACGGATCAACTGCGTATCTGTGTATGAGAACAAACGACCTTGCAATAGCGGGTCATTCGAGAAGTCAATTCCAGGGACGACGTGTCCAGGATGGAAAGCGACCTGTTCAGTTTCTGCAAATACATTATCGACATTCCGATTCAAAGTCATCTTCCCAATGATTTTGACTGGGATATCTTCCTCTGGCCAAAGTTTGGTCGGGTCCAATATATCAAAGTCAAAGTCGAATTCCTGAGACTCTTCAATAAGCTGTACACCAAGCTCCCATTCAGCATAGTCTCCGTTTTCTATCGATTCCCACAGATCTTTGCGATGGAAGTCCGGGTCTTTACCACTGATTTTTTGGGCTTCATCCCAAACAAGGGAATTCACACCTAGTTTCGGTTTCCAGTGGAACTTGACGAAATGGGATTTCCCTTTAGCATTGACAAAGCGGAATGTATGTACCCCGAATCCTTCCATCATACGGAAACTTCTTGGAATTGCCCGATCCGACATATGCCACATGACCATATGAGCGGACTCCTGGTTATTTGCAACAAAGTCCCAAAATGTATCGTGGGCCGACGCCGCTTGAGGCATCTCATTGTGTGGTTCCGGCTTTACAGCATGAACCAGGTCCGGGAATTTGATAGCATCCTGGATGAAGAAAACCGGTATGTTATTTCCGACGAGATCATAGTTCCCTTCATCTGTGTAGAACTTCACAGCAAATCCGCGCACATCCCGTACGGTTTCAGCAGAGCCTTTACTGCCTGCCACTGTTGAAAAACGTGTGAAAACAGGTGTTTTTTTACCTGGCGTCTGTAAGAAGTCCGCTTTTGTGTATTCACTCATCGATTCGTACAATTCAAACTCACCATGAGCCGCATATCCTCTTGCATGTACAACGCGTTCTGGGATCCGTTCATGGTCAAAATGGGTCATTTTCTCGCGGAAATGAAAGTCCTCCATGAGTGTCGGTCCACGTTGTCCCGCTTTCAGAGAATGTTCGTCCTCCGACACTTTCAAGCCTTGGTTTGTTGTAAGCGATTTGTTTTTGTCTTCTGTTCGAAATGTCTCGAGTTGACGGTGTTTTTTGTTTTGTTCTTCATTTTCGTTTTGCAAGCTGGTCCGCCTCCATTCAAGAATATCTGTCACCAGTCTATTCCCTAACAGCAGCTCACTAAACCGTTACTGCTGAAAAAAGTACCACCTATATAACCTGCGTAAACCAATACAATCCCCAAAATTATAGATCCCATTAAATAACCACTCGACTTTCCTACTTCCCGTAACCTTGCCATCCCTACTAATTCTTTCAGCCACGTGGAAAATGTCGTCAATGCCCCCGCCAAGCCCGAACCTAGTAGAAAAGTTAGCGTTGGAGAGAGTTGCAATCCAGCCACGAGACCGATGAGGAGGCAGCCAAACATATTGACTACAAGCGTCCCATAAGGAACAGGTGCACGTGTATTCAATTTTCGGGAAACCAGGTAGCGAATGATCGCCCCTGCAAAACCACCTGCTCCAACAGCTGCTAAATCTGCCCACGTCATCATTCCTGCCCCCTTCCGCCAAGTCGAATTCCAAGTGCACCCGCGAACAAACCGATAACTAGACTGACGCCCACATAAAACAACGCCATTCCTACATTCGTTTGTAACAGTGTCAACGTTTCAAAACTAAATGCAGAAAATGTGGTAAACGAACCAAGAAAACCGATCGTAATCGCGTCGTACGTCGTTTTGTTCACAAGCGTCCAGTGAAGGGATCTTTCAACAAGAAAACAAAGAATGAATGTCCCGACAATATTGACAACAAATGTTCCAACGGGGAATCCACTCGCTGCTGGAACGAGCATGCCGATAACAGTTCTGGCTAATGCCCCAATTGCCCCCGCTGCACCTATTGCGAATACCCCTCTCATAAATCAGCCTTCTCCAACATCCGCTTTTCTAGAACGGGTTGTAATGCCAACCGCTTCGTAGCTGCAGCAAACCGGATTTCGATGGTTTCAGTACTCACATCAACGATTTCCCCTTTACCAAAGACACGGTGTTTGACAAGTGTCCCCTTTGTCAAATGGTCGGGATTTCCAATTCCATTCGGGTTCACTGCAACGGATTTTGGTGCCGTTTTCACCAAGCTGCTCTTTTGTTTCGTCGAATCGGTGCGCTTCGGCAGCAAAATCCCTCTCACTTCGTTCACAAACTTGGAGTCTTCCTTCGACTTCCCGTCTGCAGAGGAGTACGACAACAATTCGAGGCGTTCTTTTGCTCGAGTCATGCCAACATAAAATAAGCGGCGTGCTTCTTCTAATAAGGATGGTTCCGTAAGGTCTTCTTCCGACGGGATGATGCCTTTGACTAGGTCAATCATAAACACCCGTTTAAACTCCAATCCTTTCGCACTATGGAAAGTCGATAGCGTCACTGCTTGTCCAACAGGCTCTTGTTTTGCTTCCTGTACGGCGTCTTCAAGGGATTTCAGCTGTTCTGCAAACTCAATCATCGTCCGCGTCTGTTCAGCAATCCCTTCCAATGTTTCTAAAATACCTGTTAAACTGTCTGCACGGTATCCGAACTTCGATGACATGCTCACCAGGCTGTCTTCATAGCCGAGTTCGTAGCGAATCATGCGGATGATTTGGGCCGGACGCATCTCCGGTATCTTGTTATATACATCCAAATACGCATCGAGCTTTCTCACCTGGCTGTCTTTTAACACCGCCATCTTTTGGAAAGCTTCAAATACATTCCCCTCGATTGTACTCCGTCCAAACTGCTGTAATGTCGAATTCGATACAAACAATTGCATTTTTCCCGCAACCTTCACGAAAATATCTTTTCGTTCCAAGTTGAAACTGAGCCGCATGAAATTGAGAATATCTTGTACAACCCAGTGGGAGAAAAACTTATCGTCCGCATCTTTCATGTAAAATGGAATGCCTCTCCGATGAAGTTCGTTCACAAAAGGTGTAGAGGATGCGTTATTCCGGAAAAGAATTGCCACTTCACTTAAATCCTCTTCCGCAAGAAGTTCGTATGTCACATATTCCAGTTGCTGCTTTGGCGTATGGAGACGTCGTAACTGAATCGCTCCTTTTGAACCGTTTTCCGTATGCATTTTCTTTTCCCAGCGTTTTGTATTCCGTTTAATGAACGATGCGGAAGTGGTGACGATTTCAGAAGAGGACCGATAGTTCTGTTCCATATATAACAGCTTAGCTTCAGGATATACGAGTTTGAAATCCATTAGATAATCAGGATCTGCACCTCTCCATGCATAGATGGATTGGTCATCATCTGCCACGACACAGAGATTCCCATGCATCGCTGTCAGGTGTTCCACGATTTTATGCTGGACGAGCGACGTATCCTGGCTCTCATCCGTCAGGATATAATCATATTTGGATTGGAATTCCGCTCCAAGATCTTCATCCGTCCGCATTGCTTGTTCAGCTGCTAATAACAAGTCATCAAAGTCGAGCAGTACACTATCTGCAGATGCATTCTTTACTGACTCATAGTGACGTGCAATTTTTGCTGCCTGCTCGAAGGGTTCGTCCTTTTCCGTCCACTTTTCTGCAGGAATCATTTGGTTTTTCATGAGGCTTACATAAGTCGAAAGCGCATTCAGCTGATCTTCCGTCGCATTCTCTTTCAGGACATGACGGCATGCTGATTTCAAAGCGTTCTGCTTCGGATATCCTTCCAACAACGTAAACTGGCGGCCTTGCTTCGCTAGCCATTTCCTAGAAATCGTGAAGGCTAAGCTGTGAATCGTCGAAAAATCCGCTGTCGGCAAATCAGGAAACAACGCAGCGAATCGTTTCTGCATATCGCTCGCAGATGCTTTACTGAACGTAATCGCTTTAATACGCCTTGGTTGAACACCGAGTTCTTCTATTAAATATCCGATTCTCATAATTATAGTCGTCGTCTTTCCAGATCCTGGACATGCCAGAAGAAGCAGTGGACCTTCCGTAGTCTGGACGGCCTGTTTCTGCACATCGTTCAATTGGATATTCAGTTGTCTTTTTTTACGTTCAAAAAAATCTTCCATCCACATCAAATCTCCCTTAAGAATTCGCTGCTATTAACTTATCACAAAAAATGCGATATGAAGACTAGAACGAAGTAAAAAACCTCTGCATACTTCTGCAGAGGTTCGGTAATAATTTGCAGCTAGTTAAAAGCCACCTGTTTCAAGTCGATCATTTTGCAGGTCGACTTTCTTTTTAGCACTTCCCGTGTATGAAGTTGATGCGACTTCATCGGTTCGTCGCTGACCATCGGTGTATTCCGTTCCAGCCATGCTGCCTGTTTGCTCGTTCGCACGTTGTTTCTTACCTGTTTGCTTATCTGACATTGCCGCCACTCCTTTTCAAAGGTGTCTATCGGTAGCATGTCTCAAAAACATCTGACTTAATCAGGAGAAATTTACCTGTTCAGAACAACCGATCACTTTGGATTCCCAATCTCATTGAATGGATAAAATCGGAATTTCACTTTGCCAACGACGGATTCTTCTTCAATACTGCCAAAGATCCGACTGTCCATACTGTTTGAACGGTTGTCTCCCATCACGAACAATTGACCTTCAGGAACATTCACTTCGAAATCCTGGGTCAATTTCTGACCGTCTGGTAGTGCCTCTTTGTTCTGGTCCAAGTAGGGTTCAGGATACTCTTTCCCATTAATGGAAAGCACGTCATTTTCCATTACAACTGTATCTCCTGGCAACCCGATTACCCGTTTAATGAAGTCCTCTTCTGCGTTTGGTGCATGAAATACGATTTTGTCGAAGTGTTCCAGTGATGAAATTTTTGAAATGACGACCCGATTATTATCATGGTACGTCGGTTCCATCGACTCTCCCGAAACAATGACGGGTGTAAATAAAAATTGTCTAACGATAAATGCGATCAGTACTGCGACAATCAGGGACTTCCCCCATGACCAAAATTCTTTCTTTGACTCTGCTTCCATAGTTGACCCTCCGTCTATCAATTTTCAATTACATATCCGAGTGAACGCAACACATTATCGATGAACGATTTTGTATATAAAAAGACCTCTTCACGTTCTGGCTCATGGTAGACGTCATGATATAAATAACGCCACTCTTTATACTGGAATTCACTTAGATTTTGACGTTTCATCCATTTCTTTGTCTCAGCTGTATCTGTCACCTGATCCTCTCCGCCAGTGTGTACAAGTAATGGAACATCTTGTATCGATTTCTCTGTCTGGAGAGTCCCTTTCATGAGAGATGTGAGTTCCTTGTACCAACCGCCTGTTACAATCGATTTCACGTCGGATGAAATACGTGTTTTCGGACGCTCTTCAGGGTTTTTCGTGAGCATGTCGTACGTGACTCCATGATCTAGCTTCATAGATGATGCTAGTCGTGTCAGCATCGATGTAAACTTAGGCGGATGGTGGATCAATGAAAGCCACGGTGAGCTGATAATCAGTCCCGCACATTCAATCCGCTGTCTCTGAAGTAAATGAATCATGATCGTAGCACCTAAACCATGCGCTACGACAATGACCGGTACACTTTCTTTCAATCCCGCATCGATCATTTTTTTCGCAAACTCCACGTAGGATTCGAATGGTTCATCATGAGGCTTTCCGTTATCATCCGCGCCATGACCAGGCAGATCTCCTGTAATCAAGTCAAACCCTGAAATTCTTAGTTTTTGAATCAGCCATGCATATCGCTGATGGTCTTCGTACGCGTTATGTACAATGACAATGACTGCTTTTGCTTGTCCGTCTGCTTCCCATTTCCACATAGCGCTTCCCTCCATTTACTACAATACTTGAGACTCCTTTTTGTACATGTCCTAAAACTTTGTTAGGATTATTATACATCAATGCACAACAAGGAGGGCATTTTCATGATTGTTCCGTATAAGGATGTTTGGCCAGACATCGATGAAACCGTTTTTGTAGCCGATTTTGCTGTTATCAGCGGTGACGTTACAATTGGCGCTGATTCTTCTGTTTGGTTCAGTACCGTGATCCGTGGAGACGTTGCGCCGACCAGGATCGGTAAACGCGTCAGTATCCAAGACTTATCTTGTCTGCATCAGAGTCCTAACAACCCATTAGTCATAGAAGATGACGTCACAATTGGCCATAAGGTTACGTTACATAGCTGTACGATTAAAAAAGGGGCACTTGTCGGGATGGGTTCGATCATACTCGATGGCGCAGTAGTCGAGGAAGGTGCTTTTGTAGGTGCAGGCAGTTTAGTTCCACCCGGTAAAGTGATTCCAGCTGGTATGCTAGCACTCGGTTCCCCCGCAAAGGTCGTTCGTGCACTAACAGACGAAGATAGGGCGGATATGGAAAGAATCGTCGAAAGTTACGTAGAAAAAGGCAAGCATTATAAAAACCATCAAAACTAAGCTGTAAATAAGAAAAGCAAGGGCGCTGAATCGGCTCCCTTGCTTTTTTATGCTTATCCTTTAAGTTGAGACACTTCTTCTTTCAATGCAGAAGCCTTGTCTGTACGTTCCCAAGGCAGATCGATATCCGTTCTTCCGAAGTGACCATAAGCTGCTGTCTGCTTATAGATCGGACGACGGAGGTCAAGCATCTTGATAATTCCTGCTGGGCGTAGATCGAAATGGTTTCTGACCAGCTCTACAAGACGACTTTCCGGTATATCACTTGTCCCGAAAGTATCCACTGAAATCGAAACAGGCTTAGCTACACCGATTGCATATGCCAGCTGTACTTCACAGCGCTCCGCTAATCCTGCAGCGACAAGGTTCTTGGCTACGTAACGTGCTGCGTATGATGCTGAACGGTCGACTTTCGTTGCGTCTTTACCAGAGAACGCACCGCCGCCATGACGTGCGTAACCGCCATACGTATCGACAATGATTTTACGTCCTGTAAGACCCGCATCCCCTTGAGGACCACCGATGACAAAGCGTCCTGATGGGTTGATGAAATACTTCGTTTCATCATCCAGCAAGTTCTTTGGTACTACTGCGTCAATCACGTATTGTTTTACTTCACGCTGTAATTGCTCCAGTGTCACTTCCGGGTGATGTTGCGTAGAAATGACAATCGTATCTACGCGGATCGGTTCGTTCTGTTCGTTATATTCTATTGTTACTTGAGTTTTTCCGTCCGGACGTAAGTAGTCAAGTGTTTCTTCTTTCCGTACTTTCGTTAGTTGACGTGAAAGTTTGTGTGCAAGACTGATTGGCAGAGGCATCAATTCCTCTGTTTCGTTACAAGCATAACCAAACATGAGTCCCTGGTCGCCAGCACCAATTGCTTCTAGTTCTTCATCATCCATCAAGCCTTCACGTGCTTCAAGTGCACGATCGACACTGGCTGCGATGTCAGGTGATTGTTCATCAATAGAGGTGAGTACGGAAGACGTTTCGTAATCGAATCCGTATTTCGCTCGTGTGTAGCCAATTTCCTTTACGGTTTCTCGAACCACTTTCGGAATATCGACATACGTAGTCGTCGTAATTTCTCCAATCACGAGAACTAATCCTGTTGTAATGGTCGTTTCACACGCTACACGCGCGTTCGGGTCTTCCTCGATAATCGCATCCAGAATCGCATCTGAAATTTGGTCGCACATCTTATCAGGATGGCCTTCTGTTACCGACTCAGATGTGAACAGTCGTCGATTTGTCATATGATTTCCTCCTTCAGCCGCAAGTTTCCTTACAGCGAACTCGTGATACGGTACTCTCGTTGTCCCAGTTTTCGTCCCGCGCCTGAAGAGAAGCGACGTTCAACGTTCACAAGGATAAAGGCAAACAATAGAAAAAGCCCTCCACTCACGTATTGCATACATGAGGAAAGGCATGAGTTCATAGGCACCTTTCACTCTTATCGTCCAGGGTTTCCCCCTGCTTCAGGTTTGGCACCTTTTCATGGACAAGGACGTCCATGCAGGTTGCCGGGCATCATAGGGCCTGTCCCTCCGCCGACTCGGGATAAGAGTATCCGTTCATCTATCTATGCTACGAGAAAGTAGAGTTCTTGTCAATTATTTTTGTTGTTCTCACTTGAGTTTTGAATTAGTATAGTTTATTATTCTTAATGTGTTATACTAATTCAAAATAAGACAGCCCCAACAAGGGCAATCATGAAAAGGACGGTATCTACATATGATTTCAGCGAAAATAGATAATGGACTCAAAGAACTTCTTTCCGGATCTAATATTACATTGCAGCCATCTGTACCTGTATTAGTCGAAAAAGCAGTTTCCCGCGGCGAGGCGACGCTTTCAGCAGATGGAGCCGTTACAGCGCAGACCGGGAAGTATACCGGCCGTTCCCCTAAAGACCGTTACATAACTGAAGAAGCTACTTCCAAAGATAAGATTGACTGGGGTTCTGTTAATCGTCCGATTTCAGAAGATCGCTTCGACAATCTATATAAGAAGGTTTTGAACCACCTTCAAGCAAAAGAGGAACTATTCGTATTCAAAGGATTTGCCGGAGCTGACAAAGCGTCACAACTATCCATCCAAGTCATTAACGAGTTCGCTTGGCAAAACCTATTCGTTCATCAGCTCTTCATCCGCCCTACTGAAGAAGAATTGAAGATGCACGAAGCCCAGTTCACGATCCTTGCTGCGCCATCATTCAAAGCAGACCCTGCTGTTGACGGAACGGATAGTGAAACATTCGTTATCATTTCCCTTGAAAAACGTATCGTCCTAATCGGTGGTACTGAATATGCTGGAGAAATGAAAAAATCGATTTTCTCTGTGATGAACTACTTGCTTCCTGAAAATGGAATCCTATCTATGCACTGTTCAGCAAACGTCGGTGAAAAAGGCGATGCTGCCCTATTCTTCGGTTTGTCAGGAACAGGAAAAACAACGCTGTCCGCTGATGCAAACCGTAAACTGATCGGTGACGATGAGCATGGCTGGTCAGATCACGGCATCTTTAACATTGAAGGTGGATGTTACGCGAAATGCATCAACTTATCACCGGAAAAAGAACCTGAAATCTTCGGTGCCATTCAATTCGGGACTGTGCTGGAAAACGTGGTACTCGATACTGAGTCACGCATACCGGATTATGATGATACAACATTAACAGAAAACACACGTGCAGCGTATCCGATCGAGAACATCGACAACATCGTTCTCCCTTCAGTTGCTGGACACCCGGAAACAATCATCTTCTTGACTGCTGATGCATTCGGTGTGCTTCCTCCAATCTCGAAATTGACGAAAGAGCAAGCAATGTATCACTTCCTTAGCGGATTCACATCGAAACTTGCGGGAACAGAGCGTGGAATCACATCACCAGAAGCAACATTCTCTACATGTTTCGGTTCTCCATTCCTGCCTCTTCCTGCAACGGTCTACGCAGATATGCTCGGTAAGAAAATCGACGAGCATGGTTCACGCGTATTCCTCGTGAACACTGGCTGGACCGGCGGCGTCTATGGCGTTGGTAAGCGTATGGATCTGAAACATACCCGCACGATGGTTCGCGCTGCGCTATCCGGAGAATTGGATAACGTGGAAACTGAAACGTCAGCGACATTCGGACTTCAGATTCCGAAACACATCGAAGGCGTGCCAAGTGAAGTATTAAATCCACGTAACGCCTGGAGCGATGCATCCGAGTATGATGCAAAGGCGAAAGAACTTTCTCAACTATTCAAAGACAACTTCAAAAAGTTCAGCCACGTTTCTGAAGAGATCCTTCAAAAGGGCGGCCCGATTATTTAATTGAGATAAGAAAGAACCTTCCAAATCGGAAGGTTCTTTTTTTACGGTTGTGCTCTCATCCACTTTGTTAGGTCTCTGACAATTTGTGCATTATGCCAAGATGGAAAGTGATGAGTGTAGTCTTGGAAATACCACGTTTCATATGTTTTCTGATGTTCGCGGAGCGCGTCCTCGAGTAGAATGGCTTGTTCAAAAGACACATTCTCATCTTTCATTCCATGAATGATGAGTACAGGTGCATCCATCTCCTCCACCCGAAACAGCGCCGTTCGTTCCCTGTATGCATCAGGTGCATTATTCGGGGAACCGCCAATTACCCGCTTCATCATACGTCTCATGTCTTCACGCTCCTTATACGTAAAGACAACATCCGATACACCTGCCCAGTGGACCGAGGAAGTAATGTCATCGCGTAAAATCGCTGTCCATAGCGCCATAATTCCGCCTCTTGAGAACGAAAACAAATGAACCCTTCCTTCTTTCCACTTTGGACTTTGCTTTAATACATCTACCGCATTGACTGCATCTTGAAGATCCGCACCCGCAAACTCATCCCGCCCTTCTCCTCCTCGATTCCCACGATAATAAGGAGCAAATACGACAAATCCTTGGGTTGCAAATTGTGCAATTCGCGCGGGACGCACCATCCCGATGTGTTGGATGCCCCCTCTCAAGTAGACTAGACCTTCATAATTTCCGGCTTCTTTCGGTTCAGCGAGCATCCCTTTCACTTTTAACCCGCCACTGGAATACGTGATTTCAGTGAGCTCAATTAAAGGATTCGGTGACGGATAGGATCTTCTTGAGATTATTTGAGCATCAGTGTGCATGCTGTTCCACCCAATTTCTCAATTCCTTCATACCTTCATCTTTCATATGAAAACTGAGTGTCTCACAATGATCTAATTGTTCATCTGTAAACCAAAGTGCGCCGTCCGTTTCAAAACGTTCTGCGCGTTCATCGATTCCGGCAACATCTGCGGTAAATACAGCTTTGCAAAATGGAGGTTCCGTGTACACAACATATTCAGCAAACTTCACTAAGTTCGCAACCGTCACCCCTGTTTCCTCCATCACTTCCCGGATCGCTGCCTGTTCAATCGTTTCTCCAGGTTCCGCCTTCCCCCCTGGGAATTCCACCCCTCGAATTTTGTGAGGAGTCAACAACCACTTACCTTCGTATTTGAGTACAACAAGGACGTGACGCGCTTCTAATTCCTGCTCGCCAAAAACGAGCTCCACACGGCTACCTTTCAAGTCGTCAAATGATAACATTCCTTCCACACCCTATCTACCTGATCCACCCACTTACATATTTCCTGCACCTTTATGTGTTACCACTTGCTGCTGGAAAAATGGCATTCGTTCAATGACTGCCCTGGATTCATCATCTGTGAATTCGTGGATGAGCGCATACATCTTGTATAAACGAAGATCTACTTTGTGATTATCCCGATCATAATGATAAGGCACATACGGTAAATGGGCTCTCAGAAAATTAAAAAATTCCAATTCGTTGGTCTGGTCAAATAAGTGATGAAAAATCTCAATATATTCCTTTGGTATGTTCACTTCGTATTCATATGGAGAATCGTACTTGTTGATATTGATTTGCTGGTGAGCAACTGATACATACATCGTATATTTTCCGTCTGCCAACGTAATCCCATCCTTTTTTCCATGTAGTATGGGTCATACGCAGAGGAGTATGTGCTGCGATTTACAGCAAGCTTGCATTCGCAACTTTTTCAACAGCATCCGCCACGTTTTGGTGGACATTCGGATCTAATGGATGTGGGACGAGATCTCCGTGTTTTGTCGAATCCACAATCGCAAGTGCTGCTGCAATAAGCATTTCATATGTAATCTTCGTTGCTTTCGCATTTAAAGCCCCGCGGAAAATACCAGGGAAACCGAGTACATTATTGACAAGACGTCCATCCGCCGCAAATGCAGCACCTGCTTTAAGTGCCACTTCAGGTTGAATTTCCGCATGTGGATTCGAAAGTGCCAATATAACTTGCCCCGGACGAACCATTTCAGGTTTGATCAACCCTTGTACTCCTGTTGTTGCGATGACGATATCACTGGTTGCCATGATTTCTTCCAACGACCCGACAGACTCGCCACCGTATTGAACTAGCCGCTCTACTGCTTTGTCATTCATATCGATGCCTTGCATCTTTTTGACTCCATATGCCATCATCATACGACTGATCGCAAGACCTGCAGCTCCCAATCCGATTTGGCCGACGACTGAGTCTTCCAGTTTCACACCGGCTTGACGGCATGCAGAAAGAGTGGAAGCGAGTGCAACGACTGCAGTACCATGCTGATCGTCGTGCATGACCGGAATATCGAGCTCAGCTTTCAATCGATCTTCAATTTCGAAACAATGAGGTGAACCGATGTCCTCTAAAAGAATTCCGCCAAATCCTTGATGGATGTGCTTTACGGTTTCTACAACTTGATCCGGATCACTTGTATCGAGTAAAATCGGAATTCCACTGATTCCTGCAAATTGATCGAACAATACCGCTTTTCCTTCCATCACTGGCATCCCAGCAACAGGACCGATATTGCCCAATCCTAAAATAGCCGTTCCATCGGTTACGATTGCCACCGTATTTGAAATCCCTGTGAAAAACTGTGCTTGCTGAGGATCTTTTTCAATCACTTTGCACACGTTCGCAACGCCTGGAGTATAGACACGACGCAAATCGCCAAGTGACCGGATTTCAACCTTGCCTTTCATATGTATCTTTCCGCCTTCATGCGCACGCAATACATCATCGGAGATTGCCTGTACTTGTATCCCATCACCAATCGCATTTATGGCCTCAACAATCTTATCCAGTTGTTCGACGTCGTTACATTGCACAGAAACGTCACGGATTGTAGATAATGTGCCGACTTTAATCGTTTGGATATCACCTATATCACCTTCCAACTGACCAATCGCATACGCAACCTTTGCAAAATTGCCAGGTTTTGAAGGGGTTTCAATAATCAAATTCCGTAAATAAGGTGTATTTGTCATTCTAATTTCTCCTTTTTCTGTATCGAATAGTCACAGTTCAGTCACAGACCTATTTTACACATCAGCTTTCACTTGTTCAATGAAATAGAAAAAACAATGCATCCTCCTTAAACTGAAGGATGCATTGTCGGTTACGCTTTGATATCTACTGCTGAACCTTTAAAAGGATGAGCGGCTTCGGGCAGAGATTGAAGCATCTCAGTCGCTGCCGATGCATTTGCAGTCATTGCCTTGTCCAGAATCGTCATTTGCACAGTCGATTGGAGACTCCGCAATTGGCCAGCCATGATGGAAGAAATGTCCAAATAATCAGCTCCTCTCCCCTTATTTATCGGCACGCATAGTAGGTCATGAAGGATTAGTTCTTAATTGTTGTCCTCGCCAAGAAATGCATTGAGCATCCACTGGTGCTTTTCGATCCCTTGGTAGATTGCATTCAGAAGATCTTCAGTCATGAAGTCGCCAGCATCGCCAGCCAATTTCATCCCTGTTTTCAGTGATTTCATGATCGCATCAAAATCCTTAATGATAGTTGCCACCATTTGTTCAGCTTTTTCACTGCCGTCCGCTTCTTTTACGACAGACTCATTCAGGTGTTCTGTTAGTGTGGCAGTCGGTTTTCCTCCAAGAGTCAGAATCCGTTCTGCAATATCATCCATATGCTGCGTAGCTTCGTCATATAGTTCTTCGAATTTAGCGTGTAATGTGAAGAACTGCTTCCCTTTTACATACCAGTGGTAGTTGTGTAACTTTGTATACATGACTGACCAAGTAGATACTTGTGTGTTCAATTCTTTGATTAATTCTGCTGACATAATGAAAAAACCTCTTTTCGATAAATTTTGTCTAATACGTCTCTCTGTTATTTTACCACGTAACGGTTTAAACTAAACGTACAATACGTTAGGAGCGGGTTCATATGAAAAAGATTGTTTTGCTGCTCATTCGCTTTTATCAAAAAATGATTTCGCCGCTGACTCCCCCTTCTTGCAGATTCTATCCTACTTGTTCGCATTATGGCGTCGAAGCAGTGGAAACGCATGGTGTCTTTAAGGGATTATGGCTGACGATTGTCCGTATTTCAAAATGCCATCCTTTTCACGAAGGTGGATTTGACCCTGTCCCAGCGAAGAAGGAAAAAGTCTAATAAATCTTTCAGTTGTCAAGTACTTCTCCTTCGAGTATGATAGGGAAGTACTTTTTAAATCGTAATGATTACGTATTGGAGGATTTAGACAGATGACAAGAAAACGAATACTTATAGGACTCCTTTTTCTCACGCTTATGCTAGGAGCTTGCGGGAAAAAAGAAGAGACTAATGAAAGTAATTCAGACACCGGAAAACTGGACGTATATACGACGGTTTATCCGCTGCAATATTTCACAGAACGAATTGGCGGTGACACGGTTTCTGTAAAATCGATCTACCCTGCAGGAACGGATGAGCATACATTCGATCCTACCCAAAAAGAGATGATGAAACTGGCAGATGCAGATTTGTTTTTCTATGTGGGGCTAGGACTTGAAGGATTTGTAGAAAACGCAGAAAAAACATTGAAGAACCAACACGTCTTGCTACTTCCGACAGGCGATACGATTGATCCTTCAAAGCTGATGGAAGGGCATCATCATGATTCTGACGAAGAGGAGCATGACCATGAAAGCGAAGAGCATGATGAAAGCACCACGGACCCCCATGTTTGGATTTCTCCCGTTCTTAGTATGGAGTTAGCTACGGCCGTTCGAGATGGGCTTATTGAGAAGGCTCCTGAGAACAAACAATTGTATGAGGAGAATTTCAAAGCGTTGAAAAGCGACTTAGAAGCGTTGGATGCAGAATTTACGACGATGGCCGATCAGGCTTCTTCTAAAACATTCTTCGTTTCTCATGCAGCTTTCGGTTATCTGGCTGATCAATATGGATTAGAGCAAATTTCCATTGCCGGACTCAACACACAGAATGAGCCATCTCAAAAAGAACTGGCACATATCGTGGAGGAAGCGAAACAAAAGAACGTGAAGACGATTCTTTTTGAACAAAACGTGAGCTCGAAACTGACCAAAGTCGTTCAAAATGAGATTGGTGCGGATTCCGCCATTCTTCATAACTTATCTGTTCTGACAAAAGAGGATGTTGCAAACAAGGAAGATTATTTTTCGTTGATGAAACGCAATATAGACGTTTTGTCTGAAGCGCTTAATTAAACTGATGGAGGAGTAAGGGGACACTTCCCCCTTACTCCTCCAGTTTTTTAGTTTCATTTTCTTAAAGTCAGACTCTCACGAAGGGTCTTCCGCAACAGTTTGTTCGATGCGTTGCGAGGTAATTCATCCACAACGTGAAAAGCTTTTGGTACCTTATAGGACGCTAGCCGTGTTTGACAGAACTCCCTCAAACTTTCCTCTTCAACAGCAGACCGCGTAACGACAAAAGCCGCAGGAACGGCTCCCCATTCATCGCTCTCCATTGCACAAACGCCTGCTTCCACTACTTGAGGATGTTCCACAAGCACCGCTTCTATCTCTGCTGGATAAATATTCTCCCCACCTGAGATGATCAAGTCGGAACGTCGATCTGAAACAAACAAAAATCCTTCATCATCGAAATAACCGATATCTCCGGAATGGAGCCATCCATTTTGCAATGTTTGCGTACTTGTATGCTTTCCTATATATCCTTTTGTCACGTGTGGCCCTCTAATAAGAATTTCTCCCTTTTCAAACGGTTCTTTCACCCCATCAATTTGAATGTCTGTGAAGAAAAGGGGCTTCCCTGCCGATCCTGGCTTCCGTAATGCGTCTTCAGCCGATAACGTCGCAGTCTGTGAGCTTGTTTCCGTCATGCCATATGTTTGCAGTACCGGTAGTCCGCATTGTTCAGCTCTCTTTAAATAGCTTACGGGGACCGGACCGCCGCCTGCTAGCAATGTACGGAACTTAGGGTGTACAGGTAACTTGTCTTTTTCAATGACTGTCAGCAGCCGTTCGAGTGTCACTGCCACAACAGACATTCCGGATACGCGCCCGGCAGTTATTTCCTCAGCCGCTACTGCGGCATCAAACTTCTCAAACAGCCTAATTTCGGAGCCATATAGAACGGCTCTCGCTAAAATGGAGAAGCCGCTTATATGAAATAGAGGCATCATATGAAGCCATGCATCTCCATCGTGCAAACCGCTGTTCAACACAGCAGAAAGTGCACTCGATGTATGGTTTTCTGCCGTTTGCCGGACGCCTTTTGGAAATCCTGTTGTTCCTGATGTATACATGATGGTTAGCGTACGATCTTCTTCCCACATTTGCTCCAGTTGGACGGGGACCCGCTCCAGTTGTAACAATTCCTCATAGACAATACACTGACATACATGCTGAGAAGCTTTTTCCCGGAAAGCCTCTTCATATACGAGCCATTCCGATTGTGAATCTTTTAACTGATACTCGATTTCTTCAGACGTCAATCTTGAGTTCAGCATCACCATTTCTATCCCCGCAAGAAGACAGCCATGGATTAGCAACACCATCTCGGCAGACGTTCCTCCGAGTAACGCAATACGGCTGCCGGGGTCAAGCCCAAGCGAACGGAGCTTCCCTGCCCTTTCCATTGCTTCTTCTTTCAGATGAAGATAGCTCCATGTGCGACCTTGGAAGCTCAATGCAGGCGCATTTGGAGTCAATGCTGCGCGTTTTAATAACCAATTGGGTATCATTTTTGTACCTTCTTTCCGTAAAGAAAAAACTGCCCAATAGGCAGTTTTTTCGTTTCGTAAACATTAAGGGAATCGTGGGAATTGCCCAAAGTCCGGCTTGCGCTTTTCTTTGAACGCATCGCGGCCTTCTTTTGCTTCGTCAGATGTGTAATACAACAATGTAGCGTCACCAGCCAATTGCTGAAGACCTGCTAGACCGTCTGTATCCGCATTCATCGCTGCTTTCAAGAAACGAAGGGCAGTCGGACTCATGGATAGCATCTCTTCACACCATTGGACGGTTTCGTCTTCAAGCTGCTCATAAGGAACAACTGTGTTGACTAGTCCCATATCCAACGCATCTTGAGCGTTGTATTGGCGGCACAAATACCAAATTTCACGTGCTTTCTTATGTCCGATAATACGAGCGAGATAACCTGATCCGTATCCAGCATCGAACGACCCAACTTTAGGACCCGTTTGACCAAAGATCGCATTGTCTGCAGCAATCGTTAAGTCACATACGACATGAAGGACATGTCCTCCGCCAATTGCATAGCCCGCAACCATAGCAACAACCGGTTTTGGAATAACACGGATGAGACGCTGTAGATCGAGTACGTTCAAACGCGGAATCTCGTCTTCACCAACATATCCGCCATGACCGCGAACTTTCTGGTCTCCGCCAGAACAGAATGCTTTTTCGCCTTCTCCTGTTAAAACGATGACTCCGATACTTTCGTCGTCACGTGCACGAGAAAAAGCATCAATCATTTCCATTACCGTTTTCGGACGGAATGCATTGCGTACTTCAGGACGGTTGATCGTCACTTTCGCGATGCCATTATACTTTTCATACTTGATATCTTCATATGTATGAAGTGTTTCCCATTGTCGTGTCATGGTATTCCTCCTAAAAATCAATTTTGTTTCACAATCTCATCTATTATTGTAGCAAACTCTTGAGGTTTTTCCACGTGGATTGCATGTCCAGCATCCTTTACAGAGAAATGGCGGACCGCTGGCAGTAAGTTCTTCATCTCCAAAGCGATGGTTTCGAACTTTGAATCGAGTGATCCTGTAATCAGAATAACGGGATACATCTGCTCAGTGAGAAGTCTCCAATAGGAAGGCTGACTCCCTGTCCCGATACCGATCAAGCTATTGGCGAGGCCCTGTGGGTCTTGGTTCAACCGTTCCTTGCGCACTGCTTCTTTTTGTCCTGCTGAGAGTGATTTCTGAGAGTCGAATAAGGATAGGTTTTCCCAGAAATCCACGAAATCCTCGAAAGGTTCGCACAGAAGCCGATTCGCTAATTGGGCATCCCGTTCCTTACGATTTGCACGCTCTGAATCGGTTTTCAAGCCCGGAGAAGCACTTTCCAGGACTAGTCGTTGTATCCGATTAGGATAAGACACAGCGTACCCTAATGCGGTTCGCCCTCCCATGGAATAGCCGACCAGTGTAAACTGAGTAAGCTCCAATTGGCTGAATAATTGCTCGAGATCTGCTGTCTGTCTCTCCATTGAATAATCGGAACTGTTTACAGGGCGATCAGATCGTCCATGTCCCCACAAGTCGATTGCGACAGCATGGATTTCCCCTTCAAGAAGAGAAATGATTGTGTGCCACGTAGCAGTGCTCCCCGTGAATCCATGGAGGAATACCACAACCGGAAGCGATGCATCACCGCTACGCTGCACATGCATAACGTGGCCATTGACTGTGATCCAATCAGAATCCATTACGGTCGAGCTCCTCTCCAATCGCATTCCACAATTCCCGATGCGCCTGAACATTCTCTTCACGCACTGAAATCATCTCGATGATTCTCAGAGGGCCTTTTTTCTCTTCTGCTAATTGACTTTCAAGCTGTTCTATCGATGAAACGGAATCATATTGAATGCCATACATCTCCGCAAGAGGAGCAAATGACAAACCGGTTGGTGTGCCAAATAGCTGTTCAAAATGATTCGGAATCGACGCTTGGGGCAAATAAGAGAAAATGCCGCCCCCATCATTGTTACTCACTATGATGGTCAAATCCATTGTCTGCATACGTGAAATCAGTAATCCATTCACATCGTGCATAAACGACAAATCTCCGATTAGGAGCCACGTCGGCCGCTTTCGTGCTGTTTGAATACCGAGAGCAGTAGACACTACCCCATCGATTCCGTTAGCTCCACGATTTGAGAAAATTGCAATGTCGCGAGCCGTCTGTCGGAAATACGTGTCCAAATCGCGGATTGGCATGCTGCTGCCGCTTATTACATCACTTCCATCAGGTAATGAAGCCAGTAACGTCCTTACATAATCCCCTTCGTGAACTCCGTCGCTCCGATAGTTTTCTGTCATCACTGCGGCAATCTCATTCGCTTGACTCCACTTATCTGTATAAGATGCCTCTTGCTGAGTACGCGTTTCCACAGACAGAACTTCCATCGCATTCACTTGTAAATGATGCGTAGCAATTCCGAGCGGATCCCGGAAAATCGGGGATTCATCTACAACGAGAAAGGTTTGTGGCCGTACCTTCTTCAAAAATAATGTCAAAGGTTTAGAAACCGGCTGAGGACCAATGCGAATGACCGTATCAGGTCCTGCTTGAGCTGCAAAAGATTCGTTTTTCAGCAATGCATCGTAGGAGTCAATACATAAATGACGGCTAGTTTCCGGAACTTCCGATCGCAAATTGGATAACGGATCACAAACCACCGGCCAATTCATCCTTTCCGCAAATGCCCAAACCTGTCCTTTATCAAACCCAGGAAGGCACTCACCCATCACTAATAAGCCACGTGTGGCAGAGCTGATCAATTCACTTACCTGGTCCTTTTGCTCAGTGGTTAAAAATGTGTGACCGGCAATCCTGTCCATGAACGTAACTGAAGGGAATTCTTGTTCGAAATCGATTAGCAACGGTTCCCGGAATGGGGCATTGAGATGGACCGGTCCCTTTGGTTCAGTAACCGCCATGCCTATAGAACGAGCAATTTGCCGTTCCAAATAGTCATCCACTGCAACTGAATCTTCCGGTATTGGCAAGTCCACCTCGTATTTGACGTGAGGACCAAACATACCTATTTGCCGGATTGCTTGCGGAGCACCGACATCCCGTAATTCGTGCGGACGATCCGCTGTGATGACGATTAGCGGAACACGCGCGTAAAACGCTTCAGTCACGGCTGGATGATAGTTAGATGCAGCTGTGCCCGATGTACATAACAGGACGACAGGTAGCTGCGTCGCCTTCGCTAATCCAAGTGCGAAAAAACCGGCAGACCGTTCATCTACATGTAAATGGGTCTCTATCCGTTCCGTGGAGGCTAGGGCATAAGCAAGCGGCGTCGAACGCGAGCCTGGACTGATGACAGCATGGACGACACCCATTTTAACGAGACTTTCCGCCATTCTTCTGACGTGATTCGTCAACGTTTTACGATTATCCATTTAAAGAACCTCCAAGAGCCCGTAACATCGGTCTGAATTTCACCCAAGTCTCATCGTATTCCTGAGTGGGGACTGAGTCTGCAACAATCCCTCCGCCTGCATATAACCATGCATTTTTCTGTTCTAACAATGCTGAACGGATCGCAACTGCGAATTCACCGTTCCCCGATGCATCTGTCCATCCTATCGGAGCAGCGTAATACCCACGATCGAGATCTTCTTCCTGACGGATCAGTTCCATTGCGACGGGTGTAGGAACACCACCTAGGGCAGGTGTCGGATGAAGGGCTTTCACAAATTGGAAAATACCACTTTCATCACCTAATCTGCCTTGAACTGGGGTGTGCAAATGTTGGATATCCCGTACTTTCATCAATTTAGGCCGTGTTGCAGCTGTAAAGGAAGCACAAAGTGAGTCGAACACACCCGTAATCATATCGACAACGTATTGATGCTCTTCCCGGTTCTTTTTGTCTTCAAGTAATTCATTGCCAAACTGCTGGTCCTCGTCGGCACTGCTTCCCCGCTTGATAGAACCTGCAACGCAGGCAGAAAAAGCTTGTCCATCTTTTATTTCGATCAACCGTTCGGGAGTTGCACCAAAAAAGAACTGCGTACCATTCTCCATTCCGAAATTATAACTATCCCGCTGCTCGTTCGAAACGGATTGCAGTGCAGCTACCGGACGTATCGGATGCTCAAATTTCAGAGCTAATTTCCGGGCAATGACTACCTTTTCAGCTTCGCCCTTTTGGATTTTCTCTGTAATCTGTTTCACCGCTTTTAGATAATGATCTTTTCTAAGCTCTTTCGTCGATACGAGAGCTGGCTTTTCCGTTGAAACAGATTCTTGTACTTGGGCCATATGGATAAGTTGGTCCCGTTGCTTCCGAAGGGCTTCAAATTGAAGGACCGTTTCTGATTCTTCCGAGACGAAATTGATAGCAACAAGGGTTTTTCCATTTTCTATCTTCAACTGGAAGGTAGGCACAGCAAAGAGCGCATTCGGGAATTTCTCCCACTCTGAAGGACGGGATGAGCGTTTTTCATCAAACGAAAATCCACCGAACAACACAGGATCCATATCTTTATCTTCTTTAATAAGTGCATCACAATAGTGTTTCCATTTGGTTTCAATCGCATCGAAACGATCAGTCCCAGCTTCATCGGTTAACGTCAACGCATGACCAATCCCGACAAGTGTCATTGTTTTAGATGCATTTTCCCAATAAAAACGATGAGAATCATTGATGAGCGCCCCTGCCTCAAAAAAAGACAGCGGTGATATTCCGCCCGCCTCAATAGTTTCAGTAAAGAAGCGGACATGCGGCATAGCTGCCGTTGTTTCACGGCTAGGCAAGTCCGTAAGCTTCCGATTCATAGTATTCTCTCCTCATGTGGCAAACTCTTGGTGCCAATTCTACTTCCATTATAGCGGAAATCAGGCAACGGCGCATTTTTAAGAACCTGAAGGATTCCGTAATTGTGCGGAATAGAGTACAATAAGACTTGCATGTTTAAAAGAAGGAGAGAACGAAATGCAAGATACAATTAAAATTGAAACGGGCTGGAGAATGTGGTGGCAGCTTACACGTCCGCACACGTTAACTGCAGCTTTTGCTCCTGTATTCCTGGGCACGATGCTCGCATTGCCGTTTGGGAAACTGGACTTCTTATTATTTGCTGCCATGTTACTCGCAAGTGTATTCATCCAGATGGCGACAAATATGTTTAACGAGTATTACGATTTTAAGCGCGGGCTCGATACAGAAGATTCGGTCGGCATTGGCGGAACAATCGTACGTAATAAAGTCAATCCGAAGACGATTCTAAATCTGGCGCTTCTCTTATATGGTGTATCCGTTCTACTGGGTGTCTACATCTGCATGCAGACTTCCTGGTGGCTGGCAGTTGTCGGACTGATTTCCATGGCAATCGGCTACTTCTACACAGGAGGACCTTATCCGATTGCTTACACTCCACTCGGCGAATTGTTTTCTGGTGTTGTTATGGGGATGCTATTGGTCCTCATTGCATTCTACATCCAGACGGGTACGGTTACAGAACGATCTGTGTTGCTGTCGATTCCTAGTGTATTGCTCGTTGCTGCAATCATGATGGCAAACAATATCCGCGATTTGGAAGGCGATAAGCTAGGCGGAAGAAAAACATTAGCCATTCTGTTAGGACGAGCCAATGCGATCCGCATTCAAACCGGATTTTTTGTCCTTGCATTCGCTTGGATTATTGCGTTAGTCCTTTTTGGCGGGTTGACGCCATGGAGCCTACTTGTAATCCTATGTGTTAAGAAACCGATTAGCGCCATTCAAATCTTTAAGAATTTCGAGCTCCCTCTGCAGGTAATGCCAGCAATGAAGTACACTGCCCAAACGAACACATTCTTTTGTCTGTTACTCGCGATCGGGTTACTTATTGGGCATCTTACAACTAACTAATGACCTGTTAAAAGAGGCTGTACACAGTCAGTGAAAACTGATTGCTGTATCAGCCTCTTTCGTTTGGCTGAAATTATAGATGTCACAAAGATAAAACAAAAGGTTTAACAACTCCGCGAAAAAGGAAATCATTGAATTAACAGCTGAAGTACTAGTAATTTTGCTGTTCTGAATCATACTAGAACGTAAATCCATAAAGGACGTGAACGTAATGTTAACAAAAGAACAAACGACAACTTTAAAAAAAGAGCTGCTTCGTCTCCAGGATGAACTAACCCTGACCAAAGAGAGGACCGACGTAGAGGATAGTCCACAAGAAGAAATAGGCGAACTTTCCACTTACGACAACCATCCTGCAGATATGGGAACAGAATTGTATGACCGTGAAAAAGACAGAGCCCTGAATGCACATGCAAATGAAGAGCTGGAGAAGGTCCAGAAAGCATTAGAGAAGATGAAGAATGATTCATATGGAGTATGCGAAGAATGCGGCAAAGAAATCCCTTTCGAACGGTTAGAAGCAATTCCCTATACGACGTTTTGTGTCGATGACGCTGTACAAGAAGTGCCGGATGACCGCCCAGTGGAGGATGACTTGTTGAAGATGGCCAATCCAAATACATTTGCGGATCGACGTGAAGGGGCATTTAAAGATCCCATAGACAGCTTTGAAGAAATCGCAAAATCAGGAACATCCGAAACTCCATCCGACTTCACAGGAGACCATGATGACTACGAAACGTTATACGACACTTCGATTGAAGACGAAAGTACGGAAGATATAGATGTGATTGCGACAAGTAATTTAGAAGGTGAACCTTCAGGAATAATTCGTGGAGCTACAACATTGGCTTACGAAGAAGAACTGGATGAAGAAGGCCTTGAATCCGAATTAGGCGACATTCCATATCGCCGTAAAGACAGCTATATCGATAAATAAGAAACAAAAAAAGTTCCTGGATGCGAAATCGCATCCAGGAACTTTTAAGTATGACCCCTACGGGATTCGAACCCGTGTTACCGCCGTGAAAGGGCGGTGTCTTAACCGCTTGACCAAGGGGCCAAACAAATATGGCGGAGAAGGAGGGATTCGAACCCTCGCGCCGCTTTCGCGACCTACACCCTTAGCAGGGGCGCCTCTTGAGCCACTTGAGTACTTCCCCGTAATATGGCTCCGCAGGTAGGACTCGAACCTACGACCGATCGGTTAACAGCCGATTGCTCTACCACTGAGCTACTGCGGAATAATGATGGGCCTAAGTGGACTCGAACCACCGACCTCACGCTTATCAGGCGTGCGCTCTAACCAGCTGAGCTATAGGCCCAATATGGAGCGGGTGAAGGGAATCGAACCCTCATCATCAGCTTGGAAGGCTGAGGTTTTACCACTAAACTACACCCGCATGAATGGTGGCTCAGGACGGAATCGAACCGCCGACACAAGGATTTTCAGTCCTTTGCTCTACCGACTGAGCTACTGAGCCACATAGTGTCAATAGACTATGTATGAAAAGAAATGGCGGTCCCGACCGGGATCGAACCGGCGATCTCCTGCGTGACAGGCAGGCATGTTAACCGCTACACCACGGGACCATTTGGTTGCGGGGACAGGATTTGAACCTGTGACCTTCGGGTTATGAGCCCGACGAGCTACCACTGCTCCACCCCGCGATAATGTTAATTGTAAAACTCATTTAGAATTTCTTGATAAAAATGGAGGAGGTAGAGGGATTCGAACCCCCGCGGGTTTTGACACCCCTGTCGGTTTTCAAGACCGATCCCTTCAGCCGAACTTGGGTATACCTCCGTGCGATAGTAAGCAATACTGGTGGACCTTGCAGGACTCGAACCTGCGACCGGACGGTTATGAGCCGTCTGCTCTAACCAACTGAGCTAAAGGTCCTTTGGATGGCGGCAGAGGGGATCGAACCCCCGACCTCACGGGTATGAACCGTACGCTCTAGCCAGCTGAGCTACGCCGCCATGAAATGGATTATTGAAATTGGTGGAGCCTAGCGGGATCGAACCGCTGACCTCCTGCGTGCAAGGCAGGCGCTCTCCCAGCTGAGCTAAGGCCCCTCTTTAAAAGATGGTCGGGAAGACAGGATTCGAACCTGCGACCCCTTGGTCCCAAACCAAGTGCTCTACCAAGCTGAGCTACTTCCCGTTCCAAAAAAATAAAAATTGGCGCGCCCGGCAGAAGTCGAATCCACAACCTTCTGATCCGTAGTCAGACGCTCTATCCAATTGAGCTACGGGCGCAAATATGATACTGATAAAGTATGCTAAGTAAATTGCAGTGGAGCGGAAGACGGGATTCGAACCCGCGACCCCGACCTTGGCAAGGTCGTATTCTACCACTGAACTACTTCCGCATAAGAGATGCGGGTGAAGGGACTTGAACCCCCACGCCCGAAGGCACTAGATCCTAAGTCTAGCGCGTCTGCCAATTCCGCCACACCCGCATAATCTCTAAATAATCTGTAATCTAATTACAGAAATGGTGAGCCATGCAGGATTCGAACCTGCGACCCTCTGATTAAAAGTCAGATGCTCTACCAACTGAGCTAATGGC
>NZ_JACSQY010000002.1 GCF_014836415.1 Sporosarcina gallistercoris | reverse complement strand
ACGCTAGATTATCTAACGCCAATTGAGTACCGATTAGAGACCTTATAAAAATTGTCCGATTTAATGTTGACAAGCCATATTCAAGAAAAAAGTAACGGGACAGGCTTCCTCGCTTAATATGCAGAGAAAGCAGTTCGGATGCAATTGCTTAGATAGTAGGCGCCCTATAGAGCTAAAGATGGATTCGTTTAATGATATTTTACTTAATAATTATGTATTGATGTGATACATGACAATAAGCATCCATTTGCGAATTAGATAATAACCGACGCGAGATTATTAGGTGTCCTCGAGTATAAGCAAAAATAAAAAGGATGTCTCGACTAAAGAGACATCCTTTTGTGGTGAGATTATTTTGTAAAGTTATCGAAGTAACCCTTAATATAGACAATAGGAGTTCCTTTATCTCCACTTCCTGAAGTTAAATCAGATAAAGATCCAATTAGATCAGTTAGTTTACGAGGGGTAGTACCTTGTGCTTCCATTGAACCTACTAGGTCTTCTTTTTTATTTTGGATGAATTCAGTAATAGCTTGATTTAACTCTTCACCATGAAGATGAGAGAAGTTATTATCTGCCAAGTATTTTAGTTTCACTTCGTTTGGTGTGCCGTCCAGTCCAGTTGTATAAGCCGGTGATACTACTGGATCCGCAAGTTCCCAAATCTTTCCGACAGGATCTTTAAATGCTCCATCGCCATACACCATTACTTCCACAGTTTTACCCGTTAATTCTTTAAGTTTAGCTTGAATTCCATCCACGACGGGTTGGCAGTTGTTCGGAAATAGCTTGATACTGTCTTCCGTTGCTTTGTTTGAACCAAGTAGCCCATATGCTTCGTTATATCCACTGCCGTTGACGGATTTTGAAAGAACATCGTCGAGGCCATATACTTTTTCAGCACCATTGTTTGTCAAAATGCGTTTTGTTCTTACACGTGAGTGAATATCACAAGTTAAAACGCTCTTTGTATAGTCCAGAATTGTTTTTGGATTGTTGGAGAAGATCACTTCACAAGTTGCCCCTTCAGCCTCAATCAAGGATTTGTAGTATTCGATGTAATCCACACCTGTGAAAGTGTGTTTTCCATATCCGAAATGTTCGCGGAACTGGGCTTCGGTTAATACATCCGTCCATGGATTAATGCCTTTCGCATCTAGCTCATCAATGTCTACCAGGTGATTCCCCACTTCATCAGAAGGATAGCTTAACATTAAGACTATCTTTTTTGCGCCTTTTGCAATTCCTCTCAAGCAATTTGCAAATCGGTTACGACTAAGAATCGGGAAAATGACACCAATTGTATCATCACCGAATTTAGTTTCTATATCCGTTGCTATATCATCAATTGTCGCATAGTTTCCCTGCGCACGAGCAACAATGGATTCAGTAATTGTTACAATATCGCGATCCTCTATCGAAAAGCCTTCGAGCTTTGCTGCTTTTAATACGGTTTCAACAGTGATTTGTTCCATATTGTCACCTTGGTTGATGATGGGACTGCGAAGCCCACGAACTACTGTTCCAACGGCTCTTGTCAATGTAATCTCTCCTCAAATCGAGTGTATTTAATATTATGATGTCCATTTGTTTAAACATTATATGTTTACTATACCGTTACAAAGTGATATAAGTAAAATTAATATTCATTATATCGGGTATAAGGAGAGATTATATGATAGGAAAATTGGATTTGTACCGTATATTTAACGTTGTTAGCTCCAATAAAAGTTTTTCAAAAGCGGCACAAGAACTATACATGACACAACCCGCTGTTAGCCAAGCAATCTCAAAGTTGGAGAAGGAATTGGACATTCTACTGTTCCATCGAACGTCAAAGGGAGTAGTATTAACAAATGAAGGAAAACTGCTGAATGAGCATATTAAGTCCGCACTAGGGATCATAAACGCCGCAGAAGACAAATTGTTAGAATTTAAAACATTAAAGACTGGACACTTACGAATCGGAGTGGGTGACACCATCTCTCGTTATTTCCTATTACCTTATTTAGAACAATTCCATAAGGGATACCCAGGGATCAAATTAAATATATTAAATGGCACGACAACAGAAATTAGTGACTTGATCAAATCAGGAAAGGTAGATATTGGTGTGTGTAATTTACCAATGGATGAAGAAAACCTACAAGTTATACCCTGCAAGGAAATCCAAGATATCTTTGTCTGTGGAGAAAAATATAAATCTCTTACGGAAAAACCGGTTAGTTTTGAGTATTTAATGAAAATGCCACTCATCTTTTTGGAAAAGAAATCGAATTCACGATTGTTTGTGGAACACTTCTTTGAAAAAAAAGGTTTTAAATTTTCTCCTGTATTTGAATTAGGATCATTTGATTTGGTCTTAGAGTTTGCAAAAATAAATTTAGGGATTTCATGTGTGATTAAAGAGTTTTCACAGAGTTATTTAGAAAGTGGAGAATTATACGAGATCCAGCTAGTAGAGGAAATTCCAAAGAGGGTTATTGGCCTATGTTATTTAGAGAATGTCCCATTGACGCGTGCGGCAAAATCATTTATCGAGCTTGTAAAATAATGCATGCAGTTAAATCTGCATAGTTACATGCAGTACGCTGAACCGTAACATAAGTAAATAGTATTTGAACAACAATCACCTAACGTGTTGGGAACTTAACACGTTAGGTGATTGTTGTTTTAGTTAAACCTTACATACATCCGTCTCTATAATCATTCCACTTTACAAGTCCCCCAAAAAATACCTGACAGCATGACAACTAGACGGGAATTAAAATCCATCACCATCACTCGAAGATCCAGCAGTGCGATAGTTATTAAAAATAAGAACCAACAATTGCTCGCGTTTGTTTTTTTGATGCCGATTCATAACCCGATACATATAGTAGCAGTAAATTAGGAGGATCACATGAAAGGAGAAGATCGATTTGAACGAATCACTACTTACTTCCCTTAGAAAAGGCGGATTCATACTATACGCTAAACATGGGGAAGCGAACGTTGGAGAAGATTTACCCTATCTCAACTTTCAAGACTGCTCTACCCAAAGAAATCTTTCTGAAAAGGGAAGAAGGCAGGCTAATTACTATGGAGAGATTCTTCGATACTTACAAATACCGATTCAAGTCCCTGTTCCCGCAAGCCCCTTCTGCCGGGCAATCGAAACAGCACAGTTAGCATTTGGAAGTGGCAATGTTCAAGTCAATCCATTCTGGTTTGAGATCTATAGGTTGAGTGGAAATTTACCTAGCAGCTATAGACAAAAAACTTTGAGTGATTTAAAGGCTATTTTGGAAACACTTCCTGTAGAGGGGAAAAACACGGTGATTGTTGCGCACAGTTTCCCGGAAGGGGTGGGACTAGGCGTAATACCTGATATGGGCACAGTTATTATAAAGCCTAAAGGGAAAGGAAATGGTTATGAAGTTGTTCGTCAATTACCTTTAGCAGAGTGGAGTAAATTAGATAGTTAGAAGAAGGTTCATTACCAGAAAAGCAGAGGTATTTGGATTTTGTATTAAGGAATAAAGAGAAAAAACTCTTCAATACTTTAAGAGTTTACTATATCCTTACATCAATTTAGTATAAGAATTTCAATAAAAAATCGCATTTATACTAGTTACAGGGAACCGTACTGTAAGAAAAATAATCTACATCATCGACTAACTTATGAAATTGATAACAAGTTCGTACATTAATTCATGAAAAGCAGTATACTACTAAGAACTGTACAAATACGAAAGGTTTAAGGTGATGACAATGAATGCAAACGATATACTAACCAGACTCCGATATGCACTCGACATAAAAGATGCAGAAATGGTGGAGATTTTCGCACTGGGCGGAATCGAAACAACGAAAGCGGAAGTCCAGGACATGCTGTCGAAGTCAAAAAACAGTCCGGATGGTGCGGCGGCTGACGAAGAATATGTCAAAATGATCGACAACAAAACATTAGAATCTTTCTTAAACGGGTGTGTCACATTAAAAAGAGGGCCTCAAGAAGAAACGCCGGAGACCGTCAAAAATCAGTTTTTAATGAGAGACGACAATAGAAACATGAATAATATTTTGCTCAAGAAGTTGAAAATTGCCCTGTCCCTTACGAGTGAAGAGATGATTGATATTTTACATGACGCAGGAGTCACGGTGTCAAAGAGTGAATTGAGTGCAGTACTGCGTAAAGAAGGTCACCGCAACTATAAAGAGTGCGGCGATCGATACGCGAGAAACTTCTTAAAAGGGTTGGCACACATCTATCGAGCATGATTCCTACGAGAAAAGGCAGACTCCAAATTTATCGGAGCCTGCCTTTTCTCTCTGCCTTGCAGAACATATGACAGCGTATACCTGATAAGCTATAATCATGAAGGTTGCAGCCACCTTTCAACAAGAGAGGGGAGTCTCTTTGATTTCATTACATAATGTCAGTAAAAGTTTCACAGGTGTACCCGTCATCCAATCCATTTCACTCTCGATCGCTCGAGGCGATATCCATGGCATTATCGGAGCGAGTGGTTCGGGAAAGTCGACGTTGTTGCGACTCATGAACTTGTTGGAAACGCCTGATGCAGGGGATGTAGAAGTGAACGGCCAAAAGCTGACCGCTCTCAACACGAAGCAACTTCGGCAAGCTCGTAAATCCATCGGAATGATTTTTCAACACTTCAATTTAGTGGCCAATAAAACCGTTTACGAAAATGTAGTGGTCGCGTTGGAGCTCGCCAAGTATCCGAAAGCTGAACTTCGCAAACGGGTTATGGACTGTCTGCAATTTGTTGGACTTGAAAGCTTCCAAGCCAAGTATCCAGCGCAGCTGAGTGGCGGTCAAAAGCAACGGGTTGCCATTGCGAGAGCGCTTGCGAATCATCCACACGTATTGTTATGTGATGAACCCACATCCTCACTTGACCCTCATACGACTGCAGAAATCCTCAGAGTGTTAGCAGATATCAATCAAAGGCTCGGGGTCACCATTGTCCTGGTGAGCCATGAGATGGACGTCATTAAAAGTATCTGCAACCGCGTCACTGTGCTGACAGATGGCACCATTCATGACACGGTAGCCATTACACCGAGAGGCATTCAAGAAACGGTAAATACTGCGGTTCATCTTGTGGAACGTCTCAAGGAAGATGGTGATCGCGATGCCTGACGTACTCATTCAATACCAAGCTGAAATTTGGCAGGCGATTGGAGAAACGTTCATCATGGTGGGGACTTCCATCTTGGCGGCCATTTTAATAGGGTTGCCTGTAGGAACCTTGTTATTCATTTGCCGGAGAGGGCAGGCTTTTGAAAATCAGATGGTCTTTACCATCGTCAACTTATTCGTAAATGTAGTCCGTTCCTTTCCGTTTTTATTGTTAGTGGTCTTTCTAATTCCTTTTACCCGGCTTCTGATTGGAACGGCAATCGGTACCGCAGCTGCCACTGTGCCCCTTTCAATTATCGCCATTGCCCATTATTCAAGATTAGTGGAACAAGCGCTCTTGGATGTGCCAAAAGGCGTCATAGAAGCAGCAATCTCTATGGGAGCTTCCATGAAAGAACTCATCTTTAAATTTCTTTACGTGGAAGCCCGTTCAGGATTGGTCCTCGGTCTCACAACGTCCATTATTAGCTTCATCTCCTATTCCACGATCATGGGAGTGGTTGGAGGCGGTGGAATCGGTGATTTTGCAATTCGTTATGGGTATCAGCAGTTCAAGACAGATTTAATGATCTATATGATTGTGATCATGATCATTTTGGTGCAGCTCATCCAGTTTACGGGGACGACTGTATCCAGATGGATCGACAAAAGATAAAGAGATAGGAGAACATCATGAAAAAAATTCTTTTAATCCTCACGTTAAGTATTCTTCTTGTAGTAGCCGGGTGTAACAAATCTGATTCTGCCAAGGAACCTGAAAAAGCTCCAGCAAAAGAAGATGACGTCGTCACATTGAAAGTCGCTTCACTCATCCCCCCGATGACGGAAATCCTGGAACTCGTGAAACCGACTCTTGCAGAGCAAGGTATTGACCTTAAAATCGTCGTGCTAGGCGATAATGTTCAACCGAACAGTGCTCTTGCCGCAAAAGAAGTAGACGCAAACTTCTTCCAACACGTACCGTACATGGAAGAGTTCAATCGCAACAACGATGCGAATTTAGTTCCAATAACACCGATCTATTTTGCCAATTACGGTGTCTATTCAAAAGAATACGACTCCATGGAACAATTACCGAAGGGTGCGAGTATTGCAATCGCAAATGACATTTCAAATATTGACCGCTCGTTAGCCCTGTTAGCTCAGCAAGACATCATCACATTAAAAGAAAAAAAGGGACCGTACTATACAAAAGCGGATATCTTAGAGAATCCGAAGAATTACGAGTTCAAAGAAGTGGATTTACTGATGCTTGCAAGAATGTATGATGACGCAGATGCCGTCATCATGACACCTGCTTATGCAGCACCACTGAACCTGACGCCGAAAAGTGATGCACTTCTAACGGAAGGTGTCGAAAATGATTTTGCCATTACGTTAATTGCCCGTGAAGACAATGCAGACTCGGAGTCAATCCAAAAGCTATCCAAGGCGATGACTTCCGATGAGGTGCGTAAGTTTTTAGAAGACAACTACGATGAAACAGCAATTCCAGCATTTTAAGAAAAAAGGCTTTAAGAACAGGAACACACCTGTCTCTTAAAGCCTTTTTCTATGCTTCTGTCATGCCATTATCTTGTCGTCAATTTCACGGATGAATGAATTCAAAATGTGGATCTGTTCTTCCAGCTTCTCTTTATGCTGGAACAGAATCGCTTTCGTATTCACATCTTCATAAGCACCATGGATATGTGAGAGGTTCTCTCGGATATCCTCAATTGACATGCCAAGATGCCGGAAACACCTGATTAGATTCAGGATTTCAATGTCTTTATCATCAAACGTCCGGTTTCCTTGAGCGTTTCTTGTGATCGCAGGGATGAGCTGGATCTTTTCATAGTATCTGATTGTGCTGGATGGCACTTGAGCTAGTGTGCTTGCTTGTTGAATGGGATACATGGAGCAACCTCCTTGACTTAAAGTTAGGTTTAACCTTTAAGGTTGATTCTATCAGACAAAGAGGAGTGAATGGAATGAAAAAGATTTTAGTCGTCGTTACGAATGTGTCCAAGTATCCGAATCTTGAACGAGCTACAGGGTTATGGCTGGGTGAAGCAGTACACTTTGTAGATGTCATGCAAAAAGAAGGACATGAAATTGATTATGTAAGCCCTAAAGGCGGATATACACCGATTGACCCGCACAGTCTGCAAGCAGATCAGATGTCGGAGCTCGACTGGCAGTATTACGAAGACCAGACGTTCATGAATAAGTTGGGTACGACATTGGCGGCAGCTGAGGTGAATGCGGCAGAGTACGACGCAATCTACTATACGGGCGGACACGGGGTCATGTGGGATTATCCAGAAGATGCACACTTGCAAAACATCGCAAGTACCATCTACCAAAAGGGTGGAGTCGTTTCTGCAGTGTGCCATGGCTCTGCAGGTTTAGTGAATATTAAAGATGCAACAGGTGAGCCGCTGATTGCGAATAAGAAAGTTTCAGGCTTTACCAACACAGAAGAAGCCGCACTAGGTTTAGAGAACATCGTACCATTTTTAACAGAGGATGCACTCGTCAGCCAGGGGGCAAACTATGTGAAAGGTGATGACTGGGCTGCATTTGCTGTTGCAGATCATCGCGTCGTTACTGGACAGAACCCGGCATCCGGCGGCGCGGTCGCAGCTGAAGTATTGTCCGTTTTTAATTCAACTAACTAACAGGAAACGTATTCGCTATAAGCAGGAGCAAAGCTATGATCCATCTTCATAGCTTTGCTTTTTTATTTTCGGATGAAAGCCTCCGATATCGAAGCTAGCGAGCCAACTACTAAAAGGACCCTCCAGTCATCAGTGTTCACTGACTTTCCGGAGAGTCCTTTTATAGATTGCCCTGTTCAATTTGTCGAATGGCTTCTTCCAGCCAATGAATTGTATGGTCTGACTTGGTGGTGAAATATCCAACGAGCAAATCATTGAGGTTTTCACTTTTTTCGTCTCTGGGGGACGTATTGTCAAAGTTCATGATCCGTTCCCAATGAGCTTTATAATTCGTTAACTTTTCTTTTAAGAGCGTCACAACTATTTCAGAATCCACATATTTGATATTTGCTAAAGCGATGACCATGTCATTGAGGTCATTTGCACTTTTAAATAATTTGTAAATCTTATTAGGAAGCTCTTCACGGCCTTTAGCCGTAATCGCGAATACTTGTTTGTCAGGCCGGTGTTCTTCTTTGATGATTTCAACGGGTTCAATTAAACCTTGTTTTGACAGAGCATCGAAGTGATAGTAGAGCTTACTCTCTGTAATCCCACCTAATTCGTCCAATGGTATGGGTTCGGACATTTGTTTTTTCAGCTCATAAGGATAGGTTTTTCCTACCATTAGTTTGCTTAATATAAACACTTGAATGCTCATTCACAATGCCCCTTTAATAAGAATAATTCTTCTTATTATAACATGGTTAAGACAACACTTTAGTGATTTCTTCTATTTCAGTCCTTGCTGCGGACTTCTCGGACGGTTTGGACTTGTTAACGGTCGCAACGATGATGATATTGATGATCATTGCACCTAAACCGACTGCAGCTAGTGACCAAAGGAATGGACTTGCACTAATACTTCCGTAAAGATCCGCTACGTAACCCTGTACGGAGTAATACATAGGTGTGATATGGCTTGCCCATTCATATGGTGCGTACATCATATCACGCGAGATGACTGCCCCATTCGCTAACGTTTGGACGAAGATAAGGGGAATGTTGAGAATCATACCAGCGGGTCCGAGTAAGAAAATCAGAATCGCTGTGAAATTGAAACTTGCCATGTAAATAAGGGTTTGATGCCCGACTATACTCATGAACAGGCTTCCGCTCGGCTCATTCACTAAATAGGTGATTCCTGTCGCAGCCAAGGAGGATAACACGGCGATCAAAAGAGCAGTCAATTGAAGATAGATGAACAACCGGGTTTTGCTAGCTTTTCCGCGGCTCTCTTTAAAGGCATCCACTAATTGCATGGAACCGATCATCGCCCCAATGTAACTCGCCATTGTCAGGAACATAGGAAGCATATTATTATGCATGCCATCAGGAATCTTATTGATGGTCACTACATTTCCTACATAAGCAGTTTCAATTTTTTCGGCTAATTCAGAAGCCTGCTTTTCTGGCACATTGAAGTTCATTAATACGCTCTGAGCAGTTTGCTGAGAGAATTGCTGACTGAGCTGGTTATTGATTTCCGCAACAACGGATTTCATAGAAGAAGAAATGACTGTGGCTCCTGCATCATTAATTGTAAAGTCAATACTGGACGAGGTCTCACCGTTTTGCATATCCGCAGAAAATGATTCGGGAATGTGTACGACTAAGGCTAAATCATTTTTCTCCAATTCTTTTAAAGCCTTCTTATTCGTGATATCTGTCTCTACTTTTTTAAAAGGTAAATTCTTTTGCAGTTGCTCTGCAATCGTTGCTCCATATTCACCCGCGTCATCATTGACGATGGCAATCGGTAATTTATCAATATTTCTTGGAATTGCCGTATAACCAGGTAAGAAAATTCCCAGCATGGCAATTGCATAGAATACGCCCATGATGATGGCGGCAATTGAACCTCTCGTTTTTAGAAACTGTGTGAATTTCATGTTTTTTCCTCTTTCCAATTCAAAATACACTTTAACAATTCGACTTTCATAAAAGTACTTTGTTTAAAGTATCTCATCATTTTATTCTTTTTCCTTAAGAAGTCAACTGATTTGTTTGGCGGAGGATCTGATAGGATTTGTAGAACATGAGATGTGGAAACTTTATAGTGAAAGTGCAAGCCGACGGTAAAATGAGTCCAGTCTATCTTGAACGGTACTCAGCGCAACAACTATCATATGATTAAACTAGCTACACCGTATACTGGTATTTGGGAGTGATGAAATTGAATGAGTACATCCAGCACATGATTGATTGGATAGAGGACAGGTTAAAAGAGGAGTTCTCTTTAGAGGGGTTAGCAAATCATATGGGGTATTCTCCCTACTACTGCTCTTTTAAGTTTCATCAGGTCACCGGTATCAGTATGAGACGTTACATTTTGCTGCGAAGATTATATTTGTCTACGGAAGATTTAGTAATGAATCGCAAAATCATCGATATTGCTGTCGACTATAACTATTCATCGCAAGAAGCGTATAGCAGGGCTTTTAAATCCGTGTTTGGTATCAGTCCAAGTGAGTTTCAACGTCGTCAAATGCCAGTTCAATCCATTGCCAAGCTTATAACGTATTCAGAAGGGGGAGGAAATCGTATGACTGCTCAAAGAGACACGGAAGTTGCACATTTGCAAAGTGAAAAAAGTGAATTATTTGACCGGGATGTACTGAATATTTTAAACGGACAGGTCATGTACGAGGAGTTCAAAAGTAAAAAACTGATGGGGAATTCCGATTATGCCCCATTCAATGAAGCGATGTGTGTCCATGAAACGACAACTCCAATTTTCGATTCAACGTTCATCCAAACACGGGCTTTTGGTCATGATGTTTCTCTTGAAAGTTACATTGGCAAAGTGATCCAGCCATTAACGGTACTTAATCAAAAAAACTATAACTATATAGTTTTATGGTTTGGTGAAGATCTGTTTTGTCAGATGAATCTTCTAACCGTTCTTGCGTATCTTGAGCAGTTGGAGTATAAAGGTACGGTGTTTTTAAATAGTTTCAGGGAAGACGAATTTAAAGTAACTCAAACGGAACTAGCTTTAGGCAGCTATCATTCAATCTATGAAAATGTACTCATAAACCATAAAAAGCCAAGTCATCAAGTGATGCCCCTGATGTACCAGTCAATCGAGTTATATCTAGAAATGCAAACAGAGAACAATCCGGTCACTAAATACATCTCAAAAAATAGACAGCTGTCTCAATCGGAATTGCTTAAGAAATTATTTGAGGTCTTTCCGATGATCGGGTATGGAGATACACAATATATGGAGCTGATCAATAAAGTAAGGTAGATGTACAGGAATGTCCTTGTATAGCAGAAGCAGTTATCATGTAGAGTACAGCTTTGGAGTGGAATACTTAAACCGTCAGCGCTTGAAAAAACAAACTATACAAACAGGTGATAGCCAATGTACCGGAAAATAATCGACGCACATATCCACTTAGATATGTATGCGGATACTGAACGTCTTCAAATTCTAAATGAGTTAGAACAAGCGTCTGTTGAATCACTGATTGCTGTCTCAAACAATTTAGCCTCTTCACTTAGGCAATTGGAATTTGCCCGAATGGACCGTCGGGTAAAACCAGCTATCGGATATCATCCAGAACAGTCCTTGCCAAGTAAAAGTGAGCTTGAAGGGATTATGCAACTGATTGATGCCAATCGGGACGTTCTCGTTGCAATAGGAGAAGTCGGTCTTCCATATTATTTGCAACAGGAGGAACCCGAGATGGATGTGGCGCCATATGTGGTTCTGCTAGAGCGTTTTATGCAAAAGGCTGTAGCGTGTGATTTACCCATTGTCCTGCATGCCGTTTACCAAGATGCGGAGCTCGTATGTGACCTGCTGGAAAGCTATCACATCACACAAGCGCATTTCCATTGGTTTAAAGGGGATGACGCAGTTCTTGAGCGTATGCTTCGGAATGGATATGTTCTATCGGTTACGCCCGATGTCACGTATGAACAAGAGATTCAACATATAGTCAAACAGACTCCACTCTCACAGTTAATGGTGGAAACGGATGGACCTTGGCCATTTAAAGGCCATTTTGCAAAGAAAATGACGCATCCCTCCATGATGCACCATAGTATTCACACCATTGCGGATATTAAAGGAATAAGCTTAGAAGAGACCTATCTCCAAATCTACGAGACAACCCGAAAGTTTTATCGGTTGTAAGGGCGCAGTACGAAGCAACATATTATATTATCCACCTATTGAAAGTGAGGAATGGGACGTACTCTTTAAATGGTGCGTCCTTTTTGATTTTAAAATCTGTGCGTTAAATGAATAGATATTATAGAAGATAACTGAATTCAAGATATAATGCGATTTTTCAATAAGACTAAAGGTGATATTTAAATATAAAATAGCTCTTTACATAGTTCAATAGTATGTATATATTTAAATGCGGGGGATAGTCATTAGTTACTATAATTACCCAGTGACGAATAGCGTTTCCTGAAAATTACATAAGAGGTGTACAGGTTGAAAAATTTTGGGCAGTTAAATAGTATTAGAAAGAAAATTTTGCTAGGATTTGCAATTGCGATTGTGTTCACGTCAATATATAGTGTTTTTATGTATATAACGAACGAAAAAACAAATGCTTCTTTGGATCAGGTCATCAATGAAGAATTACA
The DNA here is from genome assembly GCF_014836415.1 of Sporosarcina gallistercoris. GTDB lineage: Bacteria > Bacillota > Bacilli > Bacillales_A > Planococcaceae > Sporosarcina > Sporosarcina gallistercoris. The sequence goes on along the minus strand of NZ_JACSQY010000002.1, from coordinate 388,495 downwards.
GTTATTAAGTGCCTATGAAAAGATGTCTTCGTCTATCTCTGTCAGGATTTCTGCCGTGAGAGGATATATAATTTTAGGAAATTCCTCTTTTAAAGAGACATTCAAAGAGTATACCGAAATCGGTATTGAAAACGAAAACACGATTAGAAGTATAGAAGAAAATAGTGAATTTGATGCGCTAATCGAGCGAACGGTGAAGTGGCGTAAGCAAGTTGACGCTCAAGTTTTCGACGTATACGACAAGGGAAATAAAGATCAGGCGATTCAAAACGCGTCCAGTCTAAGTAATGAAAGTACTGAGATTCGTCTTGGATATGAAGCATTAGCGGATAAAAATCAAAAAAAGATCGAGCAAATGGGTAAAGAAATACAACAGGCAGGAGAAAAAGCTTCACATATCGGTACGATACTCTCTATTATTATTACAATTATTTCTATTATAATTGCCATTATTACAGCAAGAGTTATCTCAAACCCTATAAAACAAGTTGCTGAGCGAATGAAATTAATTGCGGGTGGAGACATTAGCCACGAGCATCTTATGACAAATGCGCGCGATGAAATCGGTCTTCTTGTGGATGCAACAAATGACATGCAAACAAAAATGAATACAATTCTGCGTCAAATTAATAGCGTTTCGAATACCGTTTTATCACATAGTGAAGAGTTGACTCAATCTGCTAATGAAGTAAAGACAGGATCTACTCAGATTGCAATGACGATGCAGGAACTGTCAACAGCGGCTGAAACACAAGCGAGCAGTGCTAGCGACCTAGTGTCTATCATGGATTCCTTTGCGACAAAGATTTTTGAAACCAACGAGAGCGGGACTACCGTTCAGAAGTATTCTCAAGAAGTGATTGGGATGACTCAAGATGGCGTTGAGATGATTGCATTCTCTACAAAACAAATGGAGAAAATCAATGATCTTGTTCAAGAATCGGTTCAAAAAGTTGAAGGATTAGACAGTCAATCCCAAGAAATTTCCAAGTTAGTTACAGTGATTAACGATATAGCAGCCCAAACAAATCTACTAGCACTAAATGCCGCAATAGAAGCGGCTAGGGCGGGAGAACAGGGACGTGGATTTGCAGTAGTTGCAGATGAAGTGCGTAAATTGGCAGAGCAAGTTTCTCATTCTGTAACCGATATCTCAGGTATTGTAGAACGAATCCAAGGTGAGACGAAAGGTGTTTCGGATGCACTTGCTGACGGTTATAAAGAGGTGGAGCAAGGTACCGAACAACTCCAATTGACAAAAGGAACCTTCAATAAAATTAGTGAGGCCGTTCTCAAAATGGATGAAAATATAAAAACTGTAGGGACCAATCTGAATGATATAGTAGGAAGTACTAAAGAGATCAACCATACAGTGGACGATATCGCTGCAGTGTCTGAAGAAGCGGCGGCGGGTGTAGAACAAGCCTCAGCTTCCGTTCAACAAACTGCGAGCTCGATGGAAGAAGTGGCCAGTAGTTCAGCTGAACTTGCTCAACTATCTGAAGAGCTGAATGGATTGGCACATCAATTCAAACTTTAATTATACTGAACACGGGATCATTTCACTTTGATGATCTCGTGTTTTTTTGTAGAAGATGTTTTTATCTCACATACGTACGTGAAGTAAGTTGAAAAAGGCTTGAAACGCCTCCTAATGCGTTTCTTTAATTATTCACCTGCTAATGATACGATAACGTTATGAGAAAGCATGGAGGTGTAGAAACTGTATGTTTTTGGAGGATATGAAGAAACAACTAGATGGCAATGAGTCACTGTTCATTGGTGAAGATACTGCATTCCGCGCTGCAGTATTAGTGCCGCTTGTTCATGAATCAGGTGAGTGGCATGTAGTTTTTGAGAGACGTTCTCTGACAATGCGTAAACAGCCGGGAGATAGCAGTTTTCCAGGAGGTCGAATTGACTTGGCAGATGCTTCGCCGATGGAGGCTGCATTGCGGGAAACCCATGAAGAATTAGGAATCGATCCAGACACCATCAATGTCATTGGAAAGTTGAGTCCATATATTGCATCTCCTTCGTTTGTCGTCTATCCCTTTGTGGCGGTGTGCGACTATCGTGAAATTATCCATTCTTTTAATAAGGAAGAAGTCGAGGAAGTCTTTGCGATTCCGTTGAAGTGGTTACTCGAGCATGAACCCGTTCTGCACAGAGTCCCCGTTCAACCGGCACCCTTGCCGGACTTCCCGTTCGATAAGATCTACAATGGTCAGCAGTACCAATGGGGAACGCGTTCACAGGAAGAGTGGTTTTATGAATATGGAGAATATATTGTTTGGGGATTGACAGCTCGCATATTAAAACATTTTATCGATTTGATTAAATAGGATTTTATCTCACTTAAAGGAGTCATGAAAATGAGAGAAAAGAAGTCATGGCCTGTAAAGATCCTGATAGGAATCGCAGCGTTACTGCTAATTGCAGTAGCTGGATTTTTCATCTTTGTCAGCACTTCTTATGAGGCAATTCCATCTGCAAAGAAAAGTTTACAATCCGATGATCAGTTGATCGTTAAAGAAGAAGGGAATATTCTGTTTGAACCGGTTTCTGAAGCACGCGATATCGGTTTCATTTTCTATCCGGGTGCGAAGGTAGAAGCACCAGCTTATGCGAAGATGGCAAAGGAAATTGCTGCGAAGGGATATCCTGTGCTCCTTGCAGATCTCCCATTTAACTTAGCGATCCTTTCTCCCGACCGTGCGGATGAGATTATTAGCGACCATCCAGAGATAAAAAGATGGGTCATTGGCGGTCACTCATTAGGGGGTGTGATGGCGGCGGATTATGCGCTGGAGCATGAGGAAATAGAAGGACTCGTCTTGCTTGCATCCTATCCTCAAAGTAAAACGGATTTAAGTGACTCCTCGTTGAAAGTGTTGTCTTTATGGGGAAGCAATGATAAAGTTGCTGATTTGGAAAAAGTGAAAGGCGCAAAATCGATGATGCCAAGCGATGCTGAATTCATCGGAATTGAAGGTGGGAATCACGGCGGATTTGGAGAGTACGGTCATCAGAAGGGTGATGGAGAAACTTCACTGTCAGGAGACCAACAAATTCAGGACACCGTCAAATACGTCGTGGAATTCTTAGGGAAATTGAACGAGTGAAGAGGATTCTGCGGACGTTAACGTAAAAAACTGCATGCAGAAAGTTCTTCCACATGCAGGGGAATCTTCAGTTATGAACATAATACAACGATTTGGTAAGGTGTCGTCTGCGCAGGGATACTTCGAGTGGTTGCGCCGTATACGACAAGCAAATCTCGGTTGGCCAGATTTCCTGTGAAAGGCTGCCCGTTTTTCAGTACGACTTTAGTAGCTGGATTCATATTCAACTGTAGCGTGTGATCACTGCTCACTAATTGCTCATCAAAATGATCCACTTTCACAAATTGACCAGACGTATTTTTATACATGATCACCGCATTGTATTGTGGTGGGAAGATGAGCGGAGCCGGAGCATTCCCATCGTAAAATCCAGTCACCTGATCCCCGACGGATACCACTTCTTGATCGACAAAGTAAGTGGTCGGAGCCACTACGAAATTCACTGCGTTTCCATAACCGTTATCGACAGACATGAGCTTGTAACAACCTACTTCGTTGTACTGTCCGATTGAAAAGTCATTGATGGCAGTCACGATGCCTGTAAAGGCTTGATAGTTCATCATCCCGATTCCTCCTACTATATGATTGAGTTACGTTTACATAGAGTATGCCCGCTTTCCAACTTAGTGAATCTGAGGATACGAATAGTACTGTAAAAGAGTAAGCCGGTTGCGGCTTGCTCTTTTTTAGAAAAAATTTTGAAATGGCTGTATACCTTTTGCGAATTCGATTGTTATATAGAAGAGAGGAGCTTAGCGGACCCATGACAGAAGAAGACCTATTATCGATGCTATACAAAGATAAATATTTGTTTATCCAAAACTACTTGATGAAGCTCGGTTCCTCTCTCCAAGATGCCGAGGATATTGCACAGAACACATTTACGAAAGCCATCGTCAATAATATCCACACTACGATGGAGAATCCGATTTCTTGGCTATTCCGTGTTGCAAGAAACGAATACTTTACGTTATGCAAAAAGAATAATCGGGAAATTACGATGTACATCGAGCCAGATGGAATTGAGCAATTGCTTTCGACAGAAAATGGCGAGTCCATTTTACTCGGTAAAGAAAGCAGAGTAGCCATTCAGCACGTGTTAGGTGAGTTAACTCCTGCTTTTAGTAATTTACTGTTGTTTAAATATGAATTTGAAATGTCTTATGAACAGATCGCATCACTGCTCGATATGAAAGTTGATACGGTCAAAACTTCTTTGTACAGGGCACGCATTGCATTCAAGAAAAAATGGAGTGAACACGATGAAAAATACTGAGAACGATCTCGATGCAATCTTTAATCATGATGATTCAACCAATCTGTTTAAACAAGCAAAACGGAAGAACATTCAACAGAACGTGTTCATCAATCTAATTCTAGTACTTTCAACAGTTGCTTTGCTAGTCATCATCAAGTGGTGGATCACCCCCTATCTTTTGACTCAAGATACAGCAAAAGTGGAAACCTATTATACGGTGTTCGGAGCAAATATGTATGTTGGTCAATGGCAAGAACACCCGAAGTTACTAGGATCGAGTGCGACTGCTCCAGTTTACAAGTTAGTAGATGGCATCCCTGTCGAACTGAAAACCGTTCAGCACAAAAATAATACAGTAGATGCGTTCGTTTACAGTGATCATGGAGTGTTTCGAACGAATGGGCAGAAGGTGATGACGTTCATGCATCCAAATGTGATGTATAAGGAATACAACAAAGACTTAACATCCCTTCAAGAGGATACGTTGTATGAAGTGGCGCTGTCCTTTAGCAGATCCTTCACTCCCGAAGAACTTGAAAGCCAATTCCCTGAATCACTAACGCCTTCTTGGCTATGGCTTGATGTGTTTGACGAAAATGGAGTGAAGGCCATGCAAAAAGAACAACCGATTTTCACTGAGGATGAAGTTGTCGGTATTTCTACTGTAGATCAAAGTGGAGCACTTATTGAAAATCCTGCAGCACACTTTCAAGAGGATTTGAAGCTTTCGATTTCCAAAAATCGAGGAACAGATAAAGAGAAATTGATGCAAGTTAAAGAAGCAATTGATCGTGAATCTCCAGAAGTCATTGGCGCTGTCGTAACAGGATCAGCAAAGGATTTACAACAATTAAAACAACTCGACTTCGTAAAAAATATAACAATCGGAGCAAGTGTACACAACTAGAGGAGGAACAGGCATGTCCAAAACAGTTCGAAAAGTCATCTTCATCATCGCAGCACTTGCAGTTAATATAAGTGCTTTGAGTATCATATCCTTCTTATTATTTGGAGCAACTTCCATCATTTCAATAGATGCATTGCTCGGTTTGTTGTTGCTTATTGCATCTAACATTCCTGTCATCATCCTTTATCGAGCTATGAAGAATGAGAGGGAAACTAGTTATTTAACGGCATTGCTTGGGGCAATTGGCGTTTGCATCGCATTCATCATATTAGTGAATATCTGGACACTCACAGTTCCAATCGTTATTTTCAGTGCCAGTATTCTAATTGCATTGGTTTTCAATATTCGTAAATGAGACGCTTATCGTTCCAAATAGAATTAAGAAATCCCCCGAAATGTGTAACTCTACATTTCGGAGGATTTCTTGTACTCCTGAATGTTTATAGGGCTTCCAATGTAACTTCAATGTTATCTCGCGTCGCTTTCGAGTAAGGGCAGACCTTGTGAGCTTTTTCGACTAACTCTTGTAACTGGTCTTTTTCAATGCCTGTCCCTTTCACTTGCAACTTCACCGCTAACTTGAAGCCTTGGTCTGCTTCGTCTTTTTGAAGGCTGACGTTTGCAGTGACTTCAGAGTCGAATTTCACTTTTTCTTTGCCTGCAACCAATTGCAGCGCGCTGTCAAAGCATGCTGCATAGCCCGCCGCAAACAATTGCTCAGGGTTGGTGGAGTTCTCCAATTTTTTAGCTCTAGGAGTTCCAGGCATCGCCGTGTCAAAACTCACGACATTATCCGAGGATTGAACGTGCCCTTCTCGTCCGCCGTTTGCAGTTGCAGTCGCTGTGAATAGTGTTTCTGACATGATATCACTTCTCCTCATCATCTATTTAGTACTATAGTCAATGTTTACCCTGTATCCAATTTTTTAAGCAAAGGAAACAGATAGGTATTGTAGAAGTCTCATTCAAGTCGTCAAGAACGCTCAAGATTACTTTCATGTACCCAACTATTGTTATAATGGAAGAGTGTCAAAAGCGAGTCGTGAACTTTGAAAGCTCTAAGTTGGATGTGAGCTAAGGCAGATTCCAAACAATCGATCTTATAGATAGAAAGCAGGGACTTTATATGAATAAAAAAGACATTGCTGAAATTCGCAAGCAATTTAAAGTAGATACGGATTTACTCATGATTACAGATATCTATAATGTTTACGTTCGCCAGGAAAGTGATGAGATCTATCACGAGGAGAGCCAAGCATTCGGATTGATGGAGCGGGAGCAGCAAGAGTTGTTTTTAGCTAACTTCAAAAAAGTGCTAGGCGGAAAGCTCGCCATGAAGTTATTCGAGGTTCGATTTGCGGAAGTAAAAGAAGGGCAGACAGATAATACTCAACAGCTTTTATATGCGGGACTCCATACAAAAGAAGCGGATGACTGGAAAGAGAACATGCAGTTGATCGCCCAGAAAATGGTCAAGGATACTCAGTACGAAAAAGATTTGGTCATTACGTTCATTCGTGGGAAGTATTATAAGCCGACGAAAAAGAACTTGGAAGAGTTGGAAATGGCTGAAGGGGACGAGGCGTATACAACACCTTTCATTCTTTGCAGCATGAACCATACCGAACTGCCGAAGAGTTCACTCGTGTTCGACTTTGTCGGACGTGAGTTTAAGTCCAGCGAGATGACGGACCCTGTCGTCAAACTGGCTTCGCCTGTAGGAGGGTTTCTGTTCCCTTGTTTCACGGACAATGCAGCAGATGTGAATCACATTTTGTATGCTGCGGGCAAGGCGAACAAACCGGATTACCGATTTATCGAGAACGTGTTAGATGGTGAGGAAATCATGACAGCTGAAGATGACAAAGCGGTCTTTGAAGAAATCGTCAAGCACGTCGTAGGAGATGAAGTCAATACCAAAATGTTGTCCAACGTCTACGATGAACTCAACCGAATGACGACTGTTGAAGACGAGGGTGAAGATGAGGATTACGTTCCGACATTGGATACAAAAGAACTGGAACGCGTATTGAAATTGAGTGGGGCAGAAGACGTTGATACCGAAAAAGTGCAGCAGGCATTCCAATCTGTAGTTGACGATGAATCCTATGAGTTGAAAGCGAGCCATGTGGTACCAAGTTATACCTCGAAATCGATCAAAATCAGCACGAAAGTCGCAAATATATCAATCAGTCCCCAAGATTTAAAATATGTGAAACAAGTCAATTACAACGGCAAACGCTGTCTTTTGATCGAGGTGGAAGAAGATACGATGATCGAAGGGTTTACGTTGATGGAAGAAGAGTTGTTTGAGTCTTAAATCGGTGGGCGTCAATTTAACTTAAGGGGATGAAGTAATGGTAGAAGGCAACGTATTATTCATTACAGGGGCGGCACGAGGAATCGGATTCGACATTGCAAAAGCCTTTTCTGAAGCGGGAGCGAAAGTGGTTGTTTCAGATCTTAGTCAAGAAGCGATCGATGAAGCAGTTGCTAAGTTAAGTGGAGATGTTTCAGGAATCGTTTGTGACGTCACGAAAGAAGAAGACATTCAAGCTGCAATTGAATTCACTGTAAAAACTTACGGAAAAATAGATATTCTGGTTAATAATGCAGGTCTACAACACGTGTCGTTCATCGAGGAATTCCCAACTGAGAAGTTTGAACTGCTAGTTAAAGTGATGCTAACAGCACCATTCATCGCCATTAAACATGCTATGCCATATATGAAAAAACAGAAATTTGGCCGTATCATTAACATGGCATCGATTAATGGCGTGATTGGTTTTGCAGGGAAAGCTGCCTACAATTCTGCGAAACATGGCGTGATTGGTTTAACAAAAGTAGCTGCATTGGAATCTGCAACAGATGGTGTTACCGTGAATGCAATTTGTCCGGGGTATGCAGATACGAAACTGGTCCGTGACCAATTCAATGATCTTGCAAAAACCCGAAATGTTGAAGTAGAGCAAGTGTTGGAAGAAGTGTTATATCCACTTGTGCCACAGAAAAGATTGATTGACGTCAAAGAAATCACCGATTTGGCATTGTACATGTCAAGTGAATCTGCAAAAGGGATTACTGGACAGGCGATTGTTTTAGATGGTGGGTATACAGCGCAGTAATCGGATGTAACTCATTTCGATTGCGTGTAAACGAGAGAAAACCTTTAAAGAATATGAAAATAAAAACCGCACTCCGACCTGGAAATTCAGGTTGGAGTGCGGTTTTCAATTATTCCTTACGATAGGCTTCCAAAAACTCTTTTACCTTATCAGAATCAGCTACAAGCTCGTTTCCAGTGTCTACAAGTGGGCTAACAGTAGAGTAAGCTTTTTTCTTGTTCCCTTGATAATAGTTCAGGAATTCGTCTTGATTGATGGAAAATAGCACAGCTTTACGTAAGTTTTCACTCTGTGAGACTTCTCGGCCGGCTGTATTGAATTGCAAGTAAGTCACGGCGTTGCTGTCGCTCTTTTGAAGCTGCAAGTTATCCGCTTTTTCTACAAGGTCGTACTTCGTTTCCGGAACTCCGTTAAAGATATGGATTTCACCGTTACGTAAGGCAGACAGAGCACTATCTGCATCATCGATGAAGCGCACCGTTACGTTTGAAACCTTAGGCTCAAAATCACTGCCTGTGCGGTATCCGGGGTTCTTAACGAAATCTGCTTGATAATCGTTTTTCTTGACGAGAATGTAAGGTCCACTTGCATACAACTGGTTGTTATAATTTGCACCTTCAGTTACAGTGCGCTGATCTCCATATGGAATATCGGTATCTATATTAAAGGATGCAACGTCATACGTGTTTATGCTCTTCACTTGTTTCTCTGAGACGATCCCTGCTGATTGGTGAGCCAAATAGTTCAACACTTGAGGGAATGGTTCTGTTGTCGTCACTTTAACTACTTGGTAGTTTCCTTTTGAATTGTCGGCTTCTGTTTTGTTTCCAACAAGTGCAGACAGTTTTGTATCCAGATCATTTTCAAGAGCGGCTAGAACCGTTTGATCACTACCTGACAGAGTGGTTTTTTCCAATTCCGCCAAGTCAGTTACGATTTCAGCGCTTTTAATATGTTCATGCAAACTATATGTCCGATGATCCGGTACAGAATCCATGTCTTTTGCACGATCCAAAGAGAACACAACATCTTCTGCTCCGACGCGTTCACCAGTGTCAACTGCTTTCTCTTTTGAAACAGCTGCGAAGTGAATGTCGTCGCGAAGAAGGAAGTAGTAATCGGAATTTCCTTCAGCCATTGCATAGTTATAAGAAAGTGAACCATCTGATACGACTTCGTCTTCATCCGTCAAGTTGACAAGACGGACGTACATATTTGTGTTGAGTGTATTTATAGAACCATCATTTCCTTTTATGGGATCCAGTGAAGTCAAATCGCCTATTGCTTGTTGCGTCACAAGTGGCTCGGTCGCACGCTGTTCAGTCTTTTTGAAGTCAATGGTCTCCCATGGAATTGCACGGGATTTTGCAAGTCGTACTGTATCTGGATTCAATACTTCTTTGTTTACACCTTGTGCTTTAAAAGAGTTATAAAGGGGTGCGATGAATGCTTTTTCTGTAACGAGCTGCTGCTCTAACTGTTTGTAAGTTTTTGTATATTCATCAGCAGTCTCGGTGCTCGCTTGATCGATCAATTCATCCACTTTAGCGTCCTTAACCATACTATTTGCACCATCGGATTTGAATAGTGCACGTACGGCGTAGTCAGGATTCCCAGTGACTGTCGTCCAGCTCGACAGCGCCAGATCGAAGTTTCCTGCATCTTTTTGTGCGGAGAATGTCCCGTAATCCGGTTGGATGTTCAGTTTGACGTCAAAGCCGTTTTTGATGAGTTGGTCGCGCACAATATTCAAGTCTTCTTCGCCTGAACCCATTCCGAGAACTTCAATCTGCACTTTCTCATTCGAGCCGCCCTTACTGTCGTCTTTACCTCCACTTTCAACCTCTGATTTAGTTTTGACACAGCCTGAAAGCACGAGAACGAGCAGTAAGGTCAGTGTTAACAGTTTCTTTTTCATAGATGAATCCCTCCAAGTTTTTGTTAGTTGTCAGTCAAGCTTCGGGTCTAGCGCATCCCGTAATCCATCTCCCAAGAAATTGAATGAGAGAACGAGCAGGATGATTGCAAGACCTGGAAAAATTGCGAGATACGAATTCGACTCCAGATACGTACTTCCGACTTTCAAAATATTTCCCCATTCTGGAATATGGGGCTCAACACCAAGGCCTAAATAGCTCAGACTGCTCGTTGCAATCACTGCACCGCCGATTGTTAAGGTGGATTTCACAATCATCGGTGCTAAAGAATTTGGGACAACTTGTTTAAATAGTATGGAGAAGTCTGATGCGCCTAATGCTTTAGCGGAATCTACGAAATCGTAGTTGGACACCATTAGGACATTCGCCCGCATCGTTCGTGCGTATGTTGGAATGGCTCCCACGCTGAGCGCAATAATCAGGTTGACTGTATTGGCTCCGAATGCTGCAATAATAGCAATTGCGAGTAAGATACCAGGAATTGAATACAATATGTCCAGCAACCTCATGATCCAGTTATCTACGCGGTTGCTATAGTATCCAGCAATAGCCCCGAGAAAGCCGCCGATAATTCCGGGTAAAATCGTTGCCGCGAATCCGACGAGTAGTGATATTCTTGCCCCGAATACAATTCTTGAGAATACGTCTCGGCCAAAATTATCGGTTCCGAACGGGTATTCAAGACTCGGAGTCTGTAAAGTCGCGCCGTAATTATTTTCCACTGCGAGCGTATAATCGAATGTGAATCGACTCGTGACGGAGATCGTAAGCATAAGGAGAATGAAGAACATTCCCAGAACAGCGGTCGAATTCCATGTAATTTTCTCCCACATCACATTCCACTTCAACAATCGTGACGAGTCGAATCCCCTGGACTTCATAAGTATGCTCCAGCCTAAAAGAAGTGCAAACAAGTTCCCTGTCACGGCTGTCGCTATTAAAAATAGTGCAACGATCGTCATCCATTTCGGTGCCTCGTATTCCTTAACAAAGTTAATCGTCAGGATGAGAACAAGTAGATGAAACAGAGCAATGATGAGCAAACTTCCCATCGCGAGTAAAAAAGTATCGCTGACGTACGGTTTAAAAAGATTCACAGAGCTTATGGCAATAACTGCAAGTTGCGTCAACAACATATACACTGCAAACGTATATTCCACGGTCTTTCTTTGATTGATCAAGTTGAATGCGAAAGCAGCAGCAAAGATATTACCCGATAGTAAACTTATCAATTGCACATAGCCAAGTCGTCTTGTAGCTTGCTGAATTTCACTTGTGTTGAGTAGATCTTTTTTCATCTTCCAAGTGATGAAAAGCTGAAATAGAGTCGTCAGAGCATAGATGAAAAAAGGATGAATACAACGGGCTGCAGTTCACCAGTTTTGAACGAGAAGCTGTTCCATAAGAAAATCCCTGAAAAAACCAGCGAAAGAACCCACGTGAAATTTGCTTGGGTATACTCGGTTGAAATGGATAGGGCGTGACGTTTCCGCAGAGTTTCTTTCATAAATTTACACCTGCCTTATGATTGGTTAATCTTGGATCGGATCCGCGGATCTAGAAATGCGTACAAAATATCGATCAGTAAATTGATCAACGAAATTGTAATCGCAATGTAGACGACACCGCCCATAATCGCTGGAATATCGGGAATGAATTGTTTATCAACGATATAACTGCCAATCCCTCGAATATTGAATACTTTTTCTGTTACAGCAGCACCTCCAAGCATGCCTCCGAACAACAGACCGATAACGGTGATGACGGGAATCATGGCGTTTCCGACAGCGTGCTTCCAAAGCATCTGACTCTTAGATAAGCCTTTTGCTCGAGCCGTGATGATATAGTCTTCATGGATGATTTCAAGAAGCGATGAGCGCATCATTCTTGCAATGGATGCAGTCAGCGCAGTTCCAAGAACGACGACAGGCATGATAAGAGAAAGCGCATTGCCAGGACTATATGTGGGAGGAAGCCAATTCAGATTGATGGAGAACCCCAAAATGAAGATGAGACCTTGCCAAAAATTCGGGATAGAAAGACCGAGTAACGCAATAAACATAAAGGAATAATCTAAAAACGAATTCGGCCGAGTTGCAGATAAGATCCCCACTGGAATGGCTATGACGATGGCCATGATAACGGATAACAATGCAATAGTGAGCGTCACTGGGAATTTGTTGGCGATACTGGTTGCAACATCCTCATTCCCTGCGAAGGAGGAACCGAGGTCGAAAGTTGCAATCCCTTTTAACGCATTCCACAATTGCTGCCAGTAAGACAAATCGAGACCATGCAGTCGATTGAATGCTGTAATTTGTTCCTTAGTTGCAGATTCTCCTAAAATGTTGGTTGCGGGATCGAAAGGAGATATATACAGGATTGTAAAGACCAGCACTGCAACGCCTGTAATCACAAACAAACTTTGGACAAGCCGTTCTGCGACATAGGTTATGAACGGACTGCTGAAAAGTAACAACAACCCATACATGAAAATGCCTGGCACTAAAGAAACCATCAAAAATGTCGGGCGCTTGAGTAAGGACTGAAAGTAAAAGGAGTACGTTTGCTTATGCATTCCGTTTCTTGCGAGACGTACTTCACTGAGCCGTAAAGTTTCCGCTCTCAGTTTTTCTTCAGCTAACTTCTCCGCCTCCCTATGGATTTCTTCAGACTTCAAGTTTGTTTGGAAGAATTTCTGCTTTCGATCGAGCTGATCTGTAAAATCATTAAGCCATTCCTCTTTGCATTTATTTTCCAACAATTCTTCTCGAATAACTTCCATCATTTCAATAGAGTTCTGGTCTTTTCGCTTTCTTACATAAATAAAATAAGTGACAAGATGGAGAGGGAAACCTGCTACCAAGAGGAGAATTTTAACCAACATTTTTCCCTGAGCCTTTCTGAAAGACCTTTCGAAAAGTGAAGCTAGAGTGAGTGCCAATCATTACACCACCTTTTATATTGTTTAATTCCGATTGGTATACTAGACTATAAAATACTAGATAATGTTTGTCAATTCTATCTTTATAACTCGAAAATTATGACAAAGGGAGCTTGATCCGATGGAACCAGTTTTAAAAGTAAGGAACTTACATGTAGCGTTTACCGGGAGGCAGGAAGATTTCAACGCAGTGCGTGGGGTGAGTTTCGAAGTCAATAGAGGGGAAACACTTGGTATTGTAGGGGAATCAGGGAGTGGGAAAAGTGTAACGGCGCGTTCAATCATGCGTTTGTTACCCTCCCCTCCATCATATGTAAAAGAAGGCATCATTGAATTTCAAGGAGACGACTTGAGCCTTAAGACAGAAAAAGAAATGGAAAGTATTCGAGGCCATGGTATCGGCATGATATTTCAAGACCCCATGACTTCTTTAAATCCAACTAAAAGAATCGGAAATCAAATTTCCGAAAGTATAGTAAAACATATGAATGTGTCAAAAAGAGAAGCGAGAAAAGAAGCGGTGGAACTTTTGAAATTGGTCGGTATTAAAGACAGTGAAGCACGCTACGACCAATACCCGCATGAGTTTTCAGGGGGGATGCGTCAACGAGTGATGATTGCGATTGCCCTTGCGTGTAAGCCCGCATTACTCATTGCAGATGAGCCGACAACTGCTCTGGATGTAACGATCCAAGCGCAGATTTTAGACTTGATGAAAGACATTCAACAGCGGTTCGGCACATCGATTATTCTTATTACACATGATTTAGGGGTCGTAGCAGAAATGTGCGATCGCGTGGCAGTCATGAAAGAGGGGGAAATCGTTGAAACTGGAACAACGTTCGATATTTTTGAAAGTCCCCAACATCCTTATACCAAACGGTTATTACATGCACTGCCTCGTCTGGATGAAAGAAAGAAAGTGAAACGAGTGTCTCAGCTCCGGGAAGGAATCGATAGAACCATCCCCTTGATTCAAGTGACATCCTTGAAACAACATTTCGACAGTGGAAAAGGAGAAGTGACCAAGGCGGTGGATGATATAAGTTTTCACATTCGACCTGGTGAGACGCTTGGTCTTGTAGGGGAATCGGGCTCGGGGAAATCTACAACGGGTCGTGCAATTCTCCGATTGAACGAGCCGACAGCTGGAGAGATCCTCTACCAAGGGATGGCCATTAACCGATTCTCTCCAAAAGAGATGAAAGCGATGCGAAGTCATATGCAGATGATTTTTCAAGACCCGTATTCTTCTTTGAACCCGCGTTTTAAAGTACTCGATATTATCGGGCAAGCACTGGATATCCATCGGATGAGTAAGAACAAAAAGGAGCGGAAGCAAAGAGTGGAAGACCTCCTAGTAATGGTAGGACTAGAACCGGAGCATGCAATGCGCTATCCGCATGAATTCTCAGGTGGTCAACGTCAAAGAATCGGCATCGCCCGCGCCTTGGCAGTTGAGCCGGATTTCATAGTTTGTGATGAACCGCTCTCCGCACTTGATGTATCTATCCAGACACAGATTGTGAAACTTCTTGAGGATTTGCAGCATAAGCTGGGACTCACATATTTATTCATCGCCCATGACTTATCGATGGTCAAGCATATCAGTGACCGGGTGGCGGTCATGTACGCGGGCAAGATTGTCGAGTTGGCAGAAAGCGAAGAACTGTACAATAACCCGTTACATCCCTATACCAAGTCGCTGCTAGCTGCAATTCCGATTCCTGACCCTAAAGTGCAGAGGAACAAAAACCGTAATCTAACGAGCGAAGACGGGCTAGAAAGAAAGTTTGATGTACAAAACCAGCAACTTGTAGAAGTGTCGAAAGGACATTGGGTAGCAAAGGCACTCGAGTAATTTTAAGGGGAGTTTTCCGTGTAAGAACCGCATCCCGTGTGACGTGGGGAATGCAGTTTTATCTTGGAGAGAACGATTCAATTCATCATTTACTCTACTATGATCTTTATAAGCTTGTGATTTGTCTATATCCTCAAACATCTCCCTTTTGTATCTCCTTGAATTAGTCTATAATTGGGAAGGTAAAGCAAGTTTATTTATTAATTAATCAAAACGTATAGATGTAGACAATGGTCAGCAATACAAAAAAGGTGCAGTGGGAACGGTTCCCTCCATTTTTTTTGCAAATTCAGTGTGTAAGGATGGGTCAAATGAGCAACAGAGATACGAATACAGACGTTATTTTGATTGGCGCCGGAATTATGAGTGCTACTCTCGGAGCGATGCTGAAGGAAGTTGCCCCAGAGTGGAATATTACCGTGTTTGAAAAGCTGAACCGGGCAGGGGAAGAGAGTTCGAATGAATGGAATAATGCCGGTACAGGTCACGCAGCATTATGCGAACTGAACTATACAACGGAAAAGGCAGACGGCTCCATTGATATTAGCAAAGCGATTAAAATCAACGAACAGTTTCAAGTATCTAAGCAGTTCTGGTCATTTTTAGTAGAGAACGGAAGAATTCAACGTCCTGAAGATTTTATCCGTCCACTCCCACACATGAGTTATGTGCAAGGTAAGGACAACGTGACGTTTTTAAAGAAGCGCTATGAAACAATGAAGCAAAATCCACTGTTTCAAGATATGGAGTACACAGAAGATCGTGAAACGTTAAAAGAATGGGTTCCTGTAATGATGGAAGGTCGGACATCTACTGAACCGTTAGCCATTTCTAAAATCGACGCAGGAACGGATGTCAATTTCGGTGCGCTTACACATATGCTATTTGATCATCTTCAACGTGAAAATGTGGATATCCAATACCGACGCAGCGTAGAGGATTTGAAACAGAAGAGTGATGGCCGCTGGGAGCTGAAAGTTCGTAACTTAGTGAGCGGGGAAATCGAGCGCCACACTGCGAAGTTTGTTTTCATCGGTGGCGGTGGCGGTAGCCTTCACTTGTTGCAAAAGTCAGGCATTCCTGAAGGGAAAGGAATTGGCGGCTTCCCTGTCAGCGGTCTGTTCCTAGTCTGTAACAACCCGGAAGTTGCAGAAAAGCATTATGCGAAAGTATATGGGAAAGCATCGGTGGGTGCACCCCCGATGTCAGTCCCTCACTTGGATACGCGTTATATTGACAACCAGAAGTCCTTGCTGTTCGGACCGTTCGCTGGTTTCTCACCGAAGTTCCTGAAAACGGGTTCGATGATGGACTTACTGTCGTCAGTAAAGCCGAACAACGTCTTCAACATGCTATCTGCTGGTGTGAAAGAGATGTCGCTGACAAAGTATCTCATTCAGCAGCTCATGCTCTCGAAAGAACAGCAAGTTGAGGAATTACGCGCGTTCATCCCGAATGCGAAGGTCGATGAGTGGGATGTGGTTGTTGCAGGTCAGCGGGTACAAGTTATCAAAGAAACTGAAGCAGGCGGAAAAGGGACCCTCCAATTCGGAACGGAACTGGTCAACTCTGCAGATGGTTCAATTGCTGCATTGCTCGGAGCTTCCCCGGGAGCGTCAACAGCAGTCCATGTCATGATCAATCTACTCAATACATGTTTCCCAGATCGTAAAAATGAATGGGATGCGAAGTTCAAAGAAATGGTGCCTTCGTACGGTACAGCATTGGTGGAAAATCCGGATATGCTTCGTGATGTGAAAGCAGCAACTGCGAAGTCACTGAAGCTGGATGCTGAGCCAGTGGTTATAGATGCTTCTGTAACTGGTGTGGTAGAACCGCAAATCTTACCAGAAGAGAACTAACACCTATAATTAACCCCCTTACTGATGTTCAGTAAGGGGGTTTTGAAGGTTGGTGACGTATTATATGTAACTGATTTTAAGCAAAAGGGATTTTACTTTGGAGTTCGAACAAATAAATATCTCTAGTCATCGTAGGAGAAGGTAAACTAGGAAGTGAAAGTTATCGCTTATCACTTCTGCCAGGCGGTACAATTTCGTGGAATTTCACACTCTCCAGTTTTTCAGTTTCCGTGACATACGTCACGCGAACGACAACGCCGTATTCCCGTTTCCCTTCACGCAGCCAAAGGCGGAACGTGGCAACAGTGGAGCCATTATTCGCAGCGCTTCCCATATACAAGTAGTCAACAATACTGGCTTTCGGATACTTCGATTGCGTTTGAGTAATGGCTAGTCTCGACCATTTCGCATACGCAGGGGCACCTTCTTGCACCACATCGGTAATCGGAGCATGAGGTGAGTAAGAAACGATGAAAAGTCCGATTGCAATCGCAATTTTAATCATCAAAACGCATCCCTCCTTTTGGTTAGGATGCGGTTTTTTGTTTGTTTTATACAAGAATGATGTCAATGAAGTAGCGCCATGTTTGATTTTTCGTTACACTAAAGAAAATGAAGTGCGGGGAGGATTTAGTCATTATGCAACCCTCAATTTACCAAGCAGACCTGAACACCAACATGTCGAAAGTGGAGTATCAATCGCCCCTCGGTGTGATTGAAATCGTGGGAACAGAAGAAGCGATTGTTTCAATTTTATTTACAGATTCTGACGTGGTCAGGACAGGGCTGACGGATTCAACCTTTCAAGTAGTCAAAGACTGTTACAACGAGCTGGATGAATACTTTAATGGGACTCGTAAGGAGTTTACGATTCCGTATGAAAATGCGGGTACCGAATTCAGAAGAACTGTCTGGCAAGCACTAACGGATATTCCCTATGCACAAACTGCGTCTTATCGAGATATTGCACGTTCGATTGGCAACGAAAAGGCAGTGCGCGCAGTCGGTACGGCTAATGGGAACAACAAGCTGAGCATCATCATTCCGTGTCACCGGATTATCGGCTCGAATGGAACGTTGACTGGATACGCAGGTGGCTTGTGGAGGAAAGAATGGCTGCTAGCGCATGAACAAAAAAATAAGTAATGATTTTGAAGTGCAGGGAATGCGCCTGGTCGACTGAAAATCATAATGTGAACGCTCCTCGAATATTGTTTTGGCATCAGGGCACACTACCTTTAAAAATGAGATAGGTGTGATTAGGTGAAAACCCTAACGCAAGACGACCCGCTCGTTTCGCGAGGGAACCCGCTCGTTTCGCAAGGGAACCCGCTCGTTTCGCGAGGGAACCCGCCCGTTCCGCGAGGGAACCCGCTCGTTTCGCGAGGGAAGCCGCCCGTTTTGCGAGGGAAGCCGCCCGTTTTCGAGGAGAACCCGCTCGTTTCACACGAGGGAACCCGCTCGTTTCGCGAGGGAACCCGCCCGTTTCGCGAGGGAACCCGCTCGTTTCGCGAGAGAACCCGCCCGTTTCGCGAAGGAACCCGCTCGTTTCGGCGAGGAACCTGCCCATTTCGCGAGGGAACCCGCTCGTTCCGCGAGGGAACCCGCTCGTTCCGCGAGGGAACCCGCTCGTTCCGCGAGGGAACCCGCTCGTTTCGCAAGGGAACCCGCTCATTTCACGAGTCAACCCACCCACTCTCTTCACAACTTCTCTTAAAATTATCTCTAATTTCTTTATTATACAAAAAGTTATTGGAATTTCCCTGGCAACTTGTTACCCTTAAGCAAACAGAGAGAGCTAGGGGGAACTACCGTATGCCAACAGAACCAATTATTTCACTGCGAGACCTCACGATGGAATTTCCGGGGAAACGAGTGCTAGATGGAATCTCCCTTGACGTGTATCGAGGACAGATCATCGGATACATCGGACCGAATGGAGCTGGAAAAAGTACAACGCTGAAAATTTTACTTGGACTCCTTCGAGATTACAAAGGGACTGTCGAGATTTTTGGAAACGATTTACGTAACGAAGACCAGAACGTTAAACGCAGAATAGGCTACGTGCCTGAGAATGCGGAGATCTACGATACGCTGACACCTATGGAATACTTGACATTCATTGGTGAGCTGTATGGTATGAAGCGCACAACGGTCGAGGAAAAAGCACGGCAGCTGATGACTGAGCTGGGACTCGAGGAAGTTTTACATACTCGGATTTCTTCCTTCTCCAAGGGTATGAAGCAAAAAGTGCTCATCATCTCGAGCTTACTGCATGATCCGGACATATTATTTTTAGATGAACCATTAAGCGGACTTGATGCCAATAGCGTAATGGTGGTCAAAGATATTTTAGCAATGCTTGCGGCAAGCGGGAAAACGATTTTTTACTCGTCACATATAATGGATGTCGTAGAGAAAATCAGTAATCGCATTGTGCTTCTGTACAATGGGAAAATTGCAGCCGACGGGTCATTTGAAGAATTAAAAGGTCAGGGTGAAGCAGGATCTCTTGAAATGTTATTTAATCAGTTGACCGGTTTTAATGAACATCAGCAAACGGCGAAGCGCTTTGTAGAGCTCGTTACAGGCGGTGAAATGGATGGATAACTTCCGATCACTGCGTGTGATGGACTTATTTAAAGGTCTCTTTCAAACGTTTGGAATCCACTATCCTTCCATGCGAACCATTGTCGGGCTGAAGCTGACAATGGATGAACGGCGCATCCCTGTTGTATTTTCTCAAACGAAACTGAAAGAAGGTAACCAATTTCTTAAATCCCTTGGGTTGTATGTGCTATACGGTCTAGTGATTATTCCTTTCCTGTTCATTGGCGACAGCGTGATGCTGCAGATGGGGATTGTATTCGGAATTGCGATGTTCATGATCATGACGTCGCTCATTGCGGACTTTTCCAGTGTCCTCCTGGACGTTAGAGATCGGATTCTGCTGGCTGCTGCACCCGTGGATGATCGGACGCTGAATGCTGCGAAGCTAGTCCATATCAGTATTTACATGACATTGATTGCACTATCTTTACTGGGCATTCCTTCAATAGTAATACTTGTGTCCAAAGGGATACTGTTCTTTTTATTGTTCTTGGTGATGATGATTTTTCTAATGCTGTTCATCATCGCACTTACAGCGATCACCTATATGGTGATGCTGCGTGTTTTCGATGGCGAACGACTAAAAGACATGATCAATTACGTACAAATCCTGTTATCAGTGGGGATTTTTGTAGGATATCAAGTTCTGATCCGCTCGTTTGACTTCGTGGGTTTAACGATTTCATATGAGTTCAGCTGGTGGCATTTCCTGATTCCACCGTTATGGTTTGCAGCACCTTTCGAATGGTTGCTAGGGGGCAATGGGAGTCAACCGCTTGTAATGCTCTCATTAACTGCTGTTATCATTCCCGTATTAGCGATTTGGATGTACATCCGTAAAATGCCGTTGTTTGAACGTGACCTTCAGAAACTAATGGCTGAAACAAGAGGCGGCAAACAACAACAGGCAGTATTGATGAGGTTCTGGGGGTGGGTGCTCTGCAGAAACAGCGAAGAACGTGCAAGTTTCCGGTTTTCATGGCAGCTGATGAAACGAGAACGTGATTTTAAACTGAAAGTGTATCCATCGTTAGGGGTCGGATTCGTTGCACCGTTCCTCTTTTTATATATCTTTTTATCCAATGGAACATGGCAAGACATGATAACCTCCAATACGTATTTCATGATTTACTTCGGTTATATCATCATTGGTCCACTAGCAATCATGTTAAGTTATTCAGGTAAATTCAAAGGAGCATGGATCTTTGCCGTCGCCCCGATAACGAGTGTTTCACGTGTTAACAGAGCAGCTTTAAAAGCGAGCCTAGCCCAGTTGTTTTTGCCGGTGTATATTTTGCAAGCAGTACTATTTACGGTGTTGTTCGGCTGGCGAATTGTTCCCGATCTTATTGTCGTCTTGTTTTCAGCTGTCCTATATGCAGTCATTTGCTATGCGATAGGTGCAAAAGGCACATTGCCATTTTCGCTTCCAATGGGTGAGTCTGTTCAATCGGGTACAGCAAAACAGATTATCCTCATGCTGCTCATTGGAGTCTTTGTAGGGATTCATATTCTGATGACTAAGATTCCATATGGGACTCCGATTTACTTAGTCGTGATTGTATTGGGATGTCTGGTCGGCTGGAAGATGCTGCTTCCGATTAAGCGTCATTACGTATGAATAACAAATGGGCCCACCTGGCAGATAATTCTGGGTAGGTCCATTTTTACTTCAAGAAAGATCTAACAAGTATCGAAACTTTTTTTACTTCCTTTCGTAATATGGAAAAGGAGTGAATGATTTGTCAAAGTGGACAGGCTATCAATTAGCAACGGCGTGTGCAGTGATCTTAGGATTGATCGGTAAGCATTATTACATAAGTTCAATTCATGTGTCGCTTGAAAGTCTACCACGTTGGATAGACCCTACTATTGCAATTACATTTGTTAGCATCATCGGTACAGTGTGGAGTACTGCAGCAGTTGTGTATTGGCAAGCGCGCAAGAACGGGCAATTTTTCACACATAAGATCTGGAGAATTCTACCTGTTCTCTTAGGAGTCCTGTTTGTGCTTTCATTTATTGGATTTGTTGTTTTGGGAAGCAAGGTATTTGCATCGATCACTCAAGATCAGCAATGGCAAATTGACGTGGTCCTGCTATACTTTTTAGCTTTAATGTATCTATTTGTCCTATCGGTAGTTCATCGCTACGGTAGTGTAAGGACGTCGGAGGACTTAATCGTCTATTCTGCCAACTGCACCGTGCTTGTTCTGCTTATTATCTTGTTTTTCGTTCCACATATTTAGTGGGACTATTAGGAAGGACGTACTAGTATGTTTCTAAAAAAGATTACGCTTCAAAATGAAAAAAGAAAAGAGGAGTATCCGTTCACCATACCGGTTATTCAGTCATTGAAAGAACTAGAGTTAACAAATCCTGTCACGTATTTTGTTGGAGAAAATGGTTCAGGAAAGTCAACGTTACTGGAAGGGGTAGCGGATGTATGTGGGTTTAATCCCGCGGGCGGGGGGCGTAACAATCAGTATGAAGTGGATGCAGCGGGGAGCGATCTCTCGGAGTATTTACGATTATCATGGATGCCTAAAGTGACGAATGGATTTTTCTTACGAGCCGAATCGTTTTATCAATTTGCCTCTCATGTGGACCAAGTAGGTTCTTATAATGCCTATGGTGGGATATCCTTGCATCAACAATCGCACGGCGAATCATTCATGTCCTTATTCCTCAATCGCTTTAACGGCAGAGCACTCTATTTGTTGGATGAACCAGAAGCGGCATTATCGCCACAGCGCCAATTAACATTTTTGAGGATTATCCATAAGCTGGTGGAAGAGAAAAACTGTCAATTCATCATAGCTACGCATTCTCCAATTCTGCTTGGCTATCCGGGAGCATCCATACTCAGTTTCGATGAAGAAGAAATCCACGCAATTGACTATGAGCAGACCCATCACTATCAAGTAACGAAATACTTCTTAGATCATCGACAAAAGTTTCTAAAAGACCTATTCGAGGAAGGGTAAACGCTTGAGTTGATCCGCTTTTGTATCCCTTTATCGTTCATCTACTACTTGAAATTTAAATTCCTTGTCACTGCTCTCTTTCAATTTGATGGCTTTTTCACTTTCAACAAGCGGATCATCTACGGCATGAGTGATAGTAGCTGTAATAATCGGTTGACTGAACCGTTTATGAGCTTTGAGATCGAGCGAGCTGTAGGAGTTGGACTCATTCAAGTGATAGACGACGTATGTATGGTCCCCGTGTTCAAATGTACTGAACGCTTGTTGGCGGTTAGATTCTTTCATACCTTGCTTTACTCCGGATGGCAGGTTAGAAATCTCAACTACTTCATAATCCATAGGGTGATGCATAGCGTTATGAATGCTCAGTGCGATTAAGAAAACTAGCACAACATACATGAAGCCCCATCGGGATATTTTCTTCAAACACAAAACCTTCCTTCACAAATGGTTTCTACTAATACGTTATTTAGGTTATTAAGTTCCCATTATTCCAATTAAAAAGCCAAACTTCGATTCAATTGGAGTTTGGCTTTTTGAAAATTATTTAAACACTTCAACTTTCTTAAGTAGAACACAGTCTGGAATCGCAACAGCCATTCCGACTGCGTTTTGAACTAGGTTTCCAGGAATTGAAGCGAGGTGAGCCATCTCGCTTTACATCCGATTAGTGGTAAGAAGTATCTGAGTACTCTATCATTGATTGCCAGATAGACGTTAAAGTGGAGGGAATGAGATGAGCTATAAATGGTTGGAATGGGCACAACGGATTCAATCGATCTCCCAGGCCGGACAGGCTTTTTCGAATGATGCATTCGATCGGGAACGATATGAGGAATTACAGACAATTAGTGCAGAAATTATGGCGTTTCATACAAAAACGGACATGCAAAAAATTCAAGAGCTTTTTTTGGAGGAAAAGGGATATCCGACTCCTAAGATAGATGTTAGGGGTGTTGTGTTTCAAGACGATCAAATCTTACTCGTGAAAGAAACACACGACAAGAAATGGGCGTTGCCAGGCGGTTTTTGTGAAGTAGGATTGTCTGCTGCAGAAAATGTGGTGAAAGAAGTACGAGAAGAGTCAGGGTACGTAGTTCAACCGGGAAAATTACTGGCACTGATGGATATGAATAAGTACGCATCGATACCCCAAGCGTTTCACTATTATAAAGTCTTCATCCAATGCGAAATTATTGGAGGACAACCGATCACCGGAGTCGAGACAGCGGAAATCGGATTTTTCACTGAAAACAATCTCCCGGAGCTTTCTGTGAAGCGCAATACTACAGAACAGATCCATATCCTTTTCGAATTCAACCGTAATCCTCATAAAGAAACATGGATTGACTAGAAAAGAGAACGTGTTTAACAGAAAGAAGGGGCAGAGATGAAGCTGTTCAGCACTATCAAGAAAGAAAAAGAGTATTGGTTGGTAGACCAGGTGAAACAACCTGTGGTAAGTGAACGTGACTATGAAGAAACTTTCCAAGAACTTTTGAGAGAATGGAATCACAAGGAAGTGGACTACCTATCCTTATTGATGGATGAGACGTTTGAGGTGTGGCTGCTAAAAAAAGGTTTCCATAAGGTATCTGTAATCGTGGAATACACCGTGGATTTACATCCAATTCATATGCAAAGACCTGATATTTCTTCAATGATTTTAGCAGACTCCGAAATGACCGATGAAACGTTTGCGCACTTATATGAGCAATGTCGCAGTGGCTCTGCCAATAAAAATATTCTATTTACAATTGAACAAATCATGGAGTCTTTCGAATTGGAACTGGGTCCGGATTGGAGATCTCATTGCATGATTTTCCAAAAAGAAGACCAGCCGGTAGGCATCAGTATCCCTCATATTGAACCCGGTACGAAGGAAGAAGGCAGGCTGTTTTACTTTGGTATTTTACCAAAATGGCGAGGCAAGGGAGTAGGGACCGTTTGTCATCAACATTCCCTGGAGGCATTAAAAGGATTTGGGGCAACGTATTATGTAGGAAGTACCGACGCTGCAAATGCTGGGATGATCCGGATTTTTGAGAACAATGGCTGTGTGTTGAGAGACCGTAAAGGCATTTATCGGATTGATCGACCACGTACTGTTTGAAAAGTGGAAGAGCAAGTAGAAACCCAACGAAGTAGGATAGGCATGTGCATTACCTTATTTACATTAATAAACAAGAGTGCATTGCTTGAAAAAGCTTTTTGAGTAGGTATAATGAGATTTAATTGCATACTCATGTTTTCTAGGGTTCCGTAACGAACTGTTAGTCTGGACCGAGAGAAAACTCACAGCGTTGCTGTGTCACGGAAGGATAAAAGCCTGGGAGATGACTGTTTTCAGTATCTCTCGGGCTTTTTGTCTGTTAAAAAATATGGAGGTGTCAGTAACTTGAATGCAAATTGGATTAAGGTCGTCATTGCAGCGGTATTTGAAGTGTTTTGGGTAGTTGGGTTAAAGCATGCGGACGGCTTTTTAGAGTGGAGTGGGACGGTTTTAGCCATCGCCATCAGCTTTTATATGATGATTATGGCAGGAAGAAAACTACCCGTCGGAACGGTCTATGCCGTTTTTGTTGGCCTTGGTACTGCGGGAACAGTCTTTACAGATATCGTATTTTTTGAAGAACCATTTAAGATTGTGAAGATGATTTTAATTATGGTGTTATTAGCAGGAGTGATCGGTTTGAAAGTAGTGACTCCCGACACTGAATCAGAAGGAGTGGAATCGTAATGGCGTGGGTTTCATTGGTAGTGGCAGGGTTGTTTGAAATGTTTGGTGTGTTAATGATCAGTAAGCTACACAAGGATCGGAATTGGCAGGCAGTCGTACTGCTGGTTGCGGGATTTGGCGCGAGTTTTCTATTTTTAGCAAATGCCATGGAAACGTTGCCGATGGGTACTGCCTACGCCGTTTGGACAGGAATCGGAGCATCTGGTGGCGCGTTATTAGGAATGCTCGTCTACGGGGAGTCAAAAGAGTGGAAACGTCTGCTGTTCATCGGAATGGTATTAGGAGCGGCAGTGGGGTTAAAAATAGTGTCTTGATGGAGTAAAGTTACAGGCGGGAATCTATCGCCTGCTAGCTGAATTAAAGGAAAAGGGGGGACATGTATGAAGCTACCCATTGAGTTTGAACAGAGAGTACGAAATAGTTTTGGAACAGAGGGAGAGGTGTGGATTGCATCGTTGGAAGAGCGAGTGAACTGCTTTGCAAAACACTGGGGATTGACGATTGAGCAACCGGTTCACAATCTCTCTTATAACTATGTGACGAACGCGGTAGACTCCCGACAAACTCCCTACATTTTAAAACTAGGGGTGCCAGATCTGGCCTACCGTAATGAGATGGAAACTCTCGGGCTCTACAATGGTCATGGATGTGCACGATTGGTGAAAGAGGATCGGGTGCGAGGAGCCATGTTATTGGAGAATCTTACTCCTGGGCATATGCTCTGTAATCTTTCTGACGAAGAGGTGGTTGTCCAGGAATTCATAAGTGTATGGAAGAAACTCCGCCGAGATTTGCCAGAGGACAGTGATCTCCCGCTCATCACGGATTGGGCAGTCACACTGGAAGACTACAAAAAGCACCATTTGGATATAGACGGAGACCTCCCGAACGAGAGGGTCCGTCAGGCACTTCGTTACTTCCAAGAATTGATGGAGACCACTGAAACTCTCAGTTTGCTGCATGGAGATTTACATCACGAGAATATTTTATACAGTCAGGAGCGTGGTTGGCTCGCAATTGACCCAAAGGGAGTTGGAGGAGATCCTTGCTTCGACCTCGTGCAATTTATGATAAATCATTTGATGGAAAAGCCTGATCCCAAAGCGCTCCTACGTTACCGGGTTGACCAAATCTGCGAATTACTAGCACTTGATAAGAAGCGTGTATTAAAGGCGGCAATCGCAATGTCTATGCTCTATGCTTGCTGGTTCGTTGAAGATAAGGATCCTGCTTGGATCGAGAGATTGCAGTGTGCTCAGTGGTTTAATGAGTTTTTGGAAGAAGCTATTCGTTGAAGCGTATTTTACGAAAATACTTCATCTTGAACAAATCTTTCAAATTCCTTTTCTTCTTCTATGAAGGGTGAGTGATTGCTGTATTCAAAAGTGGTCATCGTTGAGTTGGGCATCAATTCTGCCGCTTCCTTGGAAAAATGATGAGGACATTGAGCATCATGAAGGCCAGAATAGATATGTGCCTCAACATAAACATCCATAAGTGAAGCTCTTAGATCATACGTTGGCAGTTCTTCATAGGAGAAGTAATCTAAGCGTGCGGGTACCGTCTTTCCGCTGTTTGGCCTTCTAATCATTTCATCATAGGTATCCTCGTTATAAAGAGACATCAGTGACCACTCTTTCCCGGCAGCACGTCGCTGGTCTGCCGTGGATGCACGATCTTTTAAGGTGGATAATATTTCTAGCAAGCGGGTGTTATTAGGATTTTGGGAACAATATATACTCCCCTTGTCTTTCATATAGTCTGACGAAGCGCATAAGCCACCAGCAATGATTTTCACTAAACTTTCCGGAAATTGCGTGGCATACTTTAATGCGAGCATTCCACCAGTAGAGTGACCTGCAAAAATCCATTTTTTGATGGAGAGAGACTTGCGTATTGCTTCCAAGTCCTTCACTGCATCGTCCATTCCTAACGTATATTCTTCATTTTGTGGTGAAGAGTTTCCACAACCGCGCAAATTCACAAGATAAACTGTCGCACTCTTTGTGAAGATATTGGCAAAAAGGTTGCCGTTCTTATTGAATTCGCTATATAAGTGAGTGACGCAAAGGGGCTGTCCGCTTCCTTTCGTAAATAGCTCGAAATCTCCGCGTTCTGTCGTAATCATTTGTTGCTTCCACATAGTACCCAATTCTTTCTCCTCTGGGGTGATGCCATATCGTTTATCCACTTAACGATCCTCCTTCACTTCAAATCCCAATTGCACAGAATCTGCAATTTTCTTGTATCCTATTTCCTGATAAATCTTGTTAGACGTTGGGTTCGTCATGTCTGTGTAGAGCATGCAGAATTCGTAGTTGTTTAATAACTTGGCAGAAAAGTCTGCGACGAGGGTCCGTGCATAGCCTTTCCTCCGGTGTTCAGTCGGTGTATAGACGAAGGAAACTGTGATGCTGTTTTGCGAAGGTCTTGCTTGCTTTGCACATGCCACTGGAATTCCGTTGTCTTCCCACAGCACAATTTCCTCACGCTCAACTGCGCGCGCTACCCACTCTGCTGCTTGTTCTGGGGTCACTTCGGGCATCTGGGTATCTTCTATAAATCCGATATGCCATTTTTTAAGCAGCGGTTTGTCGGATTCTTGGGCTAGCCTGAATGTTCCGGGACTTTTCTCGAGGGTTTCATCGACCTTATCTAATCGATACAAACCTTGGTCCATTATCGTTTTGGAGGGTTGATTGGTCTGGGCACTCCATCTAGCTGCGAATCTCTCAGCCCATGGTTTCAAACTAATGATCGAAGGCAGTGCCAAGTCGTTGGAGAGGATGTAGTCAATCATCCCATCGATTGCCGCATCCATCTGCTGTTCATCCGTAAAAATCATGTTGAGCGGGAAAGGCGGCGTCATTTGAAACAAAGCGATCACGTTGCCGTGCTGTTCCGCAGTTGCCATCAACGGCTCTTGTACCATGCCGGCTTTAATGGATTGCAATACCCCATTGAATAGGCTGAAAACATCTTCCCCTTCTGATAAAATCGGTTCTGCTTTGGCAGCAAATTTAAATGGATCGTCGAAAAACATGATTTTCATAGAGACACCCCTTCTCGTATTGTGTTGAGTATACGCATTAAAGAGGCAATTTTCAATCATCTATGTATAATTGATGACAAGTGAGGTAGAAGGCTTAGGAGGGCGAGTGCAAGGGTACAGAAAATTAGAGGGAATGACCAAGGAGGCGGAATGAATGGCAGAAAGAAAGCCGGTGGTAGCGATAGCGGGAGCAAGCGGATATATCGGGAATAGCTTACTGGAATATTTAAAAGGGAAAGCGACAGTTATTGCATTATCCAGAAATGGCGGACGGCGTAAAGATACCGAAGATGTAAAGTGGCGCTCATGTGATCTGTTTTCTATGAAGGATGCAGAAAAAGGGGTAGAGGGCGCTGACATTGCAGTATATCTGGTCCATTCGATGTTGAAATCCGCAAAGCTGACACAAGGCAATTTTGAAGATATGGATGTGATTTTGGCGGATAACTTTGCACAAGCCGCAAAACGTCAAGGCATTCAGCAAATTGTCTATTTGAGCGGAATTATTCCGGAAGACTACGAGTCAAAACTTTCTCAGCACTTGCGAAGCCGGTTGGAAGTGGAACGAGTATTGCGAGCGTATGACGTTCCAGTGACCGCTTTACGAGCAGGCTTGATAGTCGGTCCTAAAGGTTCCTCTTTTCCAATTCTATCAAAGCTTGTGAAGCGTCTGCCGATTATGATCCTCCCGAAGTGGACGAGCACAAAAACACAGCCCGTCGCTTTGAAGGATGTGTTGTCTGCATTGACTTCCATCATCATGGACTTTGACTTGAAAGATCGTTCCATTGATATTGGTGGACCGGATGTGATGACTTACAAAACGATGATGAAGGCAACGGCAAATGTTATGGGGAAAAACCCTATTATGCTCAATGTACCGTTCTTCTCGATAACCCTCTCCAGACTATGGCTCAGACTGGTCACGAATACCCCGAAAGAGATGGTGTATCCACTTTTGGAAAGCTTAAAGCATCCGATGGTTGTCCACAAAAGGTATACAGTTGAAGGGATTAGCAATGGAAAAACCCCATTTAAGGAAGCTGCACAAATCGCGATGGACGCAGATGCTCAAAAAGACAAACGCTCTACATCCCTTTTACCGGTATTCGGTCCTCTGAAACAAGATGTCCGCTCTGTTCAGCGGGTGGAGTTGCCAACTGGATGGACGGCGGATGAAGCCGCACGTTATTACGTAAAATGGCTGGAGACATTTTTGAATCCATGGGTCCAAACGACGGTAGACAGCGATTTGAATTGTAGAATCGGATTCCTCGGAAGTCGCACGCTTCTGGAATTAT
The DNA here is from genome assembly GCF_014836415.1 of Sporosarcina gallistercoris. Classification (GTDB taxonomy): domain Bacteria; phylum Bacillota; class Bacilli; order Bacillales_A; family Planococcaceae; genus Sporosarcina; species Sporosarcina gallistercoris. The sequence goes on along the minus strand of NZ_JACSQY010000002.1, from coordinate 358,786 downwards.
CTTATTCAGGAGAGCGAAGTACTGAAGACCGGGCGCTCTACTACATTACAGGTGGATTTTTACTGGATGACCAAACGAATGAGCGAGGGCGGATGGAGTTCCGTAAAATACCGGGAGCGAGTGAAGCGATTATAGCGATTCATGATTACCTGCCATCGCTTCCTTGGTTTGTTTACTATGTTACACAAGCGAATATGCATGCGTTCGTCATGAGTGCGTTCAGGAAACATATGCACCGGTTGAGCGTAAGTGAGCGAGATCGCCAGTATGTCAGAAACCTAACAGTTGAAGAGAACCGATGAATTTCTACTGCCCACGTCGTTGATTGACGTAGTGGGCAGTTTTTAGTGCGAATTGAAAGGGTGAATTGATAAAATGGATGCGATGGAAAAGAGATACCATCCAACTGGTTTGTTGAGATGAAAGGAATTACTTTAGCTACTATTTCAATGGAAGTACAATACGATCTCTGTAAAACAAAAAACGCACCCCAATTGGGGATGCGTTTTGTCTAATCCTTATACAAATGATGTGATTTTCTCAAGTGGCAGACGAGTAGAACCGTATGCCGGTGCAGCTGCCTTCCCAAGGGCAATCAGCACAAGTGGAACGTAACGGTCTTCCAGGTTGAATTCTTTAGCAAATTGCGCTTTATCGAAACCGCCCATAGGGACCGTGTCAAAGCCTTTCGCTTTTGCAATCAACATTAATTGCATCGAAACGAGACCTGCATCAAACGCAGCAATCGTCAAGCGAGCGGCTGTTGGTGCATTCGGGTAAAGAGCCTTTGCATTATCGATCTGTCTTTGGACATTGACTTCGTCGATATAACCAGCTTGTAAGTTGGCACCATAGATCTCATCAATATTATGATACATTTCTGTATCGCCAATTACTGCGATGATGGCAGAAGACGTCTCCATTTGTTCTTGGTTGAATGAAAACTCTTTAATTTTCTTTTTAGCTTCTTGGTCTTGAATGACGATAAACCGCCAAGGCTGTAAGTTGCTTGAAGAAGGGGCAAGTGTTGCTTCTTGTAACATTTCTTCAATCACTTCGGGTGCAATATGATATTCCGAATCGAATTTCCGGACGGATTTACGAGCGTGAATGACTTCTGATAGTGGGGCAAATAGTTCTGTCATGTTAAAAACTCCTTTGTGATTACATTTGAATTCAACTTACCTTTAGTAAGTACATGATTCAGCTTACTATTGGTAAGCTTGTTTGTCAACTATGACTGTGGTAGAGTGGAATTAACTTAAGAATAGGGGTTTTGACGATGAAAAAAACCGACGAACTTATTCAATCTCCATCACAAAATGGGCATGTCGCATGTGATAGTTTTCATGCGACAATAGAATTTATCGGTAAACGGTGGATGGGGATTATCATTTACCATCTATTAGATGGACCCAAGCGGTACCATGAATTAGCAGCGGAAATCCAAGGCATTTCAGACCGTCTGCTGACAGAGCGTTTGAAAGAATTGGAAGCGCATGGTTTTGCTGTAAAGAGGACGTTACTCTCTTCCCGTAAAGTGGAATATGAGCTAACAGAGCAAGGGTTAGCATTCGATCCAATCATCCGCTCGATTTTGACGTGGGTGAAATCGAACGGCGGCTGCACGCAGTCGAAAGCAGAAAACGAATCTTAAGTTTGAGAGGATGGATAGATGATGACATTTGAAGAAATTTTACCGCGACTAAAAGCAGGCGACAAAGTCATTCGGAATGGATGGGGCGGCGCAGAACTTTACGTGAAACTTGTTGAGGCTGAATCGTTGGATGGGGAAAAGATGAATCCTTATTTCGTCATTAATGTAACGGGTGAAGGGTACACGATGTTTACACCGACGGTATGCGATCTATTAGCGGAAGACTGGTCGATTGTAGAATAAACAAACACAACAGCTCATGAGCAATCATGGGCTTTTTGAATGGAGGAATTCAACGATGGCACAAAGTGAATTTGCGGGGAAAACGGTGTTCATCACGGGTGCAGCTTCAGGAATCGGGTATGCCCAAGCACTTGCGTTCCTTGAACAAGGTGCGTATGTCTATGGATTTGACGTTCTTCAAACGGGCTTGGAGAACCTGGCAAGCGAGCATCCAAGTCACTTTCGTTATAGCGAAGGAAGTGTGACTGACCAACGTGAAGTGACAGAGGCGGTGAGTCAGGCAATCGGATTTTTCGGCCGCATCGACATTCTGTGCAATACGGCAGGCGTGCTTGATGGATATACGAAAACGTTAGATACCGATGAAGCGTTGTGGGATCGTATTATGAATACGAACATAAAAGGCATGTTTTTCGTAACGAATGCAATCTTGCCGCATATGCTGAAGAGGAAATCAGGTGTACTGGTGAATATGGCTTCCATTGCAGGAATCGTTGGAGGCGGAGGGGGAGCAGCATACACGGCATCCAAACATGCGGTTGTCGGCTATACGAAACAAGTCGATCTGGATTATTGTCGGGAAGGAATAAGAGCAAATGCAATTGCACCAGGCGCCATCCAGACGCCAATGAATGCTGCCGATTTTGCAGGGGATGGAAAAATGGCGGAGTGGGTCGCTGAGGAAACACCTGCGGGACGCTGGGCGCAGCCTGAAGAAGTCGCGAAACTGACACTCTACTTAGCTGGAGCTGCTTCCGATTATGTCCATGGAACGGTTATTTCGATCGATGGTGGTTGGACGGCGAAGTGACCATTCTCAGGACGCACGAATTCTGCTATACTAGGCAGGCAGTCTTTTTGCCTGCACTGCGGCACTTTTTGACGGAGCAATCGGCTCTTTCTTCCTTTGGTCGCAGTTACTACTAAAACAGCTGTTTTGCTGTTTTACAAAGGAGGACTATATATGACGTTACTCGCAAAAGAGCGTCAGCGGATTGCGGTCGGAGAACTTGCGAAAATGGCGGTGGTGGCGGGACTTTATGTCGCTGTCACGCTCACGCTTGCGGTCATCAGTTTCGGCGCGGTCCAGTTAAGGCTGTCTGAGATGTTCAACTACTTGGCGTTGTTTCACAAGCGATATATCATCGCTGTGACAGCAGGAGTGGTGCTAGCGAACTTCTTCTCTCCAACTTGGTTCCTGGACGTACCGATTGGTGGAGTCGCCACGTTTCTCGTGCTTCTCATGAGCCGGGCTGCTACGAGAAAACTGAAGTCGGACAAACTGAAGTTTGTCTGGACTGCCGTAATTTTCGCCGTTTCCATGTTCACCGTCGCTGGACAGTTGACCTTATTGTACGGCGCACCATTTTGGATCACTTGGTTCACAGTAGGCGCTGGCGAACTATTGTCAATGACCGTTGGCGGCAGCATCATGCTCGCTCTTTCAAAAAAAATAGATTTCACAAAATGAAAAAACGCATCCCCGGTTATGATAAGGGATGCGTTTTTCCTATGGATTCAGTTCGAGAATACATACATCGGTGTACTGGATTCTTCTGGTTCAAAGCCAAGAGACTCATAAAAACCAACTGCTTTTGGATAAGAAACGAGTACTTTCGTGTGCATCGTCTCATACTTTTCCAACATCATCTTCATAATCTCTTTACCGACACCTTGACCTTGATAGTCTGGATCTGTAAGGACGTAATGGAAGTAGACAGTCATCGATCCATCAGACATCGCATTGGCTAGTCCAATCAGGCGCCCGTTGTCCCATGCAGTTGCTACCGAGTGGGAGTTGAGGATGGCATTGTGTAAATCATTTGGATGGGAAGCGGACTCCCATTCAACGGACTGGAATAATTGTTGGATGTTGTCTTTCGTCAACTGATCCGTTTTAAATGTATATGTGATAGACATCGGTGGATTCCTCCTACAGCAATTATTGGATTTGTGCTTTATTTTACAAAAGCATCATCCTGCTAGTTGTTCCTATATCCTACTTTAGAACAACTCAACCCACTATTGAAAGGAATATGGAAACTGTCTTATGAAAACTGTTTATTCAAGTTCGCCATTTCAATAGCGGAAACAGCTGCATCCCAGCCTTTGTTTCCAGCTTTCGTTCCTGCGCGTTCAATTGATTGCTCAATTGAGTCTGTCGTCAGCACACCAAAGATGACGGGAATCCCGGATTGCATTCCAGCTGCCGCCACACCCTTGGCAGTTTCGCTGCATACGTAGTCGAAGTGAGGCGTTGCTCCACGAATGACGGTGCCGAGTGTGATGACTGCATCATAGTTACCGGAGTCTGCCATTTTTTTAGCGATCATCGGAATTTCGAAAGCACCAGGCACCCAGGCCACATCGATATCCTCTTCGGAAACCCCATGACGTCTGCATGCATCTTGTGCAGCTGAAAGCAGCTTGCTTGTGATGAATTCATTAAACCGGCCGACTACCATACCTATTTTTAATCCTGTACCAACTAAATGTCCTTCGTATACAGTTCCCACTATGACTGCCTCCTATAGGGTCAATAAATGACCGAGTTTTTCTACTTTCGTTTGCAAGTATTGCTTGTTTTCGGGACGAGAAGGGAGCTCAATTGGAACACGTTCTGAAATCGTAATCCCATACTCTGCTAGTCCATCCAACTTTCTAGGGTTGTTCGTTAACAACCTTATGTCAGAAATGCATAAGTCCTGTAAGATTTGAGCGCTGATTCTATAGTTACGTAAGTCGTCAGGAAAACCGAGTGCAGCATTCGCTTCAACGGTATCCAAACCTTGCTCTTGCAATTCATAGGCTTTCAGTTTGTTGATGAGTCCGATTCCACGACCTTCCTGGCGCATATAAAGCAACACACCGCGGCCTTCTTGCTCGATTTTTGCGATTGCGGCATGTAATTGCGGACCGCAATCACAGCGGGAAGAACCGAAGACGTCCCCTGTCAAGCATTCCGAATGTACTCTGACTAGTATGGGTTCCGCGCTGGTCAGGTCACCTTTCACGAGTGCAACGTGTTCTTTTCCTGTCAGTTTTTCAGTAAAGCCAATCATCTCAAATTGTCCGAAAGACGCCGGCAGTGAGACTTGGGCTTCCCGAGTAATGAGTATCTCATTTGTAAGGCGGTACTGGACCAGATCTTCGATGCTGATCAATTTCAGTTTCTCTTCATCCGCCAGCTGACGCAATTCAGGCAAACGTGCCATCGAGCCATCCTCGCTCATAATCTCACAAATGACCGCCGCGGGTTCACTACCTGCAAGCCTTGCTAAATCGACTGAGGCTTCAGTATGACCTGTTCGACTAAGCACTCCGTTATTTTGTGCAACAAGTGGGAAGACGTGACCAGGCTGCTTGAAATCTTGGGGGGCTGACTGATGATCTAACATTTTTAAAATTGTCTCAGAACGCTCGAATGCACTAATCCCAGTATGGGAGTCGGCATGGTCAATGCTTACTGTGAAGGCGGTCCCGTGTGCATCCGTGTTATGTGCAGCCATCATCGGCAGACCGAGTTGAGCTGCTTTCGATTCGGTAATCGGTGTACAGATGAGACCGCGGCCTTTTGTCGCCATGAAGTTAATCATCCCGGGAGTTGCGTACTCCGCTAAGCAGATGAAATCACCCTCGTTTTCACGGTTTTCATCATCCACGACAATTATCGGTTTTCCGATTTTTAAATCTTCAATTGCTTCTTCGATCGTATCCAGCATGAGGAACACCCTCTCCTTATAAAAATCCGTTTTGCTGTAAAAAGTCCTTGTTCAAAGGTTGGTTAGCAGAAGAATGTTGCCGCTTCAACATGTTGAACGTGTATTTTGCGAGCATGTCAAACTCGACATTGACACGGTCTCCCGGTTGACGCTTCGCAAGGATGGTCGTCTTTTGAGTATGGGGGATGAGCGATATCGAGATGCAATCATCCATCACTTGAAAAATGGTTAAAGAAGTGCCATCGAGTGCAATCGATCCTTTCGGCAGGACATAGGGCAAGCCCTCTGGCGGAAGCGATAAATGCATGACAAGGGAATTCTCGACATGCTGGCACTTCTGGACAACTGCGGTTCCGTCAACGTGGCCGGTTACAAAGTGCCCGCCTAAACGACTATCCGCCCGAAGAGCACGTTCCAGATTCACCGCAGTACCGGCTTTCGCATTATGTAACGAGGTCGCTCGGAATGTTTCTGGCATCACATCTACGGTGAACTGTCCATCCGTAAACGAGGTAACGGTGAGACACGTGCCATTAACGGCGATACTGTCTCCTAGACGGACATCTTTCAGTATTTCATTTGCCGCTACAATGAGTTCCATCGATTGGCCGGACGAGCGGATTATTCGTAAGGTACCGATTTCTTCAATGATTCCTGTGAACATACCTATCACTTCCTTTTGGCACAGCCGTAACTTTTAAATCTGGACCGAGCTGTTCCGTTTTTACAAAAACAAACTCTTTTGCGTCGCTCATCAAGGCAGGATTTGTTCCGCCGATAGGTGTCAGGGAACCGGCACCTCCGAGAAGTCTCGGAGCAATGTACGTGATGATCCGATTGACGGCATTTGCTTGTAAAAAGGATGAATTTACCGAAGCGCCACCCTCTACAAGAAGCGTCATGACGCCGCGTGCGCCGAGTTCCTTAAGAACAGCGGATATTGCAATATCAGGGTCATTCATGCGGATGATTTCAACGTGGTCATACGTTAACAAGTTGAATTCCAGTTCTTTTGAAGCGGTGCTGCCGCAAAAAATCCATGTTGGGGCATCCGCATTTTGAATAATCTGGCTCGCAATAGGCGTTACTAATTGCGTATCTAAAATAACTCGAATAGGATGAAGGCCACCTTGGGGCAATCTGGTGGTAAGAAGGGGATTGTCATGAAGAATCGTTTTACTTCCGGTTAAAATGGCATCATGGACATGACGAAGACGATGGACGTCAAGCCGCGCGTGCTCGCTTGTCACCCATTTACTGTGTCCTGAAAAAGCTGCGATTTTACCATCTAATGTCATAGCTGTTTTTACCGTTACATGAGGTTGTTTGGTTTGTATAAAGTAAAAAAAAGGTTGATATAATTCGTCTGCCAACTCCGGACAAATTCCGGTTTGCACATCGATTCCAGCATCTCGAAGTGTCTGGATTCCCGAACCTGCAACTAGGGGATTCGGATCGAGTGACGAAACGAAGACACGAGTGATACCGGCTTGCATAATCGCTTCGGTACACGGCGGCGTTTTCCCCGTATGCGAACAAGGTTCTAAAGTGACGTACAGATCCCCGCCCCGGGCGTGCTCACCTGCCATATCAAGAGCGATCCGCTCTGCATGACGTTCACCTGCACGCAAATGAGCACCCATTCCGACAACCCTTCCATGGTTCACAACAACGGAACCGACGGGTGGATTCGGCGAAGTTTGTCCTACCGCACCTTGAGCAATTGAAAAAGCGACTTGCATATAGTGTTCAATTTCCAACGTGAACAACACTCCTGAATTATAGATTCCTCATGTAACAAAAAAAGCCCCGCAACGAATGTGCGGGGCTGGGTAAGCATGACAAAATAAGCGTCAGTCAAATAAAAAATTTGAAAAACGCACCATTCCTTCTCCCATCCAGACTTTAACTGTCGGCCTTGGAGTTTCACCAAATCCACCGTCTGCAAACATGCAGCCGGGTCACGGACTAAGAGCAACATAAGCTCATCACCGCCGGTAGGGAATTTCACCCTGCCCCGAAGGAATATTATTCGATTGTCTCAAAGTCTAGCACAGCTATTAGCAAGCATGCAACTCGAATCTTGATTTTTAAACGAGCAAGTCTTTCCAGCCCCCACCGAAGAAATCTGCTGCTGCAAGAGTGCCTAGACAGAGGAGGTATACTGCGATTGGTAGAACGAGTGCTTGGATGAGTCGCTTACGTGACACGTGGACGTTACGGTTTTTGATCACACGGTCTACTGCAAAAAACAGTAATGAAGCGACTAGACCATATCCTGAAAATACTAATCCGAAACTTGCATGGAGCAATCCCGAAAGAAAAAAATCTGAACGATTGAATTTTACTTTTTCGCTAAGAAAAATGGCTATTTTTTCGCTGATAATTGAACATGTTATTCCGTAAACAAGTATGAGTGGGATGCCGAAGAGGAGATACCCTGAAATACTAAGCAGCACCGATCCGAAGTATTGAGAGATTGAAGGGATCGATTCCCCGAATGGATTGGGGAGAAAGAAACCAAGCAATATGCAGAACAGCATTCCTGATAGAGAAGCGGCTAGGATTTTTCTAGGTAGCATAGTTTGTCCTCCTGATTGCTTGCTAAAACAAAAGATGCGTTCAAGAATATTTTAGCAATACTCTTGAACTGCGGAGATTATTTTATCTGATCTATCGCTTGCCGAATATTTGAGAATGTTATAAGTTGCTGACCTGTCACTTGCCCATTAATGAATGACTGCGCCACTTTTGGAGATATACCGGTGACATATAACTGAGTGCCCATAAGTTTTAAGACGTCCTGAATGGCTAGCAAGCCTGTCATCGGAGACTCATGATTCCAGAACAAGCCCGTAATGTCGAGGATGATATGATCTACTCCATGATGTTGAACAAATTCACAAAGTTTTTGTGTTAATAAGTTGAATCGCTGGACACTCATTTCTCCAATAAGTGACACGGCGGCAAGATTGTCTTGTATCCTCATAATCGGAAGCATCAGTTGTTCAATTTCAATTTCTTTACTTGAAAGTTTATCGCGTTGTCTATATTCAACCGAAACATTCGTTTGAGTTCCGATGAAAAATAAGTGGTCCTCGATTTGAAGAGGTTCTATAGAAAGACGATTCCAAAACTCAGTACCATCTTTCCTATAGTTTTTCAGTGTAATCGTAATCGACTCCTGAGCTTGAATTGCATCACGAAGCTGTTTGACAGCAAACGGATCTGTATCTTCACCTTGAAGGAACCGACAATTCCGACCGATTGTCTCAGATAAAGGGTAACCGGTCATCTTCTCCAACGTTCGATTTGCATAGATGATCGGATTGTCCGGTTGAGATGCGTCTGTGACTAGTGTCGCCACCCGGCTGCCATCCAACATGGCTTCTAATAATTGTGTCTGTATAGATTGGGCAAGATTTTTCATCTGCTTCACGTCCTGACCTATTTAGGATTCTGTCTCACACTAGCATATCCTGATTCGGAAATTCTTTTTCGAACTATTCATCACGCTTTTACCGCTTCAAATTGATAGCCCATATACTTGTAGTTTTGTCGCTGATACATGTCTTTAGGGGTATCTTCACCATCAGCGACCAAAATGACTAGTTTATCAGTGAACATTTCCATCACCCATTGCTGCAACTGACTTCCGATACCTTTATGCCTCATTTTTTCCAACACGTGCAACCCGTCAATTTCAACAGTCTGTTCGTTGACGATTAAATCTACGGAACCAGCTATTTCACCATCGGAATATGCAACAAGCTGAACAAAACCAGGATCTGAGAAGTTTCTTTTATGCTGCAGCTGTTTTTGTGTTGCAAACTCTTTCCCGAATTGCTCATCAATTGTTCGCTGTAAGTGAAGAAACTCTTCGAGATAGTCTGCAGTCACGGGTTGGACGTTAATAGCTGAAGACGGTGAAACACTAGGAAAATCCTTTGGTTGAAGTGCATATAATTCTAAAAAACCGATCTCATAGCCATGACGATTTAAATAAGCGTTCACTTCTTTTGAAATAGGTTCATTCTCCGGGAATGTAAACTTCAGATGATGTTGCCCGCGTGCGGTGTGATAAATTTTCAAGTCACGTTCTGCTTTTTGAAACTCGTTGACAGTGGGCATCTTTTTAAAAGCTATGAAATTGCTGTCATAATAGAGTGGCATCTCAGGTAGATGATAATGGATATATGTATCAGATCTCTCAGCTACAGACCCTGCGTTATAAATATCTTCAAATGTAACTTTAATCATAGATGACCCCTCCTTCTAACATCCTATCATATATTTTAGAGATGGAATGCACTTATCTGAACATTCTGGTTGACATATAAAAAAGGCAGGAATATACTAACCCTATTGCTACTTTGTGACGCAAGGTAGTTGTTTTTTATAATGCTACCTTGTAAGGCAACATACTGGATGGAGAGTGGTCGCGTGTCGGTTAGAAGTGAGTTACTAAAAGGGATATTAAACGGCTGTGTGCTTGCCATAATCGAAAAAGAGACAGTGTATGGCTATGAGCTTTCCGCTAAGCTGCAGAAAGTCGGACTCGACGATGTGAGCGAAGGTACGATATATCCTGTATTGCTGAGGTTACAGAAAAATAATTGGATAGTAGGGGAGATGCGCGCGTCCGAATCAGGACCTCGAAGGAAATATTATACGTTAACCGCAGATGGCGAAGAGGCATTGGAACTCATTCGAAGTGAATGGGGAAAACTTGCGGTGCCAGTAACTGCGTTATTGAAAGGAGAGGTTGAGCATGGTGACCACTAAGGAACTGATTCAAGAGAACAATGAAAAGCGGGAACAGTTGACGGAGGAAAATGAACGGTACTATTCCAATATGCTCGTATACATCCGTTCTAAGTTCTTGTTGTCTGAACGAGCAACAGAGGAGTTATTGATGGAAATGCTTGAGCATCTATTGGAAGGCCAGCAAGATGGAAAGAGTGCAGAGGAAATATACGGCAGAGATCCAAAAGCGTATGCAGATGAATTGATTGCACAGATGCCAAAAGAGAAGAAGAAAAACCAACTGTTATTTGGAATACAACTGACAGTCGGTGTATTAGGCTGGATGGTTATTGCACGTGGTGCTATTTTAGGCATCATGTCATTTTTCCAACCAGTAGACGAACGTCTATATGTGGTATCAACAATAGCTCTGCTTGCAGCGGTTCTCTTGATAACCGCAGTAGGTGTACTACTTTTAATAAATATGGTGAACAAAACGGCATTTGAAGAAAAGAAAAGCACTTGGAAATTTGCGATAGGAGGCGGAATGACTGGAGTTATGGTATTTGGACTACTTATGGGGATCGCCTTCTTTTTTAAAGAGAGGGGTCCTGCTATTGAGTTTCCTTGGTTAGCTTCTTTACTGGCAGGTTTTGTACTATTACTTGTAAGTCAATGGATTTCCCGCACAAATGAGGGTATTTCTTGATGGAAACGAAACCGAATGGACTCGCAATCCGTAGTACAGATAGAAGTACAGACGGATCGGGAGGTTGTTGTTATGAATGAAGGCTACTTCGTTGGATGGGGAACGCTCGCGCTGATCAATGCCGTATTGGCACAAGGGAAAAACCGGTCAGGATTCAACTGGTTCTTGCTATCCCTTCTGCTTGGCCCGGTAGCCACTTTCTTTTTAGCACTATCGGAGAAGAGATAAACTATACCAAACGCAGACCTATTGGGTACTGCGTTTTTTTATAGGCAGATTCATTGCTTTCATATACCCGTGCAGGTATATTTAAGAAAATAGAAAACAACTGGAGGCGTTTCAGATGAGTTGGATCATAGTCCTATTAATTGTTGCATTCTTTGTGTGGCGCATGAAACCGGCAAAAGGTATCCGTACGATGTCCACAACTGAAGTAAAGGCATTGACGAAAGATAAATCGAAGCAATTTGTAGATGTGCGAACACCTGGTGAATACAAAGGCCGCCACGTAAAGGAATTTAAAAATATTCCTCTAAATGATTTAGGGAAACGTATGAGTGAGCTCGACAAAGACAAAGAAACGTATGTAATCTGCCAAAGCGGTATGCGAAGTGCCCGCGCAGCAGGAATGCTGAAGAAAGCAGGATTTTCCGATGTCATTAATGTTAAAGGCGGGATGAGCGCTTGGCAGTAATTGAGTAGAGATATCTACTAAGCACAAACTGACAATTTCCGTAGTTATCTGTGTAAATCATTACTTCATAATGTCGGAATGAAGATTATTTCCCCGGAAATAATCGAAAGTTAGTAATGAATAAGTTGTATCCACCAACTTGCAAACAATTCTAAATTTGATATACTGGTGAGACTAACTGACAGAAAGGGTTGAGTGTGGCTGATGGATAACTAATTCCTGATTTCTCAAAACGAATGATTCGTTGTGTGGAAAAACGGGATTGGTCTGTCCATTTATAATTACCACTTTCAACCTTTGCTGAGTCGATATCATGATGCTCATCAGGAGAGTTGTGGCTTTTTTGAGATGCCGACAGAACCGATCCTTCCGATTAATTTACGGAGGGGTCTTTTTTGTGTTCCCCTCCAACTGGAGGAATGTAAATGTTACGAGGAATAGTAAACAAGGTATCAGTGGGATATGGAGATGTGCATATTTTTAACGAACTCAGCGCAGAAATTCCACAAGGAGCTAAAATAGCAATTGTCGGACCGAATGGGGCAGGCAAAACGACGCTTTTGTCCATCTTGGCAGGAGAACGAGAACCTTCTTCCGGAAGAATGGAATGGATCGGTCGAGCACCTTCCATCTCTTATTACAAACAAGAGGCTGAAACAGAAGACCCCGTGGACTGGACGCAAACTGAGCTCTTTCAAAAACGGAGCCACTGGCACCTCCCAAAAGAAGTAGAATATGCTCATGCAAGTGGTGGAGAGCGAGTCAAACTGCGACTTACCGCTACGCTGGCTGAAAACCGTGAGTTCTTGTTGCTGGATGAACCGACCAACCATCTGGACGCGGAAAGTGTGGAACGGCTCATTGAAACACTTCAAGTACGTGAAGGCACCATGCTGTTCGTCTCTCATGATCGGTATTTCATCGACCATCTTGCAAATATCGTTTATGAGATTGAAAACGGTAAACTGACGGTTTATGAAGGGAATTATACAGACTACCGCAAGCAGAAAGAGCATGAGCGTTTCGTACAGCAAAAGCATTATGATGAACAGCAACAATACATTGCTGAAATAGAAGGGCAAATCGAGCAGCTTGATAAATGGTCTGAGAAAGGGCATGCCATGTCCACGAAACGAGGAGGAGCTAAAGAATATTACCGTAAGAAGGTAAAAAAGCGGAACGTTCAAATCCGTTCCAAGAAAACCCGATTGGAAGCGGAACTTGAGAAAAATCGGGTAGAGGTGCCCGCTACAGAAACATCTGTCTCATTTGAACTGGAAGGGCTGAAGAAGAAAGGGAAGCGCGTGTTGGAGCTGAAAGATGCCGGTAAAGCGTTTGGCAACAAACCGCTCTTTCAACATTCTTCGTTTACTGTGCAGGCAGGTGAGCGGCTTGCATTGCTTGGACCGAATGGTTCCGGGAAAACGACACTGTTCCGAATGCTTTTAGGAGAACTCGATTACGATGGGGATGTCTGGCTATCAGAGGGCATGACACTCGGATACTTGCGTCAAACCGCCTTCGATTTACCGGATGACCAGACAATGGCTCAATATTTTTATTCGCCGTCTTACGAGGAGCAAGGTTTCCTTCGAATTCAATTGACTAACTTGGGTTTTACTGCGGATCAATGGCAGCTGCCTCTCGGTGCCCTTAGTCAAGGTGAGCGGCTTAAAGTGAAATTGCTCGATTTCATCCTCAGGAAAACGGATGTGTTATTGCTGGATGAACCGACGAATCACTTGGATCTACCGTCGTGTGAAGAGCTGGAGCGCACCCTGGAAACTTATCCGGGCACATTGCTGTTTGCATCCCACGATCGATATTTCACTGAGCGTATGGCAGATGGATTGCTGTTATTTGAAAAAGGGACCATTCGTAAAGTACCGTATAGTTTGGTGGAATGGGAAGAACGGAATTCCTCTGCTCCAGTTATATCTTCCGGCCAAGAAAAACTCCGGCTCGAAACGGAATTACAAGCGGTATTAGGTAAGTTGAGCCTGCTGACCCCTGAGAATCCGGAATACAGCAAACTAGATCAGCAATTTCTTGAGTTAACCCGGCTACTGAGGGAATTGAATAGCTGAAAACGAAAAAGCAGAGGCACCCGCGCTCTGCTTTTTTTCCTAGACGGAAAATGAAACCATATCCCATTATGTATTGTCTAATAATTTGAGAGAAAGCGGAGGTGGGGGATTGGAAATACAAGAACGTGACAGGTTGCTTACTGAAGCGATGGATATACATGGAGATTATTTACTTCGTGTCGTATATGCCATCGTAAAAGAGAGGGCCAAAGCGGAGGATATCGTCCAAGAGGTTTTTATTCAATATTACATACATATCGATAAGTTCGAACATCGTTCCTCCGTTAAAACGTACTTATATCGGATAGCGATCAACCAATGCCACAACCTTTTCAAAAGCTGGCATTACCGTAAGCTAGAACTCTCCCATCAAGTTGTCCAGATACTAGTATCCTTTCAAAATACTGAAGAACAAGTGATACACGAGGAATCGAGTGAAGAGTTGAAGAGGCTAATCGAACGGCTCCCGCTAAAGTATAAAGAAGTGATCTGGTTGTACTATTATGCGGAATTGACGGTATTAGAAGTAGGGGATGTACTAGGGTGCTCCGTTAATACAGTAAAGACCAGATTAACACGAGGACGACGACTTTTAAAAGGAATTCTGAAGGAGGAGAACGGCGGATGACTAATAGAGTGCAGAACCACTTGGACGCAACATTGGAGGAACGACTGGTTTTAGAATATACGGTAAAGCAACGTATTCTCTATCAAGCACAACAACGGCTTGTTTCCGAAGGGCCGCCTAAGCGAACAGTTGTGAAGCCGCTCTTGACAGCTGCCGTCTTTGTAGTTGTGGCAAGTGTTCTCTTAGTCCCTTATGTGCAGCAAGAGCAACAAGAGCGCACTTTCCAGGAATTTATATCCAAAGAAACAATCCAAAAAGTCATCGTACCAAATGTAACATATCCGAGTTTAATCAATTCCATTTATGTTGAAGAAAATGCTGAAATCATTCATACCGATGAAGGAGGGATCTATTCGTATTCCATCGACGATCAGGCAGAGACGGTATTGGTAGCGTCAACTGAAAGAATTGAGTTTTCGAGTGTGGATTTAGCAGCAAATGAAAACTGGGTGATATGGGGAGGACGCGGAATCCACATTCTAAATCGGCAAACAGGTGAACAGCATGTGCTGTTAGAAGGCTATGGAAGTTTTCAGTTGGTAGGAGACCAAATGATATATTTAGGGCTTTCCGAAATGCCAGCATATTATGTATATGATTTAAACAAGGAGGAAAAGTTGCTACTACATGAAATAGAAGGTGGTGGTAGTTCACCTGCAGTAACGAAGGAATGGCTGGCAGTGGCAGAAGAAGTGGAAGAAGATAACGGAAACTCATTGAACGTATCCATCTATAATTTAGAGAATCAAGAACTAATACAAACCTATACGCTACCTTATGAAAGTTTCTCCTATCTAACACTTGGTGATGATAGGATCTATGGTAAATTTTCTTCCAATGGAAGTGATGCATCGCTAGGTTATCTTGACTTAGCCACTGGTAAAGTTCATATTTTGGATGTCCCTGAAAATAGCGCCTATGCAATCTATGATGATTATTTAGCTCTAAGCGTGACAAAAGGTGAAAGCGATACTGTAAAACTATTTCGCCTGAAAGAGAGTACTGCTGAACCAATTACGATGTTGGACGGTGTCGGAGAACGACTTGTCAAACCGCGTTTTAATGAATCCGGAAAACTCATCGTAAACGGAGAAGGACCGGAGACGCCGCTTTATGTTATAGACACGAAAAAACCGCAGGGAAACTAAAAACCAGCGGATCCATCGAAGAGCAGGGAGCTCTACGATGGATCCGCTGGTTTTCACTATTTACTGAATGGGCATGAATGCTACTTGCCAAATGCCGTCTTCATTTTTGATCAGTTGAAATCCAGAAGGTGATTCGCTTTCACTTTTTGGGTAATATTC
Source organism: Sporosarcina gallistercoris (assembly GCF_014836415.1). Classification (GTDB taxonomy): domain Bacteria; phylum Bacillota; class Bacilli; order Bacillales_A; family Planococcaceae; genus Sporosarcina; species Sporosarcina gallistercoris. The sequence goes on along the minus strand of NZ_JACSQY010000002.1, from coordinate 342,993 downwards.
AATATAGCCTTCAATTTTACTTGTCTGAAGAAATCGACCATCTTCAAAATTCCGGTACTGTTGAGTCAATTGTTCAGGTGTACCGCGATCTGATTCAAGGATTGCTTGATCTTCCTCTTTACTCCAGTGAACGTACTCTTTGCGGTCGGTGTAAAGTGCGTAGACGACCTCATAATTTCCTGAATATGAAGCATGAATGTAGAGCTTTGCAACGCTCATTGGTGATAACCCCGCTAAATGTTGAGTATCTAAATCTTTCTCAAATGCAGTGTATACGTTCTGTTCCGAAGTGTTCAAATCAGTGGCAGGCTGCTCACTAACCTGGTCTTCAGGCAGCGTTTGCAAGCCTTGTACAACGCCTGCTACAAGGAGTTGTTCTTTTTCTTCGCCGTCCACGGAATATGAAATTTTAATGGTACGCGTTTTGTCAGGAACTACATTTCTCAATGATACCTCTAAAATTAAGCTACTTTCACCTTCAATTACAAAGTCATGAATATCATTGATTTTTCCAATTTGATCGCGACCATAAACACCAGGATTTTTCATAGCGTCTGCAAGATAGAATGTATAAGAAATTCCATCAGTGGTAGTAAGGGATTGCTGATTCTCTTTGATTAATTCAATGGAATTAATTGTCGCATCCTGTTTTCCATTCCACACTATTGGCATGACAATGTAGTAGGTTTCATTCGCAAGAAATGGTCTTGCTGAAAAGTCCTCTATAGTGAGCACCCCTGAATTATTCGCATCATTGCCTATTATTCCAGCCTGTTTTGTAGAATCTAACAGTTCGCCTTTTACTAGAAAAATACCTATGAATAACAAAGATATCGCTACAATTGTTCCAACTATAGCAGGAACAAATCGAGCTGGACGTTGTGAACGGCGAATTTTTTGTCTGACAACCTGTTTGTGCTGTTGGGTAAATGATTCTTTACGAAAAACGGTCTTGTCAAAAGCGGAACGAATTTTTTTCTCCTTATCTTTCATCCTGATCCCCGCCTTCCAGCAGTTGTGCTAATTGTTCGCGACCTCTCTTTAGTCGGGTGCGAAGGGTGTTTTGATTCACGTCTAGCAGTGCACTGATTTCAGGTACTGTCAGATCCTCGTAATAATAGAGCAAAATGACTTCACGATACGTGAGTGGTAGTGCTAGCACACATTGCACCAACTGTTCATCCTCACTGTTTTGAAGCGTGTGTTCATGTGGAATATATTCTTTAGATCGAAGAAATTGAAAGAGCGGGCTCCCAACAATTACACGCTTGAACCATGAACTTTTCAACACATCTTTACATCGGTTGATTGTAATACGATATAACCATGCTTCAATAGATCGAATTTCATCCAACTGATGAGCTCGATGAAAACAAGTCACGAATACATCTTGGACAACTTCTTGAGCGCGTCCCCAGTCTTTTAGGTAACTGAACGCAAGATTCGTCAATCGGTTTCCATATTGATCCATCAATTGTTCGAGCCACTCATCCTGCTTCCATTCTGGAACGGACTTGTTATCACGAGGCATGCCAATCCATCCTTTCTCACTGCACTCCACTCAGGTGTACCTTAAAGACGAGTGAAAAAGCACGACCGTTTCATTTTTCAATCAAAGAATTCATTTTTCTATCGTTAATCATCAAGCAAGGGGTAGTATACAGGTAAAGGGAGTGATCACGTGATTTCAGAATCAGGATGGAAATTGGACAATAGCTATAGTCGGTTACCAGAAGTTTTTTTTGCAGAAGCGAGTCCGAAAAAGGCCGCGTCTCCCAAAGTGGTCTTGGTGAATGAGGGCCTTGCTGAATCACTTGGACTGCAGGTGAAGAAGCTAAGTCAGGAAGTGCTTTCAGGAAATGAGTTGCCAGAAGGCGCTTCGCCAATCGCCCAGGCGTATGCTGGCCATCAGTTTGGGAATTTCACGATGCTTGGTGACGGACGTGCCATACTTTTGGGTGAGCAATTGACCCCATCTGGAAATCGAGTGGATATCGGCTTAAAAGGATCTGGTCCCACAGCATTTTCACGCGGAGGCGATGGTCTGGCGGCACTTGGACCCATGTTACGCGAGTATATCATTAGTGAAGCGATGTACGCATTGGGCATCCCCACGTCACGGAGTCTTTCGGTGACGTTAACGGGCAATGACGTGCTTCGTGAAACTGTATTACCCGGGGCTGTGCTTGTCCGGACAGCTAGCAGTTATTTACGCGTGGGCACGTTTCAATACGCAGCTGCTCGTCAAGTACCTGAAGATTTGAAGGTGTTGGCGGATTACGCGATAGAGCGGCATTATCCAGAAGTTGCCTCAGAGGAAAATCCATATGAACTGCTGCTCGGAAAGGTTATCGAGCAACAAGCAGCATTGATTGCCAAGTGGCAGCTAGTCGGGTTCATCCACGGGGTCATGAATACCGATAATATGACGATTAGCGGGGAAACAATTGACTATGGACCATGTGCATTTATGGACACATACGACCCAGCGACTGTGTTCAGTTCCATTGATGTGAATGGGCGTTACAAATACGGCAATCAGCCGGGCATTGCATCGTGGAACTTGGCACGGTTTGCAGAAACCTTACTGCCGCTGCTTGATGAGAAACAAGACGTGGCCATTCACATTGCGCAGAAACAACTCGGCCGGTTTGGTGAAATTTTTGAGCGGGAGTGGCTGAATGGGATGCGAGCGAAGCTAGGTTTGTTGGATGAACAACCTGAAGATGAAGCTCTTTCAAAAGAGTTGTTGCTGCTGATGAAAGAGGCTCAAGCAGACTTCACGAATACGTTCAGAGCATTGACAGATGAAAGTGGAGAGCAGCCGGATTGGTTTAGTCAAGATGCCTTTTGCGAGTGGAGAAAAAAATGGATGAAGCGACAGAAGCAACAACGTGCATCCATCAGTGATTCTAATGCATTGATGAGACGCAGCAATCCATCAGTGATTCCGCGAAATCATCGGGTGGAAGAAGCGATCAAGGCAGCAGAGAACGGAGACTTTAGCGTCTTGAACCAGTTAAATCGGGTTCTGGCTTTTCCTTATTCGTATTCAGAAGAGCAGGCGGCATATGGAGTACCACTGGATTCAACAGTTCCTTATCGTACGTACTGTGGAACGTAATTGAGCTCAGTGTAAACCTAAGTTCTGGCAGCACAATCATAAAACAAAAAAACCAGCTTGTAATCGACATTTCTCACTGTCGAGGGAGCTGGTTTTCTTTAGGAATCCCCACACTTCGAGAAATGTTAGGGGGTTTATGAATCGTATCATTAACTTCAAGGAAAAATCAGGCAAGAAAACTTAGGTGGTCGGAGTGGTTTCATCATTCAAAAGGCTGAGGGCGTCTTCGATCAGGCGGATGTCAGTGAGGATTATCATTTTCAATTGAGTGGGCGCAAGTTGATATTCTTCGTTGAGGTGATGTAGCTCACGTACCATCACATAACTTTCACACTCTGTCTGCATATTCTGTCCCTCCTCTATAAGTATTTTTACCCGGTAGATACTAGGGGTAAACTAATTTTTTAAGAATTCAAGAAAAGTTACTGTAACAATTGTTACAAAACGATGACGTGTTTTCATACAAAGCTTGTTGACATGCGAACGATTGCTGCACTATCGTTGAATGAGTAACATTTTCCATACAAAAAAACCAACTCACTTTTATTAGAAGTGTAGTCGGTTTTATTCGCTTTTATTCATTTTGAAACTGTCATCTCGTACTGGTGCATATAAGTTACGCTGTAATATCCCGCTTAGTGAACACTGTATAACTGACGATTAGGAAGACGATAAGATAGACAGCTAAGACTGCTAGCGAGAAGGGCAATGTGATGTCATCATTCAAAACGAAATTAGACTCGTAAATTGTAAGGTCCATGTGTGTGAATAGGAGGTATTTCACGATCTCAAATCTACTTAAGAGACTGACAATGACATTTCCCGTGAAGTAGATGAATAAGGATAGCCCAATTGCCATCCCGCTTGAGCGGAACACGCTTCCAATCATGAACGCGAACGTTGCAGTGATGATTACGTTGACAAATGAGAGGAGTAGCATATAGAGTCCGTGGCTCCATATGGAAACTTCCACGACGTTGCCGCCAGATATAGCGAGAGCTTGCCCGCCCTCTGATGGAAAGAATATGAATGCACTTAGGATAGTAGTGATAAAACCGATGAGCATCAGCAAAATACCGAATAACAAGATGGCTAGATACTTGGAAGTCATGATCTTCCAACGTTTTACGGGACGCGTCAGCAACATTTTAATCGTTCCTTGTGAAAACTCGGATGCAACGATGCCTGCAGCTACAATGACAGTGAGCAATAACGCAATGCTGCCAACTGATGGATTGTAAATCATACTTTCCCGGCTAATGTCATTCAGTGGTGCAATATCATTTGCAAGTCGATATTCATAGATTTGAACATTTTCTTCTGCAAGGCGTTTACTTTCTCCTTTAAGGTCACCCATTTCTAAAGAGGTCTTTTCCATCTCCAAATTACTACGCATATTAGCTTTCCAATCGGATTCCTCATCCATTAGACTACCCGACCATTTCATGATCCCCGCTAAGCCAATAATGAGTATGACCATCAATCCAGCCATGATCCAAGTCCCTTTTTTCGACCACAGTTTCATCCACTCATTTTGAAGCAGTTTCAGCAAGTTGGCCACCTCCTGTCAATTCGAGGAATTGGTCCTCAAGTGTTTTACGATGCGGTTGGATTGCGTAAAGCTCTAACCCGGCTGTAGCCAACGCTTTAACGAGTTCTGGAATTTGTGTTTTTTCCGCTTGGATCACGAACCCTTCGTTGACGCTTTCTGTCTTGAACCCGAGAGATCCAAGGAGTTCAAATGTTTGATCAGCAGGAAAAGCTTCAACATAATAATGAGCTTCTTGTGTCTCACTCATATCGCGCATATCGACTAGCTTGCCGTTTTGAATGACAGCAATCCGGTCACACATGAGTTCGATTTCTGACAGCATGTGGCTCGATACGAAAACAGAAACGTTCTCTGTTTCAGCAATGAGGCGCAAGTAATCTCGGAATTCACGAATTCCTGCAGGATCCAGTCCGTTAGTAGGTTCATCCAGAATCAGGAATTTTGGTCTGTGCAGCAAGGCTTGAGCGAGACCAAGACGCTGACGCATCCCGAGCGAATAGGTACCGACTTTTTCATGGATACGATTTTGCATGCCAACTTGCTTCACGACTTCGTCAATACGTTCTTTTGTTACCCCTTTTTGCATGCGCGCAAAGTGCAGCAAGTTTTTGTACCCGGACATGAATTTATACATTTCCGGATTTTCGACGATGACGCCTACTTTAGACAGCGCTTCTTCAAAATCTGCGGAAAGCGTTTGTCCGTCAATCACAACTTCTCCTCCGCTTTTTTCCATAAGCCCGACCATCATGCGGATGGTAGTCGTTTTACCCGCACCATTTGGGCCGAGAAAGCCTGTGATCTGGCCAGGATATAGCTGCAAACTCAGGTCATCGATAATTTTCTTTCCACGGATCGTTTTAGATAAATTCTTCAATTCCACGATAGGAGTGGGTCCCATGTTATTTCCCCCTTTGTTTCGTACTTAATAGGTAAAATGAAGTCCATAATAAGGTATACGGATAGAAGTTCATATAGTTTCATATTTTTGGGAATGATAAATAAACGGTTGTTGCTTTCCCCATTTTGTCTCAATCACGAGTACAATGAAGAAAATCGATAATGCACTTAGGAGGAAGAAATGATGGAGATAGGAATTAGCACGTTCGTTGAGACAACGCCTGATCCGGAAACAGGAAAGGTGAAGAGTCATGCAGAACGCTTAAGAGAAGTGGTGGAGGAGATTGTGCTCGCAGATCGGGTGGGGCTCGACGTATTCGGTGTCGGTGAACATCATCGGGCAGATTACGCAGCCTCTTCGCCAGCGGTATTGCTTGCCGCGGCGGCTTCGCAAACTTTTAACATCCGATTGACCAGTGCAGTTACCGTATTATCTTCTGCGGATCCAGTACGCGTATTCCAAGACTTTGCGACACTTGACGGAATCTCGAATGGACGAGCTGAAATTATGGCGGGGCGGGGATCATTCATCGAATCGTTCCCGTTATTTGGACAAGATCTGTCGGATTATAATGAGCTGTTCAATGAAAAATTGGATCTGTTATTGAAATTGCGTGAAACGGAAATGGTTTCATGGGATGGAAAACACCGACCGGCAATTGACGGAAGAGGTGTATATCCGCGTCCTGTACAAGATCCTTTACCCGTCTGGATTGGCAGTGGGGGAAACCCTGAATCTGTCGTACGAGCAGGAAAGTTAGGACTGCCACTTGTACTTGCGATAATCGGAGGACGTCCTACACAATTTGCCCCACTCGTGCAGTTATACAAGCGAGCTGCGGCTGCAGCAGGGCATGACGTGACAAAATTAAAGATTGCCTCCCACTCGCATGGATTCGTTGGGGAAACGACTCGGGCAGCTGCAGATGCATTTTTCCCTTCTACACAATACGCCATGAACGTAATTGGCAAAGAGCGTGGTTGGGCACCCTATAATCGAGATGCGTATGATGATGCACGAAGTCTGGAAGGGGCATTGTATGTAGGTGATCCGGATTATGTGGCGAAAAAGATTATCAAGTTGCGGAAAGAAGTCGGAATTACAAGATTCCTGCTTCACGTTCCTGTCGGTTCCATGCCACACGACGAAGTGATGAGTGCAATCCGTTTGCTCGGTGCGGAAGTGGCACCGCAAGTCCGGGAAGCAATTGCGGAATGGGAAACAGAATCGTGAGATGAATAAAGGGAGGGCGGCAGTGTGTTTGTAGACACTGTCGCCCTTTTTTAGTCAGGATAAAGGAGCTACACCAAATAACCACTTTTGAATAACCCAGAGAACAAAAAGGACGACTGCATACTTGACTAATTTCCCCCCTCCTTTTTTATCAACAAAGAGGAAGATGAGTGCAAAATAGGCCGCCTCAATTCCTGAAATCACCCATTCGGACAGGTGCAGCCATACCCCGATACTTGCAATGACAAGTATGACGACAAGGTGAATTCCGTCGTGTGGTTCATTGACGGTTTCGTCTTGAGTTGTTTCTCTCATGAAGCAAAAGCTCCTTTCATAATAATTACCTGTTCCGAAGGAGAACCCGCTCGTTTCCGGGTGTAACCCGCCCGTTCCGAAGGAGAACCCGCTCGTTCTCGGGTGTAACCCGCCCGTTCCGGAGGAGAACCCGCTCGTTTCCGGAGTCAACCCGCTCATTCCGGAGGAGAACCCGCCCGTTTCAGAGCAACATCCATCCACATACCCCCGGATTTAATAGTTCTGCAGAAAACATCGTAACAGCCAATTCATACACCGCCATGAATCCACATAAACTCTAACAGTGGATGAGTTGTGGGACAGGCGACCTAGCCCAACGTTCTGTAACCAAATCATTAAATTCTGATTATTCTTTATTGTAACAGTTTATTCCACAGAAAATTGATATACTAAAGAAAAATTGAAGGGAATTGGTGTTGAATGCTAAACAAACGAAATGGAAAACAACTTCTTTTACTTGCTTTGTTAGTCGCTGTCGCATATCTCCCGATTGCATATGAGCAAACATTTCCAGCAATCGCCGCTTCAGCAGCACTCATTACTACACCTGCAAATGCATCCTCTGCACTTTCCAAAAAATTGGACGTCCTGCTAGCAGATCCGAAGTTGCAGGGCGGGATTACAGGAGTGAGTGTCAAAAATGCGGAGACGGGCGAATCGGTCTATTCTCATATGAGTGATATTCGTTTGCGGCCTGCGTCCAATATGAAATTGCTGACAGGAGCCGCAGCTTTAGAGGTGCTTGGACCAGACTATCGATTCCAAACTGAAGTGGCAACGACGGGGAAGCAAAAAGGATCTGCACTTCACGGGGATGTATATTTAATAGGAAAAGGAGATCCGACGCTTCTTCAAAGCGACCTGGTGAAGTTTGCGAAGCAGTTGAAGCAACAAGGCATCAAAACCATTCAAGGTGATTTGTTTGCAGATGACAGTTGGTATGACGATGACCGGTATTCCCAGGACTTGAATTGGTCGGATGAATTCAACTATGTGGGTGCACAAGTATCGGCTCTCACGCTTTCGCCGAATGAAGATTATGATACAGGGACAGTCATTGTAGAGGTGAAGCCGGGGGCAAAAGCGGGCGCGCTTCCGGACATTTCGTTAACACCTGCAACCAAGACATCCGTTATTGTGAATAAAGCGACGACAGTTGGAAAAGAAGGTAAAAAGACGATTTCCATCCACCGGGAACATGGGACAAATCGAATTATTGTGGAAGGCTCCATTCCGGTCGGTGCCTCAAGTTCACGTTCATGGACGGCGGTTTGGCAACCATCGGAACTTGTGCTCGATGTATTCCGGAATGCCTTGAAGAAGGAAGGTATTCAAGTGAATGGAAAAAAAGGACTTCAGCGTGCAATAACACCCAAAAACGCTAAAACGCTCGCAATCAAAAAGTCCATGCCGCTAAATGAAATCTTCATTCCGTTCATGAAGCTGAGTAACAATGGACACGCAGAAATGCTCATGAAAGAAATGGGAAGAGTCGAAAAGGGGGAGGGAAGTTGGAACGCCGGCCTTGCGGTAATGTCTGAAACGCTTGAAGGACTCGGTATTGCAAAAGATACGGTGTTGCTGCGAGACGGCTCCGGCATGTCACACAAAAATCTAGTCTCATCAGAAACGTTGACGACGCTTCTCGTCCGGGCCCAAGAAGAGTCTTGGTATCCTGCGTTCAGAGAATCGCTGCCACTTGCAGGCGAAGCGGAACGCATGGTTGGCGGAACCCTTCGCAATCGTCTTAAAGGGGAGTCGACTAAAGGGAATGTAGCTGCGAAAACGGGTTCGATCACAGGTGTATCCACACTGTCAGGGTACGTGACAACAAAAAAAGGAACCCCTCTCGTGTTCTCAATCATGATTAATAATTATATTACGGGACCTGTGACACAAATAGAGGACGCCATCGCAACTGCAATCGCGGAAGCCGATTTATAAATGAAAGCAGATATTCCGGATCTCCCTGGAATATCTGCTTTCTTATTGTGTATGATCTACTAGGTTTTCAAAATCGAAAATGAGTGAATGAGCAATCCTTTAGTGACAGTCTCATCATATCCTATTCGCTATGGGACTTATTTTTAACCTGCAGAATTGCTTGTTTTGCGGTTTCTTTTAGCAAATTGAATGGATTCAACATGGCGTCGGCTACTGTTACGCTGACTGAAGTGATTGCGTGCACACTATCAAATAAGTCACCGAGCGCAGCCCGACTTTCTTCTGTAATGGTTCCGGAAATTAGAACTACCGGAACATTTGCAAGCCGGGCTGCCTGTGCAATTCCATAAGGCGTTTTCCCTGAAAAAGTTTGACTGTCAGAACGCCCTTCTCCGGTAATGACAAGGTCGGCAGTTTCCAAGTATTCATCAAAACGTAGCGTTTCTAATACGACACTTATACCGGGTTTGAAAGTGCTCGGAAAGAAGACTTGGAATGCCCCGCCAGCCCCGCCAGCTGCTCCTGCACCTGGTGTATGGTGCAACGAAATTCCTGTATGCTGCTCAATAATGTCTGCGAAGTTGGTAAGACTTCTATCAAGAATTTCAACCTCCGTGGGAGATGCCCCTTTTTGAGGTCCGAAAACTGACGAAGCACCGTCTGGTCCGATAAACGGATTGGTGACATCTGCTGCAATTAGAAACGTGCTCTCAGCAATGCGAGGATCGAAAAAGAACGAATCGATAACATGTAATTGCTGCAGTGCAGCTCCTCCTTTAGGAATTTCATCCCCTTTTGAGTCTAGCAATCTCATTCCAAGTGCTTGTAAAATCCCTGCGCCCCCGTCATTAGTGGCACTTCCCCCAAGTCCGATAATAAAATTCCGGCATCCCTCATTCAGTGCGTGTAAGAGTAACTGCCCCGTTCCAAAAGATGACGTGATCAGTGGATTCTGAGCTCGATCTTCGAGACGCATGAGGCCGGAAGCTTCCGCTAACTCGATCACGCAAGTAGCGTTATCTCCTAGCATGCCGTAGCGCGCTGGGATGAGGTGACCAAGTGGCCCTTCGACAAGCCGAGATATGAATCTCCCATTTGTCGCCTCGACCAAGCTTTCCATTGTTCCTTCCCCGCCATCGGCTGCAGGAAGTAAATGGATTGTGCTAGTAGGATCAGCTTCACGAATCCCTTCCGTTATCGCTTCAGCTGCATGCAGAGCAGACAAGCTCCCTTTGAAGGAATCGGGTGCAACGAGTATCCTCATACAAACATCATTCCTATCACATAGTAGTTGATGTCTATTATTATATGTACAGAATAGTCTAAATACATTAGACTTGTTGTATAACTATTAAACAGATTTGTAGATTATTTTATACATAGAGGTGGTTATGTGCTGACAAAGCGTCTGGCAGAAGAAATTGTTGAACAAACGATGCTTAGATTATCTTGGAATTTGAATGTCATGGACACGAATGGAATGATTTTAGCTTCAGGAGAAATGGAGAGGGTAGACCGAATCCATGAAGGGGCAGCGCATGTAGCAAAAACCGGTAAATCAATATGGATATCCGAAGAGAGTTTAGAGGAATGGCCAGGCTCAAAGCCCGGTGTGAATTTACCGGTACATTATAAATCACAACTAGTTGGAGTTATCGGCATTACAGGAACCGAGGAGGAGCTGAGAGATGTTGCGCCTCTTGTCCAGTTGACAACTGAAATGATGGTACATCAGTCTTTGTTGACTGCGGAAACGGAGTGGAAGCGAACTGCTAGGGAATTAGTGTTCAAAGAATTGGTTAGTGGGCACCCGGTTTCAGGAGCTACATTGGATCGGATGAATGTGTTATCAATTTCTTTGAAGGGTCCATTTACAATTGTGATTGTTCACCAAAGTGAGACGACACGTATTCCCAATCGTCTAGCAGATTGGTTAGCAGAAGCGCTGGGAATTCGATCTGTGCTGCCTGGAGCGGATCATGGCCATGTCATACCGTTTCTAATATGGGGTGTGGATCGGGAGATAGTGAAAAAAAGAGTGGAACATGCTTATAAACGGAAAGGTGTTTCGATCCTTAAAGTTGGAATCGGTAAAACAGTGTCCGTAGAAGAGGATATCGTATTGGCCTATGAATCTGCCCTCCATGCGATTGAGTTCAGTGTGAAGCATGAAGTCATCAGCGACTTTGAAGCAATTGCAATGCGTGCGTTGGTAGGAGCATACCAGCAACCTTTGCACGAGCATTACGTGGAGAAACTGTTAGGAAATCTTAACGAGCAGCTAATGGAGACGCTTCGAACCTATTTTGACTGCGACCAGCATGTTCAAAATACGTCAAATGAGCTTGGAATACACCGACATACGCTTTCGTACCGACTGAAACGAATCACTGAACTCACAGGGTTGGATCCTACTCGCTTCAGCTCGGCAGTTCAACTGCAATATGCCATGTTGCTAAAAGCTGGCGCACGGATATAAAATGACCGAGCGAAATCCGCTCGGTCATTTTAATCCGATGAATGCAAGATGTCGCCCGGTCTTCTTGTCTTGCCGGTATGAAAACCCATCGTTGCTTTGAAATGTACATATCGGATCGATCATAATGTTAGCACTTGGAATGCCAGCAAGTTCACACTGCGTTTTCACAGTCCGCTGATTATCAATATGATATTTACCTGTCATTTCATTGAACAAAATCCATGGTTCCGCATAGCCGAGTGCATGAAACTTCTCGTAGACATCCTTGTCCACTTCGAACTTGTCTTGACTAAGTGCTGGTCCAATCACTACCTGGAAATCTTCCGGACAACATCCTTCGTGTTCAATGAGATGTTGGAGCAATTTCGGCGTGATTTCTTTGACGGTACCTTGCCAGCCGGAATGGATGACGCCTACGATACCTGCGGGTTCATTGGCAAAAAGCACAGGTACGCAGTCTGCCATGAAGCCAGCGAGAACGATACCACGTTCGTTCGTGTACAGGGCATCCGTGTCGGGGATAGCAGTTGCCTGATCTGTAGCACCTCGTCCGCAATCCGAACGGGTTACTTTGTGGAAGTTCGAATTATGGGTTTGGTTAGCGCAGACGAAATCGGTAACTGCACGTTCAAGAGATGCAGCGAGGGTTTGACGGTTTTTTAAGACATTAGCCGGATTTAAGCACGCGTGTAATGCTAAGTTATGGTCTTCAGGTGCACTAGGATCTTTCAACGTAATACCAGAGAGTGAGCTTCCTTTTAAGTCGTATCGCTTTATTTTCATACCATGCACCTCCAGTTTTCAAAAGATTTGCTAATAATTGTACCACGTCATGGGATTATTTGTGCATGGGATAGGGAAGAAATGAATACACCCTGCCGTATTGAGCAGAGACATTGACAACCTAATTTTTGTGCATTATTGTAGACTATGTTATTCCCTAGTAAGCAGATAGGAATTAATCGAAAAATGAAGAAAAGGGGATGCCAATATACATGAAAGCACTCTGGAACCGATATGCGAATGCATCTTTGATTCTTAAAATAACGATAGCCCTGATTTTAGGGGTAGTAGTTGGATTGCTGATGGGCGAGCAAGCGAGCATGTTTGCGCCTCTTGGAGATCTGTTGATCCGTCTTTTGACCTTCCTGATCATCCCCCTCATATTATTTACGCTCATTGTTGGTGTGAATCAGACAACGATTTCGAACCTCGGCCGAATGGGTGGGAAAGTATTCATCTATTACACGCTCAGTTCTGCAGTTGCAATTGTTGTAGGGCTCGCGGTAGCGACGCTTTTCCAACCTGGATCAGGCATGAAGTTGGACGGGAGTGAGACATTTGAGGTCCCGGATAACCCCGGAATTGTCAATGTGTTACTGAATATAGTCCCATCAAACATTGTCACGGCATTCACAGAAATGAATTTGCTAGGAATCATTTTTACCGCTCTCGTTTTCGGTATTGCAATTTCTGCTATGCGGGGATCCGAAGGGTTGAACGAGCTTGGTAATCATTTGCTGAAAACGATTAGTGCGCTGAACGAAGCATCGCTGTTCATCCTGAAAGGGATTTTACAATACGTACCGATTGGTGTATTTGCAATTATGGCAAAAACGGTGGGAAGCCAAGGGGTCGATACACTTCTTTCGCTCGGTGGAATGATTGGTGTGCTCTATGCGGCATTGCTTGCACAAGTCGTGTTGTACATTGTCGCCATGTTGTTATTCAAAGTGAATCCGCTCACGTTTTTCAAACATACCCGGACTCCGATTACGACAGCATTTGTGACGCAGAGCAGTGCAGGCACATTACCATTGTCGTTGACTGCAGCCCATGATTTAGGATTGCCACGAAGTTTGTATGGTTTCAGTTTGCCGTTAGGTGCTACGATCAATATGGATGGGGCGGCGATACGAATCGCCGTGTCTGCAGTATTTGCTGCAAATATTTCGGGTAACCCGCTGTCGTTGACGGACATGCTAACGGTGGTCTTGGTCGGAACGCTTGCCTCAATTGGAACTGCAGGCGTACCAGGTGCTGGGATTGTCATGATTGCAACGGTTTTTGTGCAGCTTGGCTTACCGATTGAAGCAGTCGCTTTGCTTACGTCGATTGATGCTCTGATTGGAATGGGGGCAACTGCACTGAACGTCACAGGCGACCTCGTAGGTACGACGCTCATTAGTCGTACAGAAAAACAAAAAGGTGCTTCAAAAGAACACACAGAAGAAACTGCGGCGCACTCGTAAAGAGTAGCGTTCCAATAGACTGGTCAGAGCCAGCTTTCGGTGATGCGATATGCGTCCTGAAAGCTGGTTTTTCGCATGGAGTCTGCGTATTGCCTCATTGGAATGAGTGTAAATCCAAGGATCCTACTTCTTCTTACTCGACGAGCACGCACGGAGATGTTTGCATCGAGCTAATAGATTGATTTAATACCTGTGAGGGTATATGATGGAGTCAATTAAAACCAGAAGGAGTGTATGTCATGACACCTCAAGCAACCGTTTATGTATCTTCTACTTGCCCTTACTGCACGATGATGACGAATTATTTGGATGAACAAAAAATTCCATATGAAACCGTCAATGTTTCAGTAGACCAAGAAGCAGGTAAGCGACTCGTAAAAACGACTGGACAGATGGGTGTGCCTCAGACCAAATTGAATGACGTCTGGATTTTAGGATTTGATCCTGAAGGTGTCCAAAAAGCCCTTCGCGGAGAGGCTCAGTGAAGCGTATTGTTGATAAGTTCCGCTGTATGACGTGTTCTGTTGAAACAGACGTGGAAAAGGAAATGACACGGAAATTATTCCCGAAGTTTTGCATCGGACACGTTGCGTTATTTGCAACCGGCATTTTTCTCGTGATCATGGAATGGATGAACTGACAAACCGGCTATCCCTTAACTTTAAATGGGGTAGCCGGTTTGATTTTTTTCTATGAACTTGCGATACTTTACAATAGGAGTGAACGAATTTTTTGTGAATTCATTTGCATTATGCACTTATATGAAAAGGGGAATTGTCATGAAGCTGGATCGATTGCGTCGGTCATTTGAAGAACTTGCGAAGTTTACAGAGGAAGGGGAAGGCATCAACCGACTCGCTTATACAGAAACGGAGCGTAAAGCACGGGAATATATGATCCGGCAGTTCGAAGGAGCCGGCCTCGCTGTGCGCACAGATTACGCGGGAAACGTCATCGCCCGACGTGAAGGAACGACAGCTGAGCTGCCCGTAGTAGCAACAGGTTCCCACATCGACTCGGTCTATGCAGCAGGGGAATTTGACGGAACCGCTGGTGTGCTCGTTGCACTTGAAGTGATGCGCTCGCTTGCGGATGACGACGTTAAAACGCAGCATCCGATGGAAGTCATAATCTTCGCCTGCGAGGAATCGTCACGTTTTGGAGCATCGACACTTGGCAGCAAAGCAATGTCAGGACGGTTGGATCCTGCATATACTCGCTCGCTAACAGATCGAAACAGCGTTACCCTCATGCAAGCGTTTGAAGAAAACGGACTCGACTTGGAAGAAGTCCACTTAGCCATGCGCTTTCAAGATGAATTCAAAGCGTTTGTAGAACTGCATATTGAGCAAGGACCAGTGCTGGAGAAACAGCAAGCGGCTATTGGTGTTGTCTCTGCCATTGCCGCACCTGTCCGTTTCCATGTTCACGTTGGAGGAACAGCTGATCACTCAGGGACAACTCCGATGGATTATCGACATGATGCGCTACTTGGCGGTGCTGAAATTGCACTAGCTGTTGAGCGGGCTGCAATTGCGGAGATTGAGTACGGTACAGTTGGGACAGTCGGTGTATTTTCGATAAAACCGGGTGCTATGAATGTCGTACCAAGTGCAACCGAGATGGACGTCGACATCCGAGGTACGAACACAGAATCACGGCAGCGTGTCGTGGATGCACTTGAAACAGCGGTTAAAGAAGTGGCCGAAGCACGTGGCTTAGACATTTGGATGGATGCCATCTCGAGTGAAGAGCCTGTTCAAATGGATGTCGGAGTGGTGAATGAACTCAAAGCAGTGTGTGAAGAGCGCGGTGTGAATTGGCTGGAAATGCCGAGCGGTGCAGGTCATGACGCCATGAATATGGCGGCGTTCTGTCCGACCGGTATGATCTTTGTTCCATCCAAAGACGGACTTAGTCATAACCCTGCGGAGTATACATCCATGGAGGAATTGTTGGAAGGGGCAGGAGTGTTGCGTGCATTCATGCTAAGACAAGCTAAAGTTGTGTAATCGTTAAAACAGTACGGTGGGACAGTAGTAGTCTCGCTGTACTGTTTTTTGTAAGTGTTCATCTTTGAAACGAGTGATTTTGCCAATTCACACCAAATTCCATCGGCTGATGAATTGGATCACAAAAGGGCAATGTAGAATCTACCGATTAAAGCCCTCAACTCACTTTAATTGTGTCCCGTTATCGGGGATTTTCCTCAAGTGTCGGGGAAATCACTCCAAGTGTCGGAGAAATACCCTCCAGAGATCGAGAATTCCCTGCAAGTGAACGGCAACCGCTCCAAACTGATCGACAACGAGTGAAATCGTAAAAAAAGCCGGCCCATATTCAGAGGGCCGGCCAACACGATTACTTTGCAAAAGGATCCTTATGATCATATTGGTTATTATGAACGACATCACTACGTAAGTACTCAAGGATTTCATCTACAATCTCCACGCCGTTCTTCAACGACTCTTTCTCCTGAAGAGTTGTGTTCTGACCGGGGTATAGCACTTGGTCAAATCCTGGAGCTGGTTTCACCTCATTCAATTCCTTCATCATACCGGAAATGTTGGCGCGGAACAGATCGGAACTTGTGAAGGCACCTGGATCGATCACAATGTGGAGTTGTCCAAGTTCCCTGCCTTTCGTCAAATCATGATACATCGATGACACGTGCTTGCCGAAAGGGAGTCCAAGCAATACACCTGACAAGATATCTATCATCATCATAAGACCGTAGCCTTTAGGTCCGGCAATCGGGAGCAATCCTGTCACCTTAAATGGATCTGTCGTCGGCACGCCGTCTTTGTCCACTGCCCACGTATCCGGAATGGATTCACCTTTCGACCTTGCATGCAAGATCTTTCCCCATGCTTGAATGCTTGTCGCCATATCGAAAATGATCTTGTCGTCGCCTACGCCAGGCGCCGCGAACGCTATCGGGTTTGTGCCGAAATACGGCTCAGCTCCGCCAAAAGGAACGACCATTGGATCGGATTGGCACATTGAAATTCCAATCATTCCAGCTTCCGCCGCTTGTTGGACGAAGTAGGACATGGCTCCGCTATGACTCATCCGACGAATACCGACAATGGCTGTGCCGTTTTCCTTGGCCATTTCAATCGCACGGGTCATCGCGTCTTTTGCGGCTACGTGCCCCACGCCGTTATCTGCATCGAGTACAGCAGTTCCTGGTCCGGTCTTCTTGAATTGAACATCCGGATTAACAGTAATGCCGCCTTTTGCTATTCGCTCCGCGTAATATTCCGTCCGCATCGCCCCGTGTGAAAAGATTCCGCGAGCATCAGCGTGAGCGAGCACATCGGCAACTACCTCCGCGTCTTTCCGTTGCAGCCCCGCTTGTGTCAGTTTGTTTGCCATCAGTTCTTTCAATTCCTCAATCGATACGTTCATCTCCAACACTCCTTCTGGCTCTGCCAGTAATTTAGGTGGTCTTCATCTGAAACCATTCTTGTAAAAATGCAATCCCATGATTCACAGCACGCATAGAGTCCGGATCATCCATATTGGCATCGAAGTTGTGCTTCCCGTGGGCTATGGTCATGAGTTCGTTTGGTACCCCTACTGAATCCAGTTTTGCTTTCATGGCAACCGATTCCGCGTACGGGACATCTTCGTCATCATCCCCATGTATCAGAAGAGTTGCCGGATATTCGGAATCCGCTAATTCAACGGGTGCATAGCGCGCAAGCTCCCCTTCTTCCATAGCGTCTGAACCCGCCACCCAATCGAGCCATGTACCTTGCTGGCGGCAATACAAGTAAATCGCATACCGGCGTTCGATCGGAGCCGACGAAATCGGATGAGGCTGAATCAGTTGTTTCGCCAATAATTCAGGCACCGTCGTCATAGATGTAAAGTGCGGACTCGGGTTCCGATACCAGTCACCCGTAACTTGTCCGTATCCGTAAAACGCCACGATCGCATCGGGCTTCACATCAAACGTTCCGGATAGCAGCGCTAGATAACCTCCTGCTGAACTGCCGACCACAGCTACCCGTTTCTGATCGAAATCGAATTGAGCAGGTGCTTCCGTCTTAATCCACACTAGCAAATCCTTCACATCATCCCGTATCTCGGAAAGCTTGGACTCAGGAGCTAGTCGATAATCTACAGAAAACACGTTGAATCCAGCCTCATTATAAAGACGGATCTGCTCACGGTTCATGTCATTCCGAGTACCCCAAATCAGGCCGCCGCCATGAATGTAGATCAGTAAAGGTGCCTGTGCAACAGCAGTTTCATGAAGCACACCGTGAATCTCACACCCGTCCACTCGTTTGTAAACAAAAGTCTCTGCCATAATCGCATCCTCTTTCCTTAATATCTGTCTGTCTTTTCGTTGAAAGTATCGATGGGTCATGATAATCGTCTAGCGAACTCTTATGTAAATCCGTTTCTGCCACTATCTTACGACACGAAACGCCAAGAATACAGCTTTCAATTCACAATTTTATGTTTTTGCAATGTTACGATGCTGTATTTTATTCGTCTGCAATGCAAATTAGGATACAATGGGTTTGGATAAAATATAACCAGCTTTCGCCAAGTTTGGTGTTTCCCAATGTAGGAAATACATGCTATGGCAAGCGCGTTGATTTTAAAAAATACTTACAGGGGTGATTTTTGTGCTTCATACGATTATCAAGAAGAACTCGTACCAAGACTCCATTAACCTCATGTTGCTGACAAACTCAGTAGCTACTATGGAAGGTCTCAACAAAGTACAAATCATGATGGCAACGCCAGCGAACAAAGACATCTTTAAAGATGCAGGGTTGCATACAGAAGAACTTGAAGCAGCAGAATCGAACGATATGGCAATCGTTGTCGACACAGACAATGCAGATATGATGGATGCAGTTCTTGAAAAAGTGGAACAATATCTGAATGACCAATCCATCAGCAACAAAAAGCAAGGATTCGAAACTGTTCGTACGTGGGACAAAGCAGTGGATGCACTGCCGAATGCAAACGTTGCCATGATTTCAGTGCCAGGTGAATATGCGGCAGATGAAGCGGACAAGGCATTGGACCGTGGTCTTCACGTGTTCATGTTCAGTGATAACGTTACAGTGGAAGACGAGCTTCGTTTAAAGCAAAAAGCACACGACAAAGGGCTGCTTGTCATGGGGCCGGACTGTGGTACAGGAATTCTTGACGGAGTACCTTTAGCATTCGCAAACGTTGTGAACAAAGGTCGTATTGGACTTGTCGGTGCATCAGGAACAGGAATCCAGGAAGTATCTACAATTATCGATCGCTTAGGAGAAGGCGTAAGCCACGCTATCGGTACGGGTGGACGTGACTTGAAAGATCCGATCGGTGCCATCACGATGATGGATGGAATCCGGGCTCTTGAAAACCACAGCCAGACTGAAATTATCACAATTATTTCCAAGCCACCTGCAGAACATGTACGTAACGAAGTGATGGAACTTCTTCAAAGCTTGACGAAGCCGGTCGTTGCTGTATTCCTAGGAGAAAAACCTGAGCAGTATGAAGGCAATGTGTACCAAGCATATACACTCGCGGAAACTGCTCATATTGCAGTGGACCTCGCTCGTGGTAACGAAGTGAAACCTGATTACAATTCAGGAGACTTCACTGTAGAGAATGCAAGCTTGAAAGAAGGTCAGAAGACACTTAAAGGATTATATTCCGGTGGGACACTAGCATCTGAAGCAGCTGTTCTGATCTCTGACGCCTTAGGTCTGGGCACACACATTAAAAACGAAGAAGGCTATGTATTGAAGCACGAGGGTCAGGAAATTGTTGACCTTGGCGACGATAAGTATACACA
Source organism: Sporosarcina gallistercoris (assembly GCF_014836415.1). Lineage (GTDB taxonomy): Bacteria > Bacillota > Bacilli > Bacillales_A > Planococcaceae > Sporosarcina > Sporosarcina gallistercoris. The sequence continues at coordinate 323,372 of NZ_JACSQY010000002.1, read as the reverse complement.
AGGGAAGCCACACCCGATGATCGATCCTGAAACTCGTTCGAAATTCATCGAACAAGCAGGAGACGATGAAACAACGGCTGTTATCTTGCTGGACTTTGTTCTTGGCTATGGTTCACATGACGATATGGCAAGCGCTTTGCTTCCGTCTATCAACAAAGCGGTAGCAAAAGCAAAAGAAGGCGGTCGTACATTGCACGTCGTCGCTACTGTATGTGGTACGAAAAACGATCCGCAAAGCTATGACGGTCACGTAAAACAGTTGAGAGAAGCTGGCGTCATCGTAAAAGAAACAAACAACGAAGCAGTCCGTACGGCACTTAGCATTGTTGGACTTCACGTTGAGGATAACCAGAAGAAACATGTAGAAGGAACCAAGTCGGCTAAGAAATTCGATCTCTCTGTATCAGAAGACATCGCGTCACTCGTTTCGGAACGCCCACGCGTCATTAACGTCGGCTTGAAGGGCTTTACTGGGGCACTATCAGACACAGGTACACAGTTCGTCCAATACGACTGGCGTCCAGTTGCTGGCGGTAATGCACGTATGGCTAAAATCTTAAGCTTGCTGAAATAATTTCAGAATGATGAAGATAGAAGGTCCAGATCCGCTCTGGACTGGGCCTTCTCCATGCAGATGGAGACATCTGTAAATATGACGAATGAGGTGTGTACGTTATGAACTACAAGTCAATGGATGAAGCAAACAAAGCGGTTATTGATAAAATTACTGGATCCGCTCCGTTTCTAGTGGGTGTTGTACCGGCTAAAGATAAAATTAAAGAACTGAATGACGGAAAAGTATTGCTACATGCAGGTCCACCAATCGAGTGGAACGACATGACTGGTCCGATGCAAGGATCTTGTATCGGTGCATCGATCTATGAGGGCTGGGCATCTAACGAAGAAGAAGCGGAAAAGCAACTAGCAAGCGGCGAAGTGAAATTCATCCCATGTCACCACGTGAATGCGGTTGGCCCGATGGGTGGTATCACATCTGCTAATATGCCCGTATTCGTTGTGGAAAACCGGACAGATGGTAACGAAGCCTATTGCATCATGAACGAAGGAATCGGGAAAGTTCTTCGTTTCGGTGCCAATTCACAAGAAGTCATCGATCGTTTGAAATGGATGCAAAATGTTCTTGGACCAACGATTGCAAAAGCACTGGCACTTACTGAAGACGGATTGAATTTGAACGTTATTATTGCTAAAGCGATTACAATGGGCGATGAATTCCATCAGCGTAACATTGCAGCATCTTTAATCTTCTTGAAAGAGATGAGCCCATACATCGTACAGTTGGATATGGATGAAAACGACCGTAAAGACGTTATTCAATTCTTGGCTGACACTGACCAATTCTTCCTCAATATCGCAATGGCGACAGGAAAAGCTGTAATGGATGGAGCTCGTACTATTCAAGACGGAACTGTTGTCACAGCAATGTGCCGTAATGGTAAAGACTTCGGAATTCGTATTAGCGGAATGGGTGATGAGTGGTTCACAGCTCCAGTTAACACGCCGCAAGGTCTCTTCTTCACGGGGTATTCCCAAGATGATGCTAATCCGGATATCGGGGACAGTGCAATCACTGAAACATTCGGTGTCGGCGGTATGGCAATGATCGCAGCACCTGGTGTTACTCGTTTCGTAGGTGCAGGCGGTTTTGATGATGCGCTTGCAACAAGTAATGAAATGACAGAGATTTGTGTCTCACAAAATAGTAACTTTACAATCCCTACTTGGGACTTCCAAGGAGCTTGCCTCGGAATCGATGCACGCAAAGTAGTTGAAACGGGTATTGAGCCAGTGATCAATACAGGAATTGCGCACAAAAAAGCAGGAATGGGTCAAGTCGGAGCGGGAACTGTCCGTGCTCCTAAAGAATGTTTCGAAAAAGCATTAGAAGCATATGCCGTGAAGCTAGGATTGATCTAATGGTTCGGCCGCAAGCTAGATTAACGATCCTGCATGCGACGGAATACCAGCAACAGATCCCGTTCCATTTGGCAAAGCATCCGGTTTGCCAAATCCATAGCATGTTTCAGAATGGGCTGAATATCAAAAGCGCTAATCGTCTATTTTTCATCGGAACGGTAAAAAATGGTCGTTTACCATTTGGTATTCATCTGACACCAGAGCAATTGCAGCAATTGTTAAATGGAATAACTGAAGATTCCTCTGTTTCTTGGGAACCGAATGAGCGCACTCTCTCGTTCGGAGAGACAGGACCAGTTGTGAGCATTGTAGGAGCAGACCCTTTTGACTGGAGAATCTTGCGTGCACCGATAACGAGTGAGTTAATAGCGGATAATTTGACGATGCTTGTTGCTATCTTACTTGAAGAGCCGCGAGTGACTGGTTTGGACATCGATATCGAATCATGGTTGACCAGACAGTTGCAGGGACATCCTGCTAACAGTCTGACAGAGCAGCATCTCTTTGCGTTATTGGATGTCATGGAATCTTCAAACACAAACGATATCGAACAGCACCTCAGGTTCCTCATAGGTCGGGGACAAGGACTGACCCCGTCAGGTGACGATCATTTGGTCGGCTTGCTCGCCATACATGAAGCAGCAGGCATTTTATCCAACCCCTTTGTGGAGACGTTAAGACGCCTTATTGAAAAGGAACGCCTGACGACTGATATAGGTAGGGAGTACTTACTCTACGCTTTAGATGGACAGTTCAGCTCGACAGTCGTACAATCGGCTTCAGAATTGACACGGAAGACAGATATTTATATGCTAAAACCACTGCTTTCGGAATTGCTCGATATGGGGCATAGTTCTGGAATCGATACAGTTTTTGGCATGTTACTCGGCTTACTAACGCTAAGGAGGAAACTAGAATGACAGAAAAAGTAGTAATTGCACTCGGGGGTAACGCAATCCTGCAACCTAAGCAGGAAGCGACTTATGAGAACCAGCGTGAAAACGTACGGATCAGTACTGAAATCATTGCGAAAATTGTCAAGAATGGTCATGAAGTCATCGTTACACACGGCAACGGCCCGCAAGTAGGCAACATTCTTCGTCAGAACGAAGAAGCCAAAGACGTTGTTCCTGCACTTCCACTTGACGTTTGTAGCGCAGAATCACAAGGGTTCATCGGGTACATGATGGAACAGACCTTGAAGAACGAACTCAATAAATTGGGCCTCAACAACCAAGTGGTCAGTATGCTGACGCAAACAGAAGTAGACCGTAATGATCCTGCATTTGCAGATCCATCCAAACCAATTGGTGTCTTCTATTCAGAAGAAGAAGCGAAGCAATTGGCAGCGGAAAAAGGCTGGGATGTTAAAGAAGATGCAGGTCGTGGCTGGAGACGTGTTGTTGCTTCTCCAAATCCGAAGTCGATCCTCAGCTCCCAGACGATTAAAATGCTGACAGATAACGATGTGATTGTCATCGCTTCCGGCGGCGGCGGTATTCCGGTTGTACGTGAAGAAGATGGCAGCCTTACAGGAATCGAAGCGGTTATTGATAAAGACCGCAGTGCGTTCCGTCTAGCTGAAGAGGCAAAAGCGGACGTTCTCATGATCTTGACTGATGTCGATAACGTATTCGTAAACTACGGCAAGCCGGATCAAAAAGCACTTGGGACGATTACGCTTGAAGAAGCGAAAGCCTATGCAGACCAAGGCCAATTCTCTGCAGGCAGCATGGGACCTAAAATGGAAGCAGCTATGAAGTTCGCTGAAATGGGTGGACGTGCTATCATCTGTTCTCTTGGACAAGCGGACCTTGCAGTAGAAGGTAAGGCTGGCACACAGATTAAAAAATAAGTTTACCAATGGTATTGACCATAGTCATCACGACACTGGTCAATACCCTTTTGGTATGTACATAAAGTTTTAGAGGATTACATAATGGGTCAATTTTCAAAGGGAAAGGGGAGAGTGCGGGTGAAAAATAGGCGGGCGCGTTCTTTTAAAAAGGAACTCATTTACTCGTTTCTGACAATAGGCTTGACGTCGATTATTGTCCTCGGAATTTTCCAGTTTTTCCAGCTCTCCTCTTTAATCGAAGGCAATCAGGAAAGTCAAAAGAAAGTGACCGGATTTCTAGAGGACAATATTGAAAGTTATATGGATCAGCACGGAAGAATCATTGAAACGATGTCTTCTAATATTGCGCCATTATTGGAAGAGGGTCGTACATCAAAAATAGAGGAGAAGTTGCGCGATATAAAACTGAACTACCCTGGATTTGTAAACTTGTACGTAGGAGATGCAAACGGCGAATCTCTTGTATTTTATCCATCTGTCTACACGGACGGGGTGAAACGAGAGCACTTGAATTTTAGCGACCGATCCTATTACAAGGAACTTCTCGAAAGAAACGAACAAGTCGTCTCTCCAGTCTTTTATGGGAGAGGAGGGACGGATATCCTATTGGTTGCGATTGTTTCACCAATTTTCGATAGCAAAGGGAAGATGCAAGGGTATATTTTAGGAGCTATCGATTTAAACGCTTTGGAAAAATACGTGTCTACGCGGATATCGGGCGAAGCGAGTTACGCGGTGTTACTGGACCAAGATAACAATGTGATTGTGCACCCTGATGTTAATACGAAAACAGAAATGGTGAATCTGACGGATTCCAAAATTGTGAAGACAATCAATGATCAGTCGGAGAAGTCCATGAATAGCCTGACCATCAAAGAAGAAGGCAGCGAAGAAGAATTCATTACCTATGCGAAAATCCGGGATCTCGATTGGACCGTATGGATTGCTAATCCGTCCACCCTGATAACAAAACCACTCAGAAGTGCTGTGAACACAATTTTATGGTTCATTCCGGTTACGGCGTTATTTGTCGTTTTGGCCAGTCTGTATTTAACCAATCGACTCGAAAGGACGATCCGCAATCTCCTTGATACGATTAAGCGCTATTCTGTAAGTTATAAGACGAACCAACCTGTTCAACTATCAGAACGCATTGAAGGGCCGCAAGAAATGACGGATTTGCTGACTCACTTCAATGATATGATATCCGAAATTGAAGAAAACCGAAACGAACTCATTGAACTGAATACACGACTTGAAGGACGTGTTCAAGAACGAACTGCTAATTTGGAACAGCGAAATGCCGAGTTACAGGCAGTCAACCAATTGATTACGCCGGTGTCTTCAAAAATGGATCTGTCTCATTTCATCCAATTGTGCCTTCAAAACATCGAGCAATCGGTACCTTTCAATGTGCACATTTGGTTTCGTGAACTGGCAGTGACGAGCCAAGTCATTTACGCAGATAAAAGTTTGCAGAGTTATTTGGAAAAAAATGTACAAGGCGCTAATCACCATATGGAACCGATTGTATTGGATGGGCTGCCAAACGGCTATCTGATCATCGATTTACTGGATGGGCAGACGATCGAGCCGAGAGAGCAGGCATTCCTACAAACGTTTTCCCGCTCGCTTGCAATTATGTTGCAGAATAAGCTGTTGTTTGAGCAATACCGTAACAAGCACGCTGAACTTGATGCAGTTCTTGAAAGTATGTCAGAAGGAATTATGCTTCTCAATAATGATCAGCAGATCGATTATGTGAACGAATTCTTTTTGAATGTCACTGATGGAGATGGCACGAATGGACCTCTGGTGCATTTGTCCGATGTGTTTGAACGTATTCACGTGCTGTTTGAGATTACTACCGAAGAACTTGCTTCGTTTTTTGAAAACGAAGCAAGCGAATTGAAACTGGAATACAAAACGAAATCGGGCAACGCTGATTTCTATATGCTCCATAAATTTTCTGTCATATCAGATGAGAAAAAAATTGGTGAGGGACTGCTAATTCGTGATATAACAAAAGAGGAAGAAATCGATACATTGAAAAACAACTTAATTTCATTAACTTCCCATGAATTCAAAACACCGATCACGAACATAAGAGGAAGTGTGGAAACGCTGCTGCGGGAAGATGTGGAGTGGGAACAGGACTTCCAAGATGAATTGCTGGAAGGGGTCCATGAAGACATTGAGCGCATCCAACACTTGGTAGATGATTGGATGGATATTTCAAAAATAGAATCCGGTTCCATGTACATTGAACGGGATATGGTCCGAGCAGATCACGTGATTGAGAAGTCGATTGAACTCGTACCCCTTACATTGAAAGAAGGTGCGACTCTTTCGTTCCACAACAAAGCCGAGGATTCCTTATTTTTCTATGCAGACAAAACCAGGGTGCAGCAAGTGTTGGTGAATCTCTTTACGAATGCTTTACGATATAACGATCATCCACAAAAGCGGATCGATATTACCTTGGAAAAAAAGAACGAGTTCTTAACGATCGCAGTAACGGACAATGGAATTGGTATTTCAAAAGAGCATTTACAAAAAATCTTCAATCGGTTCTATCAAGTGGACGTCACTGCTACTCGACGTTCAGGTGGGACAGGCTTAGGACTATCCATTTGCGAAGGGATTATGGAAGCGCATGAAGGAAAGATCGAAGTCGATAGTAAACCAGGAGAAGGCAGCACATTTACACTCTACTTTCCAATACGAGAGGGGTCTTAAGAGGTGAAACAAAAAATATGTGTCGTAGACGATGAGGCGAAAATTTTGCGTTTCATCTCTGCGAATTTACGATCGGTTGGCTATGAAGTCGTGACCGCGGATTCAGGGGAAGAATTGTTGGAAAAATATGATCTGATTTCACCCGATTTGATATTACTCGACATTATGATGCCAGGAAAGGATGGTTTTTACGTATTGGAAGAACTACGGAAGTTTTCCCATACGCCTATTATCATGCTTACAGCAAGAAGTAATCCTAAAGATAAAGTGAACGGGTTGAACCTCGGGGCTGACGATTACTTGACGAAACCGTTTTCGCTAGACGAACTGTTTGCGCGCGTCAATGCAGTTCTTCGCAGGAGTCAGCCAAGTCTTGCAGATGGGGCAGCAGGAACATCGTCTGTAATCGAAACGGGGTCTTTACAAGTGGATGTCGGTGGAAAGAGGATCTGGATTGACGATGAAGAGTTGAAATTGACCCAGACGGAGTTTTCTTTGTTGGAAATCCTGGCATTGAATCTCGATAAAGTGGTACAACACGAATCGTTGCTGTCAGAAGTGTGGGGCCCCCAGTATCGAGACGATGTCGAGTATTTACGTGTGGGGATAGCAAGGATCCGCCGTAAAATCAAAGAGCGATTGAAGGAGCCCGAAGAGTATATTGTCACGTATCCCGGTCTTGGATACATGTTGAAAAGTGTCACAGCCCATCACGAATAGGATGGGTATACTCCAACGTGCTACATACTCACTTTGAATCATGGTTAAATGCAGAGAGTCTGGATTCAGGGTCGATCGATACTCCTTGCTAGTATGTTGAAGTGAAATTTCTATGGTTCCGAGATATTAGTTGGTTGGAACGGAAGGCGACGACTCCGGAGGGATCGATGCAGATTGAAGACCCCGCAGGAGCGAAGCAACGAGGAGGCTGAAATCGAGCCCCTCGGAAAGCGTTCGCCTGGAGTGGAAAGCAACGCTGCCAGGTCTTATTATTTAATTCAACCTATTGTAGTATGTGCAGAGTAACATTCTTTTAGATATTTAATGTTTTGGCAATGTTAGCTGATTTGATTTTATTCGTCTGCAATGCTAGCTACAGTATCATACAGGTGTAAGGTAAATGATCATTTTACTTAAGTAACTACTATAAAAAATTGAGGAGGAACAAACGATGGCGAAACACATACAAGATAATGGCCAGAAAAAAGAACTCATTCCTTATTGGATCAAAGCCGTTATCGTATTCTTCTTAGGTTGGGTTGCAATTTATGGAACGCGTGCAATCTTGAACCCTGTCATGGATGATATTCAAACTGAATTCAGCTTATCTGCCGGTCAACTCGGTATGATCAGCAGTATCTTCTTCATCGGTTATGCGGGATTGAACATTCCCTCCGGTATTCTCGGTGATAAAATCGGTAAAAAGAAAGTGCTTGTACCGGGGATTATCCTATTCGGTATCTTCGCAGCAATCGCAGGATCTATGCCGACATTCTTCCTATTCGTACTCATGTGGTTAATGGTTGGTATATTCCAAGGGTTCTATTATGGACCTCAATACGGATTGTCTTCTGAAGCAATACCTAAGAAACACATTACTGTAGGATCAGCAATCATCAACAGTGGTATGGCGTTTGGTCTATCTGCCGGTTACTTCTTATCCAGTTGGACGATTGAAGCTGGCATGTCTTGGAGAGCACCGTTCTATATCGTTGCGATCCCGGTTGTCCTAATCGGTTTACTTATGTGGTGGCTTGTTAAAGAAAATCCATATGGCAAGAAAACTAAAGCTGAAATTGATAATCAAGAACCGTTCAAAATCGGCATGCTGTTCAAAAACCGCAACTTGCTCATGTCTTACATCGTAATCTTCTGTGCGATTTACGGATTCTTCGTAGTCGTAACATGGATGCCTTATTACTTGCAGCACGCACGTGGAATTGAAGGTAGTGCAGTTGCAACCGTTTCTTCACTAGTTCCGTGGGCAGCTATACCAGGATCGATTTTCTTCAGCTGGGTTGCAGACCGTATGGGGAAACGTCGTCCCGTGCTACTCGTCATGCTTCCACTTTCATTGATTTCACTCGTTTCCATCGTTGCATTCGACAACATGTATGTCCTATATGCAGCGCTGATCGGGTACGGTATCTTTGGTAAAATCAGTACAAACCCTGTACTGGTGGCTGTTGTTGCAGACAACGCTCCTAAAAATGCATATGGTACATCATTCGGAATCTACAACTTCATCGGAATGTGTGGTTCCATCCTTGCTCCATACATCACAGGTTTCTTGGCTGACGTGACTGGTAACCTGGATATGGGCTTCTACTTTGCAGGTTTCCTACTTATCATCGGTACAATTGCTGCAGCGATGATTAAGGAAGATAACAAACCTAAATTAACAGACAACACAGCAGTAACTGAATAAGTGAACTAGACAGACTGTCCTCTTAGCCGGGCAGTCTGTTTTTTTGCAACCGATGCTCTGCTATAATAGAAGCATGACAAAACTAACAGCAAACCAAATCAGCCAACTTCATAGCAATGGCGTCTATACAAAACCACCGGAACATCCGCTCTTCACGTTAGCAACTTTAACGTCCCACACCAATGGAGAAGATGTGGTAACGCTGCTGCAAACAGTGAGTCAAAGTCCGAATACGACTGTTGCGGCCTCCTACTTCATGCGTCGTTTTGGGATGTTTACGGCTATGCAACTTGTTCAATACATACAATATGAGGAATTTTGGCAAGGGGAGCCCAAAGAGTTAACGTTTGGAGCCGTTCGTGAGTATGGAAATATGACGGTCAGTACATATCCAGACATAGAAGGATGGACAGAAACCCCTATTGAAGCCACGGCGGATGTCATTCGAAATCTTCTTATCCAGATCCAGACGGTGGTCGAGGCGCTGCGTTCGGCAGCTCCGATTTCTGCAAATGTGTTATGGGAAAATGTATTCGGCTTCTGGCTTTGGCAGTTTCATGTCCTGCTGAATGATCCAATCTGTTCAGAAGAAGCAAGAATCGTCTACAATCAGCTAAAAGAAGATTCGTGCTGGGAAGGGATCTCTGCGCATTCCCGGTTTTCATCCTATTTAAATGGAAGTGAACCAACAGACCTGCTGAACACAACGGTCAGGAAAACTTGCTGCCTTTCAAAAGACGTCCCGGGATTAATGCAATGCGGTTTTTGTCCATTGAAAGTATAAGACGGCAGTCATTTTGCTCGGTAGGCTAGATAAGATTGCTGCAGAGAATAGAGCAATCCCATGGCAGCCCCACTATAAAAAATTCCCATAAAGATACCCGCTGAAAGATTGTGCGGATGACTGATGAAGTTTGACAAGACTAGAGCAACTACCGTTGAAACTGTAGAAAGCCATGCGGGTCGGACATGAAATACCCATTTCGCGATTAGAACCAATGCAAGTGTCACAGGGACTGCCCAAAGTGCATCCCAAACATTCGTATGAATCGTAGGAAATTCAGTCAGCAACCAGATCACTCCTTTTCTCATAGTGTGGAAACATTGGCGAAAGACTATACATAGACTGGAGGCGCAGAAATGTCGAAACAAACAACCATGAAGGTTAGAGAGCGCGGTATTCGAATCGGGAGTCTACCCACAGGGGAAAATAACTGTATTACGGACGTTGCAGATGTACGGGTAGGGCAAGTCACGCTCGACAAACCGCTTGCTAAAGGCGAATATGCTGCGACGGGTGTTACAGCAATCTTGCCGCACGCTGGAAATCCTTTTCGTGAAAAAGTAGCGGCGGCGAGTTATGTCATTAACGGCTTCGGTAAGACGACGGGACTCATCCAGTTAGATGAGCTTGGAGTTCTTGAGTCACCGATCATGTTGACGAATACATTCAGTGTTCCAGCAGCAACTGAAGGAGCGCTTCGATGGCTGCTCGAATCCACACCTGAAATCGGGGAGACAACAGGAACTGTCAATATCGTGACGGGGGAGTGCAATGACAGCCGGCTTAACTCGATTAGAGAGCTATCCGTTACATCTGCTCATGCCAAGCAAGCAATTGAAACGGCATCTATCGAACCAGTTGAAGAAGGAGCAGTAGGGGCCGGAAAAGGAATGGTCTGCTTCGGTTATAAAGGTGGGATCGGAACATCCTCTCGTCTGATTAATCGTGAGGAACCATCTGATGTTTTTACAATCGGCTGTCTTGTATTAAGTAATTTTGGTGCTCGTGATGATTTTGCGGCTGAACGTTATATGAAAGAGGTAACTATCGTTCAACCGAATGCTCCGAAGCCTGCAGATGGCTCGATTATCATCGTACTCGCAACGGATGCACCGCTCGATAACCGTCAGTTAAAACGTATTGCGAAACGGGCGGGAGTTGGGCTTGCCAGAACCGGAAGCCATTATAGTAATGGAAGTGGGGATATTGTGATTGCATTTTCAACTGCACATAAATTTCCGCATGATCAGCCCGATGCAAAGGAAAATGTGCAATTACTCCGCGATAGCCACCCTGTCATGAACCAACTATTCCAAGGAGCTGCAGAAGTGACGGAGGAAGCTATTTTGAATTCGTTATCTCAAGCGGTTGACACAACCGGTCGTAACGGAACAACTGTTTATCAAGCCCCATTCTCTTAACTGTTCCATGTGAAACAATTTCCGACTGATTTCGACATAGGATAGAAAAATAACAACTAAAAAAGCCGTTTCAATACCAGGATTACTGGTACTGAAACAGCTTTTTTTCATGAAATTAGTTCCAGTGACCTTGTTTTAGAAGTTTCTTTTTTCCTTCAAATGCGAATGTCACAAGAACAATATTTATAATTAGCAGAACAAGTACGATATAGAGTGCTGGTGTATAACTTTTGGCGAAATCATAAATATATCCGTAAGCTGGAAGTGCAACAATACCAGCAATGGCAAGTCCTAGAGAAGCGGTGGAGTAAATTTGCGCATATTCTCTGCTGCCGAACAGGCTTGTTGTGAGTGCTGGCGCTAGCGTTCCGACGGAGTTGGATACAGTAAACCCGTACAGTGCAGTTGCTAAAACAATCACAATTTTACTATCAGAAATAAATAGAAGGGCAAGTACAGAAATTGCTGCTAAAATCATTGCAACATATACTGTATTTCTTGAACCTATTTTGTCTACAAGATAACCGAGTGCAAGAGCTCCTAAAAGCACGCCAATCATATATCCCGCCATCGCATTTCCAGCAAATATAGCATCATATCCTAGTGATTGGATATACGAAGGAATATGAATTGCAAAACTAGCAATCGATGTGATCAGAAGGAAGAAGAAAAATAGTGAGTAGAAAGCAGATGATTTTCGAGCAATCGCTAATGTAACTCCTTTATCTACTTCTTCTGTTTTTGTTTCGTCGCTAACATCTGTAATTTCTTGTGCTCCATAAGGCAACAAACCGATTGCTTGCGGTGATTTACGAAGGACTAAGAGAACGGTTGGGACAACAATAATGATCACTGCTAAGCCAAGACCAATGTAGCCTGTACGCCAAGTATGTTCAGCTGTAGCAATTGTATATCCAATGATTGGCTGAGCAATCGCGCCAAGTAAACCGCCAGATGCTCCAATCAATCCAAGTGCCATACCATTTTTCTTCTTGAACCATTGATTCACGAGGACGGGGCCTACGATTACTGTTGTAAACACTCCGCCGACAGCCAATGGAACAGCAAAAATGTACCAACCCCATACGGAGCTACTAAAACCAAATCCGACATATGAACCGGCTTGTAAAATAATTGCGATGACTAATACTGTACGAATGTCATATTTAGCTAAGATTTTACCTCCGATTGGAAGGAAAATCATTGTTACGATTGAAGCAATACTGAAGTATAACGTTAAGTTACCAGTTAGAATATCTAAATCTTTGGTAGCTCCTGGAATGAATAGACCTGATGATGTATTTAATGCCCCTTTTGAAAGTCCAACAATCAAACAGAGTGCTACAAGTATCCACCAAGCATAGTGGATTTTTTTCTTAGCTGTCGCCATCATATCCCACTGCTTTCTTTATTATATTTTTGCAATCAATGTCTTGTGGGTCTCTGTCGTGACGATTTATGAACATCTACATAATCTTCTTCATTCCAAAAGAACCACCTTTGCATAGGAGGCTTTTTAAAGATTGGTGTCTATGGGGAATCGGTTTAGCAGAGTCCTTCCGAAAAATCAATTACCAATCGAGCATACTTAATCGACAGTTCTGTGTCAATAGAAATTATTTAAGATTAAACCTTCAGATTTGGTTATACAATTGTTTGACATTTAAAGGGTTGTTTCATAGTGCCCATATTTTGTAAAATGATTGAATAAGCAATGGAGCATATACCCTTATCATGCAAAGATATGATGTCTTTCTTACTGTAGGATTCACTTTCGTTTTTCGTCGAGATACCGCCTCTTAAGTAAAGTGTACCTAGTATACTAACAGAGCGTAGATTTTCCGATTTTGAAACAATAATATTGCTAAATCATTAAAAACTAGAAAACATAGTTTCATTTCACAAAATTATCTTGTTATTATGAAAATATTTTGGTATTGTTAATTGACTATTAAATCAGACAGATGTTCTTTTCTGTTCACTATGTGGAGGCTCATATGAAACTATTTGTATCCGTAGATATGGAAGGTATAACAGGCTTGCCGGATGAGACGTTTGTAGATTCACATCGGCACAATTATGAACGGGCTCGTCGCATTATGACGGAGGAGGCGAATGCAATCGCTTCAGTTGCATTTGAAAAAGGTGTACAAGAAATTCTTGTGAATGATAGTCACTCAAAAATGAATAACTTACTCGTGGAAGAGATGCATCCTGATGTAGAGTTAATAACCGGAGAAGTGAAACCGCTTTCAATGGTGCAGTCATTGGATGAATCGTATACAGGTGTTGTGTTCGCAGGATATCACGCCCGTGCGGGACAACCTGGTGTCATGAGCCATACGATGATTTTTGGTGTTCGCAATATTTTTATCAATGATGTCGTAGTTGGAGAACTCGGGTTCAATGCGTATGTTGCTGGCCATTATGATGTGCCTGTCTTAATGGTAGCGGGTGACGATGGAGCATGCAGGGAAGCAGAAGAACTCATTCCAGGAGTTGTAACAGCTGCGGTGAAACAGTCCATTTCCCGTTCGTCTGTCAGGACGCTGCATCCATCGAAAGCGCAAGCATTGCTGAAAGTGAAAATGGCAGAAGCACTTGAAAAACGTAATGATATTAAACCACTAAAAGCACCTGATCATCCGGTTATGCGTATCGAATTTACGAATTATGGAGAGGCGGAGTGGGCAGCGATGATGCCGGGGTGTGTGATAGAAGAAGGAACGACAATCGTTCGTTATGAGGCAAAAGATATCGTGGAAGCCTATCGTGCCATGCTTGTCATGACGGAGTTAGCAATGCAAACCAAGTTTTGTTAAGGAGGAAGCAGAGTGCCGCTATACATATTGAAGCGTTTCATCATGATGATTGTCACCGTTCTCATTATTGCCACGCTGACATTTGTACTCATGCGGGCGATCCCAGGTTCACCGTTTGACGAAGAGCGTACGTCCAATCCGACCATCCAAGCGAACTTGGAGAAGTTTTATAAGTTGGATCAGCCAATGCCAATCCAATACTTGAACTACCTGAAGTCTATTGTGACGTTCGACTATGGACCATCCATAAAAAAACCGAATGAGTCCGTAAACACATTGCTTGCACGGGGGTTTCCCATCTCTTTTGAACTAGGAATGGCAACTATCATCGTCGCTGTCATTTCGGGAATTATTCTCGGTACATTTGCTGCACTTCGGCATAATGGGATTGTCGATTATGGAGCTATGACTTTCGCAGTAATCGGAATTTCAATACCGAACTTTGTTCTTGCCACCCTGCTGATTCAGCAAATAGCAGTAAATTGGCAATTACTGCCTCCCGCTACTTGGAGCAGTCCAAAGCATATGATTTTACCCGTTATTGCACTAGCAACCGGACCTACTGCCATTATTGCACGTCTTACTCGTGCCAGTATGTTGGAAGTGTTGACACAAGATTATATTAAGATGGCGCGTGCAAAAGGCTTAAGCCCTTTCCGTATTGTAGCAAGGCATGCATTACGCAATGCACTCATGCCGGTAGTAACGATCATGGGGACGATGCTTGCGGGAATTTTGACAGGAACATTCGTTATTGAAAAGATTTTTGCAATCCCTGGCATGGGGAAGTACTTTGTCGATAGCATTAACAATCGAGACTATCCCGTTATTATGGGATCTACTGTTTTTTATAGTGCATTTCTAGTGTTCATGCTGTTTTTAGTAGATATTGTATACGGATTCTTGGATCCCCGTATTAAGCTTCACAAAAAGGAAGGTGAAGTGTAATGGTTGCCAAAGATCCAAGAGTCTCCGTTCCTGATGAGTGGTTCAGGAAAAAAGGAGAGGACCACGAACGCGCCGAAGCAGTCGTTCGTCCATCGTTATCCTATTGGAAAGATGCGTGGCGGAGGTTGCGAAAAAATAAGCTGGCAATGGCTGGGTTGGTGTTCCTAGTTATTCTTACGCTTCTTGCGATATTCGGTCCTGTATTTTCTCCCTATGAAGTCACTGCAACTGATTTGCGAAACCAAAATACAGCGCCAAGCGCAGCCCATTGGTTTGGGACAGACGAAATGGGCAGGGATGTTTTCACAAGAACGTGGTATGGCGCGCGCATTTCGTTATTCGTAGGTGTCATGGCTGCGCTTATCGACTTTTTCATCGGAATTATTTATGGAGGTGTTAGTGGATACAAGGGCGGACGTACGGATTCCATTATGATGCGGATTATTGAAATCCTTTACGGCCTCCCTCATTTACTCGTAGTCATCTTGCTAATGGTCGTGATGGGCCCGAGTCTAACGACCATCATTGTTGCACTGACGATCACAGGATGGGTAGGGATGGCCCGGATTGTACGAGGGCAAGTTCTGCAAATAAAAAACTTTGAATTTGTGACTGCATCGAAATCATTTGGTGCTGGAACTCCGCGGATCATCCGGAAAAACCTGATTCCGAACACAATGGGACCGATCATTGTTCAAATGACACTTACTGTCCCGAGTGCTATTTTTGCGGAAGCCTTTTTAAGTTTCCTCGGTCTCGGTATTCAGGCGCCGTATGCAAGTTGGGGCGTAATGGCGAACGATGCTCTTCCGGTCATTCTATCTGGTGACTGGTGGCGCTTATTCTTCCCGGCGTTCTTCATCTCCATCACAATGTTTGCTTTTAACGTATTAGGTGATGGCATGCAGGATGCGCTCGATCCGAAATTGAGGGGGTAATGGATGTGATAGGACAACAGTTGGAAAATGCGTCCAGCGCAGGAAATGCACCAGTAAAAAGGGAGCATCTGCCGGGTTCAGGCATTGCTACAGAAGAGAAAAGAAAACATAAGAAGACCATTTCGC
Organism: Sporosarcina gallistercoris; assembly: GCF_014836415.1. Taxonomy (GTDB): domain Bacteria; phylum Bacillota; class Bacilli; order Bacillales_A; family Planococcaceae; genus Sporosarcina; species Sporosarcina gallistercoris. Next base: position 307,370 of record NZ_JACSQY010000002.1, on the reverse strand, counting down.
AAGAGGTAATGCTCTCAGTACGTGACTTGGAAGTTTCTTTCAAAACGTTCGGAGGAGAAGTGCAAGCAATCCGGGGCGTTTCGTTCGACCTGTATAAAGGAGAAACTCTCGCCATCGTTGGAGAATCAGGATGCGGAAAAAGTGTGACAGCGAATACGATTATGGGGCTCATACCACAACCGCCAGGCCGGATTCGGAATGGAGAGGTACTTTTCAAAGATCGGGATTTGACCAAACTGAACAAAAAAGCGCTGCGTGAAATCCAAGGTGTAGATATCTCGATGATTTTCCAAGACCCGATGACTGCCCTTAACCCGACGTTGAAAATCGGAGAACAGTTAATAGAAGGATTACGAACACATCATAAAGTGTCGAGAGCAGAAGCGAAAAGGAAAGCGGTTGAAATGCTTAGCCTTGTAGGCATCTCCAATCCTGAAGAACGACTTAAACAATACCCTCACCAGTTTTCGGGTGGAATGCGCCAGCGAATCGTGATCGCGATCGCTTTGATCTGCGAACCTGAATTGCTCATCGCCGACGAACCGACGACTGCATTGGATGTCACCATACAAGCACAAATTCTGGAATTGTTCGATGAAATTCAACGTAAAACTGGAGTAGGGGTTATTCTGATTACACACGACCTCGGTGTTGTCGCAAAAATTGCAGATCGCATTGCGGTCATGTATGCAGGGAAAATCATTGAAATCGGGAATAAGCGGGAGATTTTCTACGACCCGCAGCATCCATATACGCAAGGGCTGCTCAACTCAGTACCTAGACTTGACTTGCAAGAAGAAGAGTTGAAACCGATCGAAGGGACACCGCCAGACCTATTCGCACCACCCGAAGGTTGTCCATTCGCTGCAAGATGCCCCTACGTCATGGAAGTATGCGAACGAGTTTACCCGGCAACTACCCAACTTACCACACAGCACACTGTAGACTGCTGGCTTCAAGATGAGAGAGCACAAGCGGTATTTTCTTAAAAGGTAGGTTCGACGTTTGTTATCTTCGTTTATTTGTAACGAAAGACGGTTCCCGCGGAATTAGCGAAGAGTGAAGACCCCGCAGAAAGCGTTCGTCTGTAATGGAAATTAACACTGTTTGCGCTAACTGTATTAACTAGGTATCAAAGGATTCATTATAAAAAAGGGGGAAGTCACATTGAAGAAGTGGATCAAGTTTGTATTATTTACTGCACTACTCGTAGTACTCGCGGCCTGTACGGCAAACGAAGAAGCGGGCAAGAAGCCGGAAACCGATGCAGGAGGAAAAGATGGCAAAGATAACAAACCTGCCGCAGAAAAAGTACTCTACTTGAACAACGGCGAAGAACCTACATCATTTGACCCGTCAGTAGGTTTTAACGCAGTCTCTTGGAGTGCCCTTAACAACTTGATGGAAGGACTCACTCGCTTGTCAGAAGATCACTTGGCAGAGGAAGCATCTGCAGAAAAAATCGATGTATCTGAAGATGGATTGACGTACACATTCACAATCCGCGATGGCGCAAAATGGTCTAACGGAGATCCACTTACGGCAAACGATTTCTTATTCGCGTGGCAGCATATGCTAGACCCTGAAACTGCATCTCCTGCAGCATTCCTTGCATACTTTATTGAAGGCGCTGAAGCGTATAACAATGGTGAAGGTACTGTTGAAGATATCGGAATTGAAGCACCCGACGAAAAGACATTTGTCGTGAAGCTGACTGCTCCAAACGAAGCCTTCTTGAACATCATTACGAACCCAAGCTTCTTCCCGATCAATGAAAAAGTAGCGACAGACAATCCGAAATGGTTTACAGAAGCAGACTCATTCGTTTCCAACGGTCCATTCAAATTAGCTTCATGGGACCATGATGTGAAATTTGTCTTTGAAAAGAACGAAAATTACTGGGATGCAGACAAAGTCAATCTCGACAAAGTGAACTGGGAAATGGTGAGTGAGTCTACAACCGCATACCAGATGTACCAGTCCGATGAGTTGGATAGTACAGATGTCCCTTCAGAAATCGCAGAAGACTTGAAGGATAATCCTGAGGTGAAAGTAGAAGACCAAGCAGGATTGTACTTCTTCCGATTCAACACATCCATGGAACCGTTCACGAACAAGAAAATCCGCAGAGCGTTTGGTGAAGCGGTTAACCAGGAAGACATTGTAGAGTTTGTTACGAAAAACGGTGAAAAGCCGGCTCATGGTTTCGTTTCTTATGGATTTATCGGACCAGATGGTAAGGAGTTCCGTGAGACTGCGGGAGATTTCATATCATTTAACCCTGAAGAAGCAAAGAAACTGCTAGAAGAAGGCATGAAGGAAGAAGGATATACGGAACTGCCGAAAGTAACGTTAACGTATTCGACAAGCGAATCTCACCAAAAGATTGCAGTCGCATTGCAATCGATGTTTAAAGAAAATCTTGGTGTGGACATTGAGTTGCAAAACGTAGAAGCTGGAGTTTTCCTTGCAGATCAGAAAGAATTTAAATATCAGTTCTCACGTTCTTCGTTCTTGCATGATTATGCAGACCCAGTCAATGCGTTAGAAAGCTTCGTTTCAGAATCATCCATGAACCGTACGACATGGTCAAATCCTGATTATGACAAGTTGATCGAAGCGATTAAAAATGAAACAGATGAGAATAAACGTTGGACATTATTACAACAGGCGGACGAGATGCTTATGGAGGAAATGCCGGTAATTCCACTTTATTACTACAATCAGTCAATATTAGAAAAACCTGGTGTTACAGGGATTCTCCGTCACCCAGTCGGCTATCTCGACCTGAAATACGCTGACAAAGAATAAGTAGGAGGGACTGTGTGCGCCGAATGTTCGACGCACACAGTTTTGTTCGTTCAAGGCTAGAAAGGAGAAGTTGTCCATGAAGATCCACTCGATTGAACTTGCGACAGTGGCTGTTCCATTGCGAAAACCATTTAAAACGGCATTGCGCACCGTTCATACTGCCTACTCAACGTATGTAAAGGTCACCACAGAAGATGGAAAGTCCGGCTGGGGTGAAGCGCCACCGACTCACGTGATTACAGGCGACTCCATGGCGAGCATTGCCTATGCCATTGAAGAAGTGATAGCACCCAAACTGGTTGGGATGGATATTCGGAACCGAACCGAACTTTTCGCCGTTCTACATAAAACAATGATTGGAAATACAAGCGCTAAAGCCGCAGTCGACATGGCGATACATGATCTGATTGGCCAACTTGCGGAGCTCCCGCTTTATCAATTCCTAGGAGGTCACAAAAATCAGCTCGATTCGAACTTTACGGTAAGTGTGAATGATCCTGCTGAAATGGCAGACGATGCGTTTCAGTACATAGAAGATGGATTCACTACATTGAAAGTGAAGGTAGGAATCGGTTCTTCTGAATTAGATATGCAACGTGTCAAAGCAATTCGGAAACGAGTTGGAAATACCGTCAAGATTCGCCTGGATGCCAACCAAGGCTGGCATCCTAAAGAAGCGATTCGGACAATTGCTGCGATGGAAGATGCCGGTCTTGAGATTGAACTCGTCGAACAACCCGTCCATGCAGAGGATATAGATGGATTGCTCTATGTGACACAAAATACATTAACGCCTATTATGGCAGACGAAAGCGTTTTTTCACCGCGTGATGCGCTGCGTGTCCTACAATGCGGAGCCGCTGATTTAATCAATATTAAATTGATGAAGTCAGGTGGAATCCATGAGGCATTGAAGATTAATGCACTCGCTGAAAGTTACGGAATCCAATGTATGACAGGCAGTATGATTGAAACGAAACTGGGGATCACGGCAGCCGCTCACTTTGCTGCAAGTCAGCCGAATGTTACCCGTTGTGACTTTGATGCACCTCTCATGCTAAATGGAGATCCCGTTATTGGAGGCGTCACATACTCTCGTCAAACCGTTCACCTACCTGACGTGGCAGGGCTCGGTGTACAGATTGACCCAACATGGCTAACTCATCATAGAAAATCTGGAAACGAGGAGGAACAACGATGACGGATTCCCAATCAGTATTGTTATCTGTGAAAGATTTAAAACGGCACTTTGATGTAGGAAAAGGAAAGACGTTGAAAGCGGTGGATGGTCTCAGTTTTGAAATTTATAAAGGGGAGACGTTCGGTCTCGTAGGAGAATCAGGCTGTGGGAAGTCCACAGCGGGACGTACGATTTTAGGGCTGTATAACAAGACGGACGGAGACGTTGTATTTGAAGGGCAAAATGTCCACGATATGAACGATAAAGAGCGTCACCAGTTTCTTAAAAAGATGCAGATGGTCTTCCAAGATCCTTACGCGTCTCTTAACCCTCGCTCAACAGTCTATGAAATCATTGCAGAGCCGATGGAGATCCATAATATGTATAAATCGAAAAAGGAATTGCGTGCACGCGTGAACGAGCTTCTGGAAGATGTCGGGTTAAATCGCGATCATGCGAACCGCTACCCCCACGAATTTTCTGGCGGACAACGACAACGCATTGGTATCGCTCGTGCGCTCGCACTCGATCCTGAATTCATCATAGCAGATGAACCCATTTCTGCTTTGGATGTATCAGTTCAAGCGCAGGTTGTCATGTTATTTCAGCGGCTGCAGCGCGAAAAAGGATTGACCTATCTCTTCATTGCACATGACCTTTCGATGGTGAAATACCTCTCAGATCGGATTGGCGTCATGTATTTAGGTCATTTAGTGGAATTGACGACAAGTGATCAGCTCTATGGAAAACCTTTGCATCCTTATACAGAAGCCTTGCTCTCGGCAATTCCGATTCCGGATCCCGATATCGAGGAATCGAGAGAACGGATTCTTTTGGAAGGGGAACTGCCAAGTCCTATAGATCCTCCATCCGGTTGTGTATTCAGAACTAGATGTCCGTATGCAATGGCGGTTTGTGCCACCCAGAAGCCGGATTGGCTTGAAAAAGATGAGGGCCATTTTGTCGCATGTCATTTACATGATGAATCTTTAATGAAAGAAGTCAAAGAACAGGCAAAACCGATGCACGTATAAAGGGGATTTTTAAGTTGAAGAAATTACTGCTTACTGGCTTTGAACCTTTTCTCTCATTTCCTGTGAACCCGACGATGCAAGTCGTTGAAAAACTGGAGGGGACTATAATTGGAGACTATATGATTTGCGGCAAAATCCTACCGGTGAATTTTAATGCTTCCGGTGAAGAGTTGCTTGAGCATATCAATAAGGAGAACCCGGATGCCGTCCTATCATTAGGTCTTGCGGGCGGCCGTTATAAAATGACTCCAGAACGGGTTGCACTCAATGTGAAAGATGGAGAACCGGACAATGAAGGGCATCAGCCGATTGATGAAACGATAGATCCAAATGGCCCGCCTGCCTACTTTTCTACGCTTCCCATCCGTGAGATGGTGAACCGTTTGAATGCAACGGGATTACCCGCAGCAATCTCTAATTCTGCGGGAACCTATTTGTGTAATAACGTGATGTATGCAGGTCTTCATTGGGCGGCCAGACATAAACCGGAAATGCCATCAGGCTTTTTGCATATACCTGCTTCGTTTGAGTTGGCAATTCAGCAAGGCAAAATTGCGGGTTGGTCGTTGGATGAGCTAGTTAAAGGGGTCACCATGTGTATTCAAACTCTTTCAGATGAAATTTAACTGGATTTATTATTGTAGAGTGGATTTTCGTGTCGCGAAATGTCGTAAAACAGAGAACGATAGAACTGGATGGATTAGGTTTGGCGGGTATATCCTTCTAAAGTAATGGGGCAATTCCCAGTGGTGTAGAATCAAATAATATTCATACACTGGATTTGAAAAATAGTGATGCAAAAGGGTTTTAACCTGTAAATAAAAAATTCCTGCAATATTTTTCAGGGAGAATATGATCTACGTTCCCTTTGTTACAGAGTTTGTCATCTGATTGTCATAGTTGAAATAATCTATGTATTTGGTATTCTGAGAAAATAGTATTGCCAACGGAAAAATTGTGTAGTATAGTTGAAAAAGCTTATAAAGTCAGAAAATTTGATTAACCTTTTTCGTACATATCACCATAGGCAAGGAGGAACTGCGTTGGCTGAGACAGTTTTGGAAATTGAGAATCTGCGAACATCATTCAACATCAAGGGAAACTATTACGCAGCTGTGGACGGTGTTTCATTAACTGTTCATAAAAATGAAGTCGTGGCGATTGTCGGTGAATCCGGATGTGGTAAGAGTGCCTTGGCGCTCTCCATCATAGGTCTTCATAATGCGAAGACGACAAAACTGGAAGGTCAAGTGAACTTGAAAGGGCAGAATCTACTAAGCCTGCCGGTAGAAAAGTTGAACAAAATCCGCGGGAAAGACTTGGGCATGATCTTTCAAGATCCGATGACAGCTCTGAACCCGCTTGCAACAATCGGCCGTCAAATTGAAGAGCCGATGGACTACCATATGAAACTTTCCAAGTCCGCCAAGAAAAAGCGGGTCTTGGAATTACTGCAACAGGTCGGCATCAAAGATCCTGACAGAATCTACAAACAATACCCACACGAACTATCAGGCGGAATGAGACAACGTGTCGTGATTGCAATCGCACTTGCCTGTAATCCAGTAATGCTGATTGCGGACGAGCCGACAACAGCATTGGACGTGACGATTCAAGCCCAAATTATGGATCTGATGAAGGAGCTGCAACGGATCACGGATTCCGGAATCATCCTCATCACCCACGACTTAGGGGTAGTAGCTGAGATGGCAGATCGAGTAGCCGTTATGTATGCCGGAGAATTCGTTGAGATTGCAGACGTCAATACACTATTTGCAAATCCCTTGCATCCATATACACGCTCACTTTTGAGTTCGATTCCTTCCAACATGACAGATAAGGAAGAACTGCATGTCATTGAAGGAATTGTGCCATCGATTCAAAAATTGGATCGCGAAGGATGCCGCTTTGCTCCTCGAATTCCTTGGATTTCACAGGAAGCACATGAAGACAATCCATCGATCCATGAAGTGGAACCAGGTCACTTTGTACGCTGTACGTGTTACAAAGACTTCCACTTCCCTGAAGAACGAGTGGAGGATGAAAACTATGTCACTACTTAATGTAAAAGACTTGCAAGTACACTTTCCAATCCGTGGAGGTTTCTTCCGACGGGTAGTCGACCAAGTACGTGCAGTGGATGGAGTCAGTTTTGAACTGCAGCCTGGTGAAACGTACGGTCTAGTGGGGGAGTCAGGTTGCGGAAAGACCACTACAGGCCGCGCAATTATCGGGCTCAACAAAGCAACTGGTGGGGAAGTCCTCTTTAATGGAGAAAACCTCGCCACTATGAATGGACACGATCGCAGGAAACATATCCGTGATATCCAAATGATTTTCCAGGATCCTTATTCTTCATTAAACGGAAGAAAGAACGTCTTGAATATTATTGCTGAACCTCTACGCAACTTTGAGCGGCTTTCGCCAAAAGAAGAGCTGACTCGCGTTCAGAATATGATAGAACGTGTAGGCTTAAGCCCAGAATCCATTTATAAGTACCCTCACCAGTTTTCTGGTGGTCAGCGGCAAAGGATCGGGATTGCCCGTGCGCTTATGCTCAATCCTAAATTGATCATTGCCGATGAACCTGTGTCCGCATTGGACGTATCCGTGCAGGCTCAGGTCTTGAACTTCATGCGTGAAATCCAGAAAGACTTCGGATTGACTTACTTATTCATATCCCACGATCTCGGGGTCATCAAACATATCTGTGACAGAATCGGTATTATGTACAAAGGCCGTTTTGTCGAAGAGGGTACTGCAGAAGATGTTTACACGAATCCTCAGCATCTCTATACAAAACGATTGATTGCCGCAATTCCTGAGATGGATCCAGCAAAACGATTCGAAAAAATGGAGTTGCGTCAGGAAATCAATGCCGCTTACCGGACAGAGTATGACAGTTATTTCGACAAAGACGGCAGAATGTTTGACTTGAAACCGCTTACCTCAACGCATTCAGTTGCTGTGAACCAAGGAGGGCTGTAAGAAATGGTTAAATTCATCATTCGGCGACTGCTCGTCATGATTCCGCAACTCTTTTTGCTAAGCCTCATTATATTCGTCTTGGCAAAACAAATGCCAGGTGATGCAGTAACGGGTGCGTTCATGGGAAACCCTAACGTAACACCGGAACAAGTAGAAAAGATCCGTGAACAATATGGTCTTAACGACCCGTGGTATGTACAGTACGGTGCTTGGGTAGGAAAAGCGGTCAAAGGGGATTTAGGGAGTTCTTATACCCATAAGCAACCTGTAACTTCACTGCTTGCAGGACGGGTAGCGAATACAGTTACACTGTCACTATTCATTTTGATTGTCTCCTATGCAATTGCCATACCGCTCGGCATCATAGCCGGCAGGTGGACGGACACCTGGGCGGATAAACTAATCGTCACGTATAACTACTTTTCATTTGCCACACCTTTGTTCGTTTTCGCTTTACTCATGCTGTTCTTATTCAGTTTTATACTCGGCTGGTTCCCTACCGGGGGAAGTGTGGATATCCGAATAGAAACAGGATCATGGGAATACTACGTCAGCAAAATAAAGCACTTAGTCCTTCCAGGAATGTCCGGAGCTCTGCTCGCAACTTTCGGAACAATCCAATATTTAAGGAACGATATTATCGATACGAAATTGAAAGACTTTGTTAAAACAGCACGCTCAAAAGGGGTGCCTGAAGGTAAAGTCTATACACGGCACATTTTACGTAACTCGTTGCTGCCGATCGCTGCATTCCTAGGATATGAAATTACAGGATTGATTGGCGGTTCGATTTTCTTGGAAACGATCTTTAGTTACCCAGGTCTCGGTCAGCTCTTCATTCAATCGATTACAGGACGCGATTTCACCGTTGTAACAGCCATTGTCATGATTTCAGGGACAGCTGTTATTGTCGGAACGATGCTCTCGGATATTATTTTGAGTGCGATTGATCCGCGTATCCGAATTGAATAGAAAAGCAGATGAGGAGGGAATCGAGATATGGTTACAGTGAATCAAAAAGAATTGATCGCTAAAGAAAAAGCAAATAATCCGTCATTTGCCAAAACAGTTTGGCGGGAAATCAGACACGATAAAATGGCACTGATTTCGTTAGTATTGCTACTTGGTATGCTGATTACTGCATATGGATCACCGTTATTCATTGACCAGGAACAGCTCCAACGAGTGAATTTCCTTGAAACATGGGAAGCACCTTCAGAAACTCATCTGCTTGGAACAGACGATGGAGGGCGGGACGTATTTGGACAGTTGCTGATCGGAACGCGAAACTCATTCACGATTGGTCTAAGTGTAACGGTAATTGCCGGTCTGTTCGGTTTAACGATAGGCTTAATAGCCGGATTTTTCGGTGGCATGGTCGACAATGTAATTATGAGAATCATTGACTTCTTAATGGTCCTGCCAAGTTTGATGTTCATCATTGTATTTGTTGTGATTGTCCCGGAATATACAGTATTCACATTCGTGTTAATCATGAGTGCGTTTGCCTGGTTTGGAAAAGCCAGGCTGATCCGGTCGAAAGGTCTTGCAGAACGAGATCTCGATTACATTAATGCATCCAAAACACTTGGGACTCCGAGTTGGAAAATCATGTTCTTTGAAATGTTCCCGAACCTGAGCTCACTTGTCATTGTAAATATGACATTGACACTCGCGGGCAACATCGGTCTTGAGACCAGTTTGACATTCCTAGGTTTTGGACTTCCGGCAAGTACCCCCTCTCTCGGGACACTAATCGCATTTGCGACAAATCCGGATATCGTCCAAAACAAATGGTGGGTTTGGTTACCTGCAGCATTACTGATATTAGTAATGATGCTGTGTATAAATTACATCGGGCAAGCGGTGAAACGTGCGTCGGATGCGAGACAAAGATTGGCTTAAAAAAAAGGGGAGGTAAGACAATTGAAGAAAAGAAGTTTAATGTTGCTGGCAAGTCTGATGCTCGTCCTCAGTGTGTTCCTGGCTGCTTGTAATGGTGGCGATAGTGCAGATGGCGGAAAAGACGACGGGAAAGATAACGGGAAAGATACCAATACTGAAAAAGGTGGGGAAGATGCTAAAGCAGACCTTGATTTCCCTCTAGAAACTAGTAACGACAAAGAAGCAATCGAAGATGGGGAAATGACAATCGCAATGGTTGCAGATGAGCCATTCGAAGGAACATTAAACCGTAACTTCTATTCAGGTACGTATGACGCTGAAATCCTTGGATACTTCGATGAAGCACTACTTGATACGGATGGTGACTACTTGATAACTAACAACGGTGCTGCAACATATGAGCTTTCTGAAGATAACAAGAAAATAACATTGACTATCAAAGACGGCTTGAAATGGCATGACGGAGAGCCTGTTAAAACAAGTGACCTCCTTTACTCTTACGAAATTCTTGGTCACCCGGATTACGCGGGTAACCGTTACGATTTCATGATCGAAAACGTAGTAGGTATGCCTGAATACCACGAAGGCAAAACAAAAGAAATCTCTGGTATCAAAATTATTGACGATCAAAAGATGGAGTTCTCATTCACTGAAGCAACACCATCAATCCTTTCTGGATTCTGGTCTTATGCAACACCACGTCACCACGTTGGAGATCTTATGACTGGTGAAGTGACAATGAAAGATCTTGAGTCTTCAGACAAAATCCGTGTAAACCCAATCGGTTTCGGACCTTATAAGATTGAAAAAATTGTACCAGGCGAATCTGTACTTTATGCACGCAATGATGACTACTGGAGAGGCAAGCCGGCTCTTAAGTCAATCGTTCAAAAAGTGGTTAGTTCTGCAACAATCGTTGAATCAATGAAAAAAGGTGATATTGACCTAGCGAGTATTCCAGCTGATCAGTACGAAACGGTTAAAGATGTAGAAGGTATGGAACTTCTTGCAGATATTGACTATGCTTACACGTACATCGGTTTCAAACAAGGTAAGTGGGATGCAACGAAGAAAGAGAACGTAACAGATCCTAACGCGAAAATGGCTAGCAAAGAGCTTCGCCAAGCAATGTGGCATGCAATGGATAACAAGACAATCGGTGAAAAACTTTATCACGGTCTTCGTTTCCCAGCAACATCTTTGATTATTCCTGTATTTGAAAGCTTCCACGATGAGAGCATCGAAGGACGCGCTTATGACCCGGAAAAAGCAAAAGAGCTTCTTGAAGAAGCAGGATTCAAAGATACAGACGGTGATGGATTCCGTGAAGACCAAAATGGTGAAAAATTAGTCATTAACTTCGCTACAATGTCAGGTGGAGAAACAGCTGAGCCGATTGCAAAAGCTTACATGCAAAACTGGGCTGACGTTGGACTGAAAGTAGAGCTAGTTGATGGTCGTCTACACGACTTCAACGCATTCTATGACATGGTTGAAAATGATGATCCGAAAATCGATATTTACCAAGGGGCATGGGGAACTGGTTCTGATCCGGATCCATCTGGACTATATGGACGTACAGCATCATTCAACTACACTCGCTACACAAGCGAAAAGAATGATGAGTTGTTGAAGGCGGGTACTTCTGAAAAGGCATTTGACTTGGAATACCGTAAAGATATCTACAACCAGTGGCAGGAACTTATGTTTGAAGATGTTCCAGTCGCACCAACGGTTTACCGTTATGCACTTAAAGGTGTTAACAATCGTGTAGTTAACTACACAATGGATCCAGGTTCTGACTTGCGTCTGTACGAAATGGGTGTAAGTGAATAAGTAATCGAAAGAAATCCGTCTCCTGCAAAGGAGGCGGATTTTTGATGAGGTTCAACTGGCAATAATGGGTATACTTAATTGAAAGGAGTTGACGTGGACATGTCTGTTAAAAATTCTGATCGGTTTATCATTGCTTATAATCGTATTGAAAAATCATTATCAAAAAAAGTTGATGAAAGCGGTTTTCTTCCTTTTTATCGACTGATTGAAAAAGCAAAAATTAAAAACTCGGTTGTTCGGAATTACGAAGAAGACTTACGCGAGTTTGGGGACTTGCGAAACGCCATTATTCACCATCGAACAGGCGTTGATTATGTAATTGCTGAACCACATGATGATATCGTGGAACGCATTGAATTGATTGAACGGAAAGTGAGCAATCCTCTCAATGTGGGTGCTTTGTTCGGTTGTAAGGTACATACACTCCAAGCGTCAGATCCGCTTACAACCGCCCTCAAGCTAATGCGTGAGAATAAGTTTGGTCAGTTGCCTATTTACGAAAGCGGAAAATTCAAAGGACTCATTACAGCTGCAGGTATTACGTATTGGCTAGCAGGACAATCGACAGAAGACTCTATTTCCCGGGAAATACCGACACTGTCTGACGTCTACAACTATGAAAAACGTAAAGAATCGTTTGAATTTGTCAGAAGAGATCTTTCTGTGTACGAAGCGGAAGATTATTTCAAACGGGCGATTTCAAAAGGGACACGTCTTGAGGCGCTGCTCATCACTGAGAATGCCGGGCATGACGAAGAGTTGATCGGGATTATAACTCCTTATGATTTATTGAAGATTGACTAACGTAATGAGGGATTTGCGTGTGTGGTGCAAATGTAGAGAACTGTTCATAAATCTCCGATTGCAAACATCAATACAGACTCTTAGGAAGGATATTGTTCATACACCAAAAAAGAGACCTCCATGCACCTGAATAAGCGGGCGAATGGAGGCATCTTTATATCATCCTGTATGGACACGGTCGTATGAATACTTGAAAGACTCTTTCTTAGGCCGAATCAGTAAGAAAAATAGTGTCAGCGGGCCAATTCTTCCTAAAAACATGACTGCACAAAGAATCCATTCGCCAATGGGACTCAAATTCCCAGTGATGCCTACGGACAGTCCTACCGTCCCGAATGCAGACATCGTCTCCAGTAACAAAGGAAGGAATGGGAGCGTTTCTGTTATCGTCAACAAGAAGAACGCCGTAAATACGAGCATGGAACTAACTGCTGCGATTGCAAGCGAGCGGAAAATGATTTCTGATTTAATTGTTCGTTTAAACAGATGAGGTTCTGTCATCCCTCTAAAATACGCTAGAGTTGCAACTACAATGACGATGAATGTTGTCAGTTTAATGCCTGACGCTGTAGAAGCGCTGCCTCCTCCGATAAACATCAGCAACAGCGTCAACAGGAGAGAACTGTTTTCCATATCCCCCATGGCGACCATATTGAACCCAGCCGTTCTTGGAGTCACCGCTTGGAAATAGGAGGTCAGTACTTTGTCTCCTATGGACATACTCCCGATGGTCTTCATATTATGATATTCCAATACAAACAATAAAAATGTAGCAATTAAGTTAACCGTGAGCGTCCCGGCCAGCATGATTTTAGTATGAAGAGACCATTGTTTAGGTGATTGTTTTGCTATGACCTCCATGACGACCGTAAAACCCAGTCCTCCAATGATAAAGAGTGAAGATAAAATGAGCGTTACTGGAAAGTCTCCGGCAAAACCCATTAAGTTATCAGGGAATAAAGAGAATCCTGCGTTGTTAAAAGCCGAAATGACATGGAAGAGACTATAGTAGAGACCTTGTTTCAAACCGAACTCGGGCACCCAAAAAAATGATAATATAATAAATGCCAATCCTTCTGTCACGAAAACAAAGATCAGAATGCTTCTCAAAAATCTAACTGTTCCCCCCAACGATTGCTGACTGAATGATTCTTGAAGAAATATCCTGTTTTTCATGCCTACTTTTCGTCCGAGAATCATTAGAATTGCTACAGCGAAAGCCATTAACCCAACCCCGCCTATTTGAATAAGAGTGAGAAGTACAATTTCACCGAAGAGCGTAAGAGTAGAACCAATGTCAAAAACACTCAATCCAGTCACAGTTGTCGCGGATGTTGCAGTAAACAATGCATTTGTCCACGTAATTGGAATCGTCGTTGCGAAGGGGAGTTTGAGTAACAAGGTACCGATGAATATCGTTATTAAAAAACTGCCCGCAATGAGAATCGGCGGAGTCACCCGTCTTTTTTTGCGTATGAAAGAAACGTACATCATCGGACCTCCTTTTGGAACAAGATAGGGTATGTTTTGATTATTGATCGAAATGGTAGAATTGCAATAGGTAAATAGATGGAATAAATCGGAAAGTTTGTTTGGCGGGTAATACGAAGGTGAATTCAGAATGGAGAGCAGCCTCCAGTGACAGTGAGGAGGCATGGCGGTATTTTGTAGAGTTCTCTGATGTTGCAAGGAATGGTACGGGGGAATGGATCAATCAATTCTTGATAGTAATTCAACCAGTTCAAATTTAACTATCTATTGTGTTTTAGTTTCTTTAGGCAGCAAATAGGGCGCCTTTCTATAAAAGCTTTGTATTCAGTTGCTGAGAATTGAATCCGACCTACGGCAGTTAGTGACGTGCCAATCGTTTGGATAAGGGATAAATGCCGATACTCTGAAAAACGAGAGAAAGGAGAACGACTGCAAATCCAAGCGAAACGATGATATCAGCATTACCGTTCGCTTCTGCTTCCAAACTAAGCAACAGAAAGACCGACATCGTACCTCGAATGCCTGACCATGAGAGAAGGAAAGCGTCACTAAAGCTGATGCGCTGTTTTAATCCATCAAAAACTTGCATCGTTCCAGCGATGACCAAAAATCGAATGGAAATGGATACAATGAAGATCACGATGGCCAGTATCCAGTGATTGAAAACCAGATACTTTGCAGAGGTAATCCCGATCAATAAAAATAGTATGGAGAGCAATGCAGGTTCAACGACTTCCCAAAACCCGTTAAGTGCCATACGATACTTTTTTTCGTTATGTGTGCGTTCAAGTTCAGCAGACAGCATGATTCCGGCAGACACTGTCGCAAGAACACCGGAAAAGCCGAAGAATTCCGCGAGATGGAAAACTCCGTATGCTATAACGATGCTGAGAAGTACTTGGTTTTCTTTATGGGGTGCAAGGTGGAGGGCTTTACTGAAGAGCCAGCCGATGAGCAAACCAAGACCCGCACCGCCGATAGATACATACAGGAAATCACCTATGAAAGAGGAAATTTGAAACGATTGGTCACTTGTAAACATCCCCAGCAAAACCCCGAACAGTACCACACTCGTCCCATCGTTAATCATCGATTCGCCATCCACAATTTCAGCAATGGCGGGATCATCCGTGGATTGCTTTAATATGGAAACCACTGAAACGGGATCCGTAGGAGTTAAGATGGAAGCAAACAAGAGGGCACCTACAAAGGAAATGCCAATATACATGCCTCCAAACCAATAAACGAAAGCTCCTAGTGCTACCGCCGTCAAAATAAGACCAAGTGTACTTAGAACTCCAATCACGCCTTTATGAGCTGTCAGTGCTTTTGCAGAATATTGATAGGCTGAGATGAATAGGAGCCCCGGTAAAAAGACATCATAGATAATGTCTTTCGATACGGACATAGTAGCGAAATAAGGAATGAAAGACAAACCTATGCCGACGAGTACAAGAAACACCGGCAATGGGAAGTTCTTCTGCCAGCGGTCAATTGTAAGTGCAGTGTACCCGATCGCAAGTAATATTGTAATTTGTATAGCAATCAAAAGTCCTCACCCTTTCACATTCTTACTCCATTTGTACCACTAGTCGTAAGCTTTGAAACGGATGAGAAAAGTTCATAAGTGAAGGGAAACGATCTTCTGGTTTAGATATTGCAAGTAATCCCAACCATAAAAAAACCTAGGCAACACCCTCAATGGCGTTCACTAGGTAGCTTTTCCTGTTATTGCTGAAATTGTTGGAACATGCCGCTCAAGCATGTAACCGTCCGACTCATTACGGCACCACTGCCTAGTGCAGCGGCTATACTGCATGCTTCCAGCACTTCCTGTTCCGTACATCCAGCATCTACACAACCCTTTGTGTGGAAGGTCATACAGGTTTTATCGTCTGCATAGACACTGAGAGCCAGTGCAATCAGTTGCTTCTGTTTTCCATCGAGTGCTCCATCTGCAAAGCAACTCTCAGTAAAAGAGTGAAACCCACTGCCGATCTCTGGCAATTGTTCTGTAAACTGTCCCATTCCTTCTTTATACCCTTTTAATACGCTATCTGCTGAGTATTCCTCCATTATTAAAACTCCCTCCTGTTCAATTCATGAGTAGCATATGTATATGAACGATAATCATGCGGACGAATATTTTAAGATTTGTCTTGGAAGAGAATAAGTTCAGGGCGAAGTTCCTCTCCAATATCCAATGTGATGAACGAATAGAAAGGCAACTTCCTTTTGTCCGTAGGCGAACCAGGATTCATCAGAAGCATGCCTTTGAAATACTTAATAACTGGAATGTGGGAGTGGCCAAAGACGATGGCATCCACTTGCTCATTGGCAAACGCTTCGACCGCACGCTGCTCGGTCGTTTTCTTGTCGCCGTGACCGTGAACAATACCGATCCGCAGTCCGCCGATATCGATGACCTGTCTGGCAGGAACAAGAGCACGCATCTCTTCGCCATCCACGTTCCCATAGACCCCCCTCACTTCTGCTAAACTAGAGAGCGTTTCAAACACTTCAGGAGAGCGCCAATCACCGGTATGGATAATGAGGTCTGCATCGCTGCATGCTTGTGTTAACCGATTTGGCAGTTTACTTCCTCTTCCGGGTATATGCGTGTCACCTGTGATGATAACTTTCATTACAATCCATCCTTTCAGTTTCCTCTACTTCAAATGTTTCGGCCGATCCGCGTTATCACTTTTGTTTGCAACTTCTATGAAAAGACTATTATCTGAAGATGGATTATGCGGCGAACTCGTCAAACCGGAAGTGTCGGTGAGTAAGCTTCTTAAGGACTCGATTTCTAGACGCAGTACGTGCCAATCTTGCTTCGTGACGGGTTTTGCGCTTTCCATCAGCTCGCAACCCACTTGTCCATTCGGTTCCAGCGTTGCCCACTTAACGTCACTTACCCGTGAAATGCCTTGCTCACGGAGCTTCATTTCCATTTGGTCAACCGTAAAACGCAGCTTGTGCAACGTGTTCTCCTGAATGACACCGTCTTTGATAATCAGTTTCGCACGTCCCGTTATCGGATGTTCCATTTTGTCCATTTTTACTTGTGAATACTCCATCATAATAAGTGTTAAGACGAGGACAAGACCTACTGTGAACGTCGACCAGATGTCATGTCCAACAATCGGCTGGACAATCAGTGAGCCTAATCCAATAACGATGACGGTTTGTGGGAGTGTCATTTGAGAAATCGACTTGCGTCCAGCTAGCCGTAATAGGAACGTTCCCACAAGTGCTACAAGAATCGCTTTCCACAATAAATGCCAATCCATCACGTCACCTCGTTTTTAGCCAGTATGAGAATAACGCACCGAAATTATCCTCGCTTGTTCCATATCATGAGGTCACTATTGGCCGCAGAGTCTGTAATTCATCCTTCACCCATAACGTACCCTGAATGGTAAGGAAACAAGAGTATACTTGATATCGGTGAAACCTTTTGTCTTTAGTAACGTAATACATGGTATACAAATATAATTAAAATGCAAGATCGCTCTTCTCGTAAGAAGAGCGATCCGGTATTCAATCGAGTACTTTGTCCAGGAACTGAGACAGTTTTTCTTCATACTCGCCTGTGATATTATCATACGCTTTTGTATGTCCGGCATCCGGAACGATCCATAACTCGTTCTCACCGCTGGCTGCTTCGTGCAATTCAGTCGCCATTTCAGTAGGGACCAAGTCATCTGCATCCCCATGAATCAGAAGCAAAGGAACCTTATTCTTCCTTACTTGATCCACAGCGGATGCTTCTTGCAGCGTGTAGCCTGCACGAATCTTAGCAATGACGCTTGTAACGTCGAGTAATGGAAATGTTGGTAAACCGTAAATGGACTTCAGCTGATGCGCCAGTTCTTTTTTAACCGTACTATAAGAACTGTCTGCAATAATACCTTTCACTTGCTTGGGTAATTGCTCTCCGCTCGTCATTAGAACCGTAGCAGCGCCCATCGAATTCCCTTGCAAAATGATTTGTTCAGCGTCATGCTGTTGAATGAGGTATTTAATCCAGTCTTTGTAATCGAGGCGTTCGTGCCAGCCATAACCGATATAGTCGCCCTCACTATCTCCGTGCCCGCGCGCGTCAGGGAGCAGGATGTCAAATCCTCGATCATAGTAAAATTTAGCATACTTTCCCATGTCTTCTCCGGTATTGCGGAAACCGTGGGCAAGGATGACGGCTTGGTGTGTTTCATTTTTATTGTTTTTAATGAATTGTGCTTTGAGTTTCAAGTTATCATAAGATTGCATGGTAATGGTGTTTTTTGGCTGTTCTGCATACCAGATTTTAGCTTCTTTTAGTAGGGCTTGATCAGCATCACTGGCGATATCATTCACGGCTTCAGACTCACTATGCAGTTTCACTTCAGTGCCGCGCTTAATACCTTGGTTATAAAAGTAATTGCCAGCAAAACCAAGCGCAACAAGCAGTGCGACTATAAGTATACCGAGTGCAATTGCAATTTTTCTTTTCAAAAAATTCCACCCCCTGAAATTCAGTGTACCATTTTTTCTATTAAAGGGGAGTGACAAGTTCTAAGGAGGACGAATCATGAATTTAAAACCATTGCTCACAATCTGGAGCCAGCCGACTGAAACTTTGCGGTACTTGAAGAACGAGACAACTACCAGTTATGCTATCCTTATTTTTGCCATCGCTGCACTTGCCTCGGGAGGGTACCAAGCGGGAAGTTCAGGGTTATTTAGCGGCCTGCCTCTCGGCGCACTCATCCCGCTGTGCATTTTACTGACATTTGTCGGGGCACTCATTTCATGGGTGATTGGCGCAGCGATCTACCACTGGATTGGAAAAGGGATGTTTGGCGGAACCGGCACCTTCTCCGAAATGCTTCGCGTCGTCCCAGGCACGACACTGCCAACGATTTGGCTGGCGCCGGTCAACTATTTGGTCATCTTAGGATATGGGAAGTTAGCATTCGAAGCACCTCCTGCAGAAGCCTTAGCAATTACGAACTTACCAATGGGAGTGTATCTGATTTCCATGTTCCTTACATTTGCAGTCGGAATTTATAGCACAGTCATCTCATGCAAAGGGATTGGCCTAGTCCATGGATTCTCAGCATGGCGTGGTCTTGGTGTCGTTCTCGTTACAGTTGTCATCGCCATCATAGTATCTATCGTGATTTCGTTAATCATTGGAATCATTGTCATCTCAATCTTTTCTCTATAACCACAACAAAACCGGAATCCCATTAAAGGGACTCCGGTTTTGTTAGTTATTCAAAAGATTAACCTATTCAAATACAATTCGTTGATTGAAACGAAAGGTGGCGACTCCGGAAGCTGAAATCCAGCCCCTCGGAAAGCGACCACCTGAAGTGTAAATCAACACAGTAATCATTTATTAATAAACTTTATCCCCATTAAAGATGGAGTTCTTTACGATTGCATAATCCACTGTACGGATTGCATCCAACTTCTTACCGCCTGCATAAGAAATCGATGACTGCAAATCTTGTTCCATCTCCGTCAACGTATCTTGAAGCGGACCTTTGTACTCGACGTACATTTTCTTGCCCTCGACGTTTTTCTTCTCACCTTTTTGGAACTCTGAAGCTGAACCGAAGTATTCCTTGAACTGTTCACCATCACGTTCCACTGTTTGACCAGGTGACTCTTCGTGGCCGGCAAATAGGGAACCGATCATCACCATGCTTGCACCGAAACGCACAGATTTCGCGATATCACCGTGTGTACGGATTCCGCCATCTGCAATAATCGGTTTGGAAGCTGCTTTGGCGCACCAGCGAAGTGCTGCGAGCTGCCAGCCGCCTGTACCAAACCCGGTCTTAATTTTCGTGATACAAACTTTACCAGGTCCAATTCCGACTTTCGTTGCGTCGGCACCAGCGTTCTCGAGCTCACGAACGGCTTCTGGTGTTCCGACGTTACCGGCAATCACGAAACTCTCAGGTAAATGTTTCTTAATATGTTGAATCATGCGGATCACAGCATTTGAATGGCCGTGTGCAATGTCGATTGTAATGTAATCTGGAACCAATGAGTCTGCAGCGAGTTGTTCTACAAATCCATACTCATCTTCCTTCACGCCGACGCTGATCGAAGCAATCAAGCCGCGGCCTTGCATATCACGGATGAAAGCTGGGCGTGAGGCAGGGTCAAAACGGTGCATAATATAGAAGTAACCGCCTTCAGCGAGTTGAATGGCAATCTTTTCATCAATAATTGTTTGCATATTGGCAGGAACAACTGGTAAGCGGAACGTATGCTTTCCTAGTTTGACGGAAGTATCACATTCAGATCGGCTATCGACGATACATTTTGCGGGAATTAGTTGAATATCTTCATAATCGAATACTACATCCATTATTGAACACTCCTAAAAGCGAATAATTTGTTTGGGACGAGATGTAATTGTTCGTCCTTATGTAATGTACAAGATTCCTACGCTGTTGTCAAACGATTATTAAACTCTTTTCCGAGTTTCCAAAATTGTGATTGATAGGTGACTATGGCATGATAAAAGAAAATAGTGTTAATGAATTGAAAGCGTCATCAATTCAAGAAAGGAAGGGCACCTATGGCCTATCTATTAAAACGGAGTAAATTATTTATCTTCCTGATTTTCATCCTCATGCTTGTTGGTATTTATACATTTTTAACGCTGCCGAAGCGTGAAATTCCTGAGACCCCGGTCGATCTGGTCATGGTATCTTCCATTCTTCCCGGTGCAGAACCGGAGGAAGTGGAGAGAACCGTAACCAATCCACTTGAGCGGGCCGTGAAAAAAGTGGACGGAATCGATACGATGAATTCCGTATCTGCAAATTCGGCCTCGATCATTACATTATCGCTAAAGGATGGAATCGACTCCGAACAGACAATCAGCAAGCTGCAACAAGAAGTGCAGCGCTCTGCTAGCGAATTGCCAGAGAACGCACAATCACCTGAAGTGAAAAAGCTCGATTTGGCGTTCCCACTCGTTTCTTACATGTTTACTGGAGACGAAGAGGCACTTGCAGACTTGGAGACTTCGTTTGCCAAGCTTTCAGATGACATTCAGTCTATAGAAGGAGTTGCCGGTACAACTGTCAAAGGGTTTACAGAGAAGCAACTGATGATTACGCTCGACCCGGTAAAGCTGGCTGAAAATCGATTGCAGCCATATGACGTGCTCAGTGTGCTGCAGCAAGCGAACCAGCCTCTCTCACTCGGGACTCATGACGACGGCAAAGAACGTGTCGTCCTAACTGTGAAACAGGATGAGGGAATTGAAAAACTGAAGCAATTACAAATTGGTGATGCCGCTGTACCGTTGGCTAAAGTGGCTGATATAGGAGAAGTGGCAAACGAAGCGAAAGATATTGTCACTTTTGACGGACAATCCGCTATTTCTTATACGGTTTTCCTACAGCCAGGCCAAGATATCCCTTCTATGGATCAAACCATTGCTAAGAAGATGGATCGGTATATTGAAGACCTCCCTGAAGAAGTAACGGCTCACACATATGAATCACAAGCGGACAATGTGAACTCGATCTTCAATAGTTTATATATTTCACTGCTCATTGCAGTCATTGCGGTACTCGTGGTGACCACTGCGGGATTGACCCTGTTCGGTTCGTTTGCAGTTGCATTGACCGTTCTTGCTTCTGTCCTCGTGGGCCTCATTCCAATTCCGTACATGGGAGTCGATTTGAACCAGATTTCCGTTATCGGACTCATCATCGCAATCGGGATTCTCGTCGATGACAGTATCGTTGTGAATGACAACATTCAGCGACGCTATAAGCTAGGAGATTCACCGTTGGATGGTGCGGTTAATGGTGTCAAAGAAGTCTATACATCTATTATCTCTTCCAGTTTAGCAATTGTTGTAACATTTTCACCGTTACTTTTACTATCGGGTGGCAATGGTGCATTCATCAAAGCACTCCCGAGTATCTTAATCACAACAATTATTGCATCGACAGTATTGTCAGTTACCCTTGTTCCGATGCTCCAATTCATCAAGACGAAAAGACGCAATAAGAAAGTATCGGATACTCCAGGATTCTTAGGGAAACCGCTAGAGAAAATCGCGGTGTTCTACTCGGAAAAGGTTTTACGTACAGTGTTGAAACGCCCATTACTTGTCGGAATCGGTGGGCTTGTCATCGCGACAGGATTGCTATTCTTGGCATTCCTCACACCGTTTGAATTCTTCCCGGCTGCAGACAAAGAAGAAGTGACGATGAATGTCCGACTTCCAGCAGGGACGACAATTGACGAAACGAACAATGAGATCCAAAAGATGATTGACGAAGTTGCGTCGGAAGATCGTAATGTAAAAGAGACTGCAATTTTTACAGGCAGCGGATTGCCTAATCTGTTTGCTGCTTCTATGGATAATACGGGTGAAAATACCGGGCAAGCGGTGTTCCGTATTAAAAAAGACAATATGAGCGCTTCTGAATTCATCGGCAAGTGGGAACCTGAATTACGGAAACGCTACGCTGATGCAGAAATCTTCCTGGATACAATTGTTCAAGGCCCGCCTGTTGGAGCGCCTGTCACTGTAACAATCAAGGGCGAAGAGATCGACAAGCTTGCTCAGCTACGAGATGAGTTGAAAGCTAGTTTGCTTGAACAGGGTGCGGACATCGTGACGGATAACTTAGGGGAACCTGTTCCAGCTATCCAATACGTGCCGAATCGTCAGGCACTTGAGGATAACGGTATTTCGTTGAACTTAGTAACGAATCAACTGCAGTTACTGACACAAGGTGTGCCGTTATTCAAGTTGTATGAAGGAGACATTTCAAAGCAAGTCGTGTTAAAGGAAAAAGGTGTGAACGAAGGGGAACCGGTAGACCTGTCAGAAAGTGTCCTCCCTTCCATGACAACTCAAGGTCCACCGAAACTCGTCCCGTTGGATGAATTACTTACTTCAGAAGAAACATCTTTACTTACACAGGTCCCACATGAAAAAGGGGAACGTGCTATTACGTTAAAGGCGTATGGCGATGCTGATGGATTCAAAGACAACATGTTAGCTGCTGTCGACACAGAAAAGAAAGACCTGCCTGAAGGCTATACGATTTCAACGGGCGGGGAGAATTCCGATCAGCAGGCATTCTTTGCGGAGATCGGTATTCTATTCTTAGTAGTGTTGTTACTTGTATACTTGGTCATTGCGTTCCAATTCAAATCGTTCAGTCTGCCTTTCCTCGTATTGTTCGCGGTATATCTTGGTATTTCCGGAGCGATTCTTGGATTGTTCATCACACAGACACCGTTAAGTTTCCTCGGTGTGATGGGGATTGTTTCACTGACAGGTATTGTAGTGCGAAACGCTGTCGTGTTAATCGACTTTGTGGAAGCACGACGTCTGCAAGGGAATATGAATGTAATAGAAGCCATTGTCGAGTCAGGCTACGCGCGTATCAAACCGATCATTTTAACCTCGCTGACATCGATCGTTGCGCTGATCCCAGTTGCAGTTTCGGGTGATCCACTGTTTGAAGCGTTAGCCATTACGATCATCGCGGGTCTTACATTCTCAAGCTTGTTTACATTGGTAATGATTCCGTCGTTGTATTTGGTTTACTACAAACTCATCGGGCATCGTGCCGAACGTGTTTAATAGCATAAAAAGAAATCCACAGAAAATTTCTCTGTGGATTTCTTTTGATTAAAGGATTATTTAGTTTTGCTTAACGCGACGGCAATCTTCGCACCGACGACTGCGTTATGTTTCACGAGGGCAATGTTAGCTACTAGGCTCTTGCCATCTGTGAGATCTTTCACTTTTCCGAGCATGAATGGGGTCACGTCTTTCCCTTTAATACCCTTTTCTTTTGCCTCCGCAAGGGCTTGCTCGATGATTCCGTTAATCATTTCCGGATCGAGTTCGTCTGCCACAGGAATCGGATTTGCAATAACAGCTCCTCCTGTAAGTCCGAGGTGCCATTTTACTGCAAGTGTTTCAGCAACGACTTCTGGATTGTCTGCGCGGAAGTTAACAGGGAATCCGCTTTTACGTGTATAGAATGCAGGCAGTTCATCCGTTTCATATCCGATGACCGGCACGCCTTTTGTTTCTAAGTATTCCATAGTGAGGCCGATATCGAGAATGGATTTAGCACCTGCACAAACGACAGCGACATCGGTTTTTGCAAGTTCTTCTAAATCTGCGGAGATGTCCATCGTCGTTTCAGCACCACGGTGTACGCCGCCAATTCCACCTGTTACAAACATGCGGATTTCAGCGAGGTCTGCACAGATCATAGTCGCTGCCACCGTTGTTGCTCCAAGTTGCTTTGTTGCAAGTAAGTACCCGATATCACGGCGAGAAACTTTAGCAACGTTATCGCTTTTTCCGAACATTTCAAGCTCATCGTATGACAATCCGATCTTAATCTGCCCGTCGATTAAAGCGATGGTTGCAGGGACAGCACCGTTATCACGAATGATTTGTTCTACTGCACGAGCAGTTTCCACGTTTTGTGGATAGGGCATTCCATGAGAGATGATGGTCGATTCGAGTGCCACGATTGGCTGACCAGCTGCTTTAGCGTTTAAAACTTCTTCTGAGAAGACGATATATGATTTCATTTGAATTCCTCCAGTTCTTTTTCTAATTCATTGGCTGTCAGTTCAGGTCTGACTGTATAAGTGGAAGCTAGTGTTTTTGCTGCGTTCACAAGTCCATAGGAAATTGCGTCATTGAGCGTACGTCCCATTACAGCAGCATGAAGGACTCCCGACACGAATGCATCGCCAGCTCCAGTCACATCTTCTACAGAAACGTCAGGAATCGCTGCGTGATGATGGAGCGTCCTCGTTGAACGGTCGCCCGCCATGATTCCTTTTTTGCCACGAGTGATGATGGCGTGTTCAGTCCCGGAGTCAAGGAGTGCGGTGACAGCTGCTTTCCAGTCCTCATCGCTTTGTATCGTGACACCAGTCAGTGTCTCCGCTTCGTCTTCGTTGCAGATGAACCATGTCAGCCCTTCAAGACTATCTGGTAAATGCGCCATTTTAGGTCCGGAGACAGGGACGATCGCAAGTGGAACTTGGTGACGGAGCGCTGCAACACGAATCGCTTCTGCCGTTTCTTTTGCTACATTGAGATCTATGACGATCATCTTGGCACGAGCCAAGTGCCGTTCGAGTGAAGCGATGTAGTCCGAATCGAGTGACTCGTAGACATCCATGACTGCCATTGCAATCACAAGTTCCCCGTGACTGTCTAGTACAGCAGAGTACGAGCCGGTCGAGGCATCGGGTAATAACCGTACGGACGTCAGATCCATAAAGGGAGCTGAATGCGCTGCAATCAAGTCCCAGTCTGCGTCTTTTCCTGCTGTAGTGATCAAACGGACAGGATGATCCAGACGCCCTAGGTTTTCAGCAATGTTGCGAGCGACTCCGCCAATCGTCACGGACAATTCAGCAGGATTCGAAGTACCGGGCGCAACTGGACCAGTGACGTGAAATTTCCTATCGACGTTCGCACCCCCGATGCAAATGATTTCATCTTCCGGTGCTAACACATAGGCTCTTCCTGCGATATAACCACGTTTCGTAAGCGAGGAAATCAGGTTGGCGACGGCGGGGCGGGAGAGACCAAGGCCATCTGCCAGTTCTTGTTGGGAACAGTATGGATTCTGACGGATTAACGACATCAGCTGCTGTTCTTTTTCGTTCATTGTAAACACCTCCTGTTCGGATTGCGTGTATTAAACTTATGTTTACATTATAAACATAAGTTTGTATTGCTGCAAGTTAAACAATTAACCTGTAGGAGATGACTCTTTTCGACAAAAAGCGTACACTCAAAAGCAGACAGGTGTATGCTGTCAGGATGCCAGCAGGTATTTAAAAAGGAGGGTTTTTAATGGCAAACCAACATACTGGAACAGAATTGCAATGGAATACCCCGGAGACATTACGAGCATTACTATGCGAGCTCGTCAATTGGGAAAGTCGGACAACTACAGAAGGGGAAAAAGCTTTTCCACATAGACTCGCTGAAAGACTGAAAAGTGTCCCTTATTTTGAAGCACATCCCGAACAGTTGGAGTTGCACGATGCAGGTCTAGGCCGTAATTCAGTTACTGCGCTGTATAAAAATGATGAAGCGCAAGATACAATTGTACTCATCAGCCACTTTGACACAGTATGGACAGAAGAATATGGTGCACTAGAGCCGTTTGCGTTCCATCCTGAAGAGCTAACCGTAAAATTACATGAGTATAAAGAGGAACTACCTGATGAAGCATTGGCTGATTTGGAATCAGGGGAGTATCTGTTTGGCCGCGGAACGATGGATATGAAGATGGGACTAGCATTACATATGTCTTTGATCGAAAAGGCGTCAGCGGAACAATGGCCTGTGAACTTAGTGTTACTCGCTGTTCCGGATGAAGAGGTGAGCTCTGCTGGTATGCGTACCGCAGTCAAGTCACTCGTTCGGATGAAACAGGAACACGATCTGACATATACATTGTTTTTAAATGGGGAACCGGTTTTCTCCCAGGAGCCGGGAGATCCAAAAGAATATCTTTATACAGGATCCATCGGTAAAATTATGCCCGCTGCATTGTTTTACGGAAAAGAAACGCATGTTGGAGAACCATTGAAAGGAATTACATCGACATTCATGGCTTCTTTCTTAACACAGCGGATGGAATGGAATCATATCTTCAAGGAAACCAGTCATGGTGAAACGACGCCACTGCCGGTAACGTTGCAGCAAAAAGATTTAAAAGCGCATTATTCCGTGCAAACCCCATACCGCTCCACTGCACTTTATAATGTCTTTACAATGAAGAGGACGGCAGCGGAAGTGATGGAGCTATTTGAAGGTATCGCAAAAGACTCAGTCGAAGCATGTGAAGTCGCATACACCGATATTTGTGAGCGCGAAGACGTTTCTAAAGTCGGGGAGATCAAGCTGCTTAAGTTTGAAGAATTGATGGATTACGCTAACAACAAGTTAGGTGAATCGGAAGTGAAACGGATCATTACGGAAGTATCTGGAGATTGGGAACTCGACGATCGGGACAAATCATTTAAAATCGTCGATGTACTCATGATAGAATGCCAAGAACTTGCACCAGCAACCGTTCTATTATTCGCTCCGCCGTATTACCCGGCCGTGAATACCTCGGAGGATGCGCTCGTCCAGGAGCTTGTCACACTGATGCAAGACAAAGCGACCTCACTCGGAACAGAAGTGTCGCAAATTCACTACTTCAATGGAATAAGCGATTTGAGCTATGTCCATTATGAAGATGAAGGCACAGGCTGGAAATCGTTTGAGCGGAATACACCTGTATGGGGTGCGACTTATTGGATGCCATTTGAAGAAATGAAAGCACTTGATGCACCTGTTTTGAATGTCGGACCGTTCGGTAAGGATGCCCACCAACGTACAGAGAGGCTGCACATCGAGAGTGCTTTTGTCCGGCTTCCTCAAATGTTGGAGACACTTACCAAACACTTTTGCGGGAAGTAACAGAGGGTATTAGGATAGTGTGACGTTTTTCAGTGAACAATACACATGAATAGGTAGAAGGAGAGTGAAAGAAATGGCGAATTTCTTTAAAAAGATGGCACAGTCGTTAAAAGGGGACAATCCAGCTGAGGAGCAGCAGACACCTACAGCACAGACACCCGCAGTGAAGGGAATTAGGGAAGAAGATTTCATCATGCCTGTCGATGGAGATGTTCTTCCGCTGTCTGAAGTGCCTGATCCCGTCTTTGCGCAGGAAATGATGGGGCCTGGATTTGCAATTGACCCGACGGGGGATACCATTTGCTCACCTGTCGACGGTAAAGTTGTGAGCGTGTTCCCGACGAAACATGCGATTGGGCTGCAATCGTCAACAGGCGTGGAGATTCTGATTCATGTAGGACTCGATACAGTGAAATTGAATGGTGAAGGTTTCGAGCTATTGGTTGAGAATGAGCAGACAATCCGTCGGGGAGATGCGCTGCTCAAGATCGATGTGGACTATATTAAAGCACATGCACCTTCAGCAGTGACGCCTGTTATTTTCACGAATACTGAAAAAGAGAAGATCCATTTACTAAAACAAGGTAAACAAACTAAAGGCACGAGCGGAATCATCCGTGTAGATGCATGAGCTGATAATTCAATAGAAACCTTATGAGAAAAGTGAGTGTAGATCCTTTTACACTCGCTTTTTCGTGCATACTTTCAAACTTTCAAACATAAATTCGTAAAAACGCTTACATTCTTTCTGGTATTTTGGTTTAATTGGTATAGACAACTAGACCGGTCTACCGGTATAGTGAATAGTAAGATAACTAAAAAGGAGTGAGAAGAAGATGATGAACTTTATTCAGCGCATCGGGAAATCCTTAATGTTTCCGATTGCGACCTTGCCGGCAGCTGCATTGCTTTTGCGACTTGGGCAAGATGATATGCTTGGTATTCCGTTCATTGCTGCAGCGGGAGATGGAATCATTGGTAACTTAGCACTGATTTTCGCAATTGGTATCGCAATGGGATTTGCACACGATAACAGTGGTGGAGCGGCTTTAGCTGGTGCAGTAGGTTATTTAGTGCTGACGAGCTCTATGAAATCTGTCCTAGGCGATGCATCGAATATGGGGGTATTCGGCGGTATTATTTCAGGTATTGTAGCAGGTCTTCTTTATAACCGTTTTTATAATATTAAACTTCCGGATTTCCTCGCCTTCTTTGGCGGAAAACGATTCGTTCCAATTGTAACAGCGGCTACAATGACTGTACTGGCAGGGGTATTAATCTATGCTTGGCCTCCTGTACAAGGTGTGATTGATAGTATCGGTAACTGGGTACTAGGTGCTGGAACTCTTGGAGTAGGCGCATACGGATTCTTAAACCGTCTATTGATCCCTACAGGTCTTCACCACGTGATCAATACAGTGGTTTGGTTCGACTTCGGTTCGTTCACTACTGCAAGTGGTGAAGTGGTGAAAGGGGAAATTAACCGTTTCCTAAAAGGAGATCCGACAGCAGGACCATTCTTGTCCGGTTTCTTCCCGATTATGATGTTCGGTCTTCCGGCAGCATGTCTCGCGATGTATGCTGCAGCTAAAAAGGAGAAGAAAGCGATTGTCGGTGGTATGTTATTCAGTATCGCATTCACTTCTTTCCTTACAGGGATTACAGAGCCGATCGAATTTGCGTTCATGTTCCTTTCACCAGTTCTATACGTCGTGCACGCATTGCTGACAGGTGCGTCCATGATCGTATCGTATATGTTCGATGTTCATCACGGTTTCGGGTTCTCAGCAGGTGCGATCGACTATGTCTTGAACTATGGTTTGGCACAGAATCCATTGATCCTCCTAGTAATCGGACTCGTATTCGGTGTCATCTACTTCGTGGTCTTCTACTTCCTCATCGTGAAACTGGACTTGAAAACACCGGGTCGTGAAGACGATGAAGATATGGTGGAAGATACAGCAGTCTACGGCGATGATATTGTTGAAGTGAAGGCATATCATACCATTGAAGCGCTTGGCGGCCTTGATAATATTCAAGCCATCGACTACTGTACAACTCGTTTACGCTTAACAGTTAAAAACTCTGATGTTGTCGATGAAAAAGAATTGAAACGCTATGGCGCTATGGGGTACATGAAAATCAGTAAAACAAACGTTCAAGTGGTCATCGGAACAGCTGTTGAATTCTTAGCTGAAGCGATGAAACGACGTATGACGAACGGTAACCCGGCTCCAAAGACTGAGGAGTCCATGGAACTGGATACACAGCCCCACAATGTGAAAGCATTACCAGCATCTGATTTCCACATGCCGATCGATGGAGACATCATCGACTTGTCGGAAGTTCCAGATGACGTATTTGCAAAAGAAATGATGGGGCCTGGTTTCGGTATCATGCCGAAAGGGAAAACGATTCATTCACCAATTGACGGTAAAGTCGTCAGCGTCTTCCCGACAAAACATGCAATTGGTCTTGAAACAGATACAGGTGTAGAAATTCTCATTCACGTAGGACTGGATACAGTTAAGTTGAACGGTGAAGGATTCGAATTGCTTGTGGAAAATGGTCAGCTCATTCAGCGAGGCGATGCCCTGTTGAATATTGACTTGGACTACATCAAAGCAAACGCCCCATCCGTTGTAACACCGGTTATTTTCACAAACGTGGAAAAAGCCAACTTGCACATTTTGAAAAAAGGGTTCCAACGTAAAGGAACGGATTCAATCGTTAAGGTTGATGAATAATAACTGATTACGCCGGCGGGAGAGACGACAGTCACTCTTCCGGCGTATTTTCTTAAGGAGTGGACAGCGATGACACACACAATTTTACTGACAAACGGAACCTTAGTAACACCAGAGGGAATCATTGAAAAAGGTGAGATGTTCATAGAGAATGGGTTGATCCAGGAAATTGGAACTTCCATCAAGCGCCAGGCCGACCAACAGATAGACGCACATGGCGGATATGTATTGCCAGGGTTCATCGACATGCACATCCATGGAGCATCTGGAGCGGACGTCATGGATGCGACAGAAGAAGCTTTGAAAACGATGGCGGATGTCCTTCCAAGAGAAGGCACAACATCGTTTTTAGCGACTTCCATGACACAAGCCCCTGAAGCGATTGAAGCTGCGCTGAAAAATGCAGCGGCATTCACGACGAGTGAAGGACAAGCACATATGATAGGCGTTCACTTGGAAGGGCCATTCGTATCGCCGAAGCGTGCAGGTGCCCAGCCTATTGAACATATCTGCCCACCTGATGCGGAACAGTTCGATGCTTGGCAGCAAGCCGCTGAAGGTAAAATCCGCATGGTCACACTCGCGCCGGAAGAGCCGAATGGATTGTCGTTCATTCAAAAGCTGGCTGCGGAAGGCATTGTTGCTTCGATGGGTCATACGGATGCAACGATCGCTCAGATGGAAGAGGCAGCGCAAGCGGGAGCTGTTCAAGCCACTCATTTATACAACCAGATGTCTCCGTTCCATCACAGAGAGCCGGGAGCGATTGGCGGGGCGCTCCTTATCGATGACATTTATGCGGAAGTGATCGCGGACTTCATCCACAGTCATCCGAAAGCAGTTGAACTTGCATACCGGGTCAAAGGTGCGGATAGACTGATTCTCATAACGGATGCCATGCGTGCAAAAGGACTGGAACCGGGTGAGTATGATCTTGGCGGACAACCGGTCCATGTTACAGAAGCGGATGCACGTCTCTCGGATGGTACACTTGCAGGAAGTATTTTGACGATGGAACATGCTGTTAAAAATGTCGTCCGTACATTAGGAATCGGCCCACTTGAAGTTGCGAAGATTTCTTCAGGGAATGCAGCACGACAATTGGGTCTAACGAAAAAAGGAAGCCTGTCTGCCGGGAATGATGCAGATGTCGTCATACTCGATAAAGAGTGGACGGTGATGCATACGATTTGTGGTGGTGTAATCGGGTATGAACGTAATGGAGAGTTGTGACGTTTTTGAAAGAACGGATTGGCGGTGGCATCATGTTGGATAAGCAATCAGCTATTCCGATTTACGTTCAAATTGAAGATTATTTAAAAGAGCAAATCGCTCAAGGGGTGTATCCCGTAAAGTCCCTCATTCCATCTGAACGTGAATTGACGGACATGTTTGGGGTGAGTCGCATGACAGTCCGTCAATCACTTACGAATTTAGTGAAGGACGGGTTACTATATCGTGAAAAAGGTCGTGGGACGTTTGTGGCGGAAGAGAAGATGGAACAGCCGCTCAACGGATTAACGAGCTTTACAGAAGACATGAAAGAACGGGGATTCACACCAGGGACCAAACTGATCAGCTTCAGCCAGATTCATCCAGATCCGCAGATTGCTGCGCGTCTTGGACTATCTTCGGAAGCGGTTGTCCATAAGGTGGTCCGGATCCGCTATGCGGACGACACACCGATGGCGATTGAACGATCTTATTTGCCTGTGGATTTGTTTCCTGCACTCACGGAAGAAGCGCTGCAAGGATCCTTATATGCGTTCATCGAGAACAAGGAGAAACTTGTAATCGGACAAGCGACACAGCGGATGGAAGCAGCTCTTGCAAAAACGGACGATGCCGGGTACTTGCAAATTGCACTTCCTGCAGCTGTTGTGCTCATCGAACGTGTCAGTACGTTGGAGGATGGTCGCATTTTCGAGGTCGTTCGAAGTACGTATCGGGCCGATCGATATAAATTCATTAGTGAAATCGGAAGGTGAATATCATGAATTCATATATCAGTGAAATCATTGCACGTTTAACAGAAGCAGGAGCTGAAGCAAAAGAGCCGCTGGAACGGGCTGCTCAACAACTGGCTGATCGAATTGCACAAGGTGGAATCATTCATCTCTTCGGCTCTGGTCATTCCCAGTTGCTTGCGCAGGAAGGCTTTTTCCGGGCAGGAAGTCTAGCGTGTGTTCAACCCATTTCCATCGGTCCTTTGATGTTGCACGAAGGGGCGCTGCTTTCATCCAAAAACGAAAAAGATCCCGACTTCAGCAAAACCTTTCTAACAAGCCTCGACATACGACCTGATGACGCGGTGATTATCATTTCGAATTCTGGCCGTAACCCTGTGCCGGTCGATATGGCGGAATTTGCGAATTCACAAGGCGCTTATACGGTTTCCATTCAGTCTTTATTGTATACTGAAAAGGAACATCCATCTCGTCATACTTCGGGCAAGCGACTGGAAACGTGTGTGTCAGCTGTGCTGGATACAAAAGTACCACCAGGCGACGGAATCATGCACATTGACGCTATCCAGTGCGGTCCTGCGTCCTCAGTAATTGGGAATGCATTACTGCATGCTTTGTTCTGTGAAGTTGTCGTACGAATGAGTGCGAATGGAATGGAACCGCCAGTTTTCAAAAGCGGTAATCTAGAAGGTAATGAACCACATAATGATGCGCTCATCGCACACTATAGCGACCGCATCCAGTTTTGACTTAAAAGGAGAGATTCAGTTATGGAAAAGAAAACGTACACAATTACTAGCAGCGAAGGGTTGCACGCACGTCCGTGCTCTATGCTCGTATCAGCAGTCACACCATTCAAGTCAGACGTCACAATTACGTACAACGAGCGCACTGCCAATTTGAAGTCCATCATGGGCGTTATGGGCATGGGGATTGAATCCGGTGCGCAAGTTGAAATCACAGCAGACGGCGCTGACGAGTCAGAGGCGATCGCAAAAGTGGATGACATTATGAAAAAAGAAAGCATTGGCGAGTGAAGCAGACGATAACAGGCATCGGTGTATCCGACGGCATAGCGATCGCCAAAGCGTACCGTTTGGAAACGCCAGACCTCACAGTCGAAAAACTCACTATCGAACAGCCGGAACTGGAAATTGCCCGATTTGAAGCTGCTAAAGCGGAAGCGGCAGTTGAACTGGAAGCGATCCGGGCAAAAGCAGCCGAAAACTTCGGGGAAGACAAAGCAGCAATTTTTAGCGCGCATTTACTCGTATTGAACGATCCAGAGCTTGAGAGCAGCGTGAAAGGCAGCATCGAAAAAGGTGTCAACGCAGAATATGCCTTGCAACAGGCTGCCGATACCTTCACGGCTATGTTCGAAGCGATGGACAACGAATATATGAGAGAACGTGCTGCAGACGTACGTGACGTAACAAAGCGTCTCCTAGCTAAGCTGTTAGGCGTCCACGTATCTGATCCTTCTACAATTAATGAAGAAGTGATCATTATTGCAGACGATCTGACCCCTTCTGCCACGGCACAATTGAACAAACAATTCGTTAAAGGATTTGTCACAGACATCGGAGGGCGCACGTCACACTCTGCGATCCTCGGAAGAATGCTGGAAATCCCGGCGGTTGTCGGAACGAAAACTGCGATGGAGTCGATTGAGCAGGGGACTTCTCTGATTGTCGACGGCACAGACGGAACAGTATTACTCGAGCCGACTGATGAAGAAACACAAGCTTATGAAGCGAAAAAAGTGACGTTCGAGCAAGATAAGGAACTGTTGAAGCGTTTCGTTTCTGAATCGACGGTTACGAGTGACGGCCACCATGTTGAAGTAGGTGCGAACATTGCGTCAACCGAAGACTTGCCGTTAGCGGATAAAAACGGAGCGGAAGGTGTCGGCTTGTTCCGTACAGAGTTCCTTTACATGGGGAAAAGCGATTTCCCAACGGAAGAGGAACAGTTCGACGCTTACAAAACGGTTCTGACTTCCATGGGAGAACGCCCAACGGTAGTTCGGACGCTTGATATTGGCGGCGACAAAGAGTTGAGCTATTTCAGCACACCTGAAGAGATGAACCCGTTCCTTGGACAGCGTGCCATCCGTCTTTGCTTTGAACATGAAGAGATGTTCCGTACACAGTTGCGCGCATTATTACGCGCAAGTGTTCACGGCAACTTGAAAATCATGTTCCCGATGATTGCAACGCTGGAAGAATTCCGTCGTGCAAAAGGCATGTTACTTGAGGAACAGGAGAAGCTGCAGGCTGAAGACATCCAAGTCAGTGATTCGTATGAAGTAGGGATGATGCTGGAAATCCCTGCAGCAGCAGTTATTGCGGATTTGTTTGCTAAGGAAGTCGACTTCTTCTCAATCGGTACGAATGATTTGATTCAATACACGATGGCAGCAGATCGCATGAACGAAGCCGTTTCGTATTTGTATCAGCCAAATCATCCGTCTGTTTTGCGCCTGATTCATAACGTGATTCAAGCCGCTCACAAAGAAGGAAAGTGGGTAGGCATGTGCGGTGAAGTAGCTGGGGATCCACTGTCCATTCCTGTTTTACTTGGCATGGGACTGGATGAGTTTTCTATGAGCCCATCGAGCATTCTGAAAGCACGGGCGCAATTCGCAGAACTTTCCAAAGCGGAATGGGAAGGGTATATCCCGGAAATCTTACAGATGGAAACGTCTGAAAAGATTGTTGAATTTGTGAAAGCACATAGCTGAAAAACGAAAAGCGGAACCGATTGACGGTTCCGCTTTTACTTATTTCTTTTCTTCATATTCGATTTTTTGTCCATCAGGCATCGAGACTTTAATATCAAATTTGACATAATCATCTTTCAAACCGAATGCGTCCAACGCTTGTTGAATCGCTTGTTCTTTTGTTGTAGTTTCGGTGATTTCCAACTTTTCCAGCTTAGGATAAATTTCATCAAACGCTTCCCGGCCGTTCAAATTGCTGTTTGAAAGGTCATCATCAACGGTTGCTTCCACCTTGCCGTTGTCTTGTTCGATTTCAATTTCATATTCCTGGTTTTTACCATAATCGACTTCCAACTCGAATTCGTCGTAGGACAGCTTATCCATTTGTTCTTTCATGTAGGCTTGGTCGCTGTCTGAGACTGCAGAGTTGTTGGTGTCCGTGGAATCCCCTGTACCGGAAGATGTGTTGTTGTTAGCGGACTCTTCGGTTCCGGTTCCGGATTCAGTTGTCGTATCCTTTTTTGGAGTCGTATCGTTGTTACCGCAAGCGCCTAGAAGTAGAGCTGTCGCAAGTACGCTACCTGCGATAGATGTTGATTTTCTCATGCTGTATTCCTCCCTAGATTGTGTATTACTACTAGTGTGCCCCATTTTTCGAAATACAAACGACCTCGGAATGAGTTATAATTGAATGACTTCTTAAAAAATTTAGTGAGAAAGGATTTGATTGGATGAACTCTTCAGTTGACGAGCTGTTTGTCGAGTTGACCGGATTTTTAGAACAGGAGCAAGTGACGAAGAATGATACAGTACGTGACTTACATAGTAAAGATGAATCGTACCATACGCCAAGTTTGCCGGATCTCGTGGTGTACCCTAGATGCACTGAAGAGGTGAGCCGCATTGTGAAAGCGGCGGGGAATCTGAACATCCCTGTAATTCCGTTTGGCGTCGGTTCCAGCCTGGAAGGACATGTCATCCCTTATGAGCATGGGATTACAATAGATTTCACTGAGATGAATCAAATACTCGAAGTGAATCCTTCAGACATGCTCGTGACTGTGCAACCTGGAGTGACGCGTTCCGTATTGAACAAAGAGTTGAAAAAACATGGGCTCTTCTTCTCTGTCGATCCAGGAGCAGATGCTACACTTGGTGGCATGGCGGCAACGAATGCGAGCGGGACAACATCCGTGAAATACGGCGTCATGCGTGATCAAGTGAGGGATCTGGAAGTGGTCTTAGCGGACGGAACTGTAATTCACACTGGGAACAAAGCAGCTAAATCTTCCTCAGGGTATCATTTGAATGGATTATTTGTCGGTTCAGAGGGTACTCTTGGCTGTTTTACGGAACTGACACTCCGTGTTTTTGGAATTCCGGAAATGACTACAGCAGCACGTGCGACATTTACATCCATTACGAACGCCATTGAGGCGGTGCCTGCAATTTTGCAAGCTGGCATTCCCATTGCCCGAGTGGAACTCGTCGACACGGAATCCATTCGCCAAGTGAATGCATATAGTGAAACAGATTATGCGGAAATGCCAACCCTCTTTTTGGAGTTTCATGGAAACGAAGCAGGTCTCGCCCAAGATGTAGCCTTCACGAAAGAAATTGTCACAGACTTCGGTTGCAAAGAAATCTTGTTCGAAACGGAAACAGCAAGTCGCAATCGCTTGTGGGAAGCACGTCATAATGCCGCATATGCCTATACACATGGCTTCCCGGGTAAACAAATGATGCTGACGGATGTCTGTGTCCCGATTTCCAAATTAGCAGATGCCGTCGTCTTTGCTCGCGAGGAACTCGACAGAACAGGACTCGAAGGCGGAATCGTAGGGCACGTAGGGGATGGTAATTTCCACGTGTTGCTAATGATTGACCATGAAAATGCGGAAGAACTCAAGATTGCCGATGCGTACAATGAAACCATCGTCCGTCGTGCGCTCGACTGTGGCGGTACATGCACAGGCGAGCATGGTGTCGGCGTAGG
Source organism: Sporosarcina gallistercoris (assembly GCF_014836415.1). Classification (GTDB taxonomy): domain Bacteria; phylum Bacillota; class Bacilli; order Bacillales_A; family Planococcaceae; genus Sporosarcina; species Sporosarcina gallistercoris. The sequence continues at coordinate 270,382 of NZ_JACSQY010000002.1, read as the reverse complement.
CAAACAAAAATACCAGCGCGATGAACACGGTGCTGCCTATGATGTCATGCTGAAGATCAAGCAAGTGCTGGATCCGGAGAATGTCATGAACCCAGGGAAATTAATCAAATGAAGCAAGTGGAGAGGGCTTTTGCAAAGCCCTTTTTTGCTTGAAGTGAAAAGTTATAGTGCTCTTAGCATTTGAAAGCTCATAAACCCAGGAAAGTGATCATAACGGAGAGAAAGCGCTCATAAACTCAGGAAAGTGATCATAACAGAGAGAAAGTGCTCATAAACCGCGGAAAGTGATCATAACGGACAGAAAAGCGCTCATAAACCGCGGAAAGTGATCATAACAAAGAGAAAGCGCTCATAAATTTCCATAATCGACCTTCGACATCAAAGAAAACATCATCCAATCCATCGAATCACCCCTGGAGCGAACTATTCAATCCATATACAAGCGAAGTACTGCCAATTAATCCTTGAACTTCATAGTACGGACTGACAACCCAAATCAGCCGGCGATTCCATTACTTTTCCCGAAACAGAGTCAGCTCATAATTAGTGAGCAACAGCTCCAGAAAGACTTGCAATGCCTTCGTCTGATAAGGAGAACTGGTCACAATCGAGAATTGGCGAACAAATGGTAAGCCTTCTACGGAGAGCTGCACTAAATCGCCATAACGGATTTCCTTTTGTACAGCCCACTCTGACAATAAGCTCACTCCAAGTCCTGCTTCCACGGCTTCCTTGATAGGTTGAGTGCTGCTGAACTGCATAGTCCGGGCAGGATTAATCGAGAAACGTTCGAACACAGCTTCAACAGCTTCTCGAGTACCCGAACCTTCTTCACGGATTATCCAAGTGAGGTCTTCCAATTCCCTCCATTCGATCATCTCTGTTTTTAAAGCAAGCGGATGGTCTGACGAAGCGACAAGGATCATCCGGTCTTCTGCAAATGCTTGTGTTGCCAGCGTCTGATTTTCTTTGAAACGCCCTTCAACTATCCCTACATCAAGTTGTCGGCTTATGATAAGGTCTGCAATCTCTGCCGTATTGCCAATTGTCACCTCAGGTTGAATACGAGGATAATCGACTAACAAACGAGCCAACATATGAGGTAGCACATATTCACCAAATGTGTAACTGGCCCCTATTGAAAGTTTTCCGCTCGCCTCATGCGATAAGTCATTGACCAGGTGGTGCATGCGACCGTATAAACCTACAATCTCTTTTGCATGATGATAAACAATCTCACCCGCCTTCGTCAGTCGGACATATTTATTCGTCCTTTCAAGCAATCGCACATCCATCGTCTCTTCCAAGGAGCGGATATACTGACTCACCGCAGGCTGTGTCATGTGGAGGTCCTCGGCTGCCCGTGAAAAATTCTTCTTTTCAGCTACCGTGACAAAAACATTTAAACTTTGGTCCATGTGCGCACCCCTTTCTCATATATGGAATTACTTATGATAGCTATTATATATTGTTATTTTCCTTATGGAAATTGTGGGCGTATACTTAACCCCAGGAGGTGTTACGCATGAATTCTTCATCATTATCCCCATCACCCAAAAAGCTATCAAAATCGAGTGCTTGGATCGGCGGGGTTGCATTTACATTTTTCATCGCATTTTTAGGCTACTTGCTTGCCAAGTTACCAGGTTTTGACCATATTGGACAACTCGCTTCTGCCATTATCATTGCTGTAGTTTTCCGTCAGTTTTTCGGATATCCGGAAGCGATCCGACCGGGAATCGCATTTTCGTCTAAACGATTATTGCGTACAGCCATCATTTTATACGGACTTAAACTGAATATCGATACCGTACTGAGCGACGGACTTGGATTGCTTGCACGTGATGTAGGTGTCATCATATTCGCTATCTTCATGACTCTCTGGCTTGCTAAAATGTTTAAAGCGGATAAGAATATTTCGCTCTTGCTTGGAGTGGGTACAGGAGTTTGTGGAGCAGCTGCGATTGCGGCAGTTGCACCGATCGTGAAAGCAAAGGACGAGGATACCGCAATCGGTGTCGGCATCATCGCATTGATGGGTACAGTGTTTGCCATCGGCTATACGATATTACGGCCATTTTTGCCAATCGATGCGATTCAGTACGGTATGTGGTCAGGCATCAGTTTGCATGAAGTTGCACACGTTGCGCTAGCAGGGGCTCCTGCGGGTGAAGATGGGCTTGCCATCGCACTCCTTGCGAAACTCGGGCGCGTATTCCTGCTTGTGCCGCTTTGCTTCATCTTCATCGCAATTATGAAACGTAAAAGTAAAGGAGCCGACGAAGCGGATTCGAAAATCGAGTTTCCGTGGTTCTTAGTTGGTTTCATCATTTTAAGTGTACTCGGAAGTTATGTGTTCGGACCGATCATTCCAGTTTCCGATGGAGTGTATGACTTCATCTCAGTCTTGACTACGTGGCTCTTAACCGCAGCTATGGTTGGATTGGGATTGAACGTAAGCCTGCGCGATTTGCGCGCTCGAGCACTTCGTCCGCTTGCTGCGATGACCGTCACATCGATTTTGCTTTCAGTCATTGCATATTTCATCGTCTGATCGATCACTTTTCCAAAAAAACCACGTAGAAAGGAATTTCCCTTCTACGTGGTTTTTTGAGCGTTACTCGATCAATCCTTCTTCTTTTAAGAAGTCGACGGCAACCGTTTCATATTCCTCTTTGTCAATATCAACTCGAGCATTCAGCTCTTGCATGCGTTCATCGTCGATTCGGCCAGCTAGCATATTCAGAACTTCTTCCAATTCGGGATGCTCATCCAGCACATCTTGACGGATGAGTGGAGCTGCGTAATAAGGAGGGAACAGTTTTTTGTCATCTTCCAATACTTTTAAGTTGAAAGCTGGTATACGTCCATCGGTACCGAATGCATCGATCACATCGACATCTCCGTTTTTAATAGCGCTATACATAATCCCTGTATCCATTGTTTTTGCTTCCTTAAACGAAAATCCGTAAAGTTCTTGGAAGCCTGGATATCCATCTTTTCGTTCTTGGAACTCCGGTTCTGTGCCAAGTACCATGGAATCAGCAGTCTTTTCCAAGTCGGACATTTTTTCAAGACCGTATTTTTCTGCATCTTCTTGCCGCACTGTGAGTGTATACGTATTGTTAAAGCCGATCGGATCGAGCCAGACGAGATCATATTTTTCTTTGAATACTTTTTTTACGTAATCATACGCTTCGTCAGGATCGTTAATAGCATCTTCCTTCAAGTAGTTCATCAAACCAGTTCCTGTGTACTCTACATAGACGTCATAACTGCCTTGCTGAAGTCCTTCAAAAGCGAGAGTGGAACCGCCGAGGAATGATTCGTATTTTACATCCAAGTCTGTTTTCTCTTCAATCAGGTGACCGAGCACATAGACCATGATTTCTTGTTCGGTGAAGTTCTTACCGGTAATCGTAATTGTATCTTTTGTACTTCCTGTGAATGAGGTAACTGCAAACACTAGAACAATGGCTGCTACGACAGCAATCGCGCCGCGTGTTATATTCTTTTTCGTTTTGCGGGAAAGTTTACCCGGTTGCGCCATACCTTCTACCTTTTTCAAGATGAAGTCGAGCACGATAGCTAGCAAAGCAGAAGGGATTGCACCTGCAAGGATGAGTCCTGAATTGTATGTCTGAAGACCTCGGAAAATGAGATCCCCAAGTCCGCCAGCTCCTATCAGTCCGGCAATGGTAGCCACACCGACAATTAAAACCGTTGCTGTTCGTACACCTGCCATGATGACCCCTAACGAAAGCGGTAATTCCACCATCGTAAGCACTTGGCGGCTCGTCATCCCCATACCGATCCCTGCTTCTACAGTTGCGCGGTCAACACCGCGAATACCGATATATGTATTGCGCAAAATTGGCAGCAAGCCGTAAATGGTGAGCGCAATAATGGCGGGTGCTTTGCCCGTTCCCATAAAGGGGACAAGGAACACTAGCAAGGCCAGGCTAGGTATGGTTTGTAGCACAGAAGCGACCCCTATGATCGGTTCAGCTACTTTTGTGTTGCGTGTCAAAATGATACCTAGGGGAACTGAAATGAGGATTGCGATTCCGATGGAAATTAAAGAAAGCGTCGCATGTTCAAGAAATAGGCTCCAGATAGTGGGCCATCGATTTGTAAAGACATCTACTGTATCATTCCATATTTCGTTAATGGTAAGGACCTCCTGTCAACATGTTTTTTCAGATTAAAGCATTTCATCGACGATGTACTCAACGAGACTCGATCGGCTGACGAGACCCAGTAGCTTTTCATCGCGATCGACTACAGGGATAAACCAGTAACTTGATTCATTTAACTTCGTGAAAATTTCTCCGACAGGTTCATCAATATAGAATTTCTGATGATCTGTTCTTTTAATGTCATTTAGTGTAAGGGTTTCGTCGTTGAAATGCTTCTGCACATCCCAAATAGATGCCACACCAAGATAACGGTCTTTTTCATCAACGACAATCAAGGTGTCGACACGTTTTTTCTGCATCGTTTTCAATGATTCTGCCAGACCTCTTTTATAAAGAGTAGAGATGGGTTTAATAAGAAGAGATTCGAGTGAGGGAAGTACGATTGCTTCGTTTAAGCGATCTTCTCCGATGAAATTCCGTACAAATTCATTTGCTGGACGACGTAAAATCGCTTCGGGAGAATCGATTTGTACAATTTCTCCATCCTTCATAATACACACACGATCCGCAATTTTAAGCGCTTCATCCATATCATGTGTCACGAACACAATCGTCTTTTTCACATCTCGCTGGAGTTTGACCAATTCATCTTGCAGCTGTTCACGGCTTATCGGGTCAAGCGCACTGAATGGCTCATCCATTAAAATGATTTGCGGTTCTGCGGCCATTGCACGAATTACCCCGATCCGCTGCTGCTGCCCTCCGCTCAGCTCTTGAGGATATCTATCTGCATACGTGACTGGGTCCAATCCGACCATCATCATCAGCTCATCCACTTTATGGTGGTAGTCTTTTTCCTCCATTTTTTTGAGTTGGGGGACGAGGCCGACATTTTCGCGGATGGTCATATGAGGCAGCAAACCGATATGTTGAATTACATAACCGATGCTTCTGCGGAGTTCTACAGGATTGACAGATGAGACACTTTTTCCGTCAATTTTAATCTCTCCACCGGTAGGCTCGATTAACCGATTAATCATTTTCATAGTAGTTGTTTTTCCACTACCACTTGGACCGATCAGTACGAATAATTCACCTTGTTGGATATCAAAGCTCAAATTTTTGAGCGCTTCAAATCCATCGGGATATTTTTTAGAGACGTTTTCAAATGTTATCAATTAGCTTCCTCCTTTTTCATTTTTCTGTTGTTTTTTAAAATTGTTCCACTCATAACACTAGACGTAATGGACCTCAATTGCAAAACCGACTCCTTTTATCTAGTAAATTAGGTTACTTGCTAAAGTGTATGAAAAAGCGACCAAGTCTATAAAGACCAGACTAGTCGCTACATTCTTCCGGATCTAAAAATGGAGAACAGAAGAAATAAAAACATTAAAAAGGCGACAATTGCACCTACCTCAATAACAGGCAGGTTCAGTAACATGTTGTTTTCTCCGGCAATTGCAGAACCGATAATCAGTCCTGTCATCAGAATACTGAATGCCAGAAGAATGACGCTGAAAGCCAATCGATTACTAATGATATCCATGCGGCGGAGTATAAAACTGGTCTGCCGTAAATTAATGTCCAGTTTCAATTTGCCCTTTTTTGCAGCCGTACTAATATCTTTGAAATCTCGCGGAATATTTGCAAGAATTTCTGCGTTTTCGCTCACACTCTCCCAAGCCGATTTCAGTATGGAAGTGGGACTGTAATACTCTCTCATGAGCTTCTTACCGAACGGCTCAACGCCATCCATGATGCTCATAGTAGGATCTAACTTTGAAATCAATCCCTCAAGTGTTAAAATCGTTTTCCCTAAAACTGTGATTTCACTAGGGATTTTTATTCTATGGCGATAGGCAACCCCGAACAACTCCATGAAAATGTCACCCAAGCTCATATTTTGTAAAGGGATATCATAATATTTTGTTTTAAGCATACTTAGGTCTTTTTGCAGACTCTTTATATCCGTCTCGTCATGCAAGATCCCCATTGCATCCAATACTTTGATGATGCCTTTTGTACTTCCGCGCTCCAATTCCATAATCAGCTTTGCAAACTGCAGTTTCATATGATCATCCATAACTCCAATCATCCCGAAGTCGATAAATGAAATCACATTTCCAGGCAATATGTATATATTTCCGGGATGGGGGTCTCCATGGAAGAATCCATGGTCTAGCACTTGGCTGAACATCTCATGCACTAGTTTCCTTGCAAGTAATTTCCGATCATATCCTTGTTCATCGAGCGCATCGATATGATTGGATTTGATCCCCTCGATCATCTCCATCGTCAATACTTTTTTAGATGAAAAGGCCCAATGTATTTCGGGGATGTACACAGAAGAATCTCTTTTTGCTTGTCGCGAGATGCGTTCAGCATTTCTCCCTTCAGTTTCGTAATCGAGCTCACAAAGCAGGGAATCTGCGAACTCATCAATAATAGCTCGTATGCCATACAGTTTACCCCAATCGGTATTGTTTTCAATGATTGTGGCAATCTCTTTTAGTATGGCTAAATCGGTATCTACAGTTTGGCGGATGTCCGGACGTTGAACTTTTACGGCAACTTTTTCACCACTATATAAGAAGGCAGCATGGACTTGGCCGATCGATGCAGTTGCAAGTGGTTTGTCGTTGAACGATTCAAATAGGTCGTTCAGTGGTTTCCCAAGCTCTTTTTCAATGATTTGCTGGACTTCTTCAAATGAAAACGGCTCGGCATGATCTTGAAGTTTTTCAAGTTCCCTTATAATTTCTATCGGTACTAGATCACGTCGCGTACTTGCAATTTGGCCTAATTTAATGAAAGTAGGACCGAGCTCCTGCAAAGTACGATTCAATTTTTGTCCGATATGCTGAAGATTCATATCCAGAGGCTCGCTCTTCATCTTTGCCGCGGCTCTTCGCTCTGTAATGCCTAGGCGAAACAGCACATGGCTAAATCCGTTTTTCAGAAAAGTATTCACTATTTCTTGAAATCTATACGTTCTGCGGATGGAAAGCCTCATCATACCAACACCTCCATTCAACTAATACCTATACCCCACTAAGGTCGCTATTAAACTGTGATACAGAAGAGAATTCGGTTTAGTGACAGCAACACCCCCGGATATAATAGAATACGTATCAAGCGGCTCAGCCAATGACGAAAAAAAGGCCATCTCGCAACAAAAGCGAGATGACCATTTCTCTATTATAGCTGCTTTTCAAGACGTTCCATTTGAAGAATGCGGAAACCGGCTTTTTCAAGTTTCGCTGTAAGTGTTTCAATTTCATCTTCCGTTTTTTCACCCTCGAGCGTCAGGACGACACGTCTCACAAGAACAGAACCGTTATCAAGAGTTAGCATCCCTTCAATGTTTTCCCCACGAAGTGTACGAGCCAATTTTTCAATCATTCCACGAGCTTCAGTCGAAGAGATGGTCAGATTCAACCCGCCTGTATTCACACCAAACGCATCTTGGAATACTCCTTCAATTTTGTTATGCGTCAGAATACCGACGAGTTTACCGTGATCGGTAACAGATATGAAAGGAAGTGCTTTGATTTTCAATAATGCATCCAAGAACGATGAAGTTTCCTCTATGCAGTCATCTTTGTGTTTTACAATCGTATCCAACGTAGCATCTGCATCACCATTCTGTTCATACAAATATTCAATAAGGTGGATCTTGTAGATCATGCCCTTGTAGTGGTCGTTCGCATCCACGACAGGAACGGAACGAAAGCCGCTTTTCCTGATTTTATCGAGTGCTTCAGTTACAGTATCTTTGTCATTTACTGTAGTTACATAATTTCTTGAAACAAGTAAGTCACGTACGCGCATCCATAATCCCTCCAGTTGTTTTCAATCATTTCGAAATGTTTTGTATATATCATTATAAGTGAAACAGAAAGCATAGAGCAAGGTATTTTCAGTCGCGTTGTTCACCTTCTATTGTATAGTACAGGCACAAAAAAGTCTTGCTAGCGACTAAGTTGTTGCAGGTTATTTATTTCTTCCCGTTTTTCTTGGAAGTAAATCATCTCTTCCCAAGTTTGCTTCACTAGGAAGAACAGGTAAACTAGAGTAAAAGAACCGTCGGAAAGAGAGGGCTCGGTGTGTACTTTTCGTATAAGCAAGATAACTGGGAATGGATTGAGGTCGAACAGCAGACCGATTTGAAAACCGAACTCTCCAAACAATCGCATATGAGCAGTAAGTGGCTGGATACCCTTGAAAAAAACAAACAGGACGTTATCGGTAACTCAACCGCTGTTCCAGATGAAGAGGCGCTTTGGGGAAGACTCACATACGAACAAAGCATGCAAAGTAAAAATGACAATCGAACATTTTCTTTTTTCCTTACGAAAGATACACTGTTGACGTCAGATCTGGATCAGAAGTTGTTCCCGGAAGAAGCGCGTGCAGAAATGGAACAAAAGCTGAACGACTCTGAAAATGCCCTTCAAGCGTTTGTTGTGCTTCTTAATGCAGTGTTGCACAAATTTCTTGAGCAGATTGATCATTTTGAATATCGACTAAGAGAGATGATTTGGGACATAAAAGATAATAATAATATGGAGTTACTAGAACGCATTGCTCAAAGCAGACATGAGTTGATTATTTGGAATAATCTCGTCATCCCGTTAGTCGAGACTCAAATGACGCTAGAAGAGACGTTCGATGGTGAACAACTTGGCGCACTTGAATACAAGAGGTTGTGTACAAGAATAAAACGGATCAGGATACTTATTAGAGAGTACAGTCAAGAAGTGGAAGCATTGACCGACATGGAGAGCCTCGTATCTAATCAGCGGGGAAATGAAATTATGAAAACACTCACGGTCATTACAACGATCTTTACCCCTGCTGCTGTATTCGGGGCGATTTGGGGAATGAATTTCAAATCCATTCCTGAATTCGAGTGGGCACATGGTTATGCCTTTGCACTCACTGTCATTCTGTCTACTACATTGGGACTTTACTTTTATTTGAAAAAGAAGGGGTGGATGGGTGAGATTCTGAAAACCAAGTCGAACAAATCCATTTTTAAGTGACCGTAACGGAGGGTGAGAAATGACGGACCAAGAAATGGACAAAATCCTACGTATCCGTACGGAAGGAACCATTGAAATTTTACAGAGCTCAGCGCACTATAACCGCTATGAAGCAACACCATACAGTGTCTTGGATGCCTTGTTTGAAATCTATCCGCTGCGTTCAACGGATCATCTTGTGGATTTCGGATGCGGCAAAGGGAGAGTTCCAATCTATAGCGCGTATCGTTTTGGATGTATAGTCACAGGCGTCGACTTGAACGGACGATTGCTGCAAGAGGCGTTTTTCAATCTCGCTGAATTTCGAGCTACACAGAAACGTTTTCGAGGTTCTATTGAATTTGAACAAACTACTGCAGAAATGTATGAGATTCAAGCTAGACAGAATGTTTTCTACTTTTTCAACCCGTTTTCAGTGGAGGTTTTCCAGACAGTCATTCACAATGTGTTAGAATCTGTTGAACTTCATAAGCGACAGGTAGACGTCATCCTCTATTATCCCACAACGGCATATGTCTACTTTTTGGAAGAACAGACTCCTTTTGAACGGATAGAAGAATTGCCGATCCCTGCTTTATCGATTGACAATGAGGATGAACGTATTTTGATCTATCGATATGAATCATGAAAAGCCAGCCCACCATCACTAGGTGGGCTGGCTTGTTATACAGGAACAGTTTGTAGCAGCTTTTCAATTTCATGCTTCGGTAAAGGACGGGAATATAGGAATCCTTGAACTTCATCACAGCGAAGCGTGCTTAAAAATAATGCCTGTTCATCTGTTTCAACGCCTTCTGCAATGACGTCGATGCTTAGATTCTTAGCAAGATCGATAATGGTTTTAATAATCGCAGTATTGCTGCTGCTAAGGTCTTGTAAAAAGACTTGATCGATTTTTAAATGGGTGATCGGAAATTTACTTAAGTAACTCAGGGAAGAATACCCTGTACCAAAATCGTCGATACTGACGTGGATCCCCTCGTTATGCAGTTGCTGCAAAATCTTTTGTGAATAATCGACGTCCGTCGTCATGCTCTCGGTGATTTCAATATTTAAATAACAAGGGTCTAATCCAGTCTTCTGTAGAACTTTGAGTACATTGTTGATGAAGGCAGGCTGTTTGAACTGACGAATCGAAACGTTTACGCTCATTCGTATGTTCGGAAATCCCTGTTCTTGCCATTGTTTTGCTTGTTTACAGGCCGTTTCCAGTATCCATAATCCGATTGGAAGAATGATTCCACTCTCTTCTGCAATGGGTATGAATTGACCAGGTGAGATCAGTCCTTTTTTGGAGTGATTCCACCGTGCCAACGCTTCTACACCTGTCATACGGCCTGTCTTCATATCATATTGAGGCTGGTAGTGAAGTTCCATCTCGTTACGACTGATAGCTTGCCGTAAATCCATTTCAAGCAATGTCTTTTCAATCATGTCATTGTTCATTTCTTGCGTAAATAAGCAGTAGGTACTTTTTCCTTGGTCTTTCGCAAGGAATAGCGCTGTATCGGCATGCCGCATAAGCGTGTCATAATCTTCACCGTCCATTGGAAAACGGCTAATGCCGATACTCGGAGTGATGTACACTTCAATCGATGAAAATGTATAGGCATTCGAGATTTCTTCGATGATACGCAGCGAGATTTCTTTGACTTTTGCTGGATCAGTCTCTCTGATCATTAGGACAAATTCATCGCCAGCAAGACGACATGCTAAATCGTTCGGTCCAAGACAAAGGGAGAGCCGATTTGCTACGGCTTTCAATACTTCGTCACCAATGAAGTGACCGAGAGAGTCGTTAATGTTCTTGAAGCGATCCAAATCTAAATATAGAATCGAAAAGCCGTTTTCAGCCTGCGTGATGGTTTCGTTAACTTCCGATTTAAACAATCTCCGATTCGGAAGTCCTGTTAGCGCATCATAAAAAGCCATATGTTCCACCAGCTTCTCAGCCTTTTTCCGGTCTGTAATTTCGACACATGTACCGACGACTTCGATTACGGTTCCATCTTCACATATTGGAGACAAGTAAATGATAAAAGAATGGTCCAAGTAGTCGAGCTCGAATTGGCAAGGCTCACCATTGAGAGCTGCATAGGCATAGGGACGCAGTTGTTGGAGCTCCGTCTGGCTGAAGGGGTTGGATTCCCCCCTAGTATTTAATAGAGTACTCGACAGCCCTAATTTTTCACAAATTTGTCCTTCCAATAAGGTGATTAAAATCCGTCCGTTATCATCTGCAACATATTTGAAGATGGCATTTTGCAAGTTCTTCACGGTTGTTCGGAAGTCGTTCTTTAATGCGGCTTCCAATGCTTGTTCCGCTTCGATTCTGGCAGTGATGTCCGTGCGGATTGAGATGTATTCATAAGGCGTTCCACTATCATCTGAAAAAGGGACAATCGTGGTGTTCATCCAATAAAAAGAGCCATCTTTGGCACGGTTTTTCACTTCTCCCCGCCACACTTCGCCACTTCTAATGGTACTCCACATGTTCTTGAAGAATGCCTCCGGATGATGTCCGGAATTAATCAGCCGATGTGTTTTGCCTAATAGTTCTTCTTTAGAGTACTTGGATAGCTCGCAGAACTTGGAATTCACGTACTTAATGACACCTGCTGCATCTGTGGCCGCAATTACAGAGGAATGGTCCAATGCGGATTCTAGATTATTCAGCTCTTTTAACGTAGCATCATATTTTTGTGAGGTCAGGCGTTCTTCCGTAATGTCCGAGTCAATGGAAATATAGTGGGTTGTCACTTGGTCTTCATTGACAACGGGTACAACTGTAGCTTGGACCCAATAAGGAGTTGAGTCTTTCGTAAACCCCTTTACGATCAGCTGCTTAATGAGCTCTTCATCGTCTGAACGATTCATCTCATCGTATACCATCTGAGGATCATGACCGGGGGATAGGATTTGATACGTATTACCAATTAGCTCCTCAGTACTATATTGAGTCAGTTCGCAGAAATGCTTATTGACGTAAGTAATTATACCGTTCGTATCTGTTATGGACACACAGAACTTTTCATCTAGAAGTCGTGTCAGTGATGGGATGTTTTGAGCTTCTGTTAACACCATAGTCACAGAATCCTTTCTTGTACTAGGTGAATTTCACATAGGACGGGTAATGGTTTGAGCGTTTATGAAAATTCCAAAGATGTGAGTGAGCAAAAATGCCTAGTAATCATGGTTCGATTATAACACTGTATCTTTAGACCTTCTAGTATTTTTGGAATGTGAACATATTCAATATTGTAATATACGGATAGTTCTCGGTTTTTAGACACAACTTCAGACAGGTTGCAGGGAATTGGTGGCGAAGGTATCATTAGGAAGAAGAACAGTCATACAAAGATTATATCGGTCTACATAAACCTATTTACACAGAAAGATCAGAAAGTATTTTATTACTATTACATTAAGGAGCTGTCGGATATGAACGGACAGTTAGACAGAATTAGACGGGAATCTTTGAAACAGAAAGTGGTTACTGCAGAAGAGGCGGCATCTTGGATCCAGGACGGAATGACACTTGGGTTAAGTGGTTTTACACGTGCAGGCGATGCGAAGGCCATTCCAGAAGCACTTGTGAAACGATCTCAAAAAGATTCTTTCAAAGTGAATGTATTTACAGGGGCTTCTCTAGGTCATGATATTGACAAACTCTTTACGGAAGCTGGAATTGTAAATAAGCGGCTCCCGTTTCAGGCCGACGCAACAATGCGGAAGGGCATTAATAACGGGGAATTGCTATTCGTCGATCATCATTTATCGAATACGTCTGAACTGATACGCGGAGGCGTTTTGCCACAAGTGGATATCGCTGTTTTGGAAGCGGTTGCGATTGCGGAGGACGGATCGATTATCCCTACTACTTCCATTGGGAACTCGTTGATTTTTGCAGAACATGCGAAGTCCATTATTGTGGAGATTAATGTTGCGCACTCTGAAGAATGGGAAGGCGTGCACGATATTTACGATCCGGGGGTATTAGGGGATCGTGAGCCGATTCCTTTGATGCATCCGGATGAACGCATTGGAACGTATGGAATTCCTGTCGACCCTGACAAGATCATCGGGATTGTGTTAACGGAAGAATACGATTCGTTCTCGACAATCGACCAGCCGGATGAAGAAACGGAAGTAATGGCAGGACATTTACTTGAATTCTTAAGATCTGAAATCGCTGCAGGCCGGTTAACGAAAGAGTTAGCTCCTTTGCAATCGGGGATCGGTTCACAAGCGAATGCAGTCCTCCATGGATTGTTGGATTCCGAATTTGAAAATTTGGAAGTCTACTCAGAGGTGCTTCAAGACTCAGTGTTCGAACTTATTGACGCCGGGAAAGTGAAATCGGCTTCGTGTACGTCGATTACTGTAACTGAAGAACGTATGGATATTCTAAGGAATAACCTTCCTTTCTATAAAGAGAAAATTGTTATGCGCCCACAAGAAATTTCGAACCACCCAGAAATTATTCGCCGACTCGGTACGATTTCCATTAACACAGCTCTTGAATTCGATATTTACGGAAACGTCAACTCGACACATGTGACTGGAACTAAAATGATGAATGGGATTGGCGGGTCAGGGGATTTCGCCCGTAATGCTCGCTTGGCGATTTTTGTGACGAAGTCTCTTGCAAAAAAGGGCGCGATTTCAAGCTGTGTACCATTTGTTTCGCATGTCGATCATACGGAGCACGACGTGGATATCCTAGTCACCGAACAAGGTTATGCAGATTTACGCGGACTTGCACCAAAAGAACGTGTAGAACTGATTATTAACCGGTGTGCACACCCTTCGTATCGTCAGCAACTATGGGCGTACTATGAAGAAGCAGCACTTCGCGGTGGACATACCCCTCACATTCTTGAGAAAGCATTGAGCTGGCACATCCGCTTATCAGAAACTGGGACAATGCGGGAGTCGAAGGAAGAAGTGACGCAATCATGAGGATTTCACTATTCGGAGGGACAGGCCGTGTCGGTTCGCTTCTGTTAACGAAATTTCTAGATGATGGACATCACGTTACAGCGTTAGCCAGAAACCCTGAAAAGTTGCCTGTCCACCCTAACTTGACCGTCATTCAGGGGGACGCCAAAGAGTTAGCTGCAATCGCCACGACAATCCTCGGAAGTGAGGCAGTGGTGAGTGCTCTCGGAACAGATAAAACAACGACTTTGAGTGAGGCAATCCCTCATATGATCCAGGCAATGAAGGATGAAAAGATCAAGCGGATTCTTACAATAGGTACTGCTGGAATTTTGCAGAGCCGGATTGACCCCGAGCAACTTCGTTATGAAGCGGGAGATTCCAATCGTAAATTGACCGCAGCTGCAGAAGAACACGATGCAGCCTATCGTGCACTGTCCGCTTCCAACTTGGACTGGACAATTATATGCCCTACCTATTTGCCGGATGGTGAACCCACAGGGATTTACCGGACGGAAGATAACCGGTTACCCCTGGAAGGCAAACAAATTTCCACCGGAGATACCGCACACTTTGCAGCACATGAGCTGATTGCATGTAATCACCTGCATGCTCGTGTCGGAATTGCATACTAAGGCTCCTAGTATGACGAAAACCCCACGCATCCCATAAGTATAGGGATGAGCGGGGTTTTTCCGTTAACTCAATTGTTCTAAAAACATCGTTGCGATGCCGAAGTAGATCAGCAATGAAAGTATATCGTTCAATGTAGTAATAAGAGGTCCCGAAGCAACGGCTGGATCAACGTTGAATTTGTTGAGAAGCAGAGGGATAACTGTGCCAGCGATAGTCCCTATAATGAGTGTTGCTAGCAGGGAGATCCCGACAACAAAGCCAAGTACCATACTTCCTTGCCAGAAGTACGCAATGATGGCGATAAGAGAGCCGCATGTTATACCGATAGTAACTCCAACGACCATTTCCCGCGCCACTAACTTAAGTGTTTTTTTCCAAGTCATTTCTTCAGATGCCAGTCCGCGTACGACAACCGCTAACGACTGCGTACCCGTATTCCCTGTCATCCCTGCAATCATAGGCATGAAAAAGGCGAGTGCGACCACTGCGTTCAATGTCTCTTCAAACTTTGAAATGATGCTGCCGGATACCAAACCTATAAACAAAAGTAAAATCAGCCACGGCAATCTGCGACGAGCCGCTACAAAGGGTTTCGTCCGGAAGTCTATGGATTTACCTGAAGCCAGCAGCATCTCGATGTCTTCGTCTGCTTCACGTACGACGATGTCGAGCACTTGATCACCGGAAATGGTTCCGACTAAAATATTGTCACCTGTGGTGACAGGGACCGCTTCGAAATCGTATCTTCCAATCAGTTTGGCAACGTCTTCTTGCTTCGTAAGGACGTCGACTTGGATCGGTTCCGTCCTCATAATATCAGAGACAAGCTGATGATCATCTGCAAGCAGTAAATCCCGGAAAGTCACAACCCCGATCAGTCGCTTCTCTTCATCCACTACATATAAGTAGTTGATGAAGTGAGCAAGGTTTTCGAATGCTTTAAGTTTCTGCTCCGCCTCGATGACTGAGACTTGCGGAGAGATGGGTATGTATCGGTTCGTCATGACCCGACCGGCCGTTTTCGGAGGGTAATCCATGATATGCAAAATGGACTCCAATTCTTCACGCCGCATTTTAGCAATCAAGTCATCGATTTTGCTCTTGGAAAGCCCCGTCAACAAAAAAGCCAAATCGTTATTTTGCATCTTGTGCAATATTTCAGCAGAACGATCTGGCCCGATCCTTTCTAGTACAGAAAGCTGCTCGTCCTTACTGAGATAGCGCAGCAAATCGGTCAGTTCTTGAATGGTAAGCCATTCTAGAAAGAGTGATCTCCGTTTTCTAGGAAGTTCCTTGTATTGGGAGGCAATCTCGTATTTTTCTAGTGCATGGATGATTTCCTGAAACTTCTCTTTCTTTCCTTCATTGAGAACTCGAATGATTGCTCTCTCCAACTGTACCTTATCCAACGTCTCTTTCTTATCTTCTTTCTGAAACAAACCCATGTCATCACCTCGACTATTGTTCAAACTTATTACCCTTATGCCCTATCTGGAGGAATTGGAAACAAAGAGTAAGTAATTCAATACTATTTGAATAATTATGCGTTAAATAAAATAATAATTCACTTTCCTGTTTGCTTGTGTTTTAATAGAACAACTAATATTGAAAAGGGAGATGATCTGAAAAAAGAAAACTGATATTACAGTTTTATTACGGTTTTTTCAATTTTCATGTTTAAATGAATTCTACTAGGGAAAGTGCAATAGGGAGTACAAAAAATAGCCGATTGGCTAATACAAAAGGGGAGTTTCATAGAATGGGAAAATTGAAGATGATAGTAATGATGCTTGCTGCATCGCTATTGTTACTTGCTGCATGCGGTAAAGAGGACAATGACAAGTCATCTGGTAGTGCTGGTGAATCTGGGGAAGCCGGCTATGACTTGGTGAAGAAAGGGAAATTCACATTTGCTGCAAGTGGTGTATACAAGCCATTCAGTTTTGAAGAAGACGGAAAGCTGACTGGTTTCGATATTGAAATTGGAAATGCACTAGCTGAAAAGATGGACCTTGAACCGAATCCTGTAACCAATCCATTTGAAACAATCTTACAAGGGTTAGTCGGTAAAAAGTTTGATGCCATCATCGGTTCGATGGCTTATACAAAGGAACGTGCAGAACAGGCAGATTTCACGGAGCCTTATTACTACTCTGGAGGAATGATCTTTGTTGCTAAAGATAATGACGAGGTCAAAGGTCCAGATGATCTTGACGGCAAAAAAATAGGTGTCGTTGCACAATCCACGTACGAAGCACCTGCAAAAGAACTATCCGATAACATCCAGTATTACAGCAGTGATGTAGTAGCGCTCAAGGATTTGACTGTGGAAGGTCGTCTCGATGCGGTGATCACGGCAGATATCGTAGGGTTTGAAGCAATCGATAATGGATTTGAAGTGAAAGAAGTTGGAAAGCCGATGTGGGTGGAACAACCATCGATTGCGGTGAATAAGGAGAATCCGGAATTGACAAAAGCACTGGATAAGGCACTTCAGGAATTGATCGATGATGGAACGTACAAAGAAATTTCAGAGAAGTGGTTCGGTCGCGACCTTCTTGACATTGATTTGGAAGGTGTCGAGTTATTAGAATGAGTGAACTCCCCACCTATTTAACGGAAAGTTGGTGTGCCGGTGCCTGAGTTATTTGTAACCTTTAAGAACGTATTTATGGAAACCTACAAAGGTTTTTTAGAAGCAGGTCTATTAACCATTGAAATTACAGCGATCGCAGTAGTGATAGGTACTATTCTTGGAATCATCTTTGCACTCATGAAGATTTCCAACTCCAAAATATTACAGACAATCGCAAATTTATATATTACTCTGATTCGCGGAACCCCATTGATTGTACAGATCATGTTCCTCTACTTCGGGATCACATCGATCATCATACTGGAAAACTTCTGGGCGGGTGCAATTGCTCTAGGTGTCCATAATGGAGCTTATATTGCTGAAATCTTCCGCGGATCGATTCAAGGGATCGATCGGGGGCAGCGGGAAGCGAGCCTTGCATTAGGGATGAACAGGTCTCAGACAATGAGACGCATTGTGTTCCCTCAAGCATTGCGACGCGCCATTCCGCCACTAGGCAACCAGTTCATCATTACGTTGAAAGACTCCTCGTTAGTCTATGTAATCGGTGTATCTGAACTGTTCGGTGTTGCCAACCGGGTTGCTGCATCCAACTTCAAACAATTTGAAACGTTTCTCGTAGTCGGGCTTTACTATCTTATTCTTGTCCTGATTTTCACTGCATTACTGAAGTGGTATGAGAACAAATTGGATGTGGATAAATAATGGGGGCAGATACGATGATTAAAGCGGAAAACGTTCATAAGTCATTTGGAAAACTTGAAGTGCTGAAAGGGATCGATATGGAAGTTCGTCCAGGCGAAGTGGTCGTTCTCGTCGGTGTCAGTGGTTCGGGGAAGAGTACCTTCCTCCGATGCCTCAACTTCTTGGAACTAACTAATGAAGGCGTCATAACGATCGACGGAAAAAGGGTGAATCAAAAGAAGGATGATCTTGCAAAAGTGCGGGCTGAAGTCGGAATGGTATTTCAGCATTTCAACTTATTTCCTCATAAGACGGTGCTTGAAAATGTCATGGAAGCACCGATCATGGTCAAAAAGGTAGCCAAAACCACCGCCAAAACAAGAGCTCTTGAAATTCTTGAAAAGGTGGGTCTGTCTGATAAGGCAGATGTCTATCCAAATAAGTTATCGGGGGGCCAAAAACAGCGCGTGGCGATTGCTCGAGCCCTTGCGATGGAACCGAAAGCCTTGTTGTTCGACGAGCCGACGTCCGCGCTTGACCCTGAGCTGGTCGGGGAGGTGCTGCAAGTTATGAAAGATTTGGCGGACGAAGGGATGACGATGGTAGTCGTTACCCATGAGATGAAGTTCGCCAAAGAAGTTGCAGACCGGGTCATCATGCTAAACGAAGGCGTCATCATCGAAGATGCAGATCCCGACACATTCTTCAATCACTCCAAAAACGAAAGAACCCGCCAATTCCTGGAAATGGTGAATGTTTAAAAGGGTATAAAGACTTGTTAATAGTAAGATAAGTGATATGTCTCGCCCTATGATTGGAGCGTAAGGCGGCAATTCCGGAGCGAAAATTGAACCCCTCGGAACGCGTCCGCCTGAAGCGCACATCAATACTGTCAGGATGTAATATAAAACCTCTATCCACGGCGTTACGACCGCCGGGATAGAGGTTTATTCATCGTTTGGGAGTATAGTTCAGTTCCTTGAACAGTCCATTTCGCTCCGCATCTGTTAAATCCCGCCACTGACCGACGGGTAGGTTGCCAAGCGTCAAGTTCATAATGCGCATTCTCCGTAAGCTGACGACATTATAGCCAAGTGCCGTGCACATTCGGCGGATTTGGCGATTCAACCCTTGTGTGAGCGTAATATTGAACTTTCGAGACCCTAGCTTGCGCACCTTACAAGGTTTGGTCACTGTATCGAGAATGGGAACTCCTTGTTCCATTTCCCTTACGAATTGATCGGTAATGGGCCGATCGACCGTGACGATGTATTCTTTTTCATGACCGTGCTCTTCCCGTAAGATTTCGTTCACAATGTCTCCGTCATTCGTAAGCAGCAGCAAACCATCCGAATCTTTGTCCAACCGGCCGATGTGGAAGATGCGGAGGGGATGATTGACGAAATCGACGACATTTCCGGCAACATGCCGTTCTGTTGTGCTCGTGATTCCTACCGGCTTGTTCAGCATCAGATAGACGAGTTGTTCTTCGACGGATACAGGCTTTCCATCTACCTCCACTAAATCACCGTCTTCGACTTTGCTGCCGAGTTCAGCAGTTTTTCCATTAATGACGACCCGGCCTGCTTCTATCCATTTATCAGCACCTCGCCGAGACGTGATGCCTGCTTCACTTAGAAATTTGTTAATACGCATAAGGTCCCACCTTGTCTGATTGCTATTTCTTTTTATTGTAGCTTCTTTTTAGCTGCCAATCAAAGCCTGTAATTTTAAATATAGTATTCAGAAAAGATAATGATTGACAGTGGCTTCGATAGTATGTAAGATTGGAGACAACTTTCAGATGGGTAGTGGGTGTCGGGAGCGACACCGCCCACGGAGAGCAGAGACGAGAAGAGAAGAGAAGAGCATAGCTGAGAAATCATTGAAATAAGAAGAGTAGCATCGCATCAGACAGATCCAGAGAGTCGGTGGCTGGTGAGAACCGACCTGTCTAGTGGTGTGAATGGACTTATGAGAGCCTAGTGAAAAACCTCCTGCAGGTTTTTTCAAGGACGCCATTCCCGCGTTACGGGAAGTGCTGATCGAACGCACATGAAGTGGGGGTACTTTTGTATTCCAATTGAGGTGGCAACGCGGATTTTTCCGTCCTCTGCAACCGGACTTAACTGTCTGGATGCAGGGGACTTTTTGTTGTTTTTTAAACTAATTCGAGATGGGAGAGAGTCAAATGACAATTGAAAAAATAGGATTACGAGTCACAGCTAGTCGGTTTAATGGAGAAACGTTGACACCCCTGTTGATCTTTCAAAGATTGCAAGGCACCCATAAATTTTTGTTGGAAAGTTCTTCGGGGCATACGCACAATGGACGGTTTTCGTTCATAGGTGCCAATCCTCTGAAAGCGTACAAAGGACATCCGGATGGTGTGGAAGAAACGAATTATTCTGGAGGTGAGTCGTTTGTTCATGAAGGGGAATTATTCACATTGCTGAAACGGCTCATGCCACGGGTGACGGATAACAGCGAATTTCCATTCACGGGAGGAGCGGTTGGCTATTTCGGGTATGAAGCGGGGAGAACAGATAAGAACGGAACAACCGCTGAATTCCCAAATGCTAATTTTAATGTGTACGACACGATTGTCATATATGACCATCAGGACAGTGAAGTAACATTATTGCATACAGAAATTCATCCTACCCACCAGGCCCCCGATCTGGATGAACTTTCAGCAATCCTTTTAACCGGTGATGCGGATGCAGAAACAGACATAAGGGTATCGGATTATCGAAGTGCTGTATCCCAACAGACGTTTGAAGCGAACGTACAGCGAGTAATCGATGAGATACATGCAGGAAAGGCAGAGCAAGTCGTCCTGTCCCGAAAGATGGTCGCTGATATTGAAGGAGATCCTTTCCAACTGTATCGGCTGTTGAGGGAGCGGAATCCTTCACCGTATATGTATTACATGGAGTTTGATAATCATATTGTCATTGGAGCATCTCCGGAAAGTCTCGTGCACGTTCATGGCAATCGCGTCCAAACGAATCCGATAGCAGGAACACGCAAACGCGGATTGACTGTGCTAGAAGATGAAGAACTGGAACAATCACTGCGTGCAGATCCGAAAGAGTTATCGGAACATGACATGCTCGTTGAGTTGAGCCAAAGTGAAATGAAACAGTTCTGTGACCCAGCGAGTGTAGAAGTTACTGGATACCAAGAAACCGTGAGATATGAGCATGTCATGCACCTTGTATCTGAAGTGACGGGGACTCTTGCGCCGGGCTTGCACGCACTGGATGCACTAAAAACGAGTTTGCCGGTGGGGACGGTCACGGGCAGCCCGAAACCTGTAGCTATGGCGATGATTGATGAGATCGAGAAAGAACCAAGAGGTATATACGGCGGAGCAATCGGATACATCGGTCTAAACGGTAATATCGACTTTGCCCTGACGATAAGAACAATGGTCGTGAAAGATGGTCAGGTGAGTGTGCAGTCAGGCGCTGGAATAGTTGAAGCGTCAAATCCACACTCGGAATTCATGGAGACAGTAAATAAAGCCAAATCGCTCACCGGATTGACAAAGAAGAGCCAATAAGGTGGAAGAAACAGAGAATAGTACAGTAGAGAAGAGGAGAGATGAGATATGAAGAGTTATATAGAAGCCATTCAAGCAAATTGTAATTTGACGTTTCAAGAGATGGAAGGGGCTGCAGGGCTGCTGTTCGATGAACGAACGAACGAGAATGAAATAGCAAAATTTTTGACGTCGCTTGCGATAAAAGGCGAAACCGCAGATGAAGTGGCAGCCCTTGCTGCTGTGATGTCGGCAAATGCAGTGCGGCCTGGATTTCCTGAAGATACTTATATAGATAACTGTGGTACCGGCGGAGATGGTTCAAACAGTTTTAATATTAGTACGGCGTCTGCTTTTGTCATGGCAGCTTCGGGTGTCCGTGTCGCTAAACACGGCAACCGGAAGATTTCAAGTGCTGCAGGAAGTCATGATGTACTGGAAGAGCTAGGCATACGGAATGATCTTACACGATCGGAAACGGCGGCCATGATGGAACTAACGGGAATTTCATTTCTATTCGCTCCGAACGTCCACCCGAAGATGAAACGGATTGGAGAGATTCGCAGACGAATTGGCAGTCCAACGATTTTTAACCTAGTCGGTCCACTGACGAATCCAGTTCCGCTCCACGCACAATACACGGGCATCAATCGTAAGGATTTCGTGATGGAATATGCTTCTGTTCTGACGATTCTTGACCGGAAGCGGGCGGTAGTCGTGGCGGGTGCCGGGGGACCTGATGAGGCTACGCTGGCTGGACGCAATACACTCGTCCTCGCGGATTGTGGAGATCTGATTCCGTTTACGCTAACGGCGGAAGATGTTGGGCTGAAACCAGCTAGCCTTGAAGCGATCAAAGGTGGCGATGCCGTCCGGAATGCGTCCATTATCCGTTCAATCATGGATGGTGAGCGTAGTCCGAAATTCGATACAGTAGTCTTCAATGCAGGGATCGGATTATTTACAGACGGGATTGTAAAAACCGTTCATGAAGGAGTCCGGCTTGCCGAAGATAGCATTCTTTCAGGGCGGGCGAAGCGTAAGTTAGAAGAAGTGACTGCGTTTAGTGCACAGTGTTCCAATAAGGTGGTGACATCATGACCATTCTGGAAGAAATATTACGGGAGAAAGAACAAGAAGTATCCCGATTGCTAGCAGAACCGGTTGCTCAAACTTCTCAAGCAAACGCAGTTCGTCCTTCGTTGTTTGGCTCCATTAAGAAAGCGAAGCAACTGCAAGTAATCGCGGAAATAAAGCGCGCTTCGCCATCGAAAGGAATCATTCATGAGACTGTAAATCCTGTTCAGCAAGCAGAAATATACGAACGGGCTGGAGCAGCGTGTGTTTCTGTATTGACGGATACATCATTCTTCAATGGATCATTTGAAGATTTAAAGGCAGTAGCTGAGGCGGTTCGTATCCCTGTGCTGTGCAAAGATTTCATCATTCATCCCGTTCAAATCGATCGTGCGGCAGCAGCAGGAGCTTCCGTAATATTGCTGATTGTTGCAGCACTGCCCGATGCAGAGCTGAACGCGTTACGTGTATATGCAACGGCGCTTGGATTGGAAGTGTTAGTCGAAGTCCATGATGCGGATGAGCTGAACCGCGCTTTAGAAGCAGGCGCACAACTGATTGGAGTGAATAACCGGGATTTACGGACGTTTCAAGTGGACCTTGCAAGAACCGAAGAAGTTGCTTCCGTTTTCCCTTTCCACTCAGGGCGTGTACTCATAAGTGAAAGTGGAATCGGCGGGATAGCGGATGCACAACGCGCGGCAAAAGCGGGTGCGGGAGCTGTTTTGGTCGGTGAAACACTGATGAGAAGTGAATCACCTGAACAGACAATCCGCTCCCTGCAAGTCGATCTTGGGGGAAGCGGCCAATGACTAAGGTGAAGATATGCGGACTTACGGAAGCGAGACATGTGCAAGCGGCAGTGGACGCAGATGCAGACGCGATTGGTTTTGTTTTCGCTCCGTCGCGCAGACAAGTATCTGCAGACCATGCTGCACAATTGGCAATCCACATCCCACAATCGGTGCTGAAAGTGGGCGTGTTTGTCAATGCAACCGCGTCTGAAATTCATGAAATCTATGAGGCGGTGCCACTGGACATTGTGCAATACCATGGGGATGAAACCCCGGAGTTCATCGAGAAGGTAGGGCTGCCTGCTTTTAAGGCATTTTCAATTAAGGATGCAGATGATGTACATAGGGCAGCTGCCTATCATGTAACTCCATTGTTTGATGCACCTGGGGTTGAATTCAATGGGGGAAGTGGAACTACGTTTAACTGGGACATCTTGAAGGCGGCAGGATTTCAGGAGCGCCCCTTCATATTGGCGGGAGGCTTGAATGCTGGAAATGTAGGGAAAGCGATAGCACAAGTCAATCCGGTAATGGTGGATGTTTCGAGTGGTGTGGAGATTGAGAAGAGAAAAGACGAACAGCTGATCCGTGAATTCATCGAAACGGTAAAGCTGAAAAGTGAGGAGAGATGAGCATGATTCAGACAGTAGAGGGTAAAGGAAGGTATGGAAGATTTGGCGGACAGTACGTCCCGGAGACACTGATGGGAGCTTTAACGGAACTCGAAGAAGCTCATGAGGCTGCATTAGCCGATTCAGCGTTTAGTGAGGAACTGAACGGCTATTTGAAGGATTTCGTCGGACGAGAGAATCCTCTCTATTTTGCAGAGCGTCTATCAGAAGCTGCAGGCGGTGCGAAAATTTACTTGAAACGGGAAGATTTGAACCATACAGGAGCCCATAAGATTAATAACGCGCTCGGGCAAGCACTGCTTGCAAAGCGTATGGGGAAGCGGAAAATTGTAGCGGAAACAGGAGCGGGTCAGCACGGTGTCGCGACAGCTACCGCGTGTGCACTGCTCGGGTTGGATTGTGTCGTCTTCATGGGGAGAGAAGATATCCGGAGGCAAGAACTGAATGTATTCCGAATGGAGCTGCTCGGGGCACGGGTGGAATCGGTCGACAAAGGTGCAGGTACGCTGAAAGATGCAGTGAATGAGGCTTTGCGGTACTGGGTTGCACATGTGGAAGACACACATTACATTCTCGGTTCCGCCCTTGGACCCCATCCATTCCCTAAAATTGTCCGGGATTTTCAGCAAGTGATCGGCCAAGAGACGAAGCGTCAGATTGTTGAAAAGGAAGGTCGTCTGCCGGATGCAGTTGTTGCCTGTATCGGTGGTGGAAGTAATGCGATCGGGATGTTCCACCCATTTATAGAGGATGAGAATGTGGCTTTGTATGGTGTAGAGGCAGCAGGTGGCGGCATTTCGACTGGGCAGCATGCAGCCGCGATTGCTGAAGCGAAAGAAGGCGTGTTGCACGGGGCATATATGTACGTGCTGCAAGATGAGGATGGGTTCATCCAAGAAGCGCATTCGATTTCTGCGGGGCTCGATTATCCAGCGGTCGGTCCAGAGCATTGTCATCTCCATGATATCGGACGTGTGCGCTATGCGTCTGCAACCGATGCGGAAGCGCTTGAAGGCGTGAAGTTACTTGCTCAAAAAGAGGGGATCATTCCTGCCCTTGAAAGTGCGCATGCGATTCACTTTGCGTTCGGTTTAGCAAAAGGGATGCAACCTGATGATATTCTGATCATTTGTCTGTCAGGCAGAGGAGACAAAGATGTGCAGACGGTCCGCGATGCGTTAGGAGGTGGTGTTCAATGAGCAAGTTTACATTGACTGCATCCATCCTTAAGAGAAATGCAGAAGGACAGTCGGCATTTGTCCCTTACATGATGGCAGGTGATGGCGGATTGGATGTGCTGCATGAACGCATTTCTTTCCTCGAAGAAGCGGGAGCCGATGCAATTGAGATTGGAATCCCTTTTTCTGATCCCGTTGCGGATGGAGAAGTGATTCAAGAAGCGGGAAGCCGAGCGTTAAGGAGCGGCGTTACGTTGCGGAAAGTGATGAGTGAATTGCAAGCGCAGACGCATTCTATTCCTTTGGTTGTCATGACGTATTTGAATCCAGTTCTAGCGTATGGGCTATCAGATTTTGTTGCGGATTGTGAAGGCGCTGGCGTTAAAGGCTTGATCATACCGGACTTGCCGTACGAAGAGAGTGGATTGCTATCAGACGTACTTGTTGGAAAGGATATTGCGCTCGTTCCCCTCATTTCGTTAACAAGTTCGGCTGAGCGTATTGAAAAAATCGCACGGACAGCTGAAGGATTCGTCTACGCAGTGACGGTGAATGGGATTACTGGTGTGAGAAGTGGATTCGGTTCGGATTTGATGGATCATTTAACAAACTTGAAGCGTTTGTCAAATGTCCCGGTACTTGCGGGATTTGGAATCTCCACGCCGGAGCAAGTCCGTGATTTCAGTCCGGTTGTGGATGGTGTAATTGTTGGAAGTGCGATTGTGACAGCCTTTCATGAAGGAGATCTTGAAAAAGTTAAATCTCTTATT
The DNA here is from genome assembly GCF_014836415.1 of Sporosarcina gallistercoris. Taxonomy (GTDB): domain Bacteria; phylum Bacillota; class Bacilli; order Bacillales_A; family Planococcaceae; genus Sporosarcina; species Sporosarcina gallistercoris. The sequence continues at coordinate 244,340 of NZ_JACSQY010000002.1, read as the reverse complement.
CAAGCAGGTCGACCAGCTGTGAGACAGTGACTTGAACTGATGAGTTCTTACGTGCAATTAGGCAATTGTTCAATAAATTGAAACTTTTACCTCTAGAAAACGTACAGCTTAGGAAGGGGGAGATGCGGGATGGAATGGGAAACCGTGAAAACTGAGATGGAATGGACACATGAAAAAGTGACATCTTTGGCTGGGTGGTCCGTAGATGAAAAAACAGTACTTACCATTGCAGTCTATTATGTGCTCTCTCAAAAAGACTTCAGTTCGGAAAGTTTTTTACGCACGATGGATGCATTGAGAAACCGGGCTGGCTGGTTATCACCAGTGCGTGGAGATTTTTTACCAATGCTTGCTTCTTTTTTGGATAGGCCCGAACTTTCAGCGGATGAGGCAGTCCAGCTATTATTCAAGAAGCAGCAGATAATCCGGAAAACGGGATTTAAAAATACTGTGCATTCGTATTTAGCTGCCATGTTAATGACTTCCGATCCCGCATACTCCAAAGTTGAAGCACAACAAGCCAAACGGTTGTATGATGCTATGAAAAAGCAGCACTTCCTACTCACTTCGGACGAGGATTATTCATATGCGATGCTGTTAGGCAAAGCAAACAACAATCCAGTCGAACAAGCTGCCCTCATGCGTCGTTACTTTGACGAATTGAGTAAAGCTGGATTTAAATCCGGTGCTGAGCTGCAATGGCTCTCTCAAGTATTAACGATGGATTGTTGTTCATTTCACAACGAGAGAGTGAACCGTGCAGAACAACTGATGTCCCATATTCGTAAGCGTGTCAATTTCAAACCGATGCATTATCCTGTCATAGGATTTTTAGCAATTCTTGAATGTGAGGATAGTCAAGTGGAAGAACTGATCGGACTTTCGAACTTCATTGCAAAAGAAGCCATGTTTAAATGGCATAAGACGTTGGCGTTTTCGTTTGCTTCCGGTTATTTTTTGCAGCGACTAATGGAAGATGATGAAGTCTGCGGCTTTTCAAAAGAATTGAATGGTCTTATCCAGCAAGCAATTATGGCTGCAACCATTGCAACCATTGCCTCGACAACCACTTCAGCTCTCTCATGATCCATTACATAGTTAACAGACCTGGCAGCCTGGTTTGCTGGGTTTTTTATATGCAGTTTATGTGAAAAACGGTCTCGTACTTCATGCAGGACATTGTGTGATAGACTTAAAGGAATAGTACGAATTGTGAGGAGGAAATCTATTGAAACTAGTACCTAAACGATTGAAGGCAGGAGATACGATTGGCATTGTTGCTCCAGCCAGTCCGCCTGATCAGGAAAGTTTGACCCGTTCCTTTGCGTTTTTAGAAAGTTTAGGCCTGAAGTGGAAAATGGGGAAACATGTGACAGATCTCAATGGATATCTTGCAGGAACGGATGATGGTCGTCTATCAGACTTAGAAGAGATGTTTGCAGATCCTGAAATCGCGGGCATTATTTGCGCGGGCGGGGGATACGGATCTGCCCGTTATGCGGACCGTCTGGATTACCAGCTCATTCAAGAAAATCCAAAAGTGTTTTGGGGCTTCAGTGACATCACCTACCTCCATACAGCCATTGCAAACTATACCGATCTTGTCACGTTTCACGGTCCGATGCTCGCTTCGTGCGTAGGAAAAGAAACGTTTCACGAGCTGTCGGCAAAAATGTTCCGCCAGCTTTTTGAGCCGATGGAATTGCATTATTCTGAAGCGATCAGCCCGCTGGAGACACTGTCTCCTGGAGTTGCATCCGGGGAGCTGACGGGCGGGAACTTGTCGTTACTTGCTAGTGGAATCGGTACGAAGTTTGAAGTGGATACAAAAGACAAACTGCTCCTTATTGAAGACGTTGGAGAAGAACCTTATCGTGTCGATAACTTGCTGAATCAGCTGAGACTTGCAGGTAAGTTTTCGGATGCAGCAGGTATCGTTATCGGAGACTTTGCAAAAGCGGAACCGAAAAAGGAAACCTCCTTAACGCTAGATGAAGTATTGCGCCATTATACAGCGGATTCTGGCAAGCCGGTTGTAAGCGGGTTTAAAATCGGTCATTGTGAGCCTCATTTTGCAGTTCCATTAGGCTCGAAAGCCCGATTGGACGCCGACCAAAAAACATTGACGATCTTACCGGGTGTTGAGTGAGCAGTGTGAAAAATGGAAAAGGGGATGGATGAGCAGATGGAGTCGATGTATACTTGCGCAGTGCCAGTTGCAACAATTTGGACATCACCTGAATCAGTGAGGGAACTGGACGAAGCCGGAATAGTGAATCCGGTAAGTATGAACCGATGGATCGCAGCAATGACACAAGAAGAGCGCTTTGCATTGTGTAAAGAAAAGCGGATTCAAAGTCAGCTCATTTACGGAGAACCAGTGTTAGTTGAGTCTATCCAAAACGGTTGGGCGAGAATCCTCGCGGTGTGGCAGCGTACTGGGCAAGATGAGCGCGGGTATCCGGGATGGGTTCCAATTGTGCAACTTAAGCAATCACAACCGCTGAACGATCTCGAAGGAGTGATACGGGTGGATGTTCCGAAGTGTCAGCTTTGGCACCTAGATGGAACTCCCGCATCGATAGTTGTCCCCTTCAATACGGTTTTGCCGATGGTCAAGCAGGAAGGGGACTGGGTTTTCGTCTCAACTCCCGATGGCGAACGTCGTATTCGGAAACAGGATGTATGTACAGCAGCGTCTGTCCATCAGTTTGAAAAATACTCAAGCGCAACTGCTGCAGAGCGAGCGGTAGAATTTCTCGATTTACCGTATTTCTGGGGAGGAATGTCATCCTATGGGTATGATTGTTCCGGATTGACATATAACATGTTCAAAGCATGCGGGCTGTTCATCTCAAGAGATGCGGGTGATCAGGCGGCGGAAGGTGAAGGAATTCCAGTGGATGACCCGACTGTTTGGAAGCGCGGAGATCTACTATTTTTTGCGGATGACCAAACAGGCAATGTGGATCATGTTGGATTCTACTATGGAGAGGGACAGATGATTCATGCAACATCTTCCAAACGCGGTGCTGTGGAAATATGCATCCTCGCAGAAACGACCTATGCAAAAAGATTATGTACAGTCCGAAGATACAGTGAAAAACCGGAAATCCTGTAAGGTACGTTATAGACGTGTATAATTGAGTACGCTATAACCGAAAGTAGTCAAGGAAAGGAAGATGGACATGATCGAATCACGGAAAATGAGCGAATCGAGAACGATTCAGACAAAGTTGGTACTTCCTCCAGACGCCAATCATATGGAAACGATTTTTGGTGGAAAAGTTCTCGCATATATAGATGAAATTGCAGCGATTACTGCGATGAAACATGCACAAATGCCTGTTGTAACAGCATCTATAGACTCGGTGGACTTTTTGTCTTCTGCAGTCGTAGGGGATGTGTTGGAATTGGAAGCGAATATCAGTTCCACAGGCCGTACGTCAATGGAAGTGTTCGTTATGGTGCATTCGTCGAACCTATTGACGAACGAACGCAAACTTACAACAGAATCCTTTTTGACGATGGTGGCAATCGGACCTGATAATCGTCCAACGCCTGTGCCAAGCGTAATCCCAGAGAGCGAAGGGGAAAAACGGTTGTTCGAAACTGCTCCTGCTCGCCGTCTTCACCGTAAACAACGAATTGAAATGACACATTAATGAGAGCGGCCGCTAATTTCAGCGGTCGTTTTTTTAGTGTCTTCAAGCAGGGAAGCAGATTCCGATGAAACCTTCCTTCAAACTTAACCGTATATACAGAAAAAGGGGGCGTATGACAAATGAAAGAAACAATGCAAGAGCGTCAAATGGCGCTCACTTTATTGAAAAATGAGTCGAATCGGATTAGACGCAGACTGTCAGAGGCTGAAAAACGCTTGCAAAAAGCGATTACGGAAAGGGATCGACTGGAACAACAGCTGACAAAAGAGCAGCAGGATGTCATGAGACTTGGCAAGTTTTCCTTTCTGAACAAACTTAAAGAATTGACGGGTTCGTGGGATCAGCAAATGGAAAAGGAAATTGCAGAAGCAGCAACAGCAGAAGTCGCGTTTAACGAATCTCAAAAGCATGTAGATGATCTAACTGAAGAAGTGGATTTGTTAAAACAAGCCTCCCTTAATCCGGATTACGTACATATCCAAGAAGATTGGGATGAATTCTTACAAGAAAAAGAATTGTGGATTCGGCAGAATGATTCCGCGACCCATGCGACCCTACGAAAAATCGCAGATGACAGAGTCCATATCCGTTCCATGATCCGCGAGGTGAAGGAAGCACAGGAAGCTGGAGCAAAAGCGATACGTGCACTAGATCGTGCAATTGATAAACTGAACAATGCGGAAGGATTATCGATGTGGGATACGTTTCTCGGCGGTGGTCTCCTCGTCTCTGCACTCAAGTATTCCGAAGTGAACGGCTCCGATGACCTTGTGCATAGAGCGCAGCGTGCACTACGCCACTATGAAACCGAGTTATCGGATGTCCAAGAAGCGGCAACTGCATCTTTTCAGGTGAACAAAAACGATATCTTTACATTTACAGATCTGTTTTTCGATAATATCTTTTCGGATTTTGCAGTTCACTCACGGATTACTGAAGGCAAAAGTAAGCTGAATGCAGTACTCCAAGACGTTCGTCATACCCAAGCTCAGTTGAAACGAAAGCTGGAAGAAGCGCAGGCTGAGCTGGATTCGCTAGATGCGGAAGAGAAGCGGATTCTAATTTCATGAGTGCTGTAAGAATGACACATCTTCATTCGTACTCCAAGAATTCAATCCGATTGCCAAAAGGATCTGAGACGAAAAAGCGAGCACGTCCCTCAATTGGAGATTCTTCGCTTATTAGGTAGGAAGCATCTTTCAACTGGCTTCTTAGCGCCATAAGATGATCTACCATGAAACCGGGATGGGCTTTTTTCGCAGGCATGAAATCAGATTGAATGCCGATATGGACTTCCTGGTTTCCACATCTAAACCAGCAGCCACCGCGTCCTTTCAAATTTTCGGGCTTCTCGATTTCTTGCATGCCGAGCAGCTTTCCGTAAAATGCTCGTGCTTTTTCTTCAGACCCTGGAGGTGCCGCAAGTTGAATATGGTCGATTCCTTTAAGTGTGGGTTTCATCATAACATCTCCTTTCATCCACTATACCGCCACAGATCTCGATTGAGTAGTTGGATTATTCGATGACTTGTGTTAGGTTTCTCCAATGACTGATTGTGCATATAAAAAACCACTTCACATAAGGAAGTGGCTAGAGAAATTATTTATGATTTTTGTATGATAGCGCTACTCCTGCAACACTGCCGACTAGCACAAATGCAAACAGCGCAAACATAATATAAATGAACCACATGAAGAAGCCCCTCCTTTACCATGTCATGCCATTACTGTACCACGCTGGGTAATTTACAGCAATGCCATATATCCTAGGAAAGTTGGGGAGAACCGTTTCATATTATTCAGCGGGATCATTTGGTGGCAAGTGCCTGTCTACAGAGGGTGTTTCAGTTGTTGCTGATTGTTGTGCTCGCAGCAAGTCACGTATCTCTTTCAATAACTCCTCTTTGGCATCGATAGACGGCGTTTCAGCAGGTTGTTCGACTTCTTTCCTTTTAAACTTTGCAAGTAATCGGATGACTATGAAGATCGAAAAAGCGATGATCAGGAAATCGATAATGGATTGGATGAAGACACCATACGTAATGATCGTATCCGTCCCTGGGATATGAGCTTTTTCGCTTGATAAATCGATCCCACCGGACAACAATCCGATTAGTGGAGTAATGATATTTTCAACAAGCGAGGTTACAATCTTTCCAAAGGCGGCACCAATTACGACCGCAATTGCCAAGTCAAAGATATTCCCTTTAAACGCAAACTCTTTAAAGTCTTTCCACATAGGAGATCTCCCTTCTTATTTAAAATGAATTCTTACGAGCTTTTACTCCTCTTCACCATTGAAACCAAGCCATCTATACACGTTCAAATCGATGGTACCGTCTGGAAGAAAAGCAACCCCTTCGGCTTCTAGCAACTGTCGTTGACGGTTTCCTTTCTCTTTGGCATCGACAGGAGTCGAAATCCCACCTTTAGCATTGATAATCCGGTGCCAAGGGAGATGATGACTCGTACTCATGGAGTGGAGGATGCGTACAACTTGCCGCGCTCCGCGACGATTTCCTGCAGCTGCTGCTACTTGGCCGTATGTCATGACGAAGCCTGGCGGAATGGACTGAATGGCTTGTACCGCTTTTTCGGTAAATGGGTTCACGACTTGCCCTCCTTGCTTACGTTAAGATAATCAGCGTACGGAAAAGTTGGATTTGGAATGTCTTTTGTTCATGGAAACGGTGTAGACACTTATCGCAATGAGTAACCAAAATGCACTCGAGATAATTCCGCCAACGACATCACTTGGATAATGGACACCAAGGTAGATACGGCTAATACAAATCATGCTAATCATGAAAATTGCACCGATAACGTAAAGAATACGCCCTGACGTTCTCGCGTTTCTCCATAGAATGAAAGCAAGGATGATGTATAGACTTGTAGCCATCATCGTATGTCCGCTAGGGAAAGAGTAACCGCTGATTTCAATAAGCCGGTTCAGATCTGGACGCGCGCGCTGGTAGAATAGCTTGAGCACCAAGTTCAGTGCAGCGGTACCGCCAATTACAATCAGAAACAGGAGTGATTGTGCTTTTTGTCGAAAGTACAGTAACAAACCTAATGTGATGACAGAGATCGCTATAACGGCTTCAGTTGAGCCGATAGTAGTGAATACTTTCATCACTTCAGTTAGCCAAGGAGTTTCTGCACCTTGAACGAAGTCAATAACGGGTCTATCAAATTGGACGATGCTTCCGTTTCCAATGGAGGAAGCGACATATCCAAAAACAGCAGCAAGAATGAGACAGGAAACAAAGGCCGTTATCAATCGGCCCGATAATTCACGCATTGAATTCAAACCTTTCTAAAGTAAGTGCATTCTCATCAATTTTCACGAAGCTGATTATGAATTGCAAGTAATATAGCTGAAATGCTGGAAATGGAGTAGAGGAATGGTTTTATTACTAACACTGACGGCGTATCTCCTAGGGAACTTTCTGCCGGCATTATTCATTGGGAAGCGTTCTGGGAAGACCATTTTAAGTGAAGGGAGTGGAAATCCCGGAGCAAGAAATGCAGGAAGAGTATACGGTAAAAAGGCATTCTTGCTCGTCTTCTTGCTGGACGCTGGTAAAGGTGCATTAGCCGTTTACATGACTTTTTCACTTGATGGTCGCCCTGTTGTCGGGTTGCTGGCTTTAGCGGCTGTCATGCTTGGCCATTGTTATCCGATTATTCATCGTTTTAAGGGAGGCAAAGGAGCTGCTGCATTCATCGGCGGTTTGCTTGTCTTTAACCCGATGGGGGTCTTTCCTATTTTGTTGGGATTTCCCCTTTTATATCCGGCTGTCAGGAATTTCACAGCTGCCAGTGTGCTGGGGACAATCGCGATTGTCCCGTGGAGCATGTGGTTATATGACGGGAAGACCACACTGATCGCGATATTCATAGTCGGGCTGTTGTTATGGACCCATCGGGCAGCTCTTCACATTTCAATAGGAAGGAAGCAAACGCGATGACCTACTTTTACAGAATGGCAAGGACGAAACAGGACGAAGAACAAATCCATAAGCTGAATTATAAAACGTTCGTTGAAGAAATTCCCCAACATAGTTCCAACGACGACAGACGATTGATGGACCAATTCCATAATGAGAATAAATATTTACTATGTATGAAAGATTCGAAGGTTATTGGAATGATTGCAGTACGCTCGAATCGTCCGTTCTCACTGGACAAGAAACTTGGTCCCGTGGAGGAGAAACTCTCGCATCCTCCTCGATATCCAGTGGAAATCAGATTGCTTTCAATAGAAGCGCAATATCGTACCGGACGTCCATTTCTAGGCATGTTGCAAGCGTTGGTGAATTGGTGTTTGAAAGCAGGGTATGATGCCGCCGTCATTTCCGGTACGGTTCGTGAGTTGAAATTGTATCGTCAACTCGGTTTTGTACCTTTTGCGGAACCGACAGGAACTGCAGAAGCGAGTTTCGTACCAATGATATTGACGCAGGAAACATATGAAAATGGGATAGCAGGCCGCATCGCTAAACCGATGTTGAATTTCCTGCCAGGGCCGACAGAGATATCAGGAGATGTGCGGAAAGCCTTATCTGCAGACCCAGTCTCTCATCGGTCTTCAGCCCATGCCCGCACCTTGGAGTCAATACAAAGTGAGCTGAAGTTGCTGACAAAAGCCCGCCACGTACAAGTGCTACAAGGCACAGGAACACTTGCCAATGATGTGGTAGCTGCTCAGCTCAGTCGTCTTTCTGGAAAAGGGCTCATTCTAGTCAATGGAGAATTTGGCGAACGTCTGTGTGATCATGGTTCACGTCTCGGATTGGAATATGATTCCTTGGAAGTTGAATGGGGCGATCCTTTCGACATGAGGGCGGTAGAAGCCGTACTGGATGCTGAACAGATTAGCTGGGTTTGGTTTGTTCACTGTGAGACTTCGACAGGTGTATTAAACGATTTAGACAAGATTCGCCATCTATGTTTAGAGCGCGATATCCGGATTGCAGTTGATTGTGCTAGTTCACTTGGAACTGTTCCTGTCAATTTGGAGCAGATTGACTTTGCGTCGTCAGGAAGCGGAAAAGGACTCGGCAGTTATTCAGGTTTGGCACTCGTATTCCACAAACAGGACATACAGCCGGACTTGAAAATACCGCGCTATCTGGACCTTGGTAATTATACCGTTGCAGGGGGAATCCCTTATACACAATCGTCGAACCTTCTTCAAGCGCTTGAAAAAGCATTGCACCAGTTAACGCGCGATCCAGAAAACCATTTCTTGGCCATTCAGAAACGATCTCTAAGGCTGCGATCAGCTATTGAACGAATGGGTTACCAAATTCTTGCACAGGAACCGGATGCAAGTCCTGGCATTCTAACAATCGTTCTGAAAGAAGACGAATCTGCATTGCATTTGGGAGAAGACTTATTTTTGAATGGGGTTCGAACACACTATGAAAGTACGTATTTACGTAAACGAAACTGGCTGCAGCTTGCTGCAATGAATGAGATGAGTGACGTCGAAGTCACGCGCTTCTTACAATTGCTGGAGCGTTTGACATCGTTTAACCGGGAACCAATAAGGGAATTGAACATATATAATTAATAAGGGAGAGGATTTATATGCAGGAAATTCATACGATAGATGACTGGAATCGTGTTGTTGAACAGTCGGATAACGACCCTGTTCTTGTCATCAAGCACAGCACGACATGTCCGATCAGTGCCGCAGGGTATCGGGAATTCCAATCCTTTGATACCGAGATTCCGAAGTACTGTGTAATCGTCCAGACGAGTAAAGATGTATCTCAGAAAATTGCTGAGGATACGGGGGTAAGACACGAATCCCCTCAAGCTCTGTTCATGAAAAATGCTGAAGTTGTTTGGCACGCTGCCCACTATGATATCCAGCAATCAGCTCTGAAAAAAGCAGTCAATACGAATTGAAACAACGAACAGGCACTCGTAAATAGCGGTGCCTGTTTTGTTTAACTGTGATACGATATGAGTATTCAGATAGTCTAAAAGGAAGAGGGCGTTGTGTTTGCGGATTTCCGGAAAAACAGCTGTAATCACTGGCGGAGCAAAAGGGATAGGAGCGACAGCCGCTCGCATTTTCTGTGAACAAGGGGCTCAAGTTGCCATTATCGATTTTGACGAACAGGCAGGTGAGGCGCTGGCTCAGCAGTTACACGCCGAAGGCTTTGATGCAGCTTTTTTCAAAGCGGATGTGTCAAATGAGACCGATGTGAACCATGCAGCTCTCCTCATTAACGAGCAGTTTGGAAAAGTCGACATTCTCGTCAATAATGCTGGCATTACATTGGATGCGATGACATTGAAAATGGAAACGAGTGCGTTCCGACACGTCCTCGACGTGAATGTTACAGGGGTATTCAATTGTACGAAAGCATTTTTACCAAGCATGGTAGAAGCAGGCGCAGGACGCATCATCAGCACATCATCCATTGCAGGAACAGGCGGTAATGTAGGGCAAGCGAATTACTCCGCTTCTAAAGCAGCCGTTATCGGTATGACGAAAACTTGGGCAAAAGAATTCGGGCCGAAAGGAATTACTGTAAATGCAGTGTCTCCGGGCTTTATCGAAACCGAAATGATTAAAACGATTCCGGAAAAAGTAATTGCACAGATACAGCAGCTGATCCCATATCCCCGATTCGGTAAACCTGAAGATGTTGCCAATGCATATTTGTTTTTGGCGTCCGATGAAGCATCTTTCATCAACGGGATAGTCTTGGAAGTAGATGGTGGAATGTTGAAGTGATGCACGCATCTTTGTGAAAAACTTCACGAAATATGACACTTAACACATGAAAAGTCATGACATTCATGCCTATTTCAACGTGCAGTTTCCTTGTACGATGAATGTACTAAGTAACGGCCGATTAATCGGACCGCTTATCGGGAGGCTGTCATGAGTAAAGAAAAAACAAAACAGCTACACAAAAATGTTGCTCCATTTGCAAAGTCGGATTTAAAGAAAAGCATTATTCAACTTGTCAATACCGTACCGCCGCTACTGATTCTATGGTTCGCAGCGTATCAAGCGTTGTCTGTATCCATTTGGTTAACACTAGCGATTTGTGTGGTAGCATCAGGATTTGTCGTTCGGACATTCATTATTTTCCATGATTGCACACATGGCTCTTTCTTTAAAAACAAAAAAGCAAATGATATTGTAGGGACGATCACAGGGGTTCTCACATTGTTCGCATATGAAAAGTGGAAGCGTGAGCATGCCATCCATCACGCAACAAGTTCTAACCTTGATAAGCGGGGCGTAGGTGACATCTGGGTCATGACGATTCAGGAGTATCAAGAAGCTTCTTCGTGGACGCGTCTAGCGTATCGTATTTATCGCAATCCACTAGTGATGTTTGGATTCGGACCGTTGTATCTCGTTCTCATCACAAGCAGATTCAATCGAAAAGATGCACGTAAAAAAGAGCGGATGAACACATATCTTATCAATGCTTGTCTCGTCGTTCTTTATACAGGAATGATTTTACTTGTAGGTTGGCAGGCATTTGTTCTGATTCAAGGGACGATCATGTTTACAGCGGGAGCTCTTGGTATCTGGTTATTCTACATCCAGCACACATTTGAAGATTCTTATTTCGAAGAAGAAACGGAATGGGATTATGTGAAAGCAGCGGTTGAAGGAAGTTCATATTACAAGTTACCGAAAGTCCTTCAATGGGCGACGGGCAACATCGGTTTCCACCACGTTCATCACTTGGCACCACGCGTACCGAACTATAACTTGGAAATGGCGCATGAACTGACACCGCCACTTCAACAAGCGACGACGATCGATATGAAAAAGAGCTTCGAATCATTACGCTATAAGCTGTATGATCCTGAGCGCAAAACATTTGTAACGTTTCGTGACATTCAAAAAGCAGTTCAATCAAAAAAAGTTTCCATCGATTTGAAAGCGAAAAAGACGTCATTTGACGCTGAATAAGTTAGATTAGCGGCCATCTCAATGAGAGATGGCTTTTTTACTTTTGAACCGGTACACTAGAGAGAAATGGAATGGAATGGGAGGAGTGCAAGTGAGCAGTTGGTATAATTTGTTTCCTCGATATCCATGGCTTAGCCTCTACATTTGGGTGATTTTCTGCGTCCTGCCCTTTTTCTTTATCTTCCGAACGTCCGAGCCGATTAATATCGGAATCGGAATCGTCATGGTCTTTTTATATCTACTTTGCTATCGTTTTTCATTCAAATCGCAAAGCGGGCTTGTCTATATGTGGCTTGCGTTTGAAATGGCGATTAATATCGGATTGACGTTGTTGTTTGGTTACGTGTATTTAGCTTTGTTTACCGCGTTTTTCATCGGCAACATCAGACGCCCAGTTGGTTTTTTTATTATGTATGGCATTCATATTGCACTGACAATCGGGGCAATCGTTGCCGGATTTTTCATCGAGATAGAGTTGTTTTTACCGCAAGTCCACTTCCTGATCCTGACACTGATTGGCGTTGTCCTGCTTCCTTTCAATTTGTATAATCGTAACAACCAAGAAAAACTGGAAGGTCAATTGGTATATGCACAAGAACGGATCTCCGAATTGACAGTAGTAGCAGAGCGACAGCGGATTGCCCGTGATCTCCATGATACGCTCGGTCAAAAGCTCTCGCTAATTGGGCTTAAAAGTGATCTTGTTGGGAAGCTGATGATACGAGACCCTGAACGTGCTGCAAGAGAATTGCAGGATATCCGTCAAACTGCGAGCGTAGCACTCAATGAAGTGCGGGAGCTTGTTTCCAATATGAGAGCAGCGCGTCTCCCAGAGGAATTGACCAGGGTTCAGCAAGTTCTACGTGCCGCTGAAATTGAACTCACGGTCGAAGGGGAAGCCAGGTATGAAGGCATAACCCCCATTGTGGAAAATGTACTGAGTATGTGCTTGAAAGAAGCCGTGACGAATGTAGTCAAACATAGCTTTGCTTCTAGATGTACAATCACATTTCATTCGGTATCTGAGTATTTTTCGATTACAGTAGCAGATAACGGGATTGGATTACTTGAAGGAAGGGAAGCTTTGCCTGGAAACGGTTTAAATGGTATGCGGGAGCGACTCGAATTTGTGAATGGCACTCTCCAAATTCAAAAAGAACCAACTGGTGGAACGGCATTAACCTTCAAGATCCCATCTATTCTAAGAAACATTGTCGAGGAGTGAAAAGTACATGATACGGATTGTTTTAGCGGAAGATCAGGGGATGTTACTAGGAGCGCTCGGTTCGTTGCTTAGCTTGGAAGATGACATTGAAGTGGTCGGGCAAGCTAGGAACGGAGAGGAAGCTGTGAAATTTGTCCAAGAATTACAGCCCGATATTTGTATTATGGATATTGAGATGCCCGTACTGACTGGGCTTGAAGCAGCTGAAAAGCTACAAACGGAACCATGTAAAATCGTGATTCTGACTACTTTTGCACGGGCTGGCTATTTTGAGAGAGCACGAAAAGCAGGAGTACGGGGATACTTGTTGAAAGATAGTCCAATAGAAGAACTCGTCAGCTCGATTCGAACCATTATGGCAGGACGCCGCATCTATGCACCTGAACTTGTAGATATTGCCTATGGAGAAGATCGAGAAATTGGAAGTCCACTGACGGAACGAGAAGCAGAAGTCCTGGAATTGATCTCCGATGGGAAAACGACAAAACAAATTGCGAATGTCTTACATCTGACACCAGGTACAGTAAGGAATTACATCTCTATTATTTTAGACAAAATGTCTGCAGGCAGCCGAATTGAAGCAGTGAAGAAATTCAAAGAAAAAGGTTGGTCCAAGAGGTAGTTGAGAAAGTGATTTATATAGGGGGAGTTTTTATGCACAAGTTGGAGAGATTGATAGCTGACTTTCCGCTAATTGGAAAGATGATGGGCAAGGAAGAAGTTTTATGGATGAATCCACATCTCGCAGATGCAGCTGGAGGTATCCGATCTTCGGGATTAACGGAAGCTGATGTGAGAGAGGCGTCCGAACGTCTGAAACGATTCGCACCTTTTTTTGCAGAAGTATTTCCAGAAACGAAAACTACCGAAGGGCTCATTGAATCTCCCCTTACTGAAATTCCAAACATGAAGCAGATGCTGATTGATGAGGCCGGAATTGATCTAGGAGGTACTTTACTTATCAAACAAGACAACGCGTTGCCGGTATCTGGTTCCATAAAAGCGCGCGGTGGATTCCACGAAGTGTTAAAACATGCAGAAGTATTGGCGAGGGAGCATGGCCTCATTCAAGAACGGCAGGACTATCGTCAATTTACAGAACAGCCTTTCACAGAGCTGTTCGCTTCCCGCAAAATTGCTGTCGGATCGACAGGGAACCTAGGATTGAGTATCGGTATCTTGAGCGCTGCACTTGGTTTCGAAGTGACGGTTCATATGTCAGCGGATGCAAAACGATGGAAAAAGGAATTACTTCGGAGTAAAGGAGTTACCGTCATTGAATATGAAGATGACTACAGTAAAGCAGTAGCAGAAGGCCGGCGTGAAGCTGAGATGGATCCGATGTGTCACTTTGTAGACGATGAAAACTCCCGTGAGCTGTTTTTGGGCTATGCAGTTGCAGGTGAACGAATTGCTGCGCAGTTTGAAGAACAGGGAATCGTAATTGATGAAACGCATCCTCTGTTCGTCTACTTGCCATGTGGTGTAGGCGGAGGACCGGGCGGTGTCGCATTCGGTCTGAAATTGGCCTATGGCGATGCTGTTCACTGCTATTTTGCAGAGCCTGTCAATGCGCCATGCATGTTATTAGGTATGATGACAGAGTTGCACGATAAAATCAGTGTCCAAGAAATTGGTTTGGACAATAAAACAGCAGCAGATGGACTGGCAGTCGGTCGTCCTTCTGGCTTTGTAGGAACTGTCATGAAGCCATTACTGGATGGAATATACACTGTAAATGACCGTACGCTATTCGGATTGTTACGAATGCTTGCGGATACAGAGTCGATTCAAGCTGAGCCATCTGCACTTGCAGGAATGATGGGAGCAATTCACACAGTTTCTTCAGGTGTAAGATTTGCGGAATCTGAGCATGCAAGGCATCTCGTCTGGTCGACTGGGGGCGGAATGGTGCCAGAGACTGTAATGGAAGCGTATTATGAAGAAGGCGGAAATGTCGAATTATTTCCCGGGAAATCGACAAAATAAGTGGAATACTTCAATTGCAGTTAACGTTCATTTAAAACGTTAACTGTTTTTTATTCAGCGAAATGGATGGTTATTAGGTGGTGATATCCGTTTGAAACGCTTATGTAAGGGGAATATTTATTTATAGAAGATACTCAACAACTTCAATTGGAGGATGAACAACTATGAACTCCCCTGTTACCCAAGCGATGGATAACCAAAAAGACCAGCCTCATTCAATGATGCCGGCTGCAAAATGTGTAACCGAATATGATACATTACGTCAGGTCGTTTTATGCGAACCTAAATATATGGCCATCAAAGATATCATTAATGATGTGCAAAAGAAATATAAAGATGAAAATATCGATCGCGCTAAGGCGATGAAGCAACATGAAGAGTTTGAAACGAAACTCAAAGAGCATAATGTGGAAGTCATTAAGTTACCTTCTTCTGAGCAGTATCCCGAGCAAGTTTTCACTAGAGATATCGGATTTACATTGGGAGATCGGCTATTTCTTGCGGATATGGCAAGCGATATCCGAAAAGGTGAGGAAGCAGCTCTTCAAAACTGGCTCCTTCAAGAAAACATACCTTTCCGCGTTTCAGAAAGCAGAGTGGAAGGTGGAGACGTGATTGTAGACCGCAATCGTGTGTTCGTTGGAATTAGCAGCCGCACGAGTGAAGAGTCTGTGCAGCATTTGGAACAAAGCCTTCCTGATCACGAAGTTATCCGGGTTCCTTTTAATGAAAAGTATTTACACTTGGACTGTGTATTTAATGTGATTTCTCCCGAAGTCGGATTATACTTTCCAGAAGCATTCGATGAAGAAACACGCAAATATCTAGAGTCGTTGTACAATCTTATCGAAGTCAACAAAGACGAGCAATTTTCGATGGGCACGAATGTCTTATCGATTGGAAGCGGGCAGCTGTTTAGTTTACCTCAGAACCCGCATGTCAATGCAGCGATGCGTAGTAAAGGCTTCGAAGTGATTGAAGTGGACTTCTCAGAAATTATTAAATCCGGCGGTTCATTCCGTTGCTGCTCCATGCCAGTAGTACGAAACGATTAATAGGTAAAGCCGCTTCTTATTTTGAGGGGCGGCTTTTTATAATTATTGCGATTTCAAATTTACGAGGAGGCGGTTATTCAATGGATAAAGTAATCTATCTTGTAAACCATGGGGAAGCAGAAGGTTTTACAGCGCAGGACTCGTTAACAGCCGAAGGGATCTTACACGGCAGTGAACTTGCACAATTTTTAGAGCATTATCCAATTGAGCGAGTGATTACAAGTCCTTTGATGCGGGCCCGACAGACTGCAAACGAAATTGGTGACAAACTTGGAATTCATATCGAAGAAGACAGCAGGTTAGCGGAGCGGCAAATGAGCTCACAAGTGTTTGATGATTGGTTAGTGAAAGTGGAAGACACTTTTTTAGATTTGAATCTTTCTTATGAAGATGGTGAAACATCGAATGATGCGATGCAGCGCGTGTGTGATGTTGTCGATGAACTTCCGGATAACAGTCATACGGTATTGGTCACACACAGTTTGCTGCTCGTGTTGCTCATGCGCTGTTTCAATGACCGAATCGGATTTGAAGAGTGGCAGGCGATCAAGCATCCTGACGTTTACGAGATACGACTGACGGATACGGGGGCGCAGATAACCCGTTTATGGGAAAATGAATGAAAATAAGAGGGCGTCCAGGAATCTTCACGGACGCCCTCTTATTTTTTGACCATACATGAACGAGGTACTGGAAATCTAGGAAAGCGCTCATAAAGCATGGGAAGTGCTCATAAATCCAGAAAAGCGCTAATAAAGCATGAGAAGTGCTCATAAAAGCAGGGAAACGCTCATAAAGCATGAGAAGTGCTCATAAAACTAGAAAAACGCTCATAAAGCGTGAAGACTGCTCATAATTCCCACAAAGTGCTCATAACCCCATCCACGACCCCCTCAAAAAGATCAGCTGGACAGAAGCATTGATAGCCACAGTCCAGCAGTCTCGTTCACAAATGCTACAGTCGTCGTCCTATAGGGTGATGCAGCATACGAGTTGCAAGAATAGCACCTATTATGGCTCCGCTCACGCTTGAAACGAGAAAAGGCGGCAGAAAGAAGAATGCTCCGACAGAGGAACCTATCAAAATTGCTGCGTATGGTACTGCCAACAGAGAGGCGATGATTCCTGTACCGATCATTTCTCCTAGCGCTGCTGACCAGACTCGTCCTGTTCTTTGAAACAGGATCCCGGCAAGGGCCGCGCCAATCATCCCACCTGGAAAAGCCAATAATGAGCCAGTGCCTGTCAGAATGCGAATGATCGCAGTCACGAATGCAATCATAATAGCAGGAACAGGACCCAGAAATACAGCTGAAGCGACGTTGACAGCATGCTGAATCGGATATGCACGTGCAATGCCTGCCGGGAAGGAAACGAAGGCAGAACCGGCAACCGCAATCGCAACAAGCAAGGCCATTATGGCAATCTTACGAGTCCCCACTAGATTCCCACCTTAACCCGCTGAACAGCGTCAAGTAGTGAACGGGCAGCGGCTTCGGGATTTTCCGCACCTGATATTGCTGAAATGATGGAAACCCCTGTCGCTCCGCTGTTCATCACGATATCTAAATTACTGGCAGTGATCCCGCCAATGCCGACAATCGGGAGTTCTGGGAAGATGGCAGCCACTTCTGATATTCTTGCAGTACCTGCCACTGGCTTCGCATCCGATTTGGAAACTGTTTCATACACAGGTCCCATCCCTATGTAATCGGCGCCGGCAGCCAGAGCGCTAGTCGCTTCGAAAACGGAATGTACCGAAACCCCCAATAGTTTCTGCTCACCGATGTTGCGACGTACCACAGATGCAGACAAGTCGTCTTGGCCAACATGCACCCCATCTGCATCAATCAGAACTGCGAGCTCCACATCATCATTCACAATGAATGGAACGCCATATGCCTTACATAATCGCTGACAACTTTTTGCGAAAGCCGTTTTTTCATCTCCTGTCAATGCATCTGGTCCTTTTTCACGTAACTGAAAGCACGTAATTCCACCCTTTAGCGCTTGTTCTAACACATGTAAGGGATCGCCATTAGGTGCATTGAACGAACCCATTATGAAATACACACGCAAGTCAACGTCTCTCAATAAGTTTCACCTCCCCGGTTTTCAACTGATTTCTCTTCCTGAATGCAGCGTGGTTGGTAGGTCCTTGTCCATTTCCAAGTTCAATCCCATCTTCAATAGCTAGTTGGATGAAGTTCTTGGCCGTCACAACAGATTCTTCCAAAGAACGACCCTTCGCTAATTCAGCCGTAGCCGCCGCAGCAAATGTACAGCCGGTGCCGTGTGTATGTTGAGTTGCAATCCGTTTTGAGCGCATTAAAAAGTGTTCACCACTTGTGGACATGAACAAATCTTCCGCATAGGGCACGTCTTCACGATGTCCCCCTTTTAATAGAACTGCAGAAGCTCCCATAGATAGCAGTCTATTCGCGGTAAGTTTCATGTCCCTTTCTGTGAGAATCCGCTGACCCGTCAATACTTCCGCTTCAGGAATGTTCGGTGTAATGAGTGTCGCTACTGGAAGCAAGTGACTTCGGAGCGCAATGACTGCTTCGTTCTGCAACAAAGAAGCTCCTCCTTTTGCAATCATGACAGGATCAATGACTAAAGGAATTGCAGAATAAGCTTTTAGTTCATTCGCGACGGCCTCTATGATTTCAGAAGAGAATAACATGCCGGTTTTAATGGCTTTCACTGGGAAATCGTTGAGCACCGCCTGTATCTGCGCTGTAACCATCGCCACATCAACGGATTGGACGGCATGTACGCCGAGTGTGTTTTGTGCAGTAATCGCTGTCAGTACGGAAGTGCCAAAAACTCCGAGTTCTTGAAACGTTTTCAAATCCGCTTGAATACCAGCACCGCCGCCGCTATCGGAACCTGCAATCGTTAAAGCTACTGATGTCATGAAATCGCCCCCTGTTCGTACTGGAAATGATCATCGGTAATATCTTGAGATTCAATGGAGTGAAGTGTGTTCAAGAAATTCATAGCAAAATCACCAGGACCGAAGGACTGCTCGGCTGCAATTTCTCCAGACTTCTTATAGAATGCAAGACTTTCAGCTGCTGTTTGAAGTGTGTCACCGTTACTAGTTGCTAAAAAAGCTCCCATCACTGCACTTAAAAGACAACCGGAACCAGTCACTAGCGACATGAACTCATGTCCGCCTGATATACGAATCACTCTTTCGCCATCGGTGACCAGATCTGTTTCACCTGTGACTGCGACTAAACACGTATTCAATCGGGCAACTCGCTTCGCGGCGTCTGTTATATCAGAATCACCGCTTCCCGCATCAACGCCTCTGGCATTCCACTCGACACCAGCAATGGCGGCAATTTCGCCTGCATTCCCTCGGATTAATGTGAAATCCAAGGCATTCAGAAGATGATTGACTGTTCGCTGTCGGTACCTAGTTGCACCCGCACCGACCGGGTCAAGTACAAGGGGATGTCCATGTTGTACGGCACTCTTTCCAGCAGCAATCATCGAATCGACAGTTGACGGATCCAGTGTTCCTATATTCAGCAGGGTACAAGAAGAAATTGCGGCAACATCCGCAGCCTCTTCCAAGGAATCGGCCATGATAGGAGAAGCCCCCAGAGCCAATAAGCCATTCGCCTGGAAGTTAGCCACTACAATATTCGTAATGCAGTGTACCAATGGATTGGTCTGACGTAGTTCAGTGAGGATGGTATGCTGCCGCGTCATATCCGGACCTCCATTTTAGAATCGGATTCCCATTGTTGTTTAGTCCAAGCCATTTCCCAGAATTGCAATTCGTAATGACTACTTTTAACGAAATGTGCAATGAGTTCTTCACGGCGTTCCAAAGAAACAGACTCTGCTAGATCATTCATTCGATTGATTTGTTCGCGGGTCGCTTGTTCAAACCATTCCGATCCGTATGTCGCAATCCACTTATCGTAAATGGGGTGATTCGGAGTGGCGTGTTTTAATCGTTCACCAATTTCGTAATACAACCAATAGCAAGGGAGTAGTGCTGCTAACGTATCCGCAAGGTCGCCGTGCATCGCTGTCCGATAGAGGTGGGACGTATAGGCGTACGCTGTTGGCGCAGCCTCAAACGAAGCAAGATCCTTATCCGTAACGGCGAGCAATTCAAAAAAACCTTCATGCAGTGAAATCTCAGCCCCGCAAGTCTCCTCCGCATGTTGTGCAAAGCGTTGAGTTGTCGCTAAGTCTTTGGCTTGTACAGCAGCCAGTGCATGGACTTTAGCAAAATGCTTCAAGTAATACGAATCCTGAAGAACGTAAAACCTGAAAATGTCTTCAGGCAGTGTCCCAGCCGCCAAGTGCTGAACAAACGGATGGTTAAAACTTGCCTCCCAGCTTTCATCACAACGTGCACGAACCTCTTCACAAAATGTCATTTAAAAACGCCCCTTTCGATGAATGAACCGAAAAAAAGCCGCCCCTATCGACTCATCAGTCGAAGGAGCGGCTCGCGTAATAGGAAATTTCAAGGAATCTACAAAGAAATAGACTCGTCCATGTGCGATCCACTTCCCTCCGCTGGTATGAGCCAGATCAGGTTCCAAGGGTCCGCATATCTATACGCGTCTCAGTCTTTTACAAAGACTCCCCCAGTGGGCAATCGTTTTCAGTTTTCCTCACCACTATACCATAGTTTTAAAAATTGGCAATTAGGGCAAAATACAACTACTACGTGAAAAGGAGGCCAAGTACATGTCGCAGCGCTTTGAAATCACTTCCGTTACCCATGAAGTGGGAAGAATTGCTTTTGAATGGGACGACGCAGGTGGAACGTACCATGTGTATAAAGACGGCGAGCACATTTATGAAGGAACTTCCCCGGATTTTCAAGATACAGATCTATTAGCGGACACGTATTATAAATATACAATTGAAAGGCATGCAAATGACGAAGTGAAAGATGTGATCGTCATGCAGACGTCTGCTTTAACTGTTGAGAAAAATGCGGACAATCCGCTACAATCTCTGGTTATCACTACAATAGCAGCCAAGACGCAAGTAGCGTTATCGTGGGAGCGCTTAAAGGATACAGAAATGTATACAATCTATCGGAATGGAAAGGAATTAGCTCAGGTGGAGTCTAACCGTTATATCGATAGAGACTTTCCCATGGATGAACCACTGACATACGCAGTGTATTGTGAACGTTCCATTGCACAATCAGAGGAAACATTCAATAATGCAAGGTCATTCATTGCTAAAGCATTCGGTTTCCTGTATCCGAAAACGACTGAAAAAGAAGCCTCTGTGGAAGGATTTACGATCATGAAATCGATTGGAGTCCCTTCAAAGCTGCTGGTTCCATTTGCTGATCACCAGCCATCTTCGTCTGTTGATAATTGGGATTTTCGCTATAAAACATTTCTAGAAGATGACATTTTGGAGAACCCGAATGTGATTTCCCCCAACCGATATTTCAAAGGCGATAACCGGAAATTCGATCCCGAATCGGGTGCATATCGCACATGTGTGGACATTGAAATCGATTACAAAAACCCGGTCAATCCTTTGACAATTACAAAGAAGGTTGGGGAAAGTGTTGCTTTGGGGCTGGATAAGAAAGTACGTGAGCGCCAAACTGCATCTGATGAAGGAATCACCCTGAAACCCCTCGATGACAAGAAGGGTGAAACAGGTTTCCATCTGGAACATGCGGTGGGTAATCCCCTAACAACTTCTCCCGATATCAACTATGAAGTTCAAGCCGTCTTCGGGGAGAATGGTACATTCGATCTTACTGGATTCCATGATCAGTCACCCAATCATGAAATCTATCTGCGTTCTGGTAAGGAAACTGATTGGATCCCTGTTCACCAAAGCCGGAGCGCAGGCCTTGCTTATATGAGTGGAGTTACGGCATATCAGTATTGGCGCTTTTCCAATATCAATTAAAATGTCTAAAGTGCAGAAAACTATTTTCAACTTGAATTCACGATAAAAAGGAGATCGATAGAGATGATAAAAACAGCAATCGTTTATTACAGTTCAACGGGTACTAACCATCAGCTAGCGGAATGGGCAGCGGCAGCGGCTGAGGAAGCTGGTTCTGAAGTGAAGGTGTTGAAAGTGAAAGAAACGGCACCTGCTGCAGCAATTGACTCAAATGCATTGTGGAGAAAGCATCATGATGCAACGCAGGACATCGCTGAAGTGACACCAGAAGATTTGGAATGGGCGGATGCCATCATTTTCAGTGTTCCGACTCGCTTTGGTAATGTTCCTGGACAAGTGCAAAGTTTCATCGACACGGTCGGAGGTCTATGGGCACAAGGTAAACTCGCGAACAAGGCAGTGAGCGCGATGACATCCGCACAAAACGAACATGGAGGACAAGAGGCGACATTATTATCCCTCTATACTACGATGTACCATTGGGGAGCGATTGTTGTAGCGCCAGGCTATACAGATCCCGTTCTTTTTGAAGCGGGAGGGAACCCATACGGAACGAGTGTAGCGGTGGGCCAGGATGGTGAAATGAAGACCGATCGAAAAGCGATTCAAGCTGCGGTGAACTATCAGGTGAAAAGAACGGTTTCCGTTGCAAAAGCGCTTCAGCATTTAGAGTGAACACGTCAATAATGTTGCAAAACCGTCACCTTATTCATAGGTGACGGTTTTTGGTATTCCATGAGTACTACAAGGCGGTCAAGATGGTTTAACACTATATGGCTAACGCGGCCGAGAATCATTTCCTGAAAGGGTTTAAGCTCGCGACTCCTAATGACGACAACGTCAAATAACTCTGCACCCGCATAGTCAATCAGCGCTGGCACCGGTTGCAGGTTCTTTAGGAAGCCGAATGGTGAACAACGATCCGTCACCTTTCCTGCTTGAGACGTCGATAGTACCGCCATGCAGTGTGACGAGCTGGCGTACAATGGAAAGCCCGAGGCCGAATTCTCCGTAGGGATTGGATGTCCGAGAGTCGATCGCTTTATAAAAACGGCTCCAAATCTTTTCGACTTCTTCCGAATCCATGCCAATGCCGGTATCTCGGATTTCTAAAACAACGTAATCACTATCTGCTTTTGCCAACAACGAAATTTCTCCTTCTTCCGTGAATTGGATACTGTTTTTCGTAATGTTCAACAAGATTTGAGTGAGACGATCGTAATCGGCAAAGACGGTCAATGTTTCAGGTGCTTGTACATCAATTGCCGTTCCACGTTGTTCAGCCGCCGGTTCCAACTGCTCCCGGATCACTTCGAATAATTCCAAAACCCGGATCGGTTGTTTGAGTAACGTAATTTGGTTCGATCTGATTTTTTCATAGTCAAGATTTTCGTTAACGAGGCGTAACAAGCGTTTCGTCTCTCCACTCGCAAGTTGAAGCGCTTTGTCTTTTTCACTCTCGGAAATCAGATCACTCCGCAACCCTTCAATCGTTCCACGGATTGTAGTCAGCGGCGTCCGGAGTTCGTGGGAGACATCGGCCATGAACTGGCGACGGCGATTTTCCAGATTTTCAATTTCTTCATGAGAAGTATGCAGATCACTGACCATAGCATTGAAATCAGTCGCCAGTGCATCGATTTCATCCCGTCCGCTTTCAGGAATACGGATAGTATAGTCACCTGCAGAAACTGCCGCGGTTGCTAGGCGAAGCCGCTTAATACGTCGCCCGTGATAGATGGACAGCAATCCGCTTAGAATGATAGCAACTGCTAATGCAGTGAGTGCCGCGTAGACTAAGTAGCGATTCATCTGCGAAATGATCGCGCGGGGACCTTCAATTGGAGAGGTGAGCAGAACCCCGCCGACAAACTGCGGACCTTGGAAATAAGGGAGCAGCACAAATGTAACCGCCTGATCGAAACGGCGTTGCTCTTGGCGTACAGTAACGGCTTTTCCACTTTGAAGCTGCGCCCATTCTGATTCGTTAAGTTCAATTAACGGAGTCTTGAGCCCGGTCGAGTAGATGATTTTCGAGTCTTCATCGAACAAGCTATACTGGATGTCCCGGCTATTCAGCACTTGACCGTAGGATTGAAGCGTTTGCTGTGAAGGTTTTGTACTGCGATCGATATCTGTCAGAAGGGCACGTCCATATTGTGAGAGCTCATCAGTCTTCGTGTCGTACACATATTGCTCGAAGAAATGGGAAAATAGCAACCCGACTAGAAGGACTGCGGCAACAATCACACTCACGTGGCTGACTAACTGTTGAGTGAAGTAGTTCACTTTCATGAAGACGCCTCTTCCGACTCGTCAAACTTGTAACCGACTCCCCAAACGGTATGGAGAACTGGCATACCAATGCGGGAAATTTTCGTCCGGAGCCGTTTTATATGTACATCCACTGTCCGGTCATCTCCGTAAAAATCGAATCCCCAGACGCGTTCAAGCAGCTGGTCCCGTGAGAAAACCTGTTTGGGATGCCGGATGAAAAAGACGAGTAAATCGTATTCTTTCGGTGTAAGGTTTTCAATAGCCACACCGTCTGCGAACACTTCGCGTGCGTTTTCATCCACACGGAAATGGATCGTTTCAAGCACGGAATTCGTTTCCGCTTCTTTTGCCGGTCGTCTGCGTGTCACAGCTCTAATACGAGCCATTAACGCAAGTGGACTGAATGGTTTCGTCACATAGTCGTCTGCTCCCATCTCCAAACCGAGCACTTGATCGGACTCGCCATCTTTTGCTGTCAGCATAATGATGGGGACGTCATCTCCTGCTTTTCGAAGCGACCTGCAAATCGTCACTCCATCCATCGAAGGAAGCATCCAGTCGATAATGAGGCAATCCCATGAATCTTGTTGCGCTCTTTCTAAACCTGTTTTTCCGTCCATGACGAACTCGCCGGCAATGCCTTCCTTTTCAAAAAACAAGCCAATCATCTGTGACACACTTTCATTATCTTCAATGACGAGAATCTTCAACGAGGTTCGCCTCCTTTACTTTAAAGCTATCGGGAAATGCCTGTTGGTGCAACTCATTTGTCCAAAGTGAAAAAGCTGTCCAGCCCCCACGTGCAGGTATCCGGACAGCGGTTCTTCAACTTACTTGTCTACATCTGCATTACTCGAGAGTGTCACATTGACAACTTGTTGTTTGCCTTCCCGATAAATCGTGAATTTCGCTTGGTCTCCCACTTTCAGATCCGTGTAGAGGATTTTCCTTAAAGCAGTCGAAGAATCGACTGCTTTTCCATTGACTGCAGTGATGACATCCTGCTCTTTGAATCCAGCTTTCCCAGCAGGGGAAGTTGCGTCCACACTCCCAACCATGACGCCGCCTTTCACACTGTCTGGGATATCGCGCACGTACATATCAGGGACCTCTGCAAGATCGATGAGACCCACTCCGATATAAGGACGTTGGATTTTACCGTCTTTCATGAGCTTTTCCGCTAGCGGCTTCACATCGTTGCTGGGAATGGCGAAACCTAACCCTTCGACCCCGTTTTGAGCGATTTTCAAGCTGTTGATACCGATCAATTCTCCTGCTTCGTTTACTAACGCGCCACCGCTGTTGCCGGGATTGATAGCTGCGTCTGTCTGAATGACATTCAGCTCCCATTGCCCAGCGGATGTGTCTACGTTGATGGAACGAGTCGGTGCGCTGACAATCCCTTGTGTCACAGTACCTGAAAAGTCGAGGCCGAGCGGGTTACCGATTGCAACCACCGAATCACCTGCACGCAGTTTCGAAGAATCTCCGAATGATAATTTGCCTTCTGCATATTTTTTATCCATTTTAAGGACTGCTAAATCCGTGAGAGGATCAGTACCGACTAGGACAGCTTCCGTTTTTTCGCCGCTGGCTGTTGTGATCCCGAGTTTAGTCGCACCCTCAATCACATGATTGTTTGTAATGATATATGCATCGGATCCTTCCGTTTTGAAGACGACCCCTGAACCCGTTCCAACGCTTTGAGATTCGGATGAACCAGCAAAACGATTGCCAGTGGACTGGTAGTTGTCGATTCCGACAATCGCTTTAGAGGCGTCTGCTACCATATCAGATAGAGACTTTTGAGATTGAGTGCCAGTAGTTTGCACATTGTAGGGAGTTGTCGTATCAGATTGCGCTGCTGATTGAAGTCCGCTGTCCTGCTTCAAGACGTCCGTATTCACGACTGCTCCAAGTGTTAATGCCGAGCCGAGAACCCCTGCACCTATTGTGGATAATAGCCATTTACTTTTTGATGTATTCATTGTCCATCGCTCCTTTGTCTACTGTTGATAAAGTAATTGTAAATCGAACTTATGAACAAATTATTACCGAGACGTTAATAAGTTATTAATTGTTAGAAGAAAGATTGTTATCTTACAATAAAATTGTAATAATCTAACTAGTCAGATATAGTGATAGTGAACACGAATTTTTTTATTTTCAATTGAAAGCGCATACATTACTCATGCCTATAGATATCCCGGCATAGAATGGACCTGTGTGCACTGTACATGCACCAATTTTCTACTAAACTTGCAGAAATGGGAGGAATGGAAATGGTACAACAAGTTGAAAACCTAGTTTACGCAAACCCGAACACAGAAGGTGCTAAGGTGAATTTCAAGGAACGATACGATAATTTCATAAATGGTAAATGGACAGCCCCTGTCAACGGCGAGTACTTTGACAATCCGACTCCAGTCACAGGGAAAGTGTTTACTCAAGTTGCACGCTCCACTGCGGAGGATATTGAACTGGCGCTCGATGCAGCACATGCTGCTAAAGACGCTTGGGGAAAGACTTCCGTAACTGAACGCTCTAATATTCTCTTGAAGATTGCCGACCGGATTGAAGACAATCTGGAAATGCTTGCGGTAGCAGAAACGTGGGAGAACGGCAAAGCTGTGCGTGAGACGCTGAATGCGGACCTGCCGTTAGCAATTGACCATTTCCGCTATTTCGCATCTGCAATCCGCGCTCAAGAAGGTGGCGTCAGCCAAATTGATAATGACACGGTTGCTTATCATTTTCATGAGCCTATCGGTGTCGTGGGACAGATTATCCCTTGGAACTTCCCAATCCTTATGGCGGTTTGGAAACTCGCACCTGCACTCGCTGCGGGGAACTGCGTGATTCTCAAACCGGCCGAGCAAACACCGGCATCCATTCTCGTGCTCGTGGAATTGATTGAAGATCTGCTGCCTGCAGGCGTCTTGAACGTCGTGAACGGATTCGGTCTTGAAGCCGGAAAGCCGCTCGCATCCAATCCGCGAATCGGGAAGATTGCATTCACTGGAGAGACGACGACAGGTCGTATGATTATGCAGTATGCTTCCCAGAATCTTATTCCAGCAACACTCGAACTGGGCGGTAAATCTCCGAACATCTTCTTTGAGGATGTCATGGCAGAAGACGATGACTTCCTGGACAAAGCGGTTGAAGGCTTTGTCATGTTTGCCTTGAACCAGGGGGAAGTATGTACTTGCCCTTCACGTGCACTTATCCAAGAGTCGATATATGACAAATTCATGGAGAAAGCATTGGCGCGTGTCGAAGCCATCAAAGTCGGAAATCCACTGGATCCGACGGTCATGATGGGAGCTCAGGCGTCCACGGAACAGCTTGAGAAGATTTTGTCCTATCTCGATATCGGTAAACAGGAAGGTGCGGAATGCCTGGCAGGCGGCGAGCAAAACCATCTTGAAGGCGATTTGGCGGAAGGCTATTACGTGAAGCCGACTGTCTTCAAAGGGCACAATAAGATGCGGATTTTCCAAGAGGAAATCTTTGGACCAGTTGTTGCGGTTACGACATTCAAGACAAAAGAAGAAGCATTGGAAATCGCAAACGACACATTATACGGTCTCGGCTCAGGCGTCTGGACACGTGATATGAATACGGCCTATCGTTTCGGACGTGGTATCCAAGCCGGCCGCGTGTGGACGAATTGCTACCATGCTTATCCGGCTCATTCTGCGTTCGGAGGTTATAAAGCATCGGGTATCGGCCGTGAAAACCACTTGATGATGCTCGAACATTACCAACAGACGAAAAATATGCTCGTCAGCTATAACGAACAGAAGCAAGGATTCTTTTAAGCGAAAGTAGTGAGGTGAGCAGCAAATGACAGAGCGGGTTATTGCGACAGAAGCAACGCTAGCGCTGATCAAACAGCTCGAACAAAAACACGGTCCGTTGATGTTTCACCAATCAGGAGGTTGTTGTGACGGCTCATCACCGATGTGTTACCCAGAAGGGGATTTACTCATAGGAGATCAGGATGTGCTTCTCGGGTCTATTGGAAATGTTCCATTTTACATGTTGCGCAGCCAGTTTGAATACTGGAAGCACACTCAACTGATCATAGATGTTGTGGACGGAAGAGGGGGCATGTTTTCCCTTGAAGGAGTTGAAGGGAAACGATTTCTTACCCGTTCACGTGCGTTTACAAAGGACGAGGTCGAACAGCTTCAGACATGACAAAGACGGCACCCTTTTCATAGTGGGTGCCGTCTTTTGTCTATAGGATTTTATCAGATGAACCGTTTTCGCTCTGAAGGCGTTGGAAGCATACAAGCCTCTTCTTTTTTTCCGAACCACTTATACCGATTGCGTGCAACGAAGTCATAAACACTGTCTCGTAGAGGAGCAGGCACAAGTATGAACAAAAACGCGAGGTGCCACAGTCCATCGAGTTTCTTTGCAATGCGGAGTGCTGCACCTGATTTCGTATACGCTTTTCCATTTTCAATGAGAACAAGACTATCTACATCATCAGGAATTGCGAAGTCTTTAGAGAGTTGCTGTCCAGTTTCACTTTGAAGAGAGGAGAACTGAAAATACTCATATGGATCTCGTTTTATAATGAATTGAACACTCGCATCACAAAAGTTACATTCCCCGTCAAATAGCACTGTTCGCTTCATATATAATCCCCCTTAAAAAGCTTGGTAAAGTTACTATATCCTAAAACAAACCAGCTGAAACAAATTAGAGAGCTCTTCATATGAATATAATAGACGGAATACTCTTTCCGTTCGGTAGATAATATGTTAGACTACAGATGAGAGAATGTATTCTATTTGGCCTTTAGCGCTTCACCGTTCATGTCCCGCCTGTGATTACAATAAGGGAAGGTGATTGAAGTGGATCGTCAAAACATTCATCCGGATGAAATGAACTTACGCAACGATATGGATCATATCGCTATGCTGCATATGATTGGAGAGGGTGCTCCGGACTTTAGCAGGTTTCTCGACCATCGTCCGGAACCTCCTTCAGAACAGGGATTCGACGAGCACGAACTTCCAAGAGACTATCAGTGAAACCTTCCAACTGGAAGGTTTTTTGTTTGGAAGAAGAAATGTCTTTCATCAATTTCACTCTCTACAAGGCGCGAGCCCGCTTCCTCAATGCTGACTTGCATGTAATGGAGGAGAGGAGGTGATGAAAATGATGCAACAAAATCACAACCGCTGCATGAAACCACAACCAATGCCACCGATGAAACCTTGCAACAATCAAGCGCAGCCTGTAATCTGCCCGACGCAATACCGCTTCCATGATACGTTCATGCCACAGGAATTACCAGTAGTCCATCCGTTTGTCAACGTAAACCGCCAACATACCGTTCAAATCCCTCGCCACTACTACACTGAAGTGAATGAAACAATGACGGGGCAGACGGTTCAAGCAATGCCTGGTTACGGACCGGGAATGGGGCAATGGGGTCCTCAACGACCTCCGATGGGACCAGGACCAATGCCTTGGGGAAGACGATAATGTAAGAAAAGAGCCTGCAGAGAAGAGTGGCTATACTCTCCTGCAGGATCTTTTGTAATAATTATTCAACGTTGAAATAACGTGCATCAGGATGAGCGAAGACGATTGCGGACACGGAAGCTTCCGGCTCCATCATAAACTCTTCTGTTAAGTGAACGCCGATCTGCTCTGGCTTCAACAATCCGAAAAGTTTTGACTGATCTTCTAAATTGGGACATGCAGGGTATCCGAAGGAAAATCGCTGTCCTTGGTATTTTGCTGCAAATCGGTCTTTCATCGTAAAATCAGTGGTGTCCGGGAATCCCCATTGGTCGCGGATTTCTTGGTGTACACGCTCTGCAAATCCTTCCGCAAGTTCAAGCGCAGTCGCTTGAAACGCATGACTTTCAAGGAATTTTCCTTCCGATTTCAATCGTTCCGCTTCTGCCCGCACTCCGTGACCCGCTGTTACTTGCATAAAAGCGACATAATCCATTTCACCGCTATCTACAGGCTTCAAATAGTCAGCCAGGCAAAGGAAAGGCTTCTGTCGTTGGCGTGGAAATGTAAATCGTTCAATTTCAGTTTTGCCGTCTTGTGGATCATAAATGATTACATCATTCCCGTTAGCTTGAGCGGGGAAGAACTGATACAGACCCGATGCGCCAAGTTTCCCGGATTCTAAAAATCCCGTCACCATTTCATGCAGTTCAACTGCGCGGGGTTCTTGCTTTTGCAATGTTGAATCCGTAAATCCACGAAGTCCTAGATGATGACCAATCAGTGTCCTCATATTAACGTAAGGAGAGAGATGGGAAATTGAGTAATCCCGCAGCACTCGTTTCCTGCAATCATTCGGAACAAAAACAGGGACATCCGTACGGACTGTTTTCACAGGACGAGGGGCCACGGCAATAGCGACTCCGCCCTTTTCTGCTGCTTTCGCGGCTTTTATGGCATCATTCGTCGCCCGCTTCTCCAGTTGCTGATCCAGTTCTAACAGTAATGCATCTTTTTCACCGCTTTGCAGTCGGTTTGCAAGATCTAACCCTTGCATTGCATCTTTTGCATAGATGACAGGGCCATCGTATTCGGGTGCAATTTTCGTATCTGTAAAACGACGGGTAAGTGCAGCGCCTCCCACCATAACTGGCAAATCGATTCCTGCGGATTTAAAATCTTGAGCAGTCAAAACCATTTGTTGCGCTGATTTTACAAGCAACCCGGATAACCCGATTATGTCCGGCTTTTCTTTACGGATGACTTCAATCAGTTGCGCAGGTGTCACTTTAATTCCGATATCCACAACTTTGAATCCGTTATTGCTCAAAATGATTTCAACGAGATTTTTCCCGATATCATGAACATCGCCTTTTACGGTTGCGAGTACAATTTTCCCTTTACCGTTATCGTCTTCTTTTTTCTCCATGAACTGCTCTAGATACGATACTGAAGCTTTCATGACTTCTGCACTCTGGAGCACTTCGGCAACAATGAGCTGATTCGTATTGAACAGTCGACCGACTTCTGCCATTCCTGCCATGAGAGGGCCGTTAATAATATCGAGAGGTTCATCATACTGAGTCATCGCAGCATCCAAATCCTTGATAAGCCCTTCTTTTGTTCCTTCAACGACATAGTAAGCAAGACGCTCAGGAACGGTCTTCGGAATATCGTCTTCTGTTTTCTCTTTCTTTTTTCCACGATAGAACTCAGTGAATTTCGCAAGTGTTTCGTCTGTAGTCGTAAATAACAATGCGTTTGCCATATCGTTTTCCACTTGGGGAATCGAGGCATAGCGTTCCAGCTTTTCTGTATTCACGATTGCATAATCCAGTCCGGCCTGGGTGCAGTGATATAAATACACAGCGTTCAATACTTCCCGGCCTACTGGAGGGAGTCCGAATGACACGTTACTGACACCAAGAACCGTGAGTGCTCGCGGAAGATGTTCCTTAATCAGACGAATGCCTTCAATCGTCTCCACTGCCGAGCCAATGTACTGCGCATCTCCTGTCCCAACAGGGAACACGAGCGGATCAAAAATAATATCCTCAGGCGCAAGCCCCCATTTGTTGGTTAGCAAGTCGTAGGAACGTTTCGCAATCTCGAGTTTCCGTTCCCGCGTTACAGCCATCCCGACTTCATCGATCGTACCTACAACGACTGCTGCTCCGTACTTCTTAACAATCGGCATCACGGCGTCAAACCGTTCTTCACCGTCTTCTAAATTTATGGAGTTGATAATCGCTTTCCCTTGGGAATACTTCAATGCTTCTTCAATAACGTTTTCGTCTGTCGAGTCAATGACGAGGGGCGCTTTGATCTTTTTCACAACCTCTTGCATGAAATCGGTCATATCCGACAACTCATCACGATCCGGATTGGCGAGACACACGTCAATGACATGTGCTCCGTTTTTTACTTGTGACCTCGCGATTTCAGCTGCTTCCTCCACCTTGCCATCGACTATAAGCTGTTTGAATTTACGAGACCCTATGACATTGGTACGCTCTCCTATTAAAATCGGACGCATACTAGGATCGTACAAAAGTGGTTCAATTCCTGAGACAGTATGTCCGTGCGTTACAGCAGGTAGAGGACGTGGAGTTTTCCCTTCAACTGCCCGACAAATCGCTTGAATGTGGTCAGGTGTCGTCCCGCAACAGCCGCCAACAATATTCAGCCAACCTTTCTCCGCAAATCCTTCCAGCTTTTTTGAGAGTGATTCAGGAGATTCATGATAATGACCTTCTTCGTCAGGCAAACCTGCATTTGGATAGCAACTGACAAACCCTGTCGCAAGTTCTGACAACGAACGTAAATGATCCGTCATGAATTCGGGTCCCGTTGCACAATTGAGTCCGACAGAAAGGGGATTGATATGTGCGATGGACACGTAGAATGCTTCAATGCTTTGTCCTGCTAAGGTTGTTCCCATCGGTTCAATCGTTCCCGATATCATCACAGGAAGTTCCCGGCCGGTTTCTTCAAAAGCTTGACGAATGCCAATTGTACCGGCTTTAACATTCAGCATATCTTGACTGGTTTCTAGTAAGAGAAGATCCGAGCCCCCATCGATCAACCCCTTTGCCTGAACGTAGAAATCGTTTGCCAGCTCGTCAAACGTGATGCCGCCTGTGACGGACAGTGTCTTAGTCGTCGGGCCCATTGCGCCTGCAACGAACCGAGGATGTTCAAGTGTCGAAAACTCATCCGCTGCAGTGCGTGCCAGTTCTGCGCCGCGGCGATTGATCATCTCTGCTTCACTACCTAAATTGTAATCGTCTAACACGACAGGTGTACCGCCGAATGTATTCGTGCAGATGATGTCAGCACCAGCCTCCAAGTATTCGCGATGAATTCTCGTTAGCACATCGGGCTTTGTAAGATTCAAATACTCATTGCATCCTTCAAACTCCTCCCCGCCGAAGTCGTCCGCTGTTAAATTCGCGTTTTGAAGCATCGTCCCCATCGCACCATCCATTACGAGAATCCGTTTCTTCAGTTCGTCTTTAATACGTTGTTTTGGCATGGTGCACCCCTCTTTCTGCAATTGGATCAATCTCGTTGATATAGTGTACGAGCTCCACAGTCATGTCGTAGCGTAAAAATGGAGTGATCAAGTAAATCCCGTTAAACAAAGACGCGGCCGTGTCGATTAGTTCCTGAGCGATTCGAATCCCTTCGGCTGTCGCTGTTTCTCGATCATCGCCGCAGGCTCTCATACGCTCAAGCACTTCATCGGACAATTTGATGCCCGGTACTTCGTGGTGCAGGAATTCCGCGTTCCGAATATTCGTCAACGGCATGATACCGATGAAAATCGGAGTGTCTAAATGTTTGACAGCTTCATGGATTTCAATAATCTTTTCTTTTGTATAGACAGGCTGTGTGATGAAATAATCCGCACCACATTCGATTTTCTTCTCAAGTCGTTTCACAGCACGGTCAATGACCCGGACATTCGGGTTGAATGCACCTGCTACTGAGAAGTTCGCCTTTTTTCGTAAAGGACGGCCGGAGAATGAAATCCCTTCATTGAGCTTTTTAATGAGCTGGAAGAGTTCGAGACTGGAAACGTCATAAACGTCTGTTGCTCCCGGGAAATCTCCTATCTTGGTCGGATCACCTGTCACAGCTAAAATGTCATGGATGCCGAGTGCGTCCAGTCCCATTAAATGAGACTGCAGACCAATTAGGTTATGATCCCTGCAAGTAATGTGGACGAGAGGGCGGACATCATCTTGATGTTTTACAAGAGAGGCCATCGCTAAATTACTAATACGTGGGGAAGCGAGGGAATTATCAGCCATAGTCACAGCATGGGCTCCAGCTTCTTGAAGTTGACGAGCCCCTTCGAAATAATTTTCAGTTTCCAAGTGTCGGGGTGTATCCAACTCAACTAGAATCGTCCGCTCACGCTGTGCTCTTATATGCAGTGGCTCATAGCGAGCCGGTTCCGCGTCCCGTATAATGATTGGCTTGTGCGGAATGACTGCTTTTTCAGTAATAGGTGCCAGATTGGCCAATTGAGATTTCACTGCGACAATGTGTGCGGGAGTGGTTCCGCAGCATCCGCCAATAAGTCGCACACCTTCGTCCCGTAACAAGCGGGCAGCACGTCCGTAATAATCGGTTTCCGATACATAGACTATGCGTCCGTCTTCAACGTCCAGCAAACTTGCATTTGGATATGCTGATAAGAAAGCTTTCTCAGGAAGTTCAACGCCTTCAAATGCTTGAATCGTGTGATAGGGACCGAGCCGGCAATTCACCCCTACTACGTCTGCACCTAATGCCTCCAATCGGAGCAAAGCATCGTTTAATTGCAGGCCGTTTTGCAAAATTCCGGGTTCGTGCATGGATACTTGTGCAATGAGAGGGATATCGGTCTGTTGACGCAAATGCTGAACGACAGCACTAAGTTCTTCAAAGTCGTAATAGGTTTCAAGAAGAAGGCCATCAGGATCTCCTGCAAGCAGCGGCTCAGCTTGTTGTTGGACAATGGACAGTACTTCATCGATAGAGGCGTCACTTTTACGGATACTGCGGATGCCGCCAATTGTACCGAGTACATATTGGCCACCAGCAACAGCTGCGTGTTTTGCGATGGCGATCCCAGCTTCGTTAAACTCTTTTACGCGATGCTCCAGTCCGTAACGTGCAAGTTTATACGCATTGGCACTGTACGTATTGGTTTGGATGATGTCCGCTCCTGCCTGAATATACTGTTCATGGATTCCTTGAATGACGTCCGGCTTTTCTATATTTAATTGCTCATAGCAAAAATCTAAACCCTCCGCATAGAGTAACGTTCCCATTGCACCATCCGCTGTCAGAACTTCTGTTTTTAAGCGTTCCAGTAATTTCATTTCCCTAACTCCCTTTCTTACGGCAGAGCAATGAAGCGTAGAATAATAAAAAAGCCTTCTAACGTACGAAGAAGGCTTTTCATCTTAGTGATTGTCTCCTCCTCATCTGCCGGACTTTAACATCCGCTGGAAGTAGCACCTGACCGTTTGGCTGGTTGCTGAAGCATCGACGGGCCAGTTCCCTCCGCTTCTCTTGATAAGAATGACTATGAAGTTGTGTGAATAATTTTACATATCATATCGTTGTTTGAGAGTTCCGTCAATAGACAATGTCGGAAGTGAACTGGGAGTTACCTAGTATATGTGGTAAACTGTAGAAACATGCGAGGAAAGGGGATTGCTATGAGGGCGTTCAAATTTGTTATTCCGATGGTGTTATTAGTCGGTGGAGTTGCCTGGGTTATGCTTAACAAAAACTTTACAGATGTGCCAGTCATGTCTCGTTTTTATATTACGCTTGGCGCCATGGTTCTGAGTGGAGTCATTTCATTTTTCTTATTTCCTAAGGATGAAGGGAAAAGACGATAAACTGACAGAGGATCAGCTGTCAGTTTTATTTTTATTCAAATTTGTGTTAACCACAAAATAATTATGGTTGACACAATGTGATGCTCCTTTTAAACTATGACTATATAGTAAAAGGGGTGTGACAAATGGGGACAACTGCAACTATGAAACCGAACCGATCAAAGACGATAATCGGAACGCTCGGACTTGTCTACTCAGCGATGTTTGCTGCGTTAATGATGATCGGAGCAAATATTACGTATTTCCTACCGGCTTTATCGGTAAGTGGTGTACCGATTACGCTGCAAACATTCTTTGCAATCTTAGCTGGCCTATTGCTCGGAAGCCGTTACGGGGCACTCTCGATGACGGTATATATGGCAATCGGTCTTGCAGGAGCGCCCGTGTTTGCAAAATTCAGTGGTGGCTTCAGTTCGATTATTAGCCCGACGTTCGGATTTATCCTATCCTATATTTTAGTCGCATATATCGTCGGGAAAATGATTGAAAAGAATAGTACGGTGGCAGGCTTTATAATTGCAGCACTTGTAGGGTTCATCGTTAATTACCTTATCGGAACAAACTGGATGTTCGCTGCGTACAAGCTATGGGCAGCTGCGCCGGATGCGTTCACGTACAAGATGGCGTGGATTTGGATGTTACCGCCGTTACCTAAAGATATTATCCTCTCCATATTGGCTGGCTTGTTCGGTCACCGGATGGCACGCATTCTAAGAACACGTCGTTCTATTTAAACAAACCAAACCGACTTCTTTCTTAACGGGGAGTCGGTTTTCCTATGTCAACTTAAATAGATGAAACATTATCCTTGCCTGATCCGTATACAAGAGTAAGTACAGTACAAACGGAAGGAAGGCTTACTCATGATTCACTTACTCTTATTTTCTCTCATTGCAGGAAGCGTTGCCGCACTGCTTGCCGTGCCGATGCATAAGAAAGTCCTCAAGGAAGAAAAAGAAAGCAGTCCCGGTTTTAGAATGGCCCTTCTGATCATTACAGCTGTTTTGATCACGGCAGGTATCTCTATTTTTTACTACACAACAAATTTAGATCAGCATTGGTCCTCATTATGGGTTCTCTTACTCGCTGCAGCGATACTTGGAACTCTTCTAGATGGCGGAGTGTATAGGAAAGCAAAGATGACCGTTGCAGGCCTTGCAATCATTGCAGGGATTTACATTCTTTCCGCTCCTTTATTAAATGCGAACACGAAGTATGAGGCAGTTGAGATGGACCAGCAAGTGGAAATCGAAGCGTTCGACGAAACTCAGACGCCTGCGAGTGTGCCGCCTAAATTTGCACGCAACAAAATGAAAAAAGCTTTCGGGCAAGTGCCGAATACGAGTTATTACGATCTAGGTCATCTACAAATCCAAAAGGTGAAAGATGATTATGTATATATCGCCCCAGTTGAGTTTTCAGGGTTCTTCAAATGGTGGAACGGTAAGACGACACCAGGATACTTCCAAATGAGTGCCACGGACTCTGCGGATAATCCGAAGTTTGTCTCTTCGGAAATGACGTATACGGAGACATCCTACTTCAACAAACAAGTGGACCGTCATATGCGTTTACAATTTCCTGAACTGATCTTTTATGGAGATGTCCAGTTGGAAATCGACGACGAAGGCAATCCGCATTACATTCGTTCTTATGGAGAATTCATCTCCGCGCGCAATGGATTTGACGTAAAAGGGATTGTCATGACGGATCCGAAGAATGGGGCAGTTGAGAAGTTTGCGCTTGCGGATATCCCGGATTATATCGATGGTGCCGTCTCGCCGGAAGCTGTCAGTTTGCAAAACAGTTATTTCGGAAAGTATGTGCATGGTTTCTGGAATTCGTTTATCGGTAAAAAAGATGTCAAATTACCATCTGATGAAGGAACGGAAGTAAATGTCAGTCCAATTTTCGATGAAAACGGACATATGTACTACTTCACTGACTTTACAAGTCCGAAAGAAGGCGTCGATTCGATGCTCGGTTATGCGCTGACAGATGGGCGTACTGGGGAAGCGACGTATTACACAGGTGATTTAGAGGAATCCTACATGGACTCTCAAGGTGCCCTGCAAATTATTGAAAAAAAGTTCATCGAGAAAAAATGGTCTGGCGAAATGCCTGTCCTTTATAACTTCTACGGAGAAGCAAGTTGGCTGACCCCTGTACTGGACTCGAACGGTTTCCTGCAAAACTACTTCATAGTATCTGCTGCGAATCCGGAAATATCGGTGTTTGGCAACTCCCCGAATGATGCACTGAAACTGTATAAAACAGCATTACAACGAGGAGGCAGTTCTGTGAATGGAAGCTCGGAAGCGGAAGAAGCGAAGGCAGCGATCACTGCTAAACGTGTCTATAAAGAGCGGGTAGGGGACTTTACATTGGTTTCTGTAAAATCGGAAGATGGACGGAACTTCCTAGTTTCGTCTGAAACGATTCCGGAAGCGGTGTACGTGCAAGAAGGCGACAAATTAACGATTACGTATGTAGAAACAGGGGAACTCTTCCTTCCTGTCAAGGAGCTCACAAATGTCTCGTTAATGGAATAAGGGAATGGTTTTTAAAGCCATAACAAAAGCGGAAGCCGTTAAGGTGGCTTCCGCTTTTGTACGTTGTTTTATTGAAGGGCAACTATTACATTAAGCACTAACGTGAGCAAAAGGTTTCAGGATATTTGTTTTACCTTCTGTGCGGAATGTCAATACTTTATCGATCGGGTCGTAGGATTCACCGTAAAATTCATCATCTTTATACGTATGGATTTCTTCATACGTCATCTTCATTGCATTATAGACGGTCTCTTCTTCTGCATCTTCAGGTGACCAGTAAAGGATTTCGAGGTCAGTTTGTTCTCCAGTCGCGAGTGAACGACGGCTATATCCGATGCGGGATGCATGATGGAAATTTTCACGAGCATAGAAACGTAACCTTTTCTCTGTGTCCGTATCTTCATAATTCACCGGTTCCACTTCCAACAAAATCGGCTTCCCTTTTTCCTTGAGCTGTGTCAGCAGTTTTTTGCCAAGACCTTCACCCCGTGCAGAGGATGAAACAAACAAATAATCGACAAACACAAACGATTCTGTCTCAACATACATGAGCACGTGTTTCTCGCCTTCATCTTTACAATAAACATTGTGCTTATCCTTTAATAACGCGTCCATATGCTCTTTTGACTTCATTTCTTCAATAGGGAAATACTCACTTAGTTTCTCGTACCAATTCATTGGTTCAATCTCCTCCGTCGGTATGGGTGTACCCGGAGCTTTTTGTTGGGGGTCGAACGTAGAGAGGAAAAAAGAGGTCAGAAAAAAATCCTCGACTTTATTCTATACCCCTATTATAAACATACTAAACAAAAATGTTCAACTTTTTTATTTTTTCCTCCTCTGCTCATACGTTCTGCAAAATTCTTGCGTGCCTATTGTTTAATACGGTACAATTAAGTCAAAGATAGTCAAAGTCAACAATGATGACTGTGCCAATAAAAGAGGTGAGAGGATGCGTAATATTTCCGACATCATAGAAGGGTATTTAAAATCGATTATCGAACATGAAGATAATGGGATCGTGGAAATCAAGCGCAACGAAGTGGCGGAAAAATTCCAATGTGTTCCTTCGCAGATCAATTACGTCATTAAAACGCGATTTACATTGGAGCGGGGTTATGCTGTGGAATCCAAACGCGGCGGCGGCGGGTACATCCGGATTTATCGGGTTCAAACGAATTCACGTAAAGAACTATTGGATCACGTATTGGAAAGTGTGCAAGAAGGCGCTTCATATACAATGGCGGAAGACGTGATCTATCGATTGATTGCAGAACAAGTGGTTTCAAAAAAGGAGGCCAGGCTCATGCTTGCAGCTGTCGAACCGGCTGTCCTGAACTATCCGTTACCTGAACGGGATATGATTCGAGCGAGAATCTTACAGGCCATGTTATTTTCGCTCCTATACGAACAATCGGAGTGAAGCGGCGAGTTATCTAAACTATTGAGGTGGTAAAACATGCTTTGTGAAAATTGTAAAGAACGTCCAGCTTCCGTTATTTTGATGCAGGATACGCCAAATGGACCGATTGAACGGAATTTGTGTGAGAAGTGTGCATTTAACTTACAGACGTTTTCAATCAGCCCGAATCAGGAGCCGATGTCCATTCAACAATTTCTGTCACAGTGGTTGAGTGGAAGTGAAACGTTCCAACAGCAAACGCGAGAGGTTCAGACAATGCCCGAATGTCCGGAGTGCGGTCTAACCTTCCATCGCTTTTTAGAAATCGGTAAGTTCGGTTGTCCTACGTGCTATGAAACGTTCCGTGAGCGACTGCCAAAGGTGTTTGGGAAGCTGCATAATGGCAATACAAGCCACAAAGGTAAAGTTCCCGCATCGTTCAATGAAAAGATGAGCATTAAAAAGAAAATCGAGGAACTTCGAGCGCGTATGCAAGAAGCGATTCAAGAGGAACAATTTGAACAGGCTGCCGTATTGCGTGATGAAATAAAAGACTGGAAACAGAAACTCGCTGCAGAAACAGAGGAAGGGAGGAGTCATCATGGGGAATAATCAGTTTATGCAAAACGCTGTCACAGGCTGGATGATCCCTCATGGAGAGCATTCCGATATCGTGATGTCGACCCGCATCCGCCTTGCTCGAAATCTCCGCGAATTTCGGTTCCCTATCGCTTTCTCTGACGAACAGGCGGAAGAGGTCGGTAGAATTGTTTCGGAGGCACTGCTTAGCACAGGTGAAAAAGGGTATTCCTATACGAGAATGAAAGAATTATCGTCACTTGACCGTCAAGTGCTTGTTGAAAAGCATTTGATAAGCCCGCAACTTGCAGAAGCTGAACTATTCGGAGCAGTACTCCTATCTGAGGATGAAACCATCAGTATTATGGTCAACGAAGAAGATCATTTACGTATTCAGTGCATCTATCCGGGATTGCAGCTCGAAAGCGCCTATCAGAAAGCAAGTGAAACCGATAGTGCACTTGAAAAGAAACTGCCTTATGCATTCGATGAAGAGTTTGGATATCTCACAAGTTGTCCATCCAATACGGGAACTGGAATGCGTGCTTCTGTCATGCTGCATTTGCCGGCACTCACGATGACCCGGCAGATTAACCGGATCATCCCGGCTGTTTCAAGGCTAGGTATGGTAGTGAGAGGAAGTTACGGCGAAGGCAGTGAAGCACCGGGAAACGTCTACCAAGTATCCAATCAGCTGACGCTCGGTAAATCTGAGAAAGAAATATTAGCTGAACTGGCAAATATCGTCTCCAGATTGATCGCCCATGAACGCAGATCACGTGAATTACTACTTGAGAAGTCGCGAATTGCGCTTGAAAATCGGGTGTTCCGTTCACTTGGGACCATTTCGTACGCCCGGCTGCTTCCTTCCGCAGAAGCGGCTCGATGCCTGTCTGACGTCCGGCTCGGCATCGATCTTGAATTGATCGAAGATGTGGAAATGACGATTTTAAACGAGTTGATGATTTTCATGCAGTCCGGATTTCTTCAACTTTATGAAGGAGAAGAGTTAACGTCTGAAGAATTAGATATTAGTCGCGCTAAACTTTTCAGAGAACGTTTGAAAAATGATCCTTCAGAAGCAGATGGACAGACAGACCGTTCTTGAGCGTCTCTTTTGCGTCCATGTAACCGATTCGATATAATAGTCAAAGATAGTCAAAGTCAATTCACCCGGAAACCGATTGTTTAACGGACCGGAAGAATATAGATAGAAGTAGTACGATGAAAATTATTCCCTGCAGAAGGAGAGGAATGTTAATGATGTTTAATCGATTCACTCAACGTGCACAAAAAGTGCTCCAACTCGCTCAAGAAGAAGCCATCCGTTTAAAACACGAAGCAATTGGAACAGAACATATTCTACTTGGACTTATCCGTGAAGGCGGCGGCATTGCAGCAAAAGCATTAGAAGCGATCGGTGTCAGTTTCGATACAATTGAAACTGGCGTGGAAACACTCGTTGGAACAGGCAGTAAAGAAGTCGGACCAATCGTACATTACACACCGCGTGCAAAGAAGGTCATTGAGCTTTCTGTGGACGAATCCCGAAAACTCGGTCACTCGTATATTGGAACAGAGCACATTCTGCTTGCACTAATCCGCGAAGGGGAAGGTGTAGCCGCTCGCGTACTCAACAATGCAGGTGTCAGCTTGAACAAAGCCCGCCAGCAAGTGCTTCAGCTGCTCGGAAGTAATGACACGGCCAATGCAAGCGGTCAAAATGCATCGGCAACAGCTGCGACTCCAACATTGGATGGATTAGCACGGGACCTAACTGAAATTGCACGCGAAGGAACTCTGGACCCCGTCATCGGGCGAGGTAAGGAAATTACACGTGTTATCGAAGTCTTAGCGCGCCGTACAAAGAACAATCCGGTTCTAATTGGTGAGCCCGGTGTTGGTAAAACAGCAATTGCTGAAGGGCTTGCGCTGCAAGTCGTGAACAACGAAGTTCCTGAAATTTTGCGTGATAAGCGCGTCATGACGCTTGATATGGGAACGGTCGTTGCGGGTACCAAATACCGCGGTGAATTTGAAGATCGCATGAAAAAAGTGATGGAAGAGATCCGCCAAGCAGGCAACATCATTCTATTCATCGATGAGTTGCATACGCTCATTGGGGCTGGTGGAGCAGAAGGTGCAATCGATGCATCGAACATTTTGAAACCATCACTCGCTCGTGGTGAGTTGCAGTGTATCGGTGCAACGACACTCGATGAGTACCGGAAGTATATTGAAAAAGATGCAGCACTCGAACGTCGTTTCCAGCCGATTCAAGTGGATGAACCATCCGTCGAGGAGACTGTGCAGATTATTACTGGGCTACGCGATAGATATGAAGCGCATCACCGGGTTAAAATCACTAACGAAGCGATTGAAGCGGCAGCGAAAATGTCGGATCGCTACATTTCGGACCGGTTCTTACCTGACAAAGCGATTGATTTGATCGATGAAGCAGGTTCGAAAGTCCGACTGCGTTCTTATACGACGCCGCCCAACTTGCGTGAACTTGAGAAGAAGTTGGAAGCCATCCGTTCAGAGAAGAATGCTGCAGTTCAAAGTCAAGAATTCGAAAAAGCAGCATCTTATCGCGATAAAGAGCAGAAGATGAAAGAAGAGCTCGAAACGACAAAAACGGAATGGAAAGAAAAACAAGGCAAGACGGAATCTGAAGTAACCGTAAATGATATAGCGGAAGTTGTAGCGATGTGGACTGGAATCCCGGTTGCGCGTATTGCAGAAACAGAATCCTCGAAGCTGTTGAACATGGAAGAAGAGCTGCATAAGCGTGTCATTGGTCAAAAAGAAGCTGTTGCAGCTATTTCCCGGGCAATACGTCGAGCGCGCGCAGGATTGAAAGATCCGAAACGTCCGATCGGCTCGTTCATTTTCCTTGGGCCTACTGGAGTCGGAAAAACAGAGCTAGCAAGAGCGTTGGCTGAAACAATGTTTGGCGACGAAGACTCCATGATCCGGATTGACATGTCCGAGTACATGGAAAAGCATACAACGTCGCGTTTAGTCGGATCCCCTCCAGGATATGTCGGATATGAAGAAGGCGGTCAGTTAACCGAAAAAGTACGCCGCAAACCATATTCCGTCATCTTACTTGATGAAATTGAAAAAGCGCATCCAGATGTGTTCAACATCCTGTTGCAAGTGCTTGAAGACGGACGATTAACAGATTCCAAAGGGCGCACAGTCGATTTCCGCAACACGGTGATCATCATGACTTCAAATGTCG
The DNA here is from genome assembly GCF_014836415.1 of Sporosarcina gallistercoris. Lineage (GTDB taxonomy): Bacteria > Bacillota > Bacilli > Bacillales_A > Planococcaceae > Sporosarcina > Sporosarcina gallistercoris. Next base: position 201,074 of record NZ_JACSQY010000002.1, on the reverse strand, counting down.
GTGCACAAGAGTTGAGAAAGAACAAATATGTCGGATTTAATCTTCAAGATGGAGAGCAAGATTATGAAGACATGAAGAAGAAAATGTTGGAAGAGCTGAAAAAAGCATTCCGCCCTGAATTCTTGAACCGTGTAGATGAGATGATCGTCTTCCATTCACTTGAAAAAGAGCAATTGGAAGAGATTGTTTCCTTGATGGCGGATGAATTGAGCAAACGGCTCGCTGAACAAGATATTGAACTTGTATTGACTCAAGAAGCGAAGTTGAAAATCGCGGATGAAGGGTACGATCCTGAATATGGCGCGCGTCCACTTCGTCGCGCACTTCAGAAACACGTGGAAGACCGTCTTTCGGAGGAACTTCTTAAAGGGACAGCACTTACTGGTAGAAAAGTGACAGTCGACTATGTGGACGGTAACTTCACAGTAGATACGCAACAAGAAGAAATGGTGGAAAATTAATAAGAAGCAGAGGAATAGGATAGTCCATCCCTAGTTGGAAAAAAGGGGAGGGGCTGTCCTCTTCGTCGTTTGGAGGATGTATATGGCGAAAAAGAAAACGAAGTTCATGTGCAGAGCATGCGGATATGAGTCGCCTAAATGGATGGGGCGGTGTCCGGGCTGCGGTGAATGGAACACGATGGATGAAGAAACGGAAATTGTTCAAAAAGGTCCTCGCGGAGCGTTCCAGCATTCTGATGCCGTGAAGCAGAAAGCGATGCCTATCAACGACGTCGCGATAGAGGATGAACCGAGAATCCGCACAGAAATGGAAGAGTTGAATCGTGTATTAGGCGGCGGCATTGTTCCGGGCTCGCTTGTATTGATTGGCGGAGATCCGGGAATCGGGAAATCCACATTGCTGCTTCAAGTGTCTGCGCTTTTAGCGAACCAACAGCAACGCGTGTTATACATTTCAGGAGAAGAATCGATTCGGCAGACCAAGCTGCGAGCACAACGTCTCGGTGTGCTGTCCGATGAATTATATATATACGCAGAAACGGATCTTGCGCTAATACATGATACGATCGATAACGTAAAACCGAAATTTGTTGTAGTGGATTCAATTCAAACCATCCATCACCCAGAAGTTGCCTCTGCTCCGGGAAGTGTATCACAAGTAAGGGAATGTACAGCGGAATTAATGAAAATAGCAAAGACGCAAGGTATCGCGATCTTCCTGGTAGGCCATGTCACTAAGGATGGTCAAATTGCAGGACCGCGCCTGCTTGAACATATGGTCGATACCGTATTGTACTTTGAGGGGGAGCGTCATCATACGTATCGTATTTTACGCAGTGTGAAAAACCGCTTCGGGTCAACGAACGAAATCGCGATTTTCGAAATGCTTCAAGCGGGATTGAAGGAGGTTCTGAATCCTTCTGAAATGTTTATCCAGGAACGTTCTCAAGGCGGTGCCGGCTCCACCATTGTCGCCTCGATGGAAGGGACACGCCCAATTCTTGTGGAAATTCAGGCACTTGTCACACCATCCAGTTTCAATTATCCAAAACGGATGGCGACGGGTCTGGACCAAAACCGGGTGTCACTTTTGATGGCGGTATTGGAAAAACGGATGGGAATGCTATTACAAGCACAGGATGCGTATATTAAAGTGGCGGGTGGCGTGAAACTCGACGAGCCTGCGATTGATCTTGCTGTCCTTATGAGTATCGTATCGAGTTATCGTGACGTTGCAGTACGGGCTTCTGACTGCTATATGGGTGAGGTGGGACTGACGGGTGAAGTCCGGAGAGTTTCCCGTATCGAACAACGTGTAGGAGAAGCGGCTAAACTAGGATTTGAGCGAGCTGTCATTCCGGCTTCCAATATCGGCGGATGGGAATACCCTGAAGGTATCCAAGTCGTGGGAGTGGAAACAGTTCGTGATGCACTTGACCTTTGTTTACCACAGTAATTACTGGAGTGCTAGGAACTTTTGGACCTTTTTGGGAGTCCTGTTCTATAGATACAGGATTCCTGATTCTTTGAGGTTCCAAAAAGCAATCGGTAGGGAATACATGTATACTAGTACTACTAAAAGGAGGTGGATCGAATGCTAAAACGAATTGTACAAATCATGTTTTTACTGGTTGGTGGGACACTTGGCGTATTGTTTCTTCCGTACTTATTCCAATTATCTTCTTTCACAGCATCACCATTTATAAATAACCCTTATGTCGCTGCCATTTTAGGAGCACTTTTCCTATTCGTGTTCAGTACGTTTTTAACAGATCCGATAGTCAACTTTATAAAGTGGTTAGAGGATTTACTGATGAAAGCTCCAATTTTAGATTTACTATTTGGTTCAATAGGATTGATTATAGGTCTATTCGTTGCTTTTTTAGCTGGATGGGGGTTAAGTAATATTCAAATTCCTGGTTTCACTTCGGTGATACCCATCTTGCTGTCAGTTTTACTAGGTTATTTAGGGTTCCAGGTGGGCTTTAAAAAACGAGATGAGTTTTTAACAGCCATTTTCTCCATCCGCAATGTAGGTCGGAAAAAGGAGCCTGAAACGGAAGCTGACGTATCTAAAAACCCTGTCTACAAGGTGCTCGATACAAGTGTCATCATCGATGGTCGCATTGCGGATATCGTTGACACTGGATTTCTCGAAGGTGTGTTGGTCGTGTCCCAGTTTGTATTGACGGAGCTCCAACACATTGCGGATTCTGCGGATACATTGAAGCGGACGAAAGGAAGGCGTGGTCTGGATGTGCTCCGTCGCTTGCAGGAAGGTGATGGCAAGAAGATCTTGATTACGGACGAAGACTTTCCGAATGTAGCTGAAGTCGATTTAAAATTAGTGAAGCTTGCTAAAAAGATGAATGGACTCGTCGTCACAAACGATTTCAATTTGAACAAAGTCGCAGATCTGCACGGAGTTTCCGTGTTGAATATCAATGACCTTGCGAATGCTGTGAAACCTGTGGTTATCCCTGGTGAAGAAATGCATGTCGTGGTCATCAAAGACGGAAAAGAACACAATCAAGGTGTTGCTTACTTAGATGACGGAACAATGATTGTTATTGAAGATGGACGGAACTTTATCGGCACTGCTATTGAAGTTGTAGTGACGAGTGTGTTGCAAACTTCCGCAGGTCGCATGATTTTCGCGAAACCTAAAAATGGTAAACAAACCAAAGCCCACTGATCGCCAAGCAGTGGAAAGGAGTCATGATGGAATATACAGTAATGATGCCTGCTGCCGGAAGTGGAACACGGATGGGAGCAGGGCATAACAAACTTTTCCTCGAACTTGAAGGGAAACCGATTTTGGCCCGCACGTTGGCTGTGTTTCAACAGGATCCTTGGTGTACAGGAATCATTTTAGCGGTGAAGGAAACAGAACGCACCACAATTGAAACAATCATCCAGCAAGAACAAATCACAAAAATTAATGCTTTGCCTGAAGGTGGGACCGAACGTCAGCACAGCGTGAAAGCATGTCTTGCAGCCCATCAAACCGGTGGTATAGTCCTTGTGCACGATGCGGCCCGCCCTTTTATCAAACAGGATGTTATCCATGAACTTGTTATGAGTGCTTCCCGGCATGGGGGTGCAGTTGCGGGTGTTAAGGTGAAAGATACGATGAAATACGTAAAAGATGGAATCGTTGAAGAGACGGCAGACCGCGAACGTTTATGGATCATTCAAACCCCACAGGCATTCCGTTACGAAATTTTGGAAGAATCGTCCCGGAAAGCGGAGGACGAAAGCTTCTTGGGGACAGACGAAGCGATGCTTGCAGAGCATGCAGGCTATGAAGTGCGGATTGTTGAAAGCACGTATGACAATATTAAAATGACGACACCAGAGGATCTTGCCTATGGTGGGTATCTCTTGAAAAAAAGGCTGGAGGAGACGGTATGATGATACGAATTGGACAAGGTTTTGACGTACATGAATTTGCAGAAGGACGCCCGCTGATTATCGGAGGAGTTACGATTCCGCATACTAAAGGATTGATCGGCCACTCTGATGCGGATGTCCTATTGCACACCATTACAGACGCGGCGCTTGGAGCGATCGGCAAAGGGGATATCGGTCATCACTTCCCGGACACAGATGCTGCGTTCAAAGACGCAGACTCAGCAGTTCTTCTTCAGGAAGTCTGGAAGCTGGTAGAAGAAGAAGGCTACACGCTTGGTAACGTGGATTGTACCATTATGGCGCAACAGCCTAAACTTGCACCGCATATTGAAACCATTAAAAACCGCGTAGCCTCTTTACTGCATGCAGATCCTAGTCAAGTGAACATTAAAGCGACTACAACAGAAAAATTAGGGTTTGTGGGAAGAGAAGAAGGGATTGCATCTCTTGCGGCGATTCTATTGGTGAAAGCTTGAGTTTTTGGTAAACTAGTCTATACAAGTAATTATTATTTGAACTAACAGAACGGAGATGTCTAGTCATGACAGCAGAAGTACGTGTGCGCTATGCGCCGAGCCCAACAGGTCATTTACATATCGGAGGAGCTCGTACCGCATTATTTAACTATTTGTTCGCTCGCCATCATGGCGGGAAATTCATAGTACGGATTGAAGATACTGACACGGTTCGTAATATTGAAGCTGGTGAATTGTCGCAGCTTGAAAACTTGAAGTGGCTTGGAATCGAGTACGACGAGTCGGTGGATATCGGCGGACCTTTTAGTCCTTATCGCCAAATGGAACGACTTGATACGTACAAAAAGTATTCCGAGGAGATGCTTGAAAAGGGCGCGGCTTACAAATGTTTCTGTACCACTGAGGAACTTGAAGCTGAACGTGAGCAACAAAAGGCGGCAGGGATTGCAGCGCCTATGTATAAAGGGACTTGCCGTCATTTGAGCGCAGAACAAGTTGCGCAAAAAGAAGCAGCTGGCATGCCGTATACAATCCGCATGCGTGTTCCTGAAAATGTAACATACACGATTGACGATCTTGTACGCGGCAGTGTTCAATTCGAATCTAAAGACATTGGTGATTGGGTCCTTGTGAAAGCGAATGGCATTCCTACGTATAACTTCGCAGTTGTCATTGACGACTTCATGATGAAGATGTCTCACGTTTTCCGCGGAGAAGAGCATTTGACGAATACACCAAAGCAGCTCATGGTCTTTGATACATTCGGCTGGGAAGCACCTCGTTATGGGCATATGACACTCATCGTCAACGAAGATCGCAAAAAGTTGTCCAAGCGGGATGAGTCGATCATTCAATTCATTTCTCAATATAAAGATCTTGGATTCTTACCGGAAGCGATGTTCAATTTCTTTGCACTGCTTGGGTGGTCTCCTGTTGGAGAAGAAGAGCTGTTCACGAAAGAGGAACTCGTCGAACAGTTTGACGAGAGCCGTCTATCGAAATCGCCTTCCATGTTCGATAAGCAGAAATTGACGTGGATGAATAACCAATATATTAAAAAGCTGAGCCTCGACGAAGTCGTTGCATTGACGTTGCCGCACCTTGTGAAAGCAGGTCGGGTGAGTGAAGATATGACAGCGGAAGAAAGTGCATGGATTCATGACTTAATCGCACTTTATCACAGCCAGTTAAGTTATGGAGCTGAAATTGTTGAGCTGTCTGCCCAATTCTTCAGCGACGCAGTTGAGTATGATGAACAATCAAAAGAAGTTTTGGCTGGAGAACAGATTCCTGAAGTGATGGCCTCTTTCAAACAGCAACTTGAGAACCTTGAAACTTTCGATGCACCGTCAATCAAAGCGGCCATCAAAGCGGTCCAAAAGGAAACAGGGCATAAAGGGAAAAACTTATTCATGCCAATCCGTGTGGTCGCAACTGGTCAAGCACATGGCCCGGAATTGCCGGAATCGATTGCATTGCTTGGTCGGGAAAAGACGATTGCGCGCGTCGGGAAGTTTGTACAGTAAGCCTTTGTTGACAAGCGGAAACAGCCGTGTACAATAAGAGTAATCTTAGAATGTATCGCATATATAAAGCGTTGAAGAGGAGAAGTATGTAAAACACACCCTTCAGAGAAGATCTCCATTGGCTGAAAGAGATCTGGGTCACCCGTTTTACAGAAATGCACCTTTGAGCGCCAGGCTGAAATCCAGTAAGCCGGACGGTTCGTCTCCGTTACAGACGTCGAGTGAAATGGAATTCTCCTATTCCGTTTCAAAAAAGAGTGGAACCACGCAACAACTGCGTCTCTGTCATTAGACAGAGGCGTATTTTTTTTTATAGAAAAGGGGGACCGACATGTTTTCCAGAATGAAAGAAGACATTCGCTGCATTTTTGACCAAGACCCCGCTGCTCGGAGTACGATCGAGGTCGTCTTGACCTACTCAGGATTACATGCTATTTGGTCACATCGGATTGCACATGTACTGTTTAAAAAGAACATGCACTTCGCAGCTAGGGCACTTTCCCAAATGAGCCGCTTTTTCACTGGGATTGAAATCCATCCTGGGGCCAAAATCGGAAGAAGGCTTTTCATCGACCATGGAATGGGAATTGTGATAGGTGAAACTTGTGAAATTGGTGATGATGTCACGATCTATCAAGGTGTCACGTTAGGTGGAACTGGTAAAGAAAAAGGGAAAAGACACCCGACTCTTCATGATAGGGTTCTAGTAGCGACGGGTGCGAAAGTGCTCGGTAATATTGTGATAGGTGAAAACAGTAAAGTCGGAGCCGGTTCCGTCGTGTTGAAAGATGTCCCGGCGGAATCGACAGTTGTTGGGATTCCAGGAAAAGTAGTTATTTCCAATGGTGTTCGGGTAAAAGATCGGCTGAATCATACATTGCCTGATCCTGTAGCGGAAATGTGCTCCTCGATGGAAAACAGGATTTCGCAATTGGAACGGCAGCTAAGTGACCTTAAAAAAGATATTCAAATTCATGATGAAAAGGATGAGAATTGATGACAATCCAGTTATACAATACGTTGACACGTAAGAAAGAGGAATTTGTTCCTGTCACTGAAGGGGAAGTGAAAATGTATGTATGTGGACCGACTGTTTACAACTACATTCATATCGGAAATGCTCGTCCTGTCATCGTGTTCGATACAGTACGAAGGTACTTGGAATACCGCGGTTACAACGTCAAGTTCGTTTCCAATTTTACAGATGTGGATGACAAAATCATTAAAGCCGCAAACGAACTTGGCGAAGAAGTACCGGAGTTAACTGAGCGGTTTATCCAAGCGTATTTTGAGGACGTGGGCGCACTCGGATGCAAGAAGGCGGATATGCATCCTCGCGTAACCGATCATATTCAAGATGTGATCGACTTCATTTCATTATTGGTCGAAAAAGAATATGCTTATGAATCAGACGGGGATGTCTATTTCCGTACGAGAAAATTTGATGGATATGGAAAGCTATCGCACCAGTCCATTGACGAATTGAAAGTCGGTGCTCGTATCCAAGCGAGTGAACGCAAACAAGATGCCTTGGATTTCGTATTATGGAAAGCGGCAAAAGAAGGTGAAATCTCGTGGAGCAGTCCATGGGGAGAAGGCCGCCCTGGCTGGCACATCGAGTGTTCGGTAATGGCTAGACAACTACTTGGTGATACGATTGATATACACGCGGGTGGGCAGGACTTGACGTTCCCGCATCACGAAAACGAGATCGCTCAGTCCGAAGCGCTGACAGGTAAGACGTTCGCTCGCTATTGGATGCATAACGGATATATAAATATCGATAATGAAAAAATGTCGAAGTCACTAGGGAACTTCGTGCTAGTACACGACATCATTCAACAGATTGACCCGCAAGTGTTGAGATTCTTCATGCTCTCCGTGCACTATAGTTCTCCAGTGAACTTCTCACAAGATCTTGTGGAAAGTGCTGCGAATGGGTTGGATCGTATACGTACTGCCTATCAAAACGTTGAACACCGTCTAGCTGTATCTGCGGATAATGGGGACCAACATGATATTTGGCTCCACAAAATCCAACAACAGCAAACTGCTTTCGAAGAAGCGATGGATGACGACTTCAATACAGCTAACGGAATTGCGGTTATTTTTGAGCTCGCAAGATTAGCGAATGTATATCTGCTCGAAAAGAACACTGAAAAAGTTGTGCTTGAAGCATTTTTGAATACGTTTAATCAGTTGATGAGTGTTCTTGGTCTGCCGTTCAAAGAGAAGGAAGAACTCCAAGATGAAGCAATCGATCGGTTGATAGAAGAACGTTTGGAAGCGCGTAAAAATCGTGACTTCGCCCGTGCAGATGCAATCCGCGATGAATTGAAAGAGCAAGGGATCCTTCTGGAAGATACTGCGCAAGGGGTCCGGTGGAAACGATCATGAGTGACTACAGTCTGCGCCCAGCAGATGTTCGACAGTTAAAAGCATTATCCCTCGCCTATATGGGAGATGCGGTCTATGAGCAGGCGGTGCGTGAGCATCTCCTGCGCTCAGGTCGTGTCAAACCGAATGTCCTTCACAAGGAAGCGACCCAATTCGTATCTGCAAAAGCGCAAGCATCCATTTTGCGGGCAATGGTAGACGAAAACTTTTTGACTGAAGAAGAGATGGCAGTCATGAGACGCGGCAGAAACGCAAAATCAGGATCTGTACCTAAAAATACAGATGTTTTAACATACAATCACAGTTCTGCGTTTGAAGCAGTCATCGGTTATTTGTATTTGTTGGAAGATAGAGAGAGAACGGCTGAGTTCATACGTAAGGCTATCGAATTTATAGAAGGAGGAGAAGACCGTGTCAGAAACTGAAGAAACCGAAATGATAGGCGGCAAAAATCCAGTCGTTGAGGCATTGCGTTCGGGAAGAGAACTGAATAAGATCTGGATTGCAGACGGGTTGAATAAGCAAAGTATCGGGGAGATTACGACGCTTGCCAAGAAAGCTGGAGTTGTTGTACAAGCTGTTCCGAAAAAGAAACTTGATCAGTTGCTGGATGTGAACCATCAAGGAATCGTTGCCTCTGTAGCAGCATACACATACGCAGAGCTGGACGATATTTTTGCGGTAGCAGAACAACGAGGAGAAGATCCATTCATTTTGTTGTTGGATGAACTTGAAGATCCCCATAATCTTGGATCGATCCTGCGTACTGCAGACGCTGTTGGTGTACATGGAATCATCATACCTAAAAGACGTTCAGTTGGTCTTACGGGTGTTGTTGCAAAAGCCTCGACAGGTGCAATTGAACACGTTCCGGTCGTTCGTGTTGTGAACTTAGGGCAAACCGTTGATGAATTGAAGAAGAAAGGTGTTTGGATTGCGGGCACAGATGCAAAAGGCTCTGCTGACTATCGGACAATGGACGCGACGCTTCCGCTAGCAGTCATTATAGGCAGCGAAGGAAAAGGTATGTCCCGTTTGTTGAAAGAGAAATGTGATTTTCTATACCACTTACCGATGCGCGGGCACGTCACCTCCCTTAACGCTTCTGTTGCGGCTTCGCTGCTTATGTACGAAGTGTTGCGCAAACGGCTGCCGAATCCGTCTACACCATGAAAAAAGATATCCTGCTAGTAGATGGTTATAACATCATCGGTGCTTGGCCGGAATTACGGGAGTTAAAACGTTTGAAACTTGCAGAGGCGCGTGACCGACTGATTGACCAGTTAGCAGAATACCAAGCATTCAAAGGCTGGCGGGTAATCGTCGTGTTCGATGCGTACCTAGTGCCGGGGATTGAAAACAAAGAAAAACGTTCCAGTGTGGAGATTGTTTTTACGAGAGAGAACGAAACTGCTGATGAACGTATCGAAAAATTGGTTTCTGAACTATCCAGACGTACCGTTCAACTGCATGTGGCCACTTCCGATTTTACCGAACAATGGATCATTTTTGGTCAAGGAGCACTAAGAATTTCTGCGCGGGAATTAGAGATTGAAATGCAGGAAATCGACAAAATCATATCTGCGAAAGTGCAGGCGATCCAAGAAAACCGCTCATTTTCAAAAATACAATTATCGCAGGAAGTGGCGGAAACTTTCGAAAAATGGCGCAGAGGGAACAGGTGAGCGGTTGACGCAAAAAAATTCCTTAAGGTATAATTGACGAACTAGTATGATAAACCGGAGTGATGGGGAATGGCGGAAAAGACAGCTTATGCACCTAGGACAGCAGACTTCAGTACCTTTTCCGATGAACAATTGATCGGAATCATCCAAGAAGGGAACACAGATGCACTCGACTTTCTCATTACCAAATACCAATCATTCGTTAGGATGAAGGCGCGTTCTTACTTCATGATGGGCGGGGACAAGGAAGACATAATCCAAGAAGGCATGATTGGGTTATACAAGGCGATTCGTGATTTCCGTGAAGATCGGCTCAGTTCGTTCAAAGGGTTCGCAGAGTTGTGTATTAAACGGCAGATCATCACGGCCATCAAAACAGCTACCCGGCAAAAACACATTCCGCTTAATTCATCGGTATCATTAGACAAGCCGGTATATGACGAAGAATCTGATCGGACTTTACTGGATGTCTTGACGGGTCCATTGAACGATGATCCTGAGGATTTAATGATTTACAAAGAGAACTTTGTTCAAATGGAAGTTGAGATGAACAAAGTTTTGAGCAGTCTTGAAAAGGAAGTGCTCGGTCTCTATCTGGACGGACAGTCCTATCAAGAAATCTCCGAAGAACTGAATCGTCAAGTGAAATCGGTAGACAATGCATTGCAGCGCATTAAACGTAAGCTTGAGAGGTATATGCAGGTAGACGTTGTTACATGAAGCATCGCCAATTTTCTGACTATCCTTGCATTGACAGGGAATAGGTTAGGTGGTACTCTTTATCAAGACTATGGAAAGACTAGGTGTTCACTAGATATGTCTAAAAAAATTGTAGTAAGCTGTGAGAAATGCGGCTCCAGAAACTATTCACTTCCGGCAGGCAGTAACAAAACAACTGAACGGCTGGTCCTGAAGAAACACTGCAGTCATTGCAATGAACATACGTTACACAGACAAACAGCGTGAGGGTCTGGCTAGACTTGAGGCCGTCATATCTACTATTCGGAGGTTTGCAAAAGAATGGGCAAGATAACAAGTTTCTTTAAAAATGTTGTCACGGAAATGCGGAAAGTCAGCTGGCCGAAACGCAAAGAACTGACTCGCTATACAATCGTGGTTATCGGTACAGTAGTATTCATGGCAGTTTATTTCGGTCTTGTGGATCTTGGCTTATCACGAGTAATGGAATGGTATGTTTCGTTATAATAGAGCACGTTGAATCGCATACTGAAAATATCCCGTCTAACTGAAAGAGCGGGTTTTTTCATTTGAACAAAAAAGGAGGGACGGACGCGAAGTCCTCAATGATATGGAAATGGAGAAAAATTGGTACGTCGTCCATACGTACTCAGGGTACGAAAATAAAGTGAAAGAAAATCTTGAAAAGCGCGTTGAAACAATGGGAATGCAAGACAAGATTTTCCGCGTGATTGTTCCTGAAGAAGAAGAAACGGATTTCAAAGAAGGTAAAAAACGTACAGTGATGCGGAAAACGTTCCCTGGTTACGTCCTTGTTGAAATTATCATGACAGATGATTCATGGTATGTGGTCCGGAATACGCCTGGAGTCACAGGGTTCATCGGTTCATCAGGTGGCGGAGCGAAACCGACACCGCTTCTTCCTGAAGAAGTGACGTTCATCCTTAAGCAAATGGGTATGAAGGATCGTAAAATGGAAGTTGACTTTGAAATTGGCGAAATGGTGGAAGTGCTAGAAGGACCATTTGCTGGATTCCAAGGTAAAGTCGAAGAAATCGAACTTGACCAAGGCAAAGTAAAAGTGTCTGTAGATATGTTCGGCCGCGAAACGAACATGGAACTTGACTTTGAACAAGTAGAACGGACGAGCTGAAAAAATTAATTCGTTCCCTCTTGCAAAACCTGAGGAATAGTGATATTATTTCAAAGGTCAGACATAGAAATGTCTGAACGTCTTACAAAATTCTACCGGCATTCGCCGGCAGGCACATATTGAGTGGGAGGGGCAACCCAAATACCACATCACGGACTTAAGGAGGTGTGTCTCGTGGCTAAAAAAGTAATCAAGCTTGTGAAATTGCAAATTCCAGCAGGAAAAGCAAATCCAGCACCGCCAGTCGGACCGGCGCTCGGTCAGGCAGGTGTCAATATCATGGGATTCTGTAAAGAATTCAATGCGCGTACATCTGACCAAGCAGGTCTTATTATTCCTGTTGAAATCACTGTATTCGAAGATCGTTCATTTACATTCATCACAAAAACTCCGCCAGCAGCAGTATTGTTGAAGGTTGCAGCTAAAATCCAAAAGGGTTCAGGCGAACCGAACAAAAAGAAAGTTGCTGTCGTGAAACGTGATCAAGTTAAAGAAATTGCTGAACAAAAAATGCAAGATTTGAATGCTGCATCAGTTGAAGCAGCGATGGCAATGGTTGAAGGTACTGCTCGCAGTATGGGAATCACGATCGAAGACTGATCTGAAACCTGATTCATTGTATGTTTTTATGGGGGTTGCGGTTGTTCTGATGAACACGCAACCCTTAATCGTGGGAGGTTTATTCCGCTAAAACCACAATCGAGGAGGAAATATCTGATGGCTAAAAGAGGTAAGAAGTTCGTAGAAGCTGCAAAGCTTGTTGACCGTACAACGGCATACGACTTAACAGAAGCGATCGAACTCGCTAAAAAGACAAGCACAACAAATTTTGATGCAACAGTAGAAGTGGCTTTCCGTCTAGGAATCGATACACGTAAAAACGATCAGCAAATCCGTGGAGCGGTAGTGCTTCCAAACGGAACTGGTAAAACACAGCGTGTACTTGTTTTCGCTAAAGGTGAAAAGCTTAAAGAAGCTGAAGCAGCAGGCGCTGACTTTGCAGGCGACGCTGAATACATCACTAAAATCCAACAAGGATGGTTCGACTTCGATGTAATCGTTGCGACACCTGACATGATGGGTGAAGTTGGTAAAATCGGACGTGTACTCGGACCTAAAGGTCTTATGCCGAACCCGAAAACCGGCACAGTGACATTCGATGTTACAAAAGCGGTTCAAGAAATCAAAGCAGGTAAAGTTGAATATCGTGCGGACAAAGCGGGGATCATCCACGCTCCAATCGGTAAAGTTTCTTTCGATAACGAAAAACTTGCAGAAAACCTTACAACTGTATTTGAAGTAATCCAGAAGGCGAAACCGGCTGCAGCAAAAGGTACTTACATGAAGTCTGTTAACTTAACGACTACAATGGGTCCTGCTGTAAAGATCAACCCTTCTTCAGTAACTGTAAAATAATTAGTTGACATACGCCCTATCGTTTGGTAGGATAACGTTTGTTGCAATATACGATTTGTACCGCAGACAGCAGGAGTGGATTACCACTTAATATTCCTGCCGAGGGACAAGACGCTCTTTTTAACAGTAAAAAGATGACGACTTTCCAACCCTCCGTCTGCCAGTCAGATCGGAGGGTTTTTTATGCATATGGTATAAATGCCCCTACACTTAACAGGAGGTGTCAAGATGAGTAAAGTATTAGAAGCGAAACAAGCAGTAGTAACTGAAATCGCGGACAAGATGAAAGCATCTGCTTCAATGGTCGTTGTTGACTATCGTGGTCTTAACGTTGCGCAAGCAACTGAACTTCGTAAACAACTTCGTGAAGCTGGCGTTGAATTCAAAGTCTACAAAAACTCGATGGCTCGCCGTGCGGCTGAAGCATCAGGCCTTGAAGGGCTTAATGAGCATCTTACAGGACCTAACGCAATTGCGTTTTCAACTGAAGATGTAATCGCACCCGCACGAATCATCAACAACTTCGCTAAAACCAATGAAGCTTTGGAAATCAAAGCTGGTGTCATCGAAGGTGCAATTGCTTCTGTTGAAGAAGTGAAAGCATTGGCGACTCTTCCTTCACGCGAAGGTCTTCTCTCAATGCTACTCAGCGTGCTTCAAGCTCCAATGCGCAACTTCGCATTGGCAACAAAAGCCGTTGCAGACCAAAAAGAAGAACAAGGCGCGTAATATCGCATCTTGACCCATTAGCGAGCTAACTCGCAAAACATACCCATTAGGAGGAACTAAAATGACTAACGAACAAATCTTAGGCGCTATCAAAGAAATGACAGTTCTTGAACTTAACGACCTAGTAAAAGCAATTGAAGAAGAATTCGGCGTAACTGCTGCAGCTCCTGTAGCTATGGCTGGCGCTGGCGCTGGAGAAGCAGCTGCTGAGCAAACTGAATTCGACGTAGTTCTAGCTTCTGCTGGAGACCAAAAAATCAAAGTCATCAAAGTCGTTCGCGAAATCACTGGCCTAGGCTTGAAAGAAGCGAAAGAAGTAGTTGATAACGCACCTAAAGCTATCAAAGAAGGCGTAGAAAAGGCTGAAGCTGAAGAAATCAAAGCTAAGCTTGAAGAAGTAGGCGCTTCTGTAGAAGTTAAGTAATTCGTGAACTGCGAAGAAAAACCGCGTCTTTGTTGACGGGTTTTTCTTCGTTTTTTTTATACCCGGATTTAACAAGTTAACAGTAAGGGGGATTCATGTGGCTGAGCATTACTATTCGAAAAGTCCCGATGTGAAAAGTGAACCGAAGCAATGGCAAACGAACTTGCGTGGAACTAACTTTGTTTTTGTAACAGATGCAGGTGTGTTCAGTAAAGGGGAAGTGGACTTTGGTTCACGTCTACTCATCGATGCATTCCAAGCTCCGGAAATTAAGGGAGACATTCTTGATGTGGGATGTGGATACGGACCGGTAGGACTTTCTATAGCCGCGTTGTTTAAAGAGCGGACGATCCAGATGGTGGATGTGAACGAACGTGCGTTGGCTCTGTCCCGGACCAATTCCCAAAAAAATAATATTGATAACGTTGTAATCTATTCCAGTGATTCGTTAGATGAAGTGGAGACAAAAGAATTTGCTGCAATAGTGACAAATCCTCCGATTCGGGCGGGGAAAGAAACGGTTTTTAAAATTTACGACCAAGCAAGCGAACGCTTAGCAGTCGGCGGCGACCTTTGGGTGGTTATTCAGAAAAAGCAGGGGGCGCCTTCAACTATAGCAAGATTAGAAGGATTATTCGGTAATGCAGAAATTGTGGAGAAAAGCAAGGGGTATTATATTATTAAGTCAAGAAAACATTGACTCCACCTAGGCGTTGTGATAACATTATAAAATGCAACAATAATTATACTGCATTCGTGTGCCTTTTTATGCGTTTGCATAAGTGATGGAAATGTTAGGTATACTGACGTTGGATAAAAGATTGGTAAATCGAAAATGAGCTCTAGCCGGAACTCGTTTTCTTTTTGTTTTTTCGATATCATACACTATTTTTTTGATTTCGAAAAGACTTTTATGAGGTGTTTGGGAATACTTGGCGCTAATTTCAAACCGGCCTGAAATTGCCAGGGTACCAAACCAGCTCTATTAATGTCTTATGAGGGGTGAAAGAGTTGACAAATCACTTAGTTCAGTATGGTCAACACCGTCAGCGCAGAAGTTTCGCGAGAATTAGCGAAGTACTAGATCTGCCGAATCTGATTGAAATTCAGACGGAATCTTATGAGTGGTTTTTGGAAGAAGGACTACGGGAAATGTTCCACGATATTTCTCCTATCCAAGACTTCACCGGAAATCTGTCATTGGAATTTGTCGATTATCAGCTTGGCGAACCTAAATATCCTGTTGATGAGTCAAAGGAACGGGACGTAACATTCGCTGCGCCACTTCGGGTGAAAGTCCGTTTACACAATAAAGAAACCGATGATGTCAAAGAACAAGATGTCTTCATGGGCGATTTCCCGTTGATGACAGAAAATGGAACTTTCATTATTAATGGTGCTGAGCGGGTTATCGTTTCCCAGCTCGTTCGATCACCTAGTGTATATTTCAACGATAAGACAGACAAAAACGGTAAACGCGGGTTTGGCGCAACTGTCATTCCTAACCGTGGTGCATGGCTTGAATACGAAACGGACGCAAAAGATGTAGTCCACGTTCGTATTGACCGTACGCGCAAATTGCCGATCACAGTCCTCTTACGTGCCCTTGGTTTTTCAAGCGATCAGGAGATTATCGATTTAATCGGCGATAATGAATACCTCCGAAACTCTCTTGAAAAAGATAACACGGAAAACTCGGAGAAAGCACTTCTTGAAATATATGAGCGTTTACGTCCGGGTGAACCACCAACTTTAGATAGCGCGAAAAACTTGCTGTTTTCCCGTTTCTTCGATGCGAAGCGCTATGACTTGGCAAACGTCGGTCGCTATAAAATGAATAAAAAGCTCCACCTTCAAAATCGTTTGTTCAACCAAACGATTGCTGAAACTCTTGCGGATCCTGAAACAGGAGAAATCCTGATTGAAAAGGGACAGCTAATTGACCGTCGTATGTTGGACAAATTGCTTCCTTACTTTGAAAAAGGTGTGGGAGTAGAAGATTTGAAGCAAATGGGCGGAGTGTTAGAAGACGACATTCGCATTCAATCTGTAAAAATCTATGCTCCAAAAGGTGAAGAAGGACAAATCATCAATGTCATCTCCAATGGCGTTATTGATGATTCCATCAAGCATGTTACACCTTCGGATATCATTGCTTCCATCAGCTACTTCTTCAACTTGTTACACGGAGTGGGTGACACAGATGACATCGACCACTTAGGAAACAGACGTCTCCGTTCAGTTGGTGAACTTCTGCAAAACCAATTCCGTATCGGTTTGTCCCGTATGGAACGTGTTGTCAAGGAACGTATGTCCATTAATGACACGCAATCGATTGTGCCTCAACAACTGATTAACATCAGACCTGTTATCGCATCTATCAAAGAGTTCTTTGGCAGCTCTCAGCTATCACAGTTCATGGACCAAACGAACCCACTCGCAGAGTTAACGCATAAGCGTAGACTATCTGCACTTGGACCAGGCGGCTTAACACGTGAACGTGCTGGAATGGAAGTACGTGACGTTCACTACTCCCACTACGGCCGTATGTGTCCGATTGAGACGCCGGAGGGGCCGAATATCGGGCTCATTAACACTCTCTCTACATTTGCGAAAGTGAATAAGTTCGGATTTATAGAAACTCCTTACCGGAAAGTGGATCCGGATACCGGACGTGTAACTTCACGTATCGATTATCTGACAGCTGACTTGGAGGACAATTATATTGTCGCTCAAGCCAATGCGCCGCTAAACGATGACGGTACATTCGTCAACGAAGAAGTGGTAGGTCGTTTCCAAGGGGATAACACGGTATTCAAACGCGAACAAATCGATTACATGGACGTTTCTCCTAAACAAGTTGTTTCTGCAGCGACAGCATGTATTCCATTCTTGGAAAACGATGACTCGAACCGCGCGCTAATGGGAGCGAACATGCAACGACAAGCAGTACCTCTTCTAAACCCGAAAGCACCTTTCGTAGGTACGGGAATGGAGCACGTTTCCGCACGTGATTCAGGAGCTGCTGTTGTATCGAAGCACGAAGGGATTGTTGAACATGTCGAAGCGAAAGAAATCCGCGTTCGTCGTATCAACATGGTAGAAGGAAAAGAAGTTAAGGGTGACCTTGACGTCTATCGTCTATCGAACTTCATCCGTTCAAACCAAGGGACTTGTTACAACCAGCGTCCAATTGTCAGTGTCGGTGATCGTGTCTCTAAGAAAGATATTCTCGCAGATGGCCCGTCGATGGAAAAAGGAGAAATGGCTCTTGGTCAAAACATCCTGATTGCTTTCATGACATGGGATGGGTACAACTACGAGGATGCCATTATCATGAGCGAACGTCTTGTTAAAGATGACGTCTTCACTTCTGTCCATATCGAAGAATATGAATCAGATGCTCGTGATACGAAACTTGGGCCAGAAGAAATCACACGTGATATTCCAAACATCGGTGAAGATGCACTTCGCAACTTGGACGACCGTGGGATTATCCGTATAGGTGCTGAAGTTCATGATGGAGACATCTTGGTCGGTAAAGTGACGCCTAAGGGTGTAACTGAACTCACTGCAGAAGAACGTCTTCTACATGCGATTTTCGGTGAAAAAGCACGTGAAGTTCGCGACACATCACTTCGTGTACCTCACGGAGCGGGTGGTATCGTATTGGATGTTAAAGTGTTCAATCGTGAAGATGGCGATGAACTCGCACCTGGCGTAAACCAACTAGTTCGTGTTTACATCGTTCAGAAACGTAAAATCTCTGTCGGAGATAAGATGGCCGGACGTCACGGTAACAAAGGTGTTATTTCCCGGATTCTGCCAGAATCCGATATGCCTTTCATGCCTGACGGAACACCAGTAGATGTCATGCTTAACCCTCTCGGTGTACCATCACGTATGAATATCGGACAGGTACTCGAGATGCACCTTGGGATGGCTGGCCGTACGCTAGGCGTTCACATGGCTTCTCCTGTATTTGACGGCGCGAACGAACAAGACGTTTGGGATACGATGGAGGAAGCGGGAATGGATCGTGACGGAAAGACTGTTCTTTATGACGGTCGTTCCGGAGAAGCGTTCGATAACCGTGTATCTGTCGGAATCATGTACATGATCAAACTTGCCCACATGGTCGATGACAAACTTCATGCCCGTTCTACGGGACCATATTCATTAGTTACGCAACAACCACTTGGTGGTAAAGCCCAGTTCGGCGGACAGCGTTTCGGAGAGATGGAAGTTTGGGCACTCGAGGCATATGGTGCAGCTTATACGCTTCAAGAAATCCTGACAGTGAAATCGGACGATGTCGTGGGTCGAGTGAAAACGTATGAAGCTATTGTTAAAGGTGAAAGTGTTCCTCAACCAGGTGTACCAGAATCCTTTAAAGTTCTAATTAAAGAACTTCAAAGTCTTGGATTGGATGTTAAAATGCTATCCGAAGACTTCGAAGAAATTGAATTACGTGACTTAGAAGAAGACGATGATATGCAGCCAACGGATGCGTTAAACCTTATGAAGGAAGACCAACCGGTCTGATTCGTAAGAGAAAGTTAATAAATGGGGGCACTGTCCCCCTTTTTTAAATGGTATAACAGGGCCAGCAAGTCAGCGACTAGACAAGAGGGAGGTAGGCTCCTTGGTAGATGTTAATAATTTCGAGTATATGAAAATAGGGCTAGCTTCTCCTGATAAGATCCGTTCTTGGTCTTATGGTGAGGTAAAGAAGCCTGAAACAATCAATTACCGTACATTGAAGCCTGAAAAAGATGGGTTGTTCTGTGAGCGTATTTTCGGACCTACAAAGGACTGGGAGTGCCATTGTGGGAAATATAAGCGTGTTCGATATAAAGGTGTCGTTTGTGACCGCTGTGGCGTAGAAGTCACACGTCAGAAAGTTCGCCGTGAACGTATGGGTCACATCGAACTTGCAGCACCAGTCACACACATTTGGTACTTCAAAGGTATTCCTAGTCGAATGGGACTTATTCTGGATATGACACCACGTGCATTAGAAGAAGTTATCTACTTTGCTTCTTATGTCGTTGTCGATCCAGCGGATACGCCGCTTGAGCGCAAGCAATTACTCTCTGAAAAAGAGTACCGGTTGTATCGTGAAAAGTACGGCTCTAAGTTCCAAGCACTTATGGGTGCTGAAGCTATTGAACAACTTCTATCTGCTATAGATTTGGATAAAGAAACAGAGAGCTTGAAGGAAGAGCTTAAGACAGTTCAAGGACAGCGTCGCACACGTGCGATCCGTCGTTTGGAAGTTGTGGAATCATTCCGTAACTCTGGAAATCATCCTGAATGGATGGTTCTTGAAGTGCTTCCAGTTGTTCCGCCTGAGTTACGTCCGATGGTTCAGTTAGATGGTGGTCGTTTTGCGACTTCCGATCTGAATGACCTATATCGCCGAGTGATTAACCGGAACAATCGTCTGAAGCGTCTATTGGATCTTGGTGCGCCGGGAATCATCGTTCAAAACGAGAAACGTATGCTTCAAGAAGCTGTCGATGCTCTCGTTGATAACGGTCGTCGCGGTCGTCCTGTAACTGGACCGGGTAACCGTCCATTGAAATCTCTTTCTCACATGTTGAAAGGTAAGCAAGGACGTTTCCGTCAAAACTTACTTGGTAAACGTGTTGACTACTCCGGTCGTTCTGTAATCGTTGTAGGACCAAACTTGAAGATGTACCAGTGTGGACTTCCGAAAGAGATGGCAATTGAGTTATTCAAACCATTTGTGATGAAAGAACTCGTTGAACGAGGCCTTGCTCATAACATTAAGAGTGCAAAACGTAAAATTGAGCGATTGCATTCGGAAGTATGGGATGTCCTAGAAGAAGTGATCAGGGAACACCCAGTCCTATTGAACCGGGCACCTACACTTCACCGTCTTGGTATCCAGGCGTTTGAACCGATGCTTGTAGAAGGCCGGGCAATTCAGCTTCACCCACTCGTATGTACAGCGTATAACGCCGACTTCGATGGTGACCAAATGGCTGTGCACGTACCTCTATCTGCAGAAGCGCAAGCAGAAGCACGTCTTCTCATGCTGGCTGCACAAAACATCTTGAACCCTAAAGATGGTAAGCCGGTTGTTACGCCTTCACAGGATATGGTATTAGGTAACTACTACTTAACTCTCGAGCGCAGTGGTGTTGTTGGGGAAGGTAAAACGTTCAGTAATGTGAACGAAGCATTAATCGCTTACCAAAACGGACATGTGCATTTGCACTCTCGTATCGCGATTGCAGCCAGCTCCCTCAAGAATCCTACGTTTACAGAGGAACAGAATACTCAATTGCTGATTACGACAGTGGGGAAAGTGATATTTAACGAGATTCTTCCTGAATCGTTCCCATATATCAATGAACCAACTACTCATAATCTGCAAGTCGAAACACCTGCAAAATACTTTGTACCGGGTACTACGGATATTCTTAAACACGTTCAAGCGGCTGAGATCGTTTCACCTTTCAAGAAGACCATTCTTGGGAACATCATTGCGGAGATCTTCCGCAGGTTCCACATCACTGAAACTTCGAAAATGCTTGACCGTATGAAGAATCTTGGTTTCAAATACTCGACACGAGCAGGAATTACGATTGGTATTGCAGATATCGTCGTACTTCCGGATAAGCACGAAATCCTACAAGATGCACAAGCGAAAGTAGATAAAGTGACACAACAGTTCCGTCGCGGTCTGATTACGGACGAAGAACGCTACGATCGTGTTATTTCATATTGGAGCCATGCGAAGGATGTCATTCAGGGTAAATTGATGGACTCTCTTGAGGACACAAACCCGATCTTCATGATGAGTGACTCCGGAGCGCGTGGTAACGCATCTAACTTTACACAGCTTGCAGGTATGCGCGGACTCATGGCCAACCCGGCAGGACGCATCATTGAATTGCCGATCAAGTCATCATTCCGTGAAGGACTTACCGTTCTCGAATACTTCATCTCGACACACGGTGCACGAAAAGGGCTTGCGGATACAGCACTCAAAACTGCTGACTCAGGATATCTTACACGTCGTCTCGTTGACGTTGCACAAGATGTCATCGTTCGTGAAGACGACTGTGGCACAGACCGCGGCTTGGAAATTTCAGCACTCACTGAAGGTGTTGAAGTAATTGAAGCCCTAGATGAGCGTATCGAAGGTCGTCACGCTAAGAAGAGAGTACTTCACCCTGAAACAGGCGAAGTCTTAGTTGAGAAAAATCAGCTTATTACCGCTGATATTGCACAAGCCATAATCGGTGCTGGCATTACTTCTATGTCCATCCGTTCGGCGTTCACTTGTAATACAAAACACGGAGTATGTAAGAAATGTTACGGCATTAACTTAGCAACCGGAGAAGCGGTTGAAGTTGGAGAAGCAGTTGGGATTATTGCGGCTCAGTCAATCGGTGAACCGGGTACACAGCTTACAATGCGTACTTTCCATACAGGCGGTGTAGCAGGAGACGATATTACTCAAGGTCTTCCGCGTATCCAGGAGATCTTCGAGTCACGTAACCCTAAAGGTCAAGCTGTCATTTCACAGATTAAAGGTATCGTTACAGATATCGATGAGATCCGTGAAGGACTGAAAGAAATTACGATTAAAGGTGACGTGGAGACACGTAAATACCTTGCTCCATACAATGGTCGTTTGAAAGTTGATGTAGGAGATGAAATTGAACGCGGTCAAGCACTGACTGAAGGTTCGATTGATCCGAAAGAATTGATTGTTGTAAAAGACGTTTCAACTGTTCAGGAATACCTTTTGAAAGAAGTTCAGAAAGTATACCGGATGCAGGGTGTTGAAATCGGGGATAAGCACGTTGAAGTCATGGTCCGTCAAATGATGCGTAAAGTCCGCGTCATTGAAGCTGGTGATACAGACTTGCTGCCAGGTTCATTACTCGACATCCATCAGTTTGCGGATGCCAACAGAAAAGTTCTTAAAACCAACAAACTACCAGCGACAGCGCGTCCTGTAATCCTTGGTATTACAAAAGCGTCGCTAGAAACAGAATCATTCCTTTCTGCCGCATCATTCCAGGAAACAACTCGCGTATTGACGGATGCAGCCATCAAAGGTAAAACAGATGATCTTCTCGGATTGAAAGAGAATGTTATTATCGGTAAACTCATTCCAGCAGGAACGGGTATGCAACGTTATCGTGGAATTGAAATGGATCGTGATGAGGAAGTAGAACAAGACGCAGTACCAGCAGAGTGATGAAACTTAAAACGGGAGGAAAAACCTCCTCCCGTTTTTCTTTTTACTGTTGACATGGAGTCTTGCAGATGGTACTATACAAAAGGTTGATAGTTGAATGTCTGTACTTTGGAGGATGACATTTATGTCTTATGATAAAGTCACTCAGGCAAAGAAGCTGATCATCGGTACAAAGCAAGCGGTGAAAACGATTCGTCTGAATAAGGCGCATGAAGTCTTCATTGCACAAGATGCAGATGAGCGGGTAACCACTCCTGCAATTGAAGAAGCAGCTCGTCAAGGAGTCCTGTTAACATATGTTGATTCTCGGGACGAACTTGGAAAAGCATGTGGCATTCAAGTAGCTGCATCAGTGGTCGTCATCACTGATTAACGGTTTTTGCACAAAGAAATGTGCAAAGCCTTTGTTTTTACCCAAAAAATGAACCACCTGGATGTGTGGTCTTAAAAAGAAGTTGGAAGGAGGAAAAACCGATGCCTACAATTAACCAATTGGTCCGCAAACCTCGCCAGTCGAAGTCTAGCGGTTCAAAAGCTCCGGCACTTGGAAAAACGTATAACAGTTTCAAAAAGTCAATGACAAATGTCAACTCGCCACAAAAACGAGGTGTCTGCACACGTGTGGGCACAATGACTCCGAAGAAGCCGAACTCGGCTCTTCGTAAATATGCTCGTGTTCGTTTGACAAACACATTGGAAGTTAATGCTTATATCCCTGGTGAAGGCCACAACCTTCAAGAGCACAGTGTTGTTCTAATCCGCGGAGGAAAAGTAAAAGACTTACCAGGTGTTCGTTACCACATCGTTCGTGGTGCACTTGATACTGCTGGTGTTACTGGCCGTATGCAAAGTCGCTCACACTACGGTGCGAAAAAGCCAAAAGAGAAAAAATAATAAAATAGCAACTATTTTGAAAGGAGGAACACCCCATGCCTCGTAAAGGTCCAGTTGCAAAACGTGACGTTTTGCCAGATCCGATTTATAATTCGAAGCTTGTCAGCCGCCTCATCAACAAAATGATGGTAGACGGTAAAAAAGGTACTTCTCAGAAAATTTTATACGGTGCGTTCGAACTTGTTAAAGAACGCTCTGGAAATGATCCGATCGAAGTATTCGAAGCAGCACTTAATAATGTAATGCCAGTTCTTGAAGTTCGTGCACGCCGTGTAGGTGGAGCTAACTATCAAGTACCAGTTGAAGTTCGTCCTGAGCGACGTACGACTCTTGGTCTCCGTTACCTCGTGAACTATTCACGTACTCGTGGTGAAAAGACAATGGAAGAACGTCTTGCGAACGAAATCCTTGATGCATCAAACAACACAGGCGCATCTGTTAAGCGTCGTGAAGAAATGCACAAGATGGCAGAAGCGAACAAAGCATTCGCTCACTACCGCTGGTAAAATCCACTCGTTCATCAATTCGTTATTCCTATATGGAAGGAGCAATACAAAATGGGTAGAGAGTTCTCCTTAGAGAATACTCGTAACATTGGTATCATGGCTCACATCGATGCTGGTAAAACAACAACGACTGAGCGGATCCTTTATTACACAGGTCGTATCCACAAAATCGGAGAAACGCACGAAGGTGCGTCTCAGATGGACTGGATGGAGCAGGAGCAAGAGCGTGGAATCACAATCACTTCGGCTGCGACAACAGCAAGCTGGAAAGGCCACCGTGTAAATATCATCGATACTCCTGGACACGTAGACTTCACAGTTGAAGTTGAACGTTCACTACGAGTACTTGATGGTGCTGTAACGGTACTTGATGCACAATCAGGTGTTGAACCACAGACTGAAACAGTTTGGCGTCAAGCGACAACATACGGCGTTCCGCGTATCGTATTTGTCAACAAAATGGACAAAACGGGAGCTGACTTCCTTTACTCGGTAGGCACACTCCACGAACGTCTTCAAGCGAATGCTCACCCAATCCAATTACCAATTGGTGCGGAAGATGACTTTTCAGCGATCATCGACCTAGTCGAAATGAAAGCTAACTTCTATCCGGATGATACTGGAATGAACGTTGAAGTTGGAGAGATTCCTGAAGAATACCGCGCGGATGCGGAAAAAGCTCGCGAACGTTTGGTTGAAGCTATTGTAGATTTCGATGAAGTCCTCATGGAAAAATACCTTGGCGGAGAAGAACTTACAGTCGACGAACTTAAAAATGCAATCCGTAAAGCAACATTGGCTGTAGAATTCTACCCAGTTGTTTGTGGTACTGCTTTCAAAAACAAAGGAGTTCAACTCGTACTAGATGCTGTCATCGACTACTTGCCAGCTCCGACTGATTTACCACCAATGATGGGTGTCAACCCTGAAACTGAACTAGAAGAAGTGCGTGAAGCTAGCGATGAAGCACCATTCTCTGCTCTTGCGTTCAAAGTTATGACTGACCCTTATGTCGGTAAACTTACATTCTTCCGTGTTTACTCAGGTGTCTTGCAGTCGGGTTCTTATATCAAGAACTCTTCAAAAGACAAGCGTGAGCGTGTAGGTCGTATCCTACAAATGCACGCAAATCACCGTGAAGAAATTTCCGAAGTTCACGCAGGGGAAATTGCTGCTGCTGTAGGACTTAAAGATACAGGAACTGGGGATACGCTATGTGACGACAAAGCGTTGATCATTCTTGAATCTATGGAATTCCCTGAGCCGGTTATCTCTGTTGCGATCGAGCCGAAAACAAAGGCTGACCAAGACAAGATGGGACAAGCTCTTGGTAAACTTCAAGAAGAAGATCCAACGTTCCGTGCACACACTGACCAGGAAACTGGCGAAGTCATTATCGCGGGTATGGGTGAGCTCCACTTGGATATCATCGTTGACCGTTTGAGACGTGAATTCAAAGTGGAAGCAAACGTTGGTGCTCCTCAAGTATCGTATCGTGAAACGTTCCGCAAAGGTGCTGAAGTCGAAGGTAAATTCGTACGTCAGTCTGGTGGACGTGGACAATTCGGACACGTTTGGATCGAATTCGAACCGAACGAAGAGGGCGCAGGATTTGAATTCAAGAACAACATCGTTGGTGGAGTTGTTCCTCGTGAATACATTCCAGCAATCGAAGCGGGTGTGCGTGACTCCCTTAATAACGGTGTCCTTGCAGGTTATCCATTGATCGACATCAAGGCTCGTCTATTCGACGGTTCTTACCATGATGTTGACTCAAACGAAATGGCCTTCAAAATCGCAGCATCTATGGCTTTGAAAAATGCAGTAGCGAAATGTGATCCGGTACTTCTTGAGCCTACAATGAAAGTTGAAGTCATCATCCCAGACGAATACATGGGAGATATTATGGGTGACATCACTTCTCGTCGTGGACGCGTAGAAGGAATGGACGCACGCGGTAATGCACAAGTCGTTCGTGCAATGGTTCCTTTGGCAGAAATGTT
Organism: Sporosarcina gallistercoris; assembly: GCF_014836415.1. Taxonomy (GTDB): domain Bacteria; phylum Bacillota; class Bacilli; order Bacillales_A; family Planococcaceae; genus Sporosarcina; species Sporosarcina gallistercoris. The sequence goes on along the minus strand of NZ_JACSQY010000002.1, from coordinate 175,046 downwards.
CGGTTATGCGACATCTCTCCGTTCGAACACGCAAGGACGCGGCGTATTCTCAATGACTTTCGACCACTACGAAGAAGTGCCGAAGTCAATTGCTGAAGAAGTCATCAAGAAAAATAAAGGCCAATAATTGAAATTTGGCTATAAATCAAGTATAACTACCTTGTAAGCTATGGAAACGGAGGTCGCGCGGCCTTCGCTCCATATCTATAAAACTAAAATCATACTCAATTTAGAGGAGGAACTCCAAATGGCTAAAGAAAAATTCGATCGTTCCAAAACACATGCTAACGTTGGTACAATCGGTCACGTTGACCATGGTAAAACAACTTTGACTGCTGCAATCGCAACAGTACTTGCAAAGCGCGGTGGCGGAGAAGCGCGTTCATACGCTGACGTTGATAACGCACCAGAAGAAAAAGAGCGTGGTATCACAATCAATACTTCACACGTTGAATACGAAACAGCAACTCGTCACTACGCACACGTTGACTGCCCAGGACACGCCGACTATGTTAAAAACATGATCACAGGCGCTGCTCAAATGGACGGCGGAATCCTAGTTGTATCTGCAGCTGACGGCCCAATGCCACAAACTCGTGAGCACATCCTTCTTTCACGTCAAGTAGGTGTACCTTACTTGGTAGTCTTCATGAACAAATGTGACATGGTAGACGACGAAGAACTTCTTGAGCTTGTTGAAATGGAAATTCGTGATCTTCTTTCTGAATACGACTTCCCTGGCGATGACATCCCTGTTATCAAAGGTTCAGCACTTAAAGCACTTGAAGGCGAAGAAGCATGGGAAGAAAAAATCGTTGAACTTATGGATGCGGTTGATAGCTATATCCCAACTCCAGAGCGCGACACTGACAAGCCATTCATGATGCCTGTCGAGGATGTATTCTCAATCACTGGACGTGGTACAGTTGCAACTGGCCGTGTTGAGCGTGGACAAGTTAAAGTCGGCGACACTGTTGACATCATCGGTTTGACTGACGAGCCTAAATCTACAACTGTAACAGGTGTAGAAATGTTCCGTAAGCTTCTTGACTATGCAGAAGCTGGCGACAACATCGGAGCATTGCTTCGTGGTGTAGCACGTGAAGACATCGAGCGTGGACAAGTACTTGCTAAGCCAGGTACTATCACGCCGCACACAAACTTCAAGTCTGAAGTTTATGTTCTATCAAAAGAAGAGGGTGGACGTCACACTCCATTCTTCTCAAACTACCGCCCACAGTTCTACTTCCGTACAACTGACGTAACTGGAATCATCTCTCTTCCAGAAGGCGTAGAAATGGTTATGCCTGGCGATAACGTTGAAATGACAATTGAACTGATCTCTCCAATCGCGATTGAAGAAGGTACTAAATTCTCAATCCGTGAAGGTGGACGTACAGTTGGAGCTGGCGTTGTAGCTACAATCGAAAAGTAAAACCTTAAACCCGCCCTTGTGGCGGGTTTTTTAGTGAGTAAAACAAGAAAGCAACATTTTTGATAAATTCCATGGAAAAGCGCTCATAAGCCCCGAGAACCGCTCATAAACCGAGGAAAGCGCTCATAAACTTTGAGAACCGCTCATAAACCGAGGAAAGCGCTCATAAACACTGAGAACCGCTCATAAATCATGGAAAGCGCTCATAAACTCCGAGAACCGCTCATAAATCATGGAAAGCGCTCATAAACTCCGAGAACCGCTCATAAATCGTGGAAAGCGCTCATAAACCCCGAGAACCGCTCATAAATCGTGGAAAGCGCTCATAAACCCCGAGAACCGCTCATAAACCGAGGAAAGCGCTCATAAACTCCCCGGAACCGCTCACAAACCATGCCACCATTCCTAACGCTCACCAGCCCACTCACTCCCTAGCGCACGGCAGCATCCATATGTCAACACACACTTCCCAGCCATACGGAATGCACTTAACCGAACAAAACCAAATGATGTACTTCACGATGCTCAGCTTTTTCCGTCTATTTGGAGATGATGATGCACTCGTTCGCTGAACGAACCGACAAATGCATATTAAGAAACAATAACTTGCAATCTCGATAATCAACTTGAAACTTACCTAACTTAAATACCTTTCTAAAAACTAACCTACTTGAAAACAATAACAACAAATTAGTTGCATCTGTCGGCATTTCGTTCTATACTATAAAAGTTGTTAAAGAATATCGCTAAACCTATTGCGACATTCTTTTTTTATGTGTATAATGTTTAGTGTTGGTCTTTGACTGCGATGAAGCGGGAGGTTACCGACACACCCGGCCGCTTTGCCATGGCATGTGTGTGGGAAAATTTCCGTGGAGAATGTCTAGAAAATAGGCGAGAAGGAGGGAAAATAATGGCAAAACAAAAGATTCGTATTCGTTTAAAAGCTTATGATCACCGTGTGCTTGATCAATCAGCTGAAAAGATTGTTGAAACTGCAAAGCGTTCCGGAGCTAGTGTCTCAGGTCCGATTCCATTGCCGACAGAACGTTCTGTGTACACAATTCTTCGTGCGGTCCACAAATACAAGGACTCACGTGAGCAGTTTGAAATGCGTACTCACAAGCGTCTGATCGATATCGTCAATCCGACACCACAAACTGTTGACGCATTGATGAAGCTTGACTTACCATCTGGCGTAGACATTGAAATCAAACTTTAATGGCAAACTATAATACTAAAAACAAATTAATCAGGAGGTGTGACAAATGACCAAAGGAATCTTAGGAAGAAAAGTCGGTATGACGCAAATCTTTGCTGAAAACGGCGATTTGATCCCCGTAACTGTAATTGCAGCTGCTCCAAACGTTGTTCTTCAAAAGAAGACAATCGAAACAGACGGCTACGAAGCAATCCAGCTCGGATTCGAAGACAAACGCGAGAAGCTTTCCAACAAACCAGAGATGGGGCACGTTGCAAAAGCGGAAACGACACCTAAGCGCTTCATTCGCGAATTCCGCGGAGTCGACGTAGCTGGGTACGAAGTTGGTCAGGAAGTCAAAGTCGATACATTCGCAGAAGGCGAAATCATCGATATCACAGGAGTATCAAAAGGTAAAGGTTTCCAAGGTGTCATTAAGCGCCACGGTTTCTCACGTGGACCAATGAGCCACGGATCTCGTCACCATCGTGCACCGGGTTCAATCGGATCGGTTGATGCTCAACGTGTATTCAAAGGTAAAAAAATGCCAGGCCGTATGGGTGGCAAAACAGTAACAATCCAAAACCTTGAAATTGTACGAGTTGACACAGAGCGCAACTTGCTACTAGTAAAAGGTAACGTTCCAGGTTCACGTAAATCACTTGTAGAAGTGAAAAGCGCGATTAAAGGGAACTAATTAACGAAGGAAGGAGGAAACACTAATGCCAAAAGTATCCGTAGTGAATCAAACAGGATCTGCAGCAGGCGAAATCGAATTGAATGAACTTGTATTCGGAATTGAGCCGAATGAAGCAGTCCTATTCGAAGCATTGGTTCAACAACGTGCGTCATTGCGTCAAGGGAACCACAAAGTAAAATCACGCGCTGAAGTAGCTGGCGGTGGTCGTAAACCATGGCGTCAAAAAGGGACAGGTCGTGCTCGTCAGGGCTCAATCAGATCTCCACAATGGCGTGGAGGCGGTATCGTCTTCGGACCAACACCACGTAGCTACAGCTACAAGTTACCGAAGAAAGTCCGTCGTCTTGCTCTTCGTTCAGCTTTATCTTCAAAAGTACGTGACGAAGAATTGGTAGTATTGGAAGCTTTGACTTTCGATGCACCAAAGACAAAAGAATTCACGAAAGTGCTGAAAGACTTGTCAATCAGCAAAAAAGCATTATTCGTAACTGCTGACCTCGATGAAACAGTAGCATTGTCTGCTCGTAACATCCCAGGAATCAGTGTCGTTACAGCTAACGGTATCAACGTTCTAGATCTAGTTGGTCACGATCAACTAATCGTAACTAAAGATGCTGTCAAAAAAATCGAGGAGGTGCTTGGTTAATGGAAGCACGTGATGTATTGAAGCGTCCGGTCATTACCGAGCGATCTTCTGAAGCGATGGAATTCAACAAGTACACTTTCGAAGTTGACACGCGTGCAAACAAAACGCACATCAAACAAGCTGTCGAAGAAATCTTCGGAGTAACAGTGGAAAAAGTGAACGTCCAGAATTACAAAGGTAAATTCAAGCGCATGGGTAAACATGCTGGTTACACTAACAAACGCCGTAAAGCGATTGTTACACTAACTGCTGATTCTAAAGACATCGAACTATTCGAGATCTAATCACAATAAACGAAGGAGGGAATACCAATGGCGATTAAGAAATACAAACCTACCTCCAACGGACGCCGTAACATGACGACTTCAGATTTCGCTGAAATCACTGCAAGCAAGCCGGAAAAATCATTGCTTCAGCCAGTCAAGCGTAAAGGCGGCCGTAACAACCAAGGTAGGATTACAGTTCGTCACCAAGGTGGAGGCCACAAGCGCCAATACCGTGTCATCGACTTCCAACGCCGGAAAGATGGCATACCAGGACGCGTTGCTACGATCGAATACGATCCGAACCGTTCTGCTAACATCGCATTGATCAACTATGCTGATGGAGAAAAACGTTACATCTTAGCTCCTAAAGGATTGACAGTTGGAACGACAATCATGTCAGGACCTGAAGCGGACATCCGTGTAGGGAACGCGCTTCCTCTTGAAAACATCCCTATGGGTTCTACAATCCACAACATCGAGATGAAGCCTGGTAAAGGCGGACAATTAGTTCGTTCAGCTGGTACATCTGCACAATTGCTAGGCCGTGAAGGCAAATATGTCATCATTCGTCTGCAATCTGGTGAAGTTCGCATGATTTTGTCAGCTTGCCGTGCTACAATCGGTCAAGTTGGTAACGAACAACACGAACTCATCAACATCGGTAAAGCAGGACGTTCACGCTGGATGGGTAAACGCCCAACTGTACGTGGATCTGTCATGAACCCGAACGATCACCCACACGGTGGTGGTGAAGGACGTACTCCAATCGGTCGTCCAAGCCCAGTTACACCTTGGGGCAAGCCAACTCTTGGTTACAAAACTCGTTCTAAGAGAAACAAATCCGACAAACTTATCGTTCGTCGTCGCAAAAAATAATGTGATTGCACTGCGGTTCAATGATTGGGCCGTAGTACGAACACAAAGGGAGGTAACGAAATGGGCCGCAGCTTGAAAAAAGGACCTTTCGCAGATGATCATTTGCTTAAAAAGGTCGATGCTCAAAAAGATGCACAAAAGAAGCAAGTCATTAAGACTTGGTCACGTCGCTCTACAGTATTCCCATCCTTCATCGGATTGACAATCGCTGTATATGACGGACGCAAACACGTACCTGTCTACATCACTGAAGACATGGTCGGCCACAAATTAGGTGAGTTCGCACCTACCCGTACTTACAGAGGCCATGGTGCCGATGATAAGAAAACGAAACGCTAATTGAGAGGAGGAATTTCTGATGCAACAAGCTAAAGCATCTGCGCGCACAGTCCGTATTGCTCCTCGTAAAGTCCGATTAGTCGTTGATCTTATCCGGGGCAAGAAAATCGGTGAAGCTGTCGCGATTCTACGTTTGACGCCAAAAGCGGCATCTCCAGTCGTAGAAAAAGTATTGAATTCAGCTATCGCTAATGCTGAGCACAACTACGAAATGGATCTAGAGAACCTAATTGTTAGCGAAGTATTCGTTGATGAAGGTCCTACTATGAAACGTTTCCGTCCACGTGCGCAAGGCCGTGCGAGCGCGATTAACAAACGCACAAGCCACATCACTGTAGTGGTATCTGAAAAGAAGGAGGGATAATTCGTGGGTCAAAAAGTACATCCTAACGGTCTGCGGGTCGGTATAATTCGTGACTGGGATTCGAAATGGTATGCAGAAAAAGACTATGCGACTCTCTTGCACGAAGACCTTAAAATCCGCAAATACATCGAAACACGTCTAGTAGATGCTTCAGTTTCTAAAGTAGAAATCGAACGCGCTGCGAAAAAAGTAAACATCACAATTCACACAGCTAAGCCTGGTATGGTTATCGGTAAAGGTGGTACTGAAGTCGAAGCACTTCGTAAACAGCTTAACGAAATCTCTGGCAAGCGTGTACACATTAACATCGTTGAAATTAAGCGTGCTGATCTTGACGCGAAATTGGTTGCAGAATCAATCGCTCGTCAACTAGAAAGCCGCGTATCATTCCGCCGCGCACAAAAGCAGGCAATCCAACGTACAATCCGTTCTGGAGCAAAGGGTATCAAAACTCAAGTATCCGGACGTCTTGGTGGAGCCGACATCGCGCGTGCAGAACACTACAGCGAAGGAACTGTCCCACTTCATACACTTCGTGCAGATATCGATTATGCACATGCTGAAGCTGATACGACATACGGTAAACTTGGTGTTAAAGTATGGATCTATCGTGGAGAAGTCCTTCCAGTGAAGAAGAACTCTGGGGAAGGAGGCAACTAATCATGTTAGTACCAAAGCGAGTAAAACATCGTCGTGTATTCCGCGGCAAAATGCGCGGACAGACAAAAGGCGGCGCAACGGTTCAATTCGGTGAGTTCGGCCTTCAGTCTCTTGAGGCTGCATGGATCACGAATCGTCAAATCGAATCAGCACGTATCGCAATGACACGTTACATGAAACGTGGCGGTAAAGTATGGATCAATATTTTCCCACACAAATCGTATACTAAGAAGCCTCTCGAAGTTCGAATGGGTTCTGGTAAAGGTGCTGTAGAGGGATGGGTAGCAGTAGTAAAACCTGGCCGAGTTATGTTTGAAATCGCAGGCGTCTCTGAAGAAGTCGCTCGTGAAGCACTCCGCCTTGCAGCGCACAAACTTCCTGTTAAGTGTAAGTTTGTAAAACGTGAAGAAATTGGTGGTGAATCTAATGAAAGCTAATGAAATCCGTGACTTGACAACTGCAGAGATCGAGCAAAAAGTGAAATCACTGAAAGAAGAGCTTTTCAACCTTCGCTTCCAGTTAGCGACAGGACAATTAGAAAACACTGCACGCATCCGTGAAGTACGCAAATCGATTGCGCGCATGAAAACAGTAATACGTCAAAGAGAAATCAGTGCAAATAACTGATGAAGGAGGTTGCAGCCATGACTGAGCGTAACCAACGCAAAGTATACACAGGCCGAGTTGTATCCGACAAAATGGACAAAACGGTAACGGTAATGGTAGAAACACACAAAAAGCATTCTTTGTATGGCAAGCGTGTAAAGTATTCAAAAAAATATAAAGCACATGATGAAATGAACGAAGCTAAGATTGGCGATGTAGTCCGTATTATGGAAACTCGTCCGTTGTCAGCTACAAAGCGTTTCCGCCTTCTTGAAGTAGTCGAAAAAGCGGTCATCATCTAATAACGTTCGGTACACAGTATCCGAGGGGAGGTAACCAAATTGATTCAACAGGAATCCCGCATGAAAGTCGCAGATAACTCTGGCGCACGTGAAGTGCTTACAATTAAAGTTCTTGGCGGTTCAGGCCGTAAAGTTGCGAACATCGGCGACGTTGTCGTTGTTACAGTTAAGAAAGCAACACCAGGTGGCGTTGTTAAGAAGGGTGAAGTCGTTAAAGCGGTTATCGTTCGTACTAAGAGCGGTATGCGTCGTAAAGACGGATCTTATATCACATTCGATGAGAATGCTTGTGTCATCATTCGTGACGACAAGAGTCCTCGTGGAACACGTATTTTCGGACCAGTTGCACGCGAATTGCGCGACAGCAACTTCATGAAAATCATTTCTCTTGCTCCAGAAGTACTTTAATTAAGAGCAGTGCCAATCAAGGAGGTGCAACAGAATGCACATTAAAAAAGGCGATAAAGTAAAAGTTATCTCTGGGAAAGACAAAGGAAAGACAGGTGTCATCCTTTCAGTATTCCCGAACAAAGAACGAATCCTCGTTGAGGGCGTGAACATTGTTAAAAAGCATACAAAGCCTAACCAAGCGAATCCGCAAGGTGGTATTGTAAGCCTTGAAGCTGCAATTCACGTTTCTAACGTAATGTTTGTTGATCCAAAGTCTGGCGAACCAACACGTATCGGTTACAAGTTCGAAGAAAAAACCGAAGGCGATAAGACATTCCGTATTAAGTCTCGTGTTGCGAAGAAGTCCGGCGAAGTCATCGACCAAATTAGTAAAAAAGAACTCAAAAAATAACTCTCTAAGAAGGGAGGTTCTTCTGTATGAGCCGATTAAAGGATAAATACCAAAAAGAAATTACTCCTGCTCTCATGAGCAAGTTCAACTATACATCTGTAATGCAAGTACCAAAAGTTGATAAGATCGTTATCAATATGGGTGTTGGCGACGCGGTTCAAAACACAAAAGCACTTGACGCTGCTGTGGAAGATCTGACAATTATTTCAGGTCAAAAACCAGTCGTAACTAAAGCGAAGAAATCGATCGCTGGATTCCGTCTTCGTGAAGGAATGCCTATCGGAACAAAAGTTACTCTACGCGGAGAACGCATGTATGAGTTCCTGGACAAGTTGATCGCAGTATCACTTCCACGTGTACGTGACTTCCGTGGCGTATCGAATAAATCATTCGACGGACGCGGAAACTATACACTTGGTGTGAAAGAGCAACTTATTTTCCCGGAAATTGACTTCGATAAAGTGTCTAAAGTACGCGGAATGGATATCGTCATCGTTACGACTGCCAACTCAGACGAGGAAGCTCGTGAGTTGCTAGCGCAGTGCGGCATGCCGTTCCAAAAGTAAACATAAGGGAGGCGTAAAACGTGGCTAAAAAATCAATGATCGCAAAACAGAAACGTACGCCAAAGTTCCAAGTTCAAGAATATACACGTTGTGAGCGCTGTGGGCGCCCGCACTCAGTATATCGGAAGTTCAAACTTTGCCGTATTTGTTTCCGCGAACTCGCATACAAAGGACAAATTCCTGGCGTTAAAAAAGCAAGCTGGTAAACCCCATTCTGGGAAGGAGGTTAATGTAATGACAATGAGTGATCCGATCGCAGATATGCTTACTCGCATCCGTAACGCCAATATGGTTCGTCACGAGAAGCTTGAAGTACCTGCTTCAAACCTTAAAAAAGAAATCGCTGAAATCCTCAAACGTGAAGGTTTCGTCCGCGACGTAGAATATGTGGAAGACAGCAAACAAGGCATCATCCGCATTTTCCTTAAATATGGTAAAAACGAAGAACGCGTAATCACTGGACTCAAGCGTATTTCTAAGCCTGGTCTTCGTGTATATGCAAAGTCAACAGAAGTTCCAAGAGTGTTGAACGGACTAGGTATCGCCCTTGTTTCAACATCTAACGGTCTTTTGACTGACAAAGAAGCTCGTGCTAAACAAGTTGGCGGAGAAGTCGTCGCTTACGTTTGGTAATCTGTAACAATTGAATGGAGGTGCAAACTAATGTCCCGAATTGGTAAACGTCCAATTGAGGTGCCTGAAAACGTAACAGTTACAATCGATGAGAATAACTTCGTTACAGTTAAAGGACCGAAAGGCGAACTTACAAATACATTTACGAATGACATAAAAATCGAACAAGAAGGTAACGTGATCACTTTGACACGTCCATCTGAATCGAAAGAACACCGTTCGATGCACGGTACTACACGTTCGCTTCTAGCAAACATGGTAACTGGAGTATCGACTGGTTTCGAGCGTGCGCTTGAACTAGTAGGTGTCGGGTATCGTGCTCAAATGCAAGGTAAGAAACTTGTATTGAACGTCGGTTACTCACAACCGGTTGAATTCACACCGGAAGAGGGCATTGAAGTTGAGGTGCCTGCTAACACTAAAATTATCGTTCGCGGTACTAACAAAGAACGTGTTGGTGCTCTTGCTTCTAACATCCGCAAAGTACGTCCACCAGAGCCGTATAAAGGTAAAGGTATTAAGTACGAAGGCGAAGTTGTTCGACGCAAAGAAGGTAAAACAGGTAAATAATGCCGCGTAGGCATCTGGAAGGAGTGACCTCGAGTGATCACAAAACAAGATAAGAACGCTGTCCGTAGAAAACGGCATTCACGTGTCCGTACAAAGATCAACGGTACTGCTGAGCGTCCTCGCTTGAACGTATACCGTTCAAACAAACACATCTATGCACAACTTATTGATGATGCAAACGGTGTAACACTTGCAAGCGCATCTACAATGGATAAAGAATTCTCAGCGGATTCTTCATCTAATGCAGACGCAGCTACTAAAGTGGGCGAATTGATTGCGAAAAAAGGTTTAGAAAAGAACGTCAAAGTTGTCGTATTCGACCGCGGAGGCTATCTATACCACGGCCGCGTTAAAGCACTAGCTGACGCTGCACGCGAAAATGGACTTGAATTTTAATTAAGAAGGAGGGACATATTCCATGCGTCGTAATGAACAAAACAAAAGTGAATTCGAAGAGCGCGTAGTTACCATCAACCGCGTAGCTAAAGTTGTAAAAGGCGGACGTCGTTTCCGTTTTACTGCTCTAGTCGTTGTTGGTGATAAAAACGGCCGCGTTGGTTTCGGTACTGGAAAAGCGCAAGAAGTTCCAGATGCAATCCGTAAAGCAATCGAAGATGCGAAGAAAAACCTAATCGAAGTACCAATGGTCAAAGGCACAACGCCTCACCAGATCATCGGACATTTCGGAGCAGGCAACATTCTCATCAAACCGGCTGCACCAGGTACAGGCGTTATCGCCGGCGGACCAGTCCGTGCGGTACTTGAACTTGCAGGAATCACGGATATCCTTTCTAAATCACTTGGATCTAACACACCAATCAATATGGTACGTGCTACAATCCAGGGATTGACGAATTTGAAGCGTGCTGAAGATGTAGCACAGCTACGTGGCAAATCCGTAGAAGAACTGTTAGGTTAAGGGGGGAAACACAATGGCAAATAAACTTGAAATCACCCTTACTAAAAGCGTGATTGGCGCTAAGCCAGCACAACGTAAAACAGTTGAAGCACTTGGACTTCGCAAAATGAACCAAACGGTTGAGCACCAGGATAATGTCGCAATCCGCGGCATGATCAACAAGGTCAGCCATTTGGTAACTGTCAGCGAACAATAATCAGTTATTCTTGAATAAGGAGGTGCCGAAAGATGAAATTACACGAAATGAAACCTGCAGAAGGTGCTCGTAAAGAACGCAAACGTGTTGGTCGTGGTATGGGGTCTGGATCAGGTAAAACATCTGGCAGAGGTCATAACGGTCAAAACTCTCGTTCAGGCGGTGGTGTACGTCTTGGATTCGAAGGTGGTCAACTTCCACTATTCCAACGTCTACCTAAGCGCGGATTTACGAACATTAACCGTAAAGAATATGCCATCGTAAATCTTGAAACGTTGAATCGTTTCGATGAAGGCACAGAAGTAACACCAGAATTGTTGATTGAAACAGGTATTGTGAGCAATGAGAAATCCGGTATTAAGATTCTTGGTAATGGGACTCTTGAGAAGAAGATTACTGTCAGAGCTCATAAATTCTCTGCTTCTGCTAAAGAAGCGATCGAGAAAGCGGGCGGGCAAGTCGAGGTGGTTTAATGTTTCAGACAATCTCAAACTTCATGCGAGTAAAAGAGATACGGTCTAAAATAATTTTCACACTGCTATTGCTCATCGTATTCCGTCTCGGTACGTTCATAACGGTACCGAACGTGGATGCGACTGCGCTCCAGCAATCGGACAATCAATTCATTGGATTTTTGAACATCTTTGGTGGAGGAGCGCTTTCTAAGTTCTCAATCTTCGCCATGGGAATCATGCCTTACATCACAGCTTCAATCATCGTGCAGCTTTTGCAGATGGACGTTGTGCCGAAGTTTTCAGAGTGGGCGAAACAAGGGGATGTCGGAAGACGTAAACTTGCACAATTCACTCGTTACTTCACCATGATTCTTGCGTTTATCCAAGCGATTGCAATGTCGTTTGGATTTAACCAAATGTTCCAAGGAAGACTTGTTGAAGATAACGGAGTTTCGACTTATATCGTCATTGCTCTAGTGTTGACAGCTGGTACCGCTTTTCTTCTCTGGCTCGGCGAGCAGATTACAGCGAAAGGTGTCGGTAATGGTATTTCAATCATTATCTTCGCCGGAATCGTTGCTGCTATTCCGAATGCGATCAACCAATTGTATGTATCACAGATCCAAGATGCAGGGGACGCTTTGTTCCTTCGTATTGCTATGATGGCTTTGTTACTAGTTGCAGTTATTGCAATTACAGTTGGCGTGATCTACTTCCAAGAAGCGTTGCGTAAAATTCCGATTCAATATGCAAAACGGGTGACGGGTCGCGGGCAGTCTTCTGCCGGACAACAAACGCATCTACCATTGAAACTGAACGCTGCAGGGGTTATCCCAGTCATCTTTGCGGTTGCGTTCTTTACAACGCCGCAATTACTTGGCACGTTCTTCAGTGACAACAGTACTGTCGCTGCTGTTACACGAGTGCTCAACTACTCGCATCCAGCTGGCATGGCACTGTATATCGGTCTGATCGTTGCCTTCACGTACTTCTATGCATTTGTTCAGGTTAACCCTGAGAATGTAGCAGATAACTTGAAGAAACAAGGGGCTTATATCCCTGGGATTCGTCCTGGTCAGAACACACAGGACTATTTGACAAGCACGCTCTATCGACTGACGTTTGTCGGATCGATTTTCCTTGCTACAGTCGCAGTTCTGCCGATTATCATTATTGAAATTGCAAATCTTCCACAGTCCGCTCAAATCGGTGGTACCAGCTTGCTGATCGTAGTCGGGGTTGCCCTTGAAACTATGAAGCAACTTGAATCACAATTGGTTAAGCGTCACTACAGAGGATTTATGAAATAAATTCAAGTGAAGGTTTCTCCACTTGAATATCGATGGAGGGCAAGGCGTATGAACATCGTATTAATGGGTCTGCCTGGTGCCGGTAAAGGAACTCAGGCCGACAAAATTGTCGAAAAGTACGGAATCCCTCATATTTCTACAGGCGATATGTTCCGTGCTGCGATACAAGAAGGCACGGAACTTGGAGTCAAAGCTAAATCGTATATGGACCAGGGCGCACTTGTCCCTGATGAAGTTACGATTGGTATTGTCAGTGAGCGTCTTCGCAAACCTGACTGTGATAACGGTTTTCTATTGGATGGTTTCCCACGTACTGTTCCTCAAGCGGAAGCGCTTGATGGCATACTTGAGGGAATGTCCCGGAAAATCGAACATGCACTTAATATCCAGGTAGACAAAGAACTCCTTGTTGCTCGGCTGACGGGTCGCCGGATCTGTAAAGTTTGCGGAACGTCGTATCACCTCGAATTCAACCCGCCTAAGGTTGAAGGCGTTTGTGATAAAGACGGTGGCGAACTCTATCAAAGAGCTGATGACAATCCGGAAACTGTCACAAACCGTCTGGAAGTAAATATGAACCAATCTGCACCGCTGCTATCGTTCTACGATGGAAAAGGCGTGCTGACAAACATTAATGGTCAGCAAGACATTAATGACGTATTTCACGACGTGGATGCTGTGTTAACAACTCAGGTTCACTAAGCCTTTCCGAAGCATGCAGACGTCAGGGCATCACGTCCGGCAGCGTTCTGCTGTACGGAAGGAGCAAATGATTAGAATGAGCTGCAAAAGCAATTGATGCTATGCTGGAATTCGGCCACAGTCCGCAGTTTGATGCTCAATACTTTACACATGCATTTTCTTGTTTTCCGGAGTATAATGTGTTGTTGTGAGTGGGTTTGCTGTCTTCGGACAGATAGATCAGAAGCACACTGTCGGTCATGTTTGAACCGATTTGAAGTTCCAGACAACATTTCGGGGCCGGCAAACAGGCATGAATTGTGATTTGCGTCTTTTCGAACATCACTCGCGCATACCGGACATATGTTGAAGGAGCTTGTAAAGCGACTGATGATGCTTGTTGGTGAGGGCCTTTAAGGATATAGAAGGGAGACTGAGCTGATGGCGAAAGATGACGTAATCGAAATTGAAGGTACTGTAATAGATACGTTGCCGAATGCGATGTTCAAAGTGGAATTGGAAAACGGACATACTGTGCTTGCACATGTATCCGGTAAAATCCGTATGCACTTCATCCGCATTTTGCCTGGTGATAAAGTGACAATTGAATTGTCGCCTTATGACTTAACACGTGGTCGCATCACATACCGATTCAAATAAATTTTGCAACTCCGGACTAATGAAGGAGGTTGGGTAAGATGAAAGTAAGACCATCTGTAAAACCGATCTGCGAAAAATGCAAAGTTATTCGCAGACGCGGCCGAGTAATGGTAATCTGTGAAAATCCAAAGCACAAACAGCGTCAAGGATAATATAAAGGAGGTGCGCAACCTATATGGCACGTATTGCTGGTGTAGACGTACCGCGCGATAAGCGCGTTGTAATTTCATTGACTTACATCTACGGAATTGGGAAAACGACAGCACAGAAAGTTCTTGCTGCAGCTGACGTTTCAGAAGAGACACGCGTTCGTGATTTAACTGACGCGGAACTCGACAAAATCCGTGAACAATTAGATGCATTGAAAGTAGAAGGGGATCTTCGCCGTGAAACTTCACTTAACATCAAACGTTTGATGGAAATCGGAAGCTTCCGTGGAATCCGTCACCGTCGTGGATTGCCTGTACGCGGACAAAACACAAAAAACAATGCACGTACACGTAAAGGTCCTAAGCGGACTGTTGCAAACAAAAAGAAATAATAGGTAAAGGAGGTATTTTCGAACATGGCACGTAAACAACAAACTCGTAAACGTCGTGTAAAAAAGAATATTGAATCCGGGATTGCACATATCCGCTCGACGTTCAACAATACTATCGTAACGATTACTGACACTCACGGAAACGCACTTTCATGGTCTAGTGCTGGGGCACTTGGTTTCCGCGGATCACGTAAATCAACTCCTTTTGCGGCTCAAATGGCTGCAGAAACAGCTGCGAAGTCTTCTATGGAACACGGTCTTAAAACGTTGGAAGTTACTGTTAAAGGACCAGGTGCAGGACGTGAAGCTGCGATTCGTTCACTCCAAGCTGCTGGACTTGAAGTAACTGCTATCCGTGACGTAACGCCTGTTCCGCACAACGGATGCCGTCCTCCAAAACGTCGTCGTGTATAATGGTTTCTATTCCAATTGATTGAGAAACACAATTTTTGGTAAGAATGAATTGTGCGATTGCATTTTGCTGTCTATAAAAATCGATTTCAATAAGGAACGACCCACACAGACGTTTTGAAGGAGGGTAAATGAATGATCGAGATTGAGAAACCGAAGATTGAAACCGTTATGGTTGCTGAAGATTCCATGTTTGGTAAATTTGTTATCGAACCTTTGGAACGAGGGTATGGAAACACTTTAGGGAATTCGTTACGCCGCGTTTTGTTGTCTTCTCTACCTGGAGCTGCCGTTACATCGATTCAGATCGATGGCGTTCTTCATGAGTTCTCAACAGTCGAAGGTGTCGTAGAAGATGTAGCGACTATTATTCTGAACGTGAAGCAATTGGCTCTTAAAATCTATTCTGATGACGAAAAAGTTATTGAGTTGGATATTAAAGGCGAAGGTAAGGTAACTGCTGCTGACATTACTCATGATAGTGATGTAGAAGTATTGAACCCGAATCTTCACATTGCAACACTTGGGAAAAATGGTCACCTCCGTATGCGTATGTATGCAGTAAGAGGAAGAGGCTATGTTCCTTCGGTTCAAAACAAGCGTGATGACCTTGCGATTGGTGTCATTCCAATCGACTCTATCTACACACCAGTATCCCGTGTAAACTTCCAGGTTGAAAATACCCGGGTTGGTCAAAGTACAAACTTTGATAAGTTGACATTGGATGTATGGACAGATGGTAGTATTGGTCCTAAAGAATCTGTTTCATTAGGTGCGAAAATCCTAACGGAACATTTAAATATTTTTGTCGGCATGACAGACGAAGCACAAACTGCAGAAATCATGGTAGAAAAAGAAGAAGACCAAAAAGAAAAAGTTCTTGAGATGACTATCGAAGAACTGGACCTTTCTGTTCGCTCTTATAACTGCCTGAAGCGTGCAGGCATCAATACCGTTATGGAACTTGCTAACAAGTCCGAGGACGAAATGATGAAAGTGCGCAATCTTGGCCGAAAGTCACTTGAAGAAGTAAAGCTGAAATTGGAAGAGTTGAATCTAGGATTACGCTCTGAAGATTAATGGCAGAATCAGATTGAAGGAGGGAATCTTCTATGGGTTACAGAAAACTTGGACGCACAAGTTCACAACGTAAAGCGATGCTGCGGGACCTGGCAACAGACCTAATCATCCACGAACGCATCCAAACAACGGAAGCACGTGCGAAAGAGCTTCGTTCAGTTGTTGAAAAAATGATCACACTTGGTAAGCGTGGGGACTTGCATGCACGCCGTCAGGTAGCTGAATTCATCCGCCGTGAAGTAATTCTTGGTACTGATGATGAAGGTAAGGAAACTAAAACGTTTGCTATCCAGAAATTATTTGATGATGTTGCACCGCGCTACGCAGAACGCCAAGGCGGATACACACGAATCATGAAGATGGGACCGCGCCGTGGAGACGGAGCACCTGTTGTAGTCATCGAACTCGTGTAAGGAACTTGAGGGTGTGACTGGCAACAGCCGCACCCTCTTTCCACATAACGATTTATACGACAATATGAAAAGCTGAGTGTTATGATCGACAGAGTTTCTGTTCGGTCTAGCTCTACGCATCTCATCCGCGATGACGGCTTGAGCACCCGGCATCGAAACATTTTGCTGCGCATTCTTCGGATGAGATGCGCGCTTTTTTTATTTATAAAAAATTTCAGTAGAATTTCTGAAAATACATACATAAGTTCACAAGAAAAGAGGCGGTAGGTCATGCGGGAAGTTTTGTCGTTGGACGGTGTGTCGTTTGCTTATGAAACAGAAGAAGACGTTTTTGTACAAGCCGTTCAGGACGTCTCTTTCACAGTGCGTGATGGTGAATGGGTGTCGATTGTCGGGCGTAATGGTTCAGGTAAATCGACGCTTGCCAAGTTGATGATCGGCTTACTTTTCCCTGCAACCGGAACGGTCAATGTCTTTTTGGATCCCTTAACGGAGGATAATTTATGGGATGTCCGTTCACAACTGGGGGTCGTATTTCAAAATCCCGATAATCAGTTCGTGGGTGCCACCGTGCAAGATGATGTTGCATTTGCATTAGAGAATAATGGAGTTCCTTACGACGACATGCAGACTCGCGTGAAAGAAGCCCTCGCTGATGTCGGGATGTCGGCTTACCATAGTCACGAACCTCATCATTTATCAGGAGGACAAAAGCAGCGTGTAGCGATTGCCGGGGCACTTGCCATGAATCCGAAAATTTTGATATTGGATGAAGCGACATCAATGTTGGATCCCCAAGGTCGTACTGAAGTGATTGAATTGATCACTTCTCTGCGTCGCACCACTGGTCTTACTGTCATCTCAATTACACATGACTTGGAAGAGGTCCTTCTCGCGGATCGCGTTTTCGTCATGAACCAGGGGAAACTTGCTGCTTCAGGAACACCGACCTCTATCTTTGAACAAGGAACTAAACTTCAAGAGCATGGACTCGATTTGCCGTTTGCTCTTCGTCTCTCTCAGCTATTAAGGGATGCAGGACTGCCGTTAGTAGGCGACCATATGTCAGAAAAAGAGTTGGTGAACGAGTTATGGACATCTCATTTCAGCAAGTGAATTTTGCATATGCACCGAATACACCTTTTGAAAAAAAGGCGCTGCATGACATTAATACTACGATTAAAACAGGTTCATATACAGCAGTGATTGGTCATACCGGTTCTGGGAAGTCGACGTTACTCTTGCATTTGAATGGTTTGCTGAAACCCACTGAAGGTACCGTGCGAGTAGGGGATACGCTTATTACATCTGAAACGAAAGGGAAAGCACTCCGGAATGTGAGACGGAATGTCGGAATCGTTTTCCAGTTTCCTGAGCATCAGTTATTCGAAGAGACTGTTGAAAAAGATATCATGTTCGGTCCTTTGAATTTTGGCATCCCTGAAGAGGAAGCAAGAGCAAGGGCGCATGAATTGATTGAAATGCTGGGATTGCCACCAGATGTTGCGCACAAGTCACCATTTGAGTTATCAGGCGGTCAAATGAGACGGGTAGCAATTGCAGGGGTGCTTGCATTTAAACCATCCGTTTTAATTTTGGACGAACCGACGGCTGGACTCGATCCACAAGGGCGAAGGGAAATTATGGAGCTGTTCGAACGTTTCCATAAAGAAGAGGGTCTGACAACGATATTAGTAACCCACAGCATGGAAGACGCTGCCCGCTATGCAGAGCATGTCATCGTGATGCATGAAGGTCGTGCAGTCCTCGCTGGCCCCCCTGAAGAAGTATTGACAGATGCAGATCAACTTGCCGCGTATCGCTTGGAATTACCCCGTTCTGTGAGGTTTCAGAGGGACTTCGAACGATTGGTTCATTGTAGATTGTCTACGTCTGCTCTTACCGAAGAGAAGCTTGCTGAAATGATTGCAAAGCTTGCTAAAGAAGCAGGTGAGCTGAAATGATGGAGAAGATGATTTTCGGACGCTACTTACCCGGAGATTCCATTACACATCGTCTGGATCCGAGGTCCAAGCTCATTTTCGTTTTCTTGTTCATCTTTGCAGTTTTCTTAGCGAATAATACAGCGACCTATGCAATTTTACTTGGATTTACTGTGTTCGTTATCCTTCTCTCGAAAATCAGGATCCCATTTTTGTTAGGTGGACTCAAACCGATTCTGTTTCTCGTAGTGTTTACGCTTTTCATGCACTTGTTTCTCACACGAGAAGGGGAAGTCCTCTTCCATTGGAAGTTTATCTCTATTTATGAAGAAGGATTGCGCCAAGGGATCTATATATCGTTACGATTTTTGATTTTAGTATTGATGACGACCGTACTCACACTGACAACCTCGCCAATATCAATTACGGATGGCGTGGAAACGCTGCTGAATCCGCTGAAACGACTGAAGCTGCCTGTACACGAGCTAGCCATGATGATGTCGATCGCTTTGCGTTTCATCCCTACTTTAATGGATGAAACGGACAAAATCTTGAAAGCACAACTCGCGCGGGGATCGGATATCAGTTCAGGAAGTGTTCAACAACGTGTAAAGGCTGTTATCCCGTTACTCGTCCCATTGTTTGTAAGTGCGTTCAAGCGTGCGGAAGATCTAGCAATTGCGATGGAAGTCCGCGGTTACCGCGGCGGAGAAGGCCGTACAAGGTTTCGGAAGTTGCAGTGGCAGACGAGCGACACAATGGTCCTGGTTTTGTTAGGTGTACTCTCAGCCATCATGCTGTATTTCAGAGGGTAAAGGAGGACATACAGGATGCGTATAAAAGCGACCGTTGCGTATGACGGCACACAATTTTCTGGCTACCAATCTCAACCTAACATGCGTACCGTGCAGTCGGATATCGACAAGGCACTCCGTAAGATGCATAAAGATGACTCGATCCATAGCGTGGCAAGCGGCAGAACGGATGCAGGTGTGCACGCATGGGGACAAGTGATCCATTTTGACACGCCTCTCAATCTGACTGAAGATAGTTGGCTGATGGCATTGAATGTGTTGCTGCCTAAAGATATCCGTATCCTTTCTGCCCAATCCGTCAATGAGGATTTTCATGCCCGTTATTCAGCAAAAGGGAAAACGTATCAATATCGCTGGACGAGAAAGCCCATCCAAAGTCCGTTTGACCGCAATTATTCGGTCCATTTGGGGAAATGGAACCCAGATCTTAAACGAATGCAAGAAGGTGCCGTGCATTTACTAGGCAAGCACGATTTCACGAGCTTTTGTTCTTCCCAGACAGCGACATCGAACAAGGTTCGGACGATACGTATGCTTGAAATCGAGGAAAAGGGCGATGACCTCATTTTGACCATCGAAGGAGACGGCTTTTTATATAACATGGTGCGCACGATTGCGGGAGTCCTTTATGCTGTAGGAATTGGATGGGACGAGCCGCACGAAGTGGCTGAGATCCTTGAAGCCCGCGATCGCAAACGTGCAGGGAAAACCGCTCCAGCACACGGTTTGTACTTGATGAGTGTTACGTATGATGAGTAAAGCAACTTTTCCAGGTGTTTTTATGAAAACTGCTTGACTTTTCGTGCGATAACCGGTAAGATAATCTTTGGTATTTCAATAACCCCACAAAAAGCCCCGAAAGTTTATTTGTGTTTAGGGATAGAGAAAACGGAACAGAAGATATTCATTTAGGAGGATATGAAACTATGCGTACAACATTCATGGCTAAAGGCCACGAAGTAGAGCGGAAATGGCTCCTAGTAGACGCTGAAGGCCAAACGCTTGGACGTCTTGCTTCAGAAGTCGCTACATTACTTCGCGGTAAACATAAACCATCATTCACACCAAACGTTGATACAGGTGATCACGTGATCATCATCAATGCTGAAAAGATCCAACTTACAGGGAACAAATTGAAAGACAAGAAATATTACCGTCACTCAGGTTACACAGGTAGCCTTAAGTCTCGTACAGCGCTTGAAATGCGCACAAACTATTCAACGAAAATGCTTGAACTAGCTATCAAGGGAATGCTTCCAAAAGGTCCACTTGGTCGTCAAACAGCTAAAAAGCTTCACGTTTTCGCTGGACCAGAGCACACTCATGCAGCACAAAAACCTGAAGCATTTGAGCTTCGCGGGTAATTAAGAGGAGGAAACACTTTTGGCACAAGTACAATATATCGGCACTGGCCGACGTAAAAGTTCAACAGCTCGTGTACGTTTAGTTCCTGGTGAAGGTAAAATCATCATCAACAAACGTGATGCAGAAGAATACGTACCATTTGAAACACTTCGCGAAATCATCAAGCAACCACTTGTAACTACGGATACACTTGGAAGCTACGATATTCACGTAAACGTAAGCGGTGGAGGGTACACAGGACAAGCAGGAGCAATCCGTCATGGAGTAGCGCGTGCATTGTTAACTGTAGATCCTGATTTCCGTCCAGCTCTAAAAGCTGCAGGTCTCCTTACACGTGACCCACGTATGAAAGAACGTAAGAAGCCAGGTCTTCGCGGCGCTCGTCGTGCACCTCAGTTCTCAAAACGTTAATCATCAACTACAAACAGTCCATTCCCTTACAGGAGTGGACTGTTTTTTGTATGATGAAAATCAATTTACTGTATGCGAATTCGCTTTTTCCTTCATAACTGTTGCAGTTTCTGGACACCATCACTCGGGATCGCCGCAATCCAATGGTCCTAACAAAGACTCAATCATAGGAGAAGTACTGGTTGAGGAGTAGGATCGGTACAGTTGGCTGGCCAGGCGAATGGGGTCTCCAAAAAAATAACGTTCATATTGAGTTTGTCTTGTACCGAAAGAACTCATCGTCAGATCCCAAGCGAGCCTGAAGATTTTCACTCGATCTTCTGCCGTTTTAGTCGCTCCTTGCAAATACTGTGCCAAATCATGCTCAATCTCGGATTTGAACGATTTTTCGGTAGGAATAGTCACCATTCCGCTTGCTCCTATCAGCTGAATGATTTCGCTGAAGCGAGGATAGACTGTCGGGAAGATATTACTTGCCACTTGAAGTGGCACGATACTAGGGCGCATATACCCCCACTGATCCAGCGCTGCGTCCTGTTCGGATTTATCCAACAATGCTTTCATCGTTTCTAAACTAATAATAATTTCTGCAACTTTCCCTTGAATGTGCGAGTACTCGCCGACATTTATCGTCTCTACAAGAAGTTTCGCAACGCTGAGCATGAATTCGGTTTTCACCACTTGGCGGGTAATGACTTGATGGAGTGTGAACGGATGAAAGGAACTGGTTGCGAAGAATTGTGATGCCGCTTCTGTATTGTGATAAAAGAAAACACGATCCCACGGTACGAGTGCGTTATCGAACACGACAATCGAGTCCATCTCTTCAAATCGGGAGCTCAGTGGGTAATTAAATGTGGAACCCGTGCCCGCAAAGGACTCTCTGCAGATGAAACGCACCCCCTCGGCATCTGAAGGAAGAGTGAATGCAAAGGCTTCATCGGGATCTGGAAGAAATTTAGGTGCGCTGAAGACAAGGATTTCATCTGTCAGACCGCCTTGCGTAGCAAGCAATTTCGCACCTTTAATAACAAGGCCTTCTTTTGTAGTGTCCACGATTTTGGCGGAGATGGGTTCGTCGGAAGACTCTAAGTACATCGTTGCACGATTGACTTGAGGAGTGATGAATGTATGGGTGAACGTCAAGTCCTGTTCTCTCGCCCGTTCATATGCAGATTGCACATGTTGGGGAAAACAATTTTCTTTTCCTTCTAGAAATTGCGAGGAGCTTGCAAAGCTCATAAGGGCCGTACTCAAATAATCCGGACTTCTGCCCATGAGCCCGCAGGTCTGGCGGGCCCACTGTTCAATCATCGTCCGGCGCTTTTTCAAGTCCTCTTTTGTAGTTGGCTGCAGAAAAGAAATCCCTACTTTTTCACCCGATGTAGGAGAATCGTATGTCATGTCAAACAGATTTTCCGCTGAGGTTTGAAATTCATATAAAGAAGCTTTGGTTTTTAACAGACCTCTAAACTCCGGGCATTCGGAAATCGGTTCCTTTAGTTGCTGACCGTCCACCCATATTTCAGGCTTCAACTGATTGATGCGGCTTAAAAATTCCTTCCCGTTTTTCACACCCATAGAACTCCTCCTGATTTTCCTGTTTTGTCTAGTCTATTAATTGCTCATGCGATGTGATTATATCGAAAGAGCCCTAATATGGAATGATGAGTTCAAAACCCATCAGACGGTTAACTTCTCCATGTGAACTGTCGAAGTTGAAAATAATTTTCTGACTTGTTGACAGGACATCGGATTGCTTGAAAGTGCGTTTTCATATGCGGTATGCTAATTCAGTGCAACAGAATGAAAGTGAGGTTTCTATTCAAAATGAAAGTATTTCTAGATAAAATCCCTTTTGAGCTGGATGATATAATTGGAACGGTTATTAAACTTGTTGTCATAATTGTGGCTTTTTCCATAGCTGTTCCATTGGGTAAAAAAATGATCAGTGCAACAATTAATAAAATGTCCCTGACTAGAAAAACAAAAGCGAGTCGAATTAAGACCCTCGATAAACTACTTTTGAATATTTATTCCTATGTGATGATTTTCATTTTTATCGGCACCGTCCTATCGCTGTTCGGTGTTAGCATTGGGCCGCTTATCGCAGGGGCAGGTGTTGTTGGGCTCGCAATAGGATTCGGTGCCCAAGGGCTTGTAAGTGACGTCGTAACAGGATTCTTCATACTTCTGGAGCAACAGATGGAAGTGGATGACTATGTAACGGTTGCAGGAATTGATGGGGTAGTCGAGGAGATCGGTTTACGTACAACGAAAGTACGGGCGTTCGATGGGACTCTCAATTACTTACCGAACCGTATTATCGAAAACGTAGCGAATCATACACGGGGTAATATGCGGGCTCTGGTGGATGTAGGAATCAGCTACTACAATGATGTGGACCAGGCAATCGGTGTGTTGGAACGGGTTTGCGAGAACTTCCAGCGAGACGAGCGTTTCAAAGACGGCCCCCATGCGATTGGGGTTCAAAGTATAGATGGGACAAATGTGGTACTCCGTGTTATTGGACAAGTCGAGAACGGATTGCAATGGGAATGTGAACGAGATCTGCTGAAGGCGATCAAAGTGGCATTCGATGAAGCCAATATTGAGCTTCCACTGAACTATCAAGTGATTCATCAGCAAGAGCAATTAGGCTAAAGCATGGACGCAATTCACTAACACGTATATGATACCTTTAGCAAGTTCACAGGAGGCGTACATGATGAAAGAAATTACAGCGATTGAACTGGAAACGTTATTAGATGAAGGGCAGCAAATCAACATGATCGACGTTCGCGAAGCGGATGAAATTGCAACGGGTAAAGTAATAGGAGCTATTCACATTCCGCTTGGTGAGATTCCAGCTCGATTAGGAGAACTCGACAAAGCAAAGCCATATACGCTCATTTGTCGTTCAGGCGGACGAAGCGGACGTGCAGCTGCGTTTCTGGAAGAGGAAGGCTATGACGTAACCAATATGACCGGCGGCATGCTTAGCTGGCAAGGTCCAATCGAATAAGTAACTGATGCAGGCGTCTTCCAAAGGAAGGCGTCTTTTCTATGCTTGGTCATATTTGAAACCGGAGCTGCGTATAGTGGATGAAAAAGGCGGTGTCATATGAAGCGGGTAATGATTATTGGCTTATTACTAGTATGTTCTTTAAGTGTGGTCTGGTATGGAGTGAATGCTTCGGATCGAGCGTTTTTCATGCCTGCGGAACTAGCAGGCGTCAAAGTGCTGCTGGATGCAGGGCATGGCGGAGAAGATGGCGGCGCTTCCACGAAAGAGCTGATTGAAAGTGATGTCAATCTTGCCATTACAAAAGAAGTGGAAAAGAAGTTGAAACAAAAAGGTGCAACCGTTGTGATGACGCGGACGAAACCTGGGGATTCCATTGCCGAGCATGCGCCGGACAAAGAATTCTCTTCAATGCGTGAACGCAAATTTGAAGATTTGAAATTGCGCGTTCAACTTGCTGAGAAAGAAGAACCTGATTTGTTTCTAAGTATCCATGTAAATGCAATCCCTGAGACGCAATGGAGAGGTGCTCAGGTGTTTTATCACCCAGAAGGTCACGAGGGGGGAGAAGCGCTCGCAAAATCGATCCAAGGGGCGTTCAAAGATCGATTAAAGAATACGGATCGGGAAGCCATGAAAATAAAAGGCGTTTATCTATTGAAGAATATCCAGGTACCGTCTGTAATTGTAGAAACGGGCTTCATCTCCAATCCTGAAGAGCACAAATTGTTGGCGGACCCGGGGTATCGGAAGAAGGTGGCGGATGCGATTGTTGCAGGTGTTGTGAAGCACCAGCAAATGGAGAAAAAGTGATAAGCGCATCGACTTACGCGGAAGGTGGACTATGCTATACTTGGAGGTGAATGTACTAAACCTCTAAGGAGTGTTCCGTTGTGATGAATGAAGAAACAGTACGTGAATTATTAGGCGGTATGAGCGATCCTTTTTTACATAAAACATTGGCAGAGACAGATGGGATCGTCGGCATTACCATCAAGCCTGAAAAAGCACATGTTAGTGTGAAATTGGCGATTGCCAAAGTGAACACGGCAGAGCAAATGACACTTCAATCGAAAGTCGTCGAGGTTCTGAAGGCTGCGGGTGCTGACTCCGTCGGCATTCGATTTGAAGAGTTGCCACAAGAGACATTAGACAAATTCCGTGGAACTGCGACAGCTGCAGAAGCGCAGGATTTACTATCTCCAATCAATGACGTGACGTTCATCTCCATTGCGTCAGGTAAAGGTGGGGTTGGGAAGTCGACTGTTTCCGTCAACTTAGCGGTTGGTCTTGCCCGTCTCGGGAAAAAAGTAGGGCTGATTGACTCGGATATTTATGGGTTCAGCGTTCCGGATATGATGGGGGTTACAGAATCACCTGTAATCCGCGGGGATCGGATTATTCCTGTGGAACGTAAAGGAGTTAAAGTCATATCAATGGGCTTCTTTGTGGAAGATAATGCCCCTGTCGTTTGGCGCGGTCCTATGCTCGGTAAAGTGCTGGATCAGTTTTTCAGAGATGTGGAGTGGGGCGAACTCGATTATATGATACTCGACTTGCCGCCAGGTACTGGCGACGTTGCGCTCGATATTCATCAGATGATTCCAGCTTCTAAAGAAATCGTTGTGACAACACCACATCCAACAGCTGCGTTTGTTGCAGCTCGTGCGGGTGCGATGGCATTGCAAACAGACCACGCGCTGCTTGGAGTTATTGAAAACATGTCTTGGTTCGAGTCGAAGCAAACGGGTGAAAAGGAGTTTGTTTTCGGTTCTGGCGGCGGAAAGCGGCTTGCTGAAGAACTTCGTACAGAATTGCTTGGTCAAATTCCATTAGGGCAGCCGGATTGGGATGAAGAGGACTTCGCCCCTTCAGTTTATGCAGCTGACCATCCGATTGGAAAGATTTACTTGGAAATCGCTCAAAATGTTGTGGATAAAGTAAAGAAATAAGAAAAAGCGGAGTGGGTTATTTTCCCCCTCCGCTTTCTGCTTTGTCATCTTCTTTTTTCTTATCGTCTTTTCCTACAGGTTTTACTTCTCCTGCCTGCAAGATCAGTTCTTGCCACTTTGCCTGGAGCAAAGGACTGCTAATCGTTTCTTGTATCGCTTTTTCGAACTCCTTTTTCAATGAGCCTGAGTGCAAAATGTTTTCCAATTGTTTTTGCATATCGGGTGTTCCAAAGAATTCTTCCAGCTCTTTTTGAAAAGACGGGTCATTCATTAAAGCTTTCATAATTTCTTTTTGCTGATCCTTCATACTCGTTGCAATCGTCTTCTGGAATTTCGGATCATCGAATGTTTCTTTCCAAAAATCTTTTCCTTCTTTTGAAAGCAATGTCGTTTCTATAGCAGAAGCCACTTCAGGTTGCTCAAGGACAAGCTGTTTTCGAAACTCTTCTTCTGATAATAATTGCCGGATCGCTTTTTTTCCTTCTTCAGTTTGTATCGCATCAGTCATCATCTTTTTCGTTTCATCGTAAGAAGGAGCTGCGTTTTGTGCATTGCTGCATGCGGATAGAACAAATAGGACAGGGAGCAGATACAGCGCTAATTTTCTCATGTTTTTGAAATCCCTCCACTGGCTTTTCAATTATTGTTCACAACTTTGCGCGGATTATGCAAACACTGTTGAATGAAATAGATTTTTCGATAAATGGCTGTTACACTAGAATCAGTAATTTAAACGGGGGAACGCTGCTGTGACTATACGAAATTGGATGAAATTTTTCATACGGGCTCTACTTTTAGGTGGCGCCATTACTGGACTTGTCGGACTGATTGTTCGTTGGGACTTTTTTTACTCCTACTTATCAACAGGGGAATATTTTCAGTTTTTAGGTGCTTTTTTATGGATGGTGTTTCTAGGATTTACGATGAGTGTTATTGCGCAGATGGGATTCTTCGCGTATTTGACCATTCATCAATTCGGAGTTAATTTGTTTAGAACATTGACACTGTGGAATTGGGTACAACTGCTGTTGATTGTCATCGTTCTCTTCGACTTGGTCTTCTTCAGATTCCGTTTGACTTCAGAGGATACAGGACGGACTGTCCTCTACATGGTGTTGCTAGCGATACTGATAGGTACAGCTGCAGTAACAGCGTGGTTCAAGGCACAGTGGACGAAGAAACATATTTTAATTTCCGCATTGTTTTTCATGATTGTCATTACAACTATTGAGTGGTTGCCGGCACTGATGGTACGCAAAGGGGAAGTCGACACGTGGGTGACGATTATGCTATTCCCGCTTGTCGCAGTCAATGCCTATCAACTTCTAGCGCTTCCAAAGTACAATCGGAAGTCAGATGAGGACAAACTGAAATTAGATGCTCGGAAAGCGGAGCGCAGAAAACAAAAAGCCGCGAAGGCGAAATAACAAAAGACGCACACTAGCGGTTTTTCGCTCATGTGCGTCTTTTGTTATTCGGGAATCTTTTTGGTTTTGACATCTGTCGCAAACAATACATCTTCCACGGATTGAAATTCACGACTGGCTAGTAATCGATCAATATCATCCAAAGTGGCAGTTCCCTTCCGTTCCAGGGCGGCAGTTAAGATTTCACCCTTTTTATGAGGCGGGAGCTTTCCGCCTTTCCAACGTAAAGTGGAACCTAGAGCGTTTATTTCATGCTTCCACAAGGAATCTTGAAGAAGTTTTGGAAAAACTTCATCGCTTGTACGGAACCAAAGAGGTTTTTTTCCAAATAGAATCGTGAATTCCTCTAATTGTTCAGTGAAGAGGGCTGTATCTTCTTCATAGAAGGCTCCTTCTTTGCCTAAAAGAGCAACAGGGATATTCTTTTTACGAATGAGTTCAGCAGAGTCAGGGAAGCGCATTGCCCACGCGGTATCCACGAGTAACAAAGGGTACGGGGCTTCTAGCTCTGCAATCCATTTTTCTAGAGCTGCGTCACCAAACGAAATATCCAGAGTCATTGCTGAGCCAGAAGTGCCTCTTACGATGACATCGGGTTCTTCTGTCAGTTTGAACACATTCAATAGTTGCGGAGCTGTAATGGAAGAGGGCCATAATACGAGAAATAACGTACAAATGATTATGATCCAACCTATCTTTTTTAGCACAAAAAGCTCCTTTCCAACATGTTTACTGTACTTTATGATGAAGGCTTGACCGTTATGCGCACCACATGCTATTATGTAAAAGTCGTCAACAGACGAGAGAACACGATAAAAAAACCTATTGCTATCTTTTGAAGTTATGGTATAATTTTCGTTGTTCCATAAAAGTTAATACTATTATTCCGCAGTAGCTCAGTGGTAGAGCAATCGGCTGTTAACCGATCGGTCGTAGGTTCGAGTCCTACCTGCGGAGCCATTTTCCATGCCTATGCTTCCATAGCTCAGTAGGTAGAGTGCTTCCATGGTAAGGAAGAGGTCACCGGTTCGAATCCGGTTGGAAGCTTCAGTAAGCTGTACTGAACAGTTGGCGACAGTTCAGCGGTTATGTATGGCCCCTTGGTCAAGCGGTTAAGACACCGCCCTTTCACGGCGGTAACACGGGTTCGAATCCCGTAGGGGTCACCATGTTTGTTCCAGTAAAATATTTCAGATAAGCGATGTCGCCATGCACGCTTATTTATAATCATCTATTGGTGGGGTAGCGAAGTGGCTAAACGCGGCGGACTGTAAATCCGCTCCCTCCGGGTTCGGCGGTTCGAATCCGTCCCCCACCACCATTTTCCATGTATAGTTTTTAATCATAATGGTTATCTTAATTAGTAGTACACCGGCGCAGAGATGAGCCGATTTTTTTAATTATTGGGGTATAGCCAAGCGGTAAGGCAACGGACTTTGACTCCGTCACTCGTTGGTTCGAATCCAGCTACCCCAGCCAAAATTTTTGCGAGAAATACCATCAGCTGTTTAGGAACAATCCCGTGCTAAGCATAAGCAGCTAAGAATTATAAAATCAACACTTTTCAAGACATCACCTATCATATGAAATTATCCATTGAATAATTCGAAAAAATGATTTTTTTAAAAGGTGTCTAAATGAACCGATAGTTATTAATAGAACGTATTCGATCCTTCCATATGTAACGGAAAGGGTTTTTTTGTTTGTGCACATCAATAGAATCCCCGGGCAGGTCCTGGATGAAAGAGGTGGCATGTGACTAACCATCAAGATATGATTCATAACCTAGTAAACCGCTATCATCACCTTGAACATTCACAGTTGTTGAATGACATCGTATTTGCAATAGACAACTCTGCGATTGTTGCGATTACCGATAGGACAGGAAAAATTATTTATGCAAATGAGTTTTTCTCCAACCTATCAAAGTACTCCCAAGATGAGCTCTTAGGAGAGAATCAGCGAATCGTCAATTCAGGATATCATCCTAAATCTTTTTTTAAGGAAATGTGGCAGACTATCGGTAAAGGACAGATCTGGCGTGGTGAAATTTGTAATCGCGCTAAAGATGGCTCTTTCTATTGGGTGGATACGACAATTGTTCCTTTCTTGAATGAAAAAGGGACGCCTGAACAATATATTTCGATTCGATATAACATAACTGAAAAGAAAAGCATAGAAGCCTCATTACGTAAACAGGCGGAGCTCTATCGGCTGATTACGGAAAACGCCGGTGACTACGTAGCTGTTGTGGATGCTGAAGGGATGATCCATTACCAATCGCCTTCGGTAGAGAAGTTGCTCGGCACATCCAACCCGAACATATTGAACTCGACGACAGAAGTGGATCGTATCTCCGTGAAAGAAGCTCTTGAACGGGTCAATCAGACGGACGTACATGAAGTGCGGGTGGAATTCAGTTTGCATGCAACCCCGAATTCCATTTTGCAAATGAGTGGAAGTTTGTCACGGATTACTACTGAAGGCGAATTTGCAGGATACAGTGTTTTGGTCTTGCAAGATAGCACTGCAGCGAAGAAGCAGGAACAACTCATTTTGGATTTAGCATCCACCGATCAACTGACAGGATTATTGAATCGAAGAGCTTTTTTAAAAGAGCTGTTCGTAGAGATCGATCGTGTGAAACATACGGACGAGTTACTTGGTCTAGTCCATCTCAACATTGACAAGCTTCGTTATGCCAATGAAACATTTGGTCATGATCGGGGCGACGAAATCCTCAAGAAAGTCGCGGAGCGCCTCACCTCACACCTGGATGGAGCGGTGTGCGGGCGGACAGCTGGAGATGAATTTGCTTTTGTAATGAAAAGTAATGCGTCTGCTGATGAATTATTTGAATGGACACGTGCATTGCAAAAAAAAATAGAAGAACCAATTGAAGTGGCAGGTAAATTGTACAATCCTTCTGTCAGTTGTGGTTTGTCTGTTTATCCCATCCACGCTACTGAAGTACCTGGATGGATAACTACGACAGAGCAAGCGATGCAGTATGTGAAGGAACAAGGCGGCTCAGGAAGTGCTGTTTTTGTACCTGACATGTATTCGAAATCATTGGATAGGATTATTCTGGAGAACGAACTTCGAAAAAGTGTCAAAGAAGGACATTTCATATTGGAATATCAACCGAAAGTGAACCTGGATAAAGAGCAAATTGTCGGTTTTGAAGCGTTAGTGAGATGGCAGCACCCTGATCTCGGACGAATACCTCCTGACAAATTCATAGCTCTTGCTGAAGAGACGAAAATGATCATTCCTCTTGGAGAATGGATCCTGGAAGAAGCATTCAAGCAATCGAAGCAACTTCAAGCTTTACGCACCGTACCTATAACAGTAGCAGTCAATCTCTCAGCAGTGCAGTTAGAAAGCCCCGACCTCATTCCTTTTGTCAGAGCTCTTATGGAAAAGACGGGGATCGACCCTGCAACCATTGAAATGGAAGTGACAGAAAGTGCTTTTGCTGATCGTTTAGAAATGATTTCATCTCTTAGACAGCTGCGTGACCTGGGATTCGTTGTATCCATCGATGATTTTGGAACAGGATTCAGTTCTTTCAGTTATATTAAAGAATTTCCTGCGGAAACGGTGAAAATAGATATGTCTTTTGTCCGGGATATTGAAACGAGTGAAAATAGCAGGGCAATCATACGTGCGATCGTTACAATGGCGGACACTGCTGGAATGAATGTCATAGCAGAAGGAATCGAAACTAAGGAACAAGCTGTTATCGTCAAACAATTGGGTTGCAGAGAGGGGCAAGGATATTTATACAGCCGCCCAATTCCGGCGTCCGAGATTCCGGAACTGTTGGAGAAGTTTACAAAAACGTGGAAATCTGCTGAATAAATATTCAGTATATTGCTTGGTTGAGCCATTAGTTTGAAGCGGATACAATAGGAATGTAGACAAAGAAAACTTCAGGGGGAATAGAGACATGGAGAAGAATTTGAACATTTCATTGGTAGGAGTTCCGCTTGACTATGGTCAGAGCCGCAGAGGCGTAGATATGGGGCCGAGTGCGATTCGTTACGCGGGTGCCGTGCCTCGTCTAGAAGCGATTGGTCATCACGTGACCGATACGGGAGATGTCGCTGTTCCAGCAGGGGAACGCATTGGGCAAGAGAGTGACGGGTTGAAAAACTTGGATGAAGTGACAGATGCGTGCACCGAGCTTGCTGAACGTGTGGCTGAGTTGACAAAGGCTGGACAGTTCCCGCTTGTTTTCGGTGGTGATCATAGCATGGCGATCGGTACACTTGCAGGACTCTCAGAGAAATACAACAATCTAGGTGTCATCTGGTATGATGCGCACGCGGATATCAATACTGAGAAAACCTCTCCTTCGGGCAATATACATGGCATGCCTCTTGCGGTGAGCCTTGGAATGGGCCACGATCGCCTCGTAAACATCTATAAAGAAGGACAAAAAATCAAGCCTGAAAATGTTGTGATCATAGGAGCACGTTCTGTCGATCCTGGCGAACGCGAATTGATTAAGGAATTGGGGATTAAAGTATTCACGATGCACGAAATCGATCGTGATGGTATGACATCAGTCATGAACCAAGCAATCGACTACTTAACATCTAAAAATATTGACGGTCTCCATTTGTCATTGGACTTGGATGGATTAGATCCACTTTACACGCCGGGCGTCGGAACACCCGTCCCAGGTGGAATCAGTTATCGGGAAAGCCATTTAGCGATGGAGATGCTTCAAGATTCAGGCTTACTGACTTCTGCGGAGTTTGTAGAAGTGAATCCGATTTTGGATGATAAGAATACGACTGCCGACGTAGCGGTAGGGCTGATCGGTTCATTATTCGGTGAAAAACTTCTGTGAGGCAAGACAATTATACGGATTGAAAACAAAATAATCGAGTGAAAGTAGCCATGCGTCCCACTGCATGGCTACTTTTTTGAAGGAATTGTAGAAAATAGGGCAATATTTTCAGTTGTTTGGTAAAATGAATTTATATTTAATGAAACCTGTAGACCCCTTCATCCGTATAGAAGGGACAGCCGCAGCAGAAGCGGAGGATGAGAGTCTTTGGATGAGTTGATCAATAAACGAATAAATGAAGTGCTGAAAGGGAATCAAGATTCTTTTGAAGAAATTGTACTGCTGTTCCAGCACCGCTTATATCATGTCTGTTACAGGATGCTCGGCAGTCGGGAAGAGGCGCAGGATATCGCGCAGGAAGCTTTTGTAAGGGCGTACTCGAATTTGCATACGTTTGACCAAAAGAGGAAATTCTCAACTTGGATCTTCCGGATTGCCACGAACCTTTGTATCGACAGGATCCGGAAAAAGAAACCGGATTATTCCTTGGATGCCCAAGTTCCTGGTACGGAAGGGCTCGATATGTACTCACAGATAGCGGCCGCCGAAGATCTGCCTGAAGAGGAAGTCGAACGTATGGAGACACAAGAACGTGTTCAATACGAAATCGGACGTTTGCCGGAAAAGTATCGTTCTGTCATAACGCTACGGTATATGGAAGAATTGCCACTCCAAGAGATCGCTGACATATTGGAACTTCCGCTAGGCACCGTTAAAACACGTGTGCATCGAGGGCGAGATGCTTTACGAAAACAGATAGGTACAATGTAGGAGGGGTAAGGATGACTAACTGTCCAATTGAAGTTGTCCATTATATGCACGAATACCTGGATGGAGAGATTTCTCCTGAACATGAACAGGTATTGAACGAACATCTTGCTACGTGCGAAGAGTGTCAAAAACTATTTGATGAATTAAGTGATGCAGTTGAGCTCCTTGAACTCGCAGATCCGATGCAAGCACCTGTTGGTTTTGCAGAGGGAGTCATGGCGAGATTACCACAAAGTGCACAACAGAAAAAGAAGACGGGAGTAAATCGCTGGTTACGCAAACACCCATTGTTGTCTGCAGCAGCGTTATTTCTCATTCTGATGAGTGCAGCACTTTTTTCAAGTTATAATACAAACGAACAATTTTCAGTTACAATGCAGCCAAACCTTGTGATTGAAGGAGATACAGTGGTTGTCCCAGCAGGTGAAGTGATCCAGGGAGATCTCATTGTGAAGAACGGGAATTTGCGCATTGAGGGCCAGGTGGATGGTAATGTAACCGTCATACGAGGGGAGAAGTACATGGCTTCTACAGCAGTGGTGACAGGGAACATTGAAGAAATCGACGAAGTATTCGACTGGCTATGGTATAAGATCAAATCCGCATTCACAGGGCTGACCCCGGATAAATCCGAAAAAGAAGATACTGAGTAAGCGACGCGCATACGCCGGTCGCTTTTTCGGTAGTTACGGGAACTTCAAAGGCGATTTCCCCGTCTAAGAACAGCATGTAAATTGTGCTCTATGGTATACTTGAATAAGTGAAAAATTGTCTGTAAAGGTAGGGGAAGCGCATGCCTGATTGGGAAATAGTTGCAAATATGAATGCTGTTGAAGTCTTGAAAGCCATTTTGGATGTGCTTCTCGTTTGGTTTGTTGTGTATAAACTCATCACGATTATTAAAGGTACTAAAGCGGTGCAGCTGCTAAAAGGAATCTTTGTCATCCTAATTGTCCGCATTCTGACAGAACTACTAGGCCTGGATACGTTGAAATGGATGGTCGAACAAGTCCTGACATTCGGTTTCTTAGCTGTGATCATCATTTTCCAACCCGAGTTGCGTCGTGCGCTCGAGCAGCTCGGCCGTGGCCGGCTGTTCGCTAGGACTCAAATGCAGGAGGAAGAAGAGAGAGACCGCCTGATTAGCGCATTCACTAAATCAGTGAGTTATATGGCGAAACGCCGAATCGGAGCGCTCATCACAGTGGAAAAAGAGACAGGACTCAGCGAATACATTGAAACAGGCATCGGGATGAATTCAGACATTTCATCAGAATTACTGATCAATATCTTCATTCCGAATACACCGCTGCATGACGGGGCAGTCATTGTCCAAAAAAACAAAATTGCAGCAGCAGCGTGTTACTTACCACTTTCAGAAAGCCCGTTCATTTCAAAGGAGCTGGGGACCCGCCACAGAGCGGCTCTAGGTATTAGTGAAGTCACGGATGCCTTCACCATTATTGTTTCAGAAGAAACCGGTGCAGTCAGTGTGACGATTGACGGAGATATCAACCGCAATGTTACGATGGAAGAGTTTGAACGGATTGTACGTCTTGCATGGTTCGGAGACGCGACAGCTGCCAGCGCTGTAAACTCCATTTGGAAATGGGGGAAGAGAAAAAATGGATAAATTCATGGATAGTCCTTGGTTTCTGAGATTGACAGCACTCGCACTTGCACTATCTCTCTTCTTTTCCGTACGTGCAGACCAAGAAAAATCGTCTCTTGCAAATGTAGGGGACTCAATGGATATCATTCGTGATGTACCCGTAGAAGTGTTCTACGACAACGAAAACCTCGTAGTCACAGGAGTCCCGGAAACAGTCAACATGACTATCAGTGGGCCGACGAATTTAGTTCAGTCAGCAAAGTTGCTCAAAGACTTTGCCTTGAAAGTCGATCTGCGGAGTATGCCGATGGGGCGTCATACGGTTCAAATCCAGACTGAAAATATTTCCAATAAAATCGATGTGAAGCTGGATCCAGCGACGATAGAAGTGGATATTGAAGAGAAAATCACGCAATCGTTCAGAGTCGATCCGGAAATGAATGACAAGTTACTCGCAGAGGATTACGAACTGGTGAAAATGGAAGTGAATCCAGCGACGATCGAAGTGACAGGTGCCAAAAGTATTGTAGATTCCATCAGTTTTGTAAAAGTTTCTGTAACCGGTGATAACGGAATCGACAAGTCGTTTGAGCAAAAAGGAAGAGTCCGGGTACTCGATCGGGATTTGAATAAATTGAATGTCTCGATTGAACCGGAAGAAGTAACGGTAAAAGTGGATGTAGAAGCGTATCACAAAGAGGTCCCGATTTCAGTTAAGCAAAAAGGGAAAACAAAAGAAGGGATATCCGTTAATTCCTTAACGACCGATGAAAAAATGGTTACTTTATATGGACCGCGTAAAACAGTGGATGCCATCGACCAGGTGAATGTTGACGTAGATGTGAGTGAGTTATCGGGAAGCGGGAAGCAATCGATCGAATTGCCGAAGCCGAAAGGGGTCCTCAAAATGTCTGTTGACAAAGTAAACGTCAACATAGATGTCAAAGTATCGTCTGAAGGGGGAAAGGATACTACTGAGGACGACAAGTCAGATGATGAAGCCGCTGCCCCGCCCAGTGAAGAATCGACCAATTCGGATGTTGTAACAGAAGAACCTTCGTCCGATGGAAAGGAACCGCCAACCGTTGTTAAAAAGACTCGTAAATTCACTGGGATTGAAATCCGGATTCAAGGTTTAGATAAGAGTTTTGTAGGTAGTATCGTAAAACCTTCTGATGGTGTAGCGGCAGTTACGTTAACGGGCGAAGAAAAATTGATCGATTCCCTCACTGAATCAGATGTAACTGTCTTTGCAGACGCGAAAAGTGTGAACCATGTTGGAGAACACGTTCTGCCGATTTTTGTGCAGGTGCCATCGGATGTTCAGTATGAAGTGAATTTTAAAGACATTGCAGTAATGGTTGAACAAGCGTAAAGTACGCAGAATGGATAGGATCGAAAGGGAGAATGAAAATGACTAAGTATTTCGGCACGGATGGTGTAAGAGGAGTTGCCAATGCAGAATTGACTCCGGAATTGGCATTTAAATTAGGTCGTTTCGGTGGTTACGTCCTCACGCAACATTCAACGGAAGTAGCACGTGTTCTTGTTGGAAAAGATACTCGTATTTCTGGTCAAATGTTAGAGAGTGCATTAATCGCTGGGCTTTTGTCAACTGGAGTCGAAGTTATGACCTTGGGCGTAATCAGTACACCAGGAGTCGCTTATTTAACAAGAGCGATGAATGCTCAAGCGGGTGTTATGATTTCAGCTTCACATAATCCAGTCGAAGATAACGGCATTAAATTCTTTGGAGCAGACGGCTTTAAGCTGTCGGACGATCTTGAAGCTGAAATTGAGCAGCTATTAAATGCTGAAACCGATACGCTGCCTCGCCCGACTGGCGGAAACGTAGGAACGATCACCGAGTACTTCGAAGGGTGTCAAAAATACAATCAGTATTTGAAGCAGACAATAGACGGTGATTTTGAAGGGATGCACGTTGTGCTCGATTGCGCACACGGTGCTACTTCTACGATTGCGACACACGTGTTTGCAGATCTGGAAGCTGATCTCACAACGATGGGCGCATCCCCGAATGGGTTGAATATCAATGATGGTGTCGGCTCAACTCACCCTGAAGAACTCGCTAAACTAGTACTTGAGAAAAACGCTCAAATCGGACTTGCGTTTGACGGTGATGGCGACCGCTTGATCGCAGTTGATGAAACGGGTGCGATCGTAGATGGAGACCAGATTATGTATGTAATCGGAAGCTACCTCCACTCAAAAGGTGCATTGAATTCAGATACGATTGTTTCGACAGTCATGAGTAACCTTGGATTCTACAAAGCATTAGAAGAACAAGGAATACAAAGCGCCCAAACAGCGGTTGGTGACCGTTATGTTGTGGAGGAAATGCGAAGAGGCAACTTTAATCTTGGCGGAGAGCAGTCAGGACATATTGTCTTGCTGGACTACAATACAACAGGAGACGGTCTGATCACTGGACTGCAGCTGGTGAATATCATGAAGCGTACAGGCAAGAAGTTGTCCGAATTGACGAGTGGTATGACGATTTTTCCTCAAAAACTTGTGAATATCCGGGTGACGGATAAGCATGCAGTAACGGAAAATGCAAAAGTCGCTGCAATTATTAACGAAGTGGAAATGGAAATGGCTGGAGAAGGACGTGTTCTCGTACGCCCTTCCGGTACAGAACCATTAGTACGTGTAATGGTGGAAGCACCTACATCGGAAGCATGTGAAAGCTACAGTACACGAATTGTCAATGTAGTCACGCAAGAAATGGGATTGGACTAACGAACCCTTTATGAAGAACTGAAGTCCTGGATGAAAAGGGCTTCAGTTCTTTTTCAAAAGTGCTAAGTAACATCCAATCCGGGGGAATTAGGGGAAATAACGACCGACCGTAATTGGTGACGGGGGGAATGTAAGTTTGGACTACGAGAAGTATCAACGACTAGTAACGGGGAAAATTGAGGAATCGTTCACGCAGTGGGACGCTAAAAAATTTGTGAAGGAATCGGAATTGTATACGTTCCTTCATACATTGAAAGGGACGGCGGGTACGATTGGTCTCCATGATCTGGCGGAGTTTTGCAGTGCGCATTTGGAAATTCTTTCTCCTCATGATGAATCAGTAATTCCTATTTCTTCTTTGAAAAACTTTAAGAAGAACATTCTCCTATTGGCTGATGGCAATAAGAAGGAAAGACGCAATTATGTTTTGCCTGACTTATACGTCGATCATTTCGATCAAGAAACGTTCATTTTGATCATTGATGATGATTTGGAGTTCGTGACATTCACTAAAGAATTGTTGGAACAACTCGGTGCACAAGTACTAATCGCTATGGATGGAAAGCGCGGTATACAACAATTTTACGATCTGCAACCGAACATGGTAATGATCGACTTGCAACTTCCAGATATGTCGGGTTTGGATGTTTTTGACCAAATCCGTGATACTGCAAGTGACCGTCATGTAGTATCCATCTTAATGAGCAGTAATCATTCCAACAAAGTGATTAGCCAGGCGTATGAAGCAGGACTGATGGACTTTATCAGAAAGCCATTAGAACTGGATCTGTTTTTGCCTTACTTATTTAACAGGGACAAGTGGCGAAAAGGAATAAGCCAATCGATTACTACAGACGGATTGACGGGTGTGGGCAATCGGAAACGTTTGGATGAAATGCTGATGTTTTGTGAACGGCTAACGCAACGTTCAGGGGTACCATTCTCTGTTGTTATGATGGACCTAGATCATTTCAAGAGTGTAAATGATACGTATGGACATCCTGCGGGAGATGAAGTGCTTAAGGCTTTCAGTAGAATTGCGCTCGAAGAAAAACGTGAGACTGATTATATTTTCCGGTATGGCGGAGAAGAATTTGTCATTCTCGTTTCTGGCGGTAAGGGCGAAGCGTATACTTTCGCAGAACGGTTGCATGAGTCGTTCAACAATATTATTTTTGAAGAAGGGGACCGTTCATTCTCTGTCACCTTCTCTGCGGGAATCGCGGAGTATGAAGGCAGGTTGGAAATGCTGCTCATCGAAGCTGACCAAGCACTTTATCAGGCGAAGCGCACAGGACGTAACCAAAGCGTTATTTTTGATAAGAATTTGATAGAAGTGAAGCGTAAACTTCAAGTCATTATTATCGATGATGATTTTCTGATCCGCACAATGTTGGAAGAGGAACTTCGCGGATGGAGTTTGGTGGACATTGAATTATCCGTCAAAATGTTTAAGGATGGAATTTCATTTTTAGCGGCTGATTGGTTTGATCCTGATACGCACTTCATCATCCTGCTTGACGGAATTATGCCAGGTATGGACGGATTGGAAGTATTAGAACGCTTAAAGAGAAGACCCGATACTAATAATATTTTAGTCTCGATGATGACCGCCCGCACGAGTGAACAAGATATAAAGTCTGCACTGTGGCTAGGTGCTGATGATTATATAATGAAACCGTTCCAAAAGAATGAAATACTAACACGGATTCAGAATTTGTCATCCAGAATGTTTTAAACAATCGACTTCACCAGGGGGATCATACATGGTAGAAAGCAAGAAAATATTGGTGATCGATGATGAAGGAATCTTACGGATGCTGATTTCTGATACGCTTTCCTTTGAAGGTTATGCGGTAGAAGAAGCGCAAGACGGCCAAGAAGGGTTCGACAAAGCGGCCACGGGACAATTCGATGTTATACTTCTCGATTACATGATGCCGAAACTGACGGGGCCAGAGGTGTTGGAACGCTTGCAACCACTCAATCTTGGAATCCCGATTATAATGTTGACTGCAAAAGCACAGCAATCAGATAGAGACTTGGCAGCTCATTTTGGAGCAGATTATTTCATGCCTAAACCTTTCAGTCCTTCAGAACTTGTAACGCTCGTGAAACAAGTATTGGAAGGGTCCGATTAATTTGAAAAACGCTAGTTCCAGGTTACGGAAACTAGCGTTTTTTTATGCCTTCATGCTGTATTTGTTCCGCAAGTAAATAGCAGAGCCATTTAAGAGGAATAGGCTAATGAGCAATACAATACTTGCAGCTGCAGCGAGATGCGCATAATCTGCAACGAGTGCTGCATCCAATGTCCAATAATAGATTTGCATCGGTAACACGGTGAAACGATCTAAGATTCCGCCTGGAAATGGAATGAGCAGCGCAGGGATTCCAAGGACGACAAGTGGCGCAGTCTCCCCGATAGCTCTTGAGAGAGCCAATATCGCACCCGTCAGAATGGATGGGAGGGCGACCGGTAAAATGACAGATTGTATAGTCTGCCATTTTGTTCCGCCTAGCGCATAAGAAGCATCGCCAAGCTGACTTGGAACGGATCGCAGTGCTTCTTGAGCAGCTACAATGACAATTGGGAGGATAAGTAATGATAAGGTAAGTCCCCCGGCGAGAACGACGCTTCCGAATCCAAGAGCTCTTACAAAAACGGTCAATCCGAGAATTCCGTAAACAATCGACGGAACGCCAGCAAGATTCGCGATATTAGTTTGTATAAACGTCTTGGCCTTGCCGTTCTTAGAATAGAGTTCCAAGTAAACGGCCGAACCGATGCCCACAATCATCGTTACAGGCACTACCACAGCCAGCAACCAGAAGGTACCGAGCACGGCTCCCATAATACCCGCCTTTTCAGGAGTGGTGGAAAAGCGTCCTGTTAGAAAGTCGAGGGAGAGCCAGCTGATCCCTTCAGAAGTGATTCGGACTAACAAAATGCCCATGATGACAATTCCGAATAGAGCGGCAGCTCCAAATAGTACTTTAGCTGATCGGTCAGCGAGAAGACGGAAACGAACTCTGGATGGACTGGATGGTTGTCGGGTATGGAGCATATTAGTAGACCTCCCGGAATTTGCGTGCGATTTTTCCAGCAAGTAAATTCATCATTAACGTCGCGGCGAATAGAGTCATCGCAACTGCGTAAAGACTGTAGTAAACGGTGGAACCTGCCGCCGCATCGCCGCTCGTGACTTCAACGATATAAGCGGTCATGGTTTGCATGGATTCCGTGACATCGAACGTGAAGTTCTTGGAGCTCCCGCTTGCGATTGCGACAATCATCGTTTCACCGAGTGCGCGTGATATCCCAAGAACAAAGGATGCGATAATACCGGAAAGCGCTGCCGGAACGACCACTTTTAAAGCGGTCTCCAATTTTGTGGCGCCAAGTGCTGCGGATCCTTCTCTCATTGCTTCAGGGACAGAGCGCATCGCATCTTCTGAAAGTGAAGCGATCATCGGAATGATCATCACTCCCATTACGAGTCCAGGACTCAAGATATTCGTAGCTTCCAGTCCGGGAATCCATTCTTTAAGCAGCGGCGTCACAAAAGTGAATGCGAAAAACCCGTAGACGATTGTCGGAACACCAGCTAATAATTCCAGTGCAGGTTTGAGGATGCTGCGAACTCGGCGTGAAGCATATTCACTTAAGTAGATTGCCGCCATGAGACCGATTGGAC
Source organism: Sporosarcina gallistercoris (assembly GCF_014836415.1). Classification (GTDB taxonomy): domain Bacteria; phylum Bacillota; class Bacilli; order Bacillales_A; family Planococcaceae; genus Sporosarcina; species Sporosarcina gallistercoris. The sequence goes on along the minus strand of NZ_JACSQY010000002.1, from coordinate 133,771 downwards.
CCGCAACCAAGATTGCAATACCGGAAGAAACCAGAGTTCCCATTACAAGTGGGAGTATCCCGTATTCAGGTGTTTGGCTCAAGGGTTTCAAAACAGTTCCTGTAAAGAAGTCGACTATTGGAACGGCCTTGAAAAATTCAATGGTCTCGGTCAATAAAATTACGAGAATCCCTACCGTCGTGAAGACGGATAGGGAAGCAAGTAGAAACAAAAACCGTGGAATCCATGTTTCTATCGTTTTTCTAAAAGATTTCCGGTCCTGATTGAGGCGGATGAGGTCACGGATGTTGTTTCCGCTACTTGAGTTAGCTTGGAATGGAGATGTCATTACCTCGCATCCTCCTTTTCTGCAATGAAGTTCCGTATCTTATTGATCACCAAGTGAGTTCAGGAAGTCCAGATTCTCTTTGCTTTCATTTTCAGGAATCGGTGCAAATCCGGTTTCACCAGCCATCTTATTCGCATTGTTTAAAATGTATTTTGCATAATCGAGTACTTGGGGTTTTTCTTTAGCATGCCCGACATTCAGATAAGTGAAGACAGGACGAGTGAATGCTGCGTAGTCGCCATCTTCTGCAATTGTTTCAAGAGAAGGTTCAACCGGTCCTTTTCCAAAGTCTACAGGTACTGCTTGGAGCTTTTCTTGGTTGCCTGCATAATAGCCATATCCGAAAAATGCTATGCCGTTCTTGTCTTCTGATACAAGGGTAACGAGGGTTGAGTAGTCTTGCTGCAAGTTAACGGAAGGTTTCAAATCTTGTTCTTCCAACACTTTTTCATAGAAGAACTCATAAGTTCCATGGTTTTCGTTCGGACCCATAGGCTTGATTTCTTCGTCTGGCCAAGAAGGATCGAGATCCGACCATTTAGTTACATCACCATCTGCTGTGAAAATACGTATGAGTTGTTCAGGTGTCAGTTGATCCGCCCAATCATTATCTTTATTGACGACGAATGTGAGGCCGTCCAATGCGAGCTTGAGCTCTTTCACTTCGATCCCTGCATCTTTTGCAGCTTGGCTTTCTTCTTCTTTTATAGTACGAGAAGCATCATTGAAATCTGTTCCATCTTTCGCAAGGAACTTCTTGAATCCAGCACTTGTACCCGCACGGCTTACTTCTACAGAAACGCCTTCTTGTTCTTCTAGCATATAGTTTTCAGCGAGTTTCGCCATGAGAGGGTAAACGGTGCCTGAACCATCGATGAGAACGCTCCCTTCAAGCTCAGCAGATGCAGTGGCGGAAGCTGTGCCATTTTCTTCTTCCTTTGAGCTGCAAGCTGTGAGTGCGAGAGCCGCCACTCCGATAAGAATGGTTTTTTGAATGGATTTAATCAATGAATGTTCTCCCCTTTGTGTATGTTGTATGTCCCTTACAACTTTTAGTATAGGGGGAAAGTGTAAAGGCAGTATGGGAGAAGTGTAAAGACTGTGTAAAGATGAAAGAGGTGGCGCCCGTTCCGCCGGGGGGATTTGGCGGTATGGGTGAGGAACCCGCCCGTTCCAGCGGCCACCTCGCTCGTTTCAGCGAGGAATCCGCTCATTCTGTCGTCCAACCCGCTCGTTTCAGAGAGGAACCCGCTCGTTCTGTCGTCCAACTCGCTCGTTTCGTCGAGGAACCCGCCCGTTCTGTCGTCCAACCCCCTCGTTTCGCCGAGGAACCCGCTCGTTCTGTCGTTCAACCCGCCCGTTTCGCAGAGAAACCCGCTCGTTCTGTCGTCCACCCCCAACCCCAACCCCCACTCGAAAAAAGTCACTGGGCGATGCAGCAATTTCCTGCTCTCCCAGTGACTCATATTCTCCATCATATACAAAATTCGCCCAATACAGTCGTGATGGTGTTCTTTCGCATAAGCGAACGAACTCACTGCGCCTTGAAAAGGGAACACCTCATATTCGTATGCTTCCAATTCTTCTTTCAACATCAGAGCGATGCTTGGATCATCTTCGACCCGAATGTTCCGGCAATCGTGTTTGGGAAGGCTTCAAAGGAATTGTGAAGCTGACTGCAGTACCCACGTTTTCTTCAGACTCCACCGTGATCTCTCCACCATGTTTTTCGACGATTCTCCGGCATATCGCAAGCCCTAGACCGGTTCCACCTATTTTTCTTCGGTACGTATTATCAAACCGATAAAACTTTTCAAACATATGCTTAATTTCATCCGCCGGAATTCCAATTCCTTGATCCTGGACAGTGACTTTCAAATATTCACCTTGTGGGGCAAGTGCCACAATCACATCCCCACCGTCCGGGGAAAACTTGATCGCATTGCTGAGCAAATTCGTGAATACTTGAATAAGTCGATCGGAATCTCCTATACAAATGGTTTGTTCGTCGTTCACCTGTAATGCAATCGAATGGTTATCCTGTGATGGAAAATTTTGAATGGTTTGCTGGGCAATGTCTGCAATGTCCACTTCTTGCATCGAGTATTCCTGGTTTCCGGATTCCATCCGCTGCACGTCCAAAAAGTCGTTAATAAGAGCGGTTAGACGTTTTGCTTCTTGATAAATCGCATCGAGATAACGTGATTGTCTTGCGTTATCCATCTCTTTTCCGATAAGCAATTCAGTAAATCCGATGATACTTGAAAGGGGAGTGCGCAATTCATGACTAACCGTTGACACGAGTTCTGTTTTCATTTTATCCACTTCGAATGCTTGGGTAATGTCCCTGTGAACAAACAGGGTGCCGATCCGTTGACCTTCATAGTGAACAGGAGATCCATAGAGCGAAATCACTTTCGATTCTGGACCTTCGACTGTATAGACAGTCTCTGCGAGTCGGCCTGAATCATCGTTAAGAACACCATTTATAAATCCTGCTAATTTGTCGGGGTCAGAAGTGAATCCGGCAAGTTTTTCTCTCCAGTCGGTAAGTTTGAGCCTGCCAGAGGGTTGTCCTATCAAGGCTGAAAGGGCATCGTTCACTTGAACTGAGGTTCCTTCTGTTGAGATGAATTGAATGCCTTCTTCCAGATTGTCCAATATTGTCTGATTCAACTGTCGTTCCTTATTCATGAGAGCGTACTGATCAATGCGATCGATCGCAAAGGATATGCGATTAGCAAGACCGAATAAGTCGGCCTGGTCTTCTTCTGAAAACTTATGAGATGATCGGGTTAAGACGAAAAATGCTTTATACGAGTCATCCGTTAGATGGGGTGCTGTATAGAAATCGTATTCGATAGAACCGTCATCGAGCAGGCGTTCCAATTGGAAATAGTGTTCTGTTTTTAAACGATTCAACACATAGTGCATGTGCTCATCAGAATAACTGGCATACTCTTCTTCAGAAATACCTTGCAGGACATACAAATTATTTGAAGGCATGTAGATACTCCCTTTATCCATCAAAAAGAGTGTATCTAAATAGTTGAGAGTTGCCGTCGCAATCCCTTTAGCGTCGTCTGAGAAAGACAGCTGATGACTAAGTCCGTTATAGCGTTCAAGACGAATTTTTGCATAGCGTGCTTCCGATAAGGCATCTTCCAACTTTCTTTGACGAGTAAACAATTCATCCTGCTGAGAAAGCAATTCATCCTGTTGTGACACGAGTTCTTCGTTTTGTGAAAGAAGTTCCTGTTCTTTTAGTTGGATGGTAGACATCATGCTCGAAAAAGAACGGGAAAGGGAACCGAGTTCATCGTTACGCTTTTCAGGCTCATAGTTTACATCCTGATTTGCTAAATAGCGCTCTGTTGCATTTGTCATGGACTCAATAGGAGCAATGAGCTTACTGATTACACGCCAGCTTAAGAAAATTAGGAACAACAATGCGCTTAGAGCGACTGAAAAAATGACGATATAGAGAAGGTTCAGCTCCTGTTCGGATTTTTTGTTGAACTGATTTCGGGCTTCTTCCGCTTGTTCTTCGTATTGCTTTGCATACTTTATGAATTGGTTTACAGATAGGTTGGTTCCTCCGCTTGACAAGCGCCGCAATCCTTCATAATCGTCAGCATCCACATAGGCGATTGCTTTAGGAAGAATATTCTTTTCATAATTTGAAATGAACCCGCCAATTTCATCGGTATACCGAAGTTCTTTCTCAGTCAACTCCATGGTAGTTAACTGATCGTTCACCTCGCGTATATGACGAAGCTCTGCATAAGCCAACTGAAGCTCTTCTTCCATTTTGAATGCATAAAAACCGCGTGCTCGAAAAAAGAGGTTCGAGATACTTTCCGACAGTTCCGTAATGACTTCCCCTTTTTCAACTTGCTGCGCTAACTCTTCATGACGTTTTTCGAACATCCAGTTACTATAATAATAGGAAATTCCTAGTAATAAGAGTAGCGATGATGATAACGCGGCGATGATCCGAATGAAATAGGTACGAATGCTCTTTTTATGCACAGTACACCTCGTCATCTTCTAATTTGTTACTTCTATTCTATCATGTCGACTACTTCTGCATAGTAGCATTTATACCTATGATGAAAAATCCGCAAAAAAAAGCCTTCTCCCACTTTGTGTAGGAAAAGGCTTGCCATCAATTATCCGAAACGGCCATTTACATAATCGTCCGTTAAGTGACTAGTTGGATTTTGGAAGATAGCTTCAGTCCGGTCGTATTCCACGACTTCACCGTGCAGGAAGAAGGCGGTGCGATCGGATATCCGTGCAGCTTGCTGCATGTTGTGCGTCACGATGACAATAGAGACGTCTTTTTTCAATTCGCCGATCAATTCTTCCACTTTGTTGGTGGACACAGGATCCAGTGCAGAAGTGGGTTCGTCCATGAGCAAAACAGAAGGCTCGATTGCGAGTGAGCGTGCGATACAGAGTCGCTGCTGCTGTCCGCCGGAAAGTCCGAATGCGCTGGCTGACAGACGATCTTTCACTTCATCCCACAACGCGGCTTTTTTGAGGCTGTTTTCCACGATTTCGTCTAACATTGCTTTTTTACGAATTCCATGAAGTTTCGGGCCATAAGCTACATTGTCATAAATCGATTTCGGGAAGGGATTCGGCTTTTGGAATACCATACCTACTTCAGAGCGTAACCGTTCTACAGTTGCGTGCAGCAAATCGGTGTCTTTAAACTGAGCCGTCCCGGAAATGCGTACTGCCGGGTTGGTTTCCACCATCCGGTTCAATGTTTTAAGATAGGTGGATTTACCACACCCGGATGGTCCAATGATTGCTGTCACTTCGTTTTCAAAAATTGTCAAATCAATATTTTTTAGTGCGTGAGTGTCCCCATACCATACGTTCAGACCTTCTGTAGTGAAAATTGCTGCGGGCGCTTCGGTTTGTGTAACGACTCGCAACGGAGTGGCCTGACGGTAATTCGTTAATGTAGTCATGCGCGCTGCCCCTCTCTTGTAACTTCTTCATCAGTATAGAGAAAAAGTGTTGAGGGGGTATGAAGGTAGTGTAAAGATTGTGTAAAGATTAATCATTCGAAGATATACTTGAGTGCTTTTAACGCTTGGTCAGGCGTTTCTACAGTGGCGTGGGCTTTTCTTGAGAGTTCCTTAAGTGCATGGTGATGCTCGTGCGGACGTATTAAGATCAAGGGCTTGTTGAGTGCGACTGCGGTACTTGCATCCATTGCGGTATTCCATTGCTTATACTTTTCTCCGAACAATGCGATGACTAAGTCGCATTTCTTCAGCAGCAATTCTGTCCGTAAGTTATTGAAGCTCGACGCAGCAGCATCTTTAGCAACTGCATCATGTTGTGTACCAAGGATTTCCTCCCCGATGTTGTCCGAACGGTCGTGGTTTTCCATAGGTCCGTAGAACGTCACAGGTAATCGCAATGCAGCTGCTTTTTCTTTGATTTCGTCACGCCAAGAGCTATGGATTTCACCTGCTAAGTATACCGATAATTCCATTTGGATCTCCTCCTCGATTCTTGTAATTTCATTGTAGCAGAATATTGCCTCAAATTGTCGCGGCGAGTACACTAAGGAAAAAGGGGAGCGATGGGGATATGAAAACAATCTGGCACAATGGCAGAATTTATACGATGGAAAAAGAAGGCGAGACAGTAGAAGCTGTTTTGACGGAGGACGGGACGGTTCTCGAAGTTGGAACATTAGATAGGTTACGTGCACAAGCGGATAACGAAGTGGATTTGCAAGGAGCAGTCATGTATCCGGGTTTCATCGATAGTCACATGCACATGATCGGGCACGGGAGTCGTTTGCTGCAAGTGGATCTCTCATACGTCACCTCTGCAGAACAAATGCTTGTCCGTTTGAAGGAGGCAGCCGCAGATCATCCGACAGATGAATGGTTTACAGCGGACGGATGGAATGAAAACAACTTCGCGGATTGTCGCATAGTGACCCGATTGGAATTGGATTCAATCAGTACGTCTCCCATGTTTTTGAAACGAACGTGCCGTCATGCGGCGCTTGCCAATTCAAAGGCATTGGAACTAGCGGGTATTACAAAAGATACACCTGACCCTGACAACGGAACAATTGTCAGGGATGGGGCCGGTGAAGCAACTGGATTGTTACTTGAAGGTGCGGCGGATCTTGTAGAAGCGGTCATTCCGGTTCCGGACGAAGCGGCACTTACGCGTGCATTGCAGGCTTCCGTCGAAGACTTGCTTGCACGCGGGATTACAGGTGCAGTGACGGATGATCTTGGCTATTATGCAGACTACCGCAATCCGCTTCAAGCGTTCCGGAATGTCATTGGAGAAGACAAGCTTAAATTCCGTGCTCACTTGCTGCGCCGTTCCACGGTCTTTCAATCCCTGATGGAAGATGGAGCAACGTATGATGAACCATGGATTCATGGAGGAGAGATGAAGTTCTTCATCGATGGGGCATTAGGCGGCAGAACTGCGCTGCTAAGTAAACCCTATTCCGACGACCCGGGGAATTCAGGAATGGCCGTCCTGACGGATGAGGAGATCCGTGAAAACATTGCGCTTGCCCGTCAATACGGGGAAGCCGTAGCAGTCCATACGATCGGCGACAAAGCATTAGAGAAATTGCTCGATGCAATTGAAGCGAACCCGCCAGCAGGAGGAAAACGGGACCGCATCATTCATGTCAACGTGTTGAGTGACGAACTGGTCGATCGCATGGAAAGATTGCCGGTCATTCTCGATATCCAGCCAGTGTTTGTATCATCTGACTTCCCATGGGCCAAAGACCGCCTCGGTGAGGACAGGATGGACTGGGCATATGCCTGGAAGAAGCTCATTGAACGTGGTTTCATCTGCGGGGGAGGCTCGGATGCCCCAGTCGAAGAAGTGGATCCGCTTCTCGGAATCTATGCAGCTGCATATCGCCGGAAGCCGGGTGAGAAGCATGAAGGTTATTTGCCCAAGGAGAAACTGAGCCGCTATGAATCCGTTGCCCTCTTTACTTCCGGTAGTGCGGCAACAATGGACAAAGCAGACAGTCGCGGTAAAATCGCAAAAGGCTTTGACGCCGACTTCACCATTCTGGATCGGGATTTGCTGACGGTGGATAGTGAAGATATGCTGAAAGCGAAAACCTTTATGACGGTTGTAGCAGGGGAAATCATGTATAAAGGAAACTAAAACTGGAACTTCCAGTCTCGTGAGTTTGAATGAGACTGGAAGTTTTTAATAGTAAGTATTAGATGATTCACGCACGAGTGGTATGATGGATAAAAGCAGTTGAAACGCGTTTTCTAAGAACTAATAAATATAAAATATGTAGGTGACCTAATATGAGAAAAGGTTCAGAGAGATTATCAAAAGAACTGCATATACATACTGTGGATAATATAATTTATCAGGTGAGCGCGGGGTTTCTGGAGGTAACGGGATATAATGAGTCTGATTTAGTAGGGAAATCTCTTCTTGAATTAGGGGTCTTATTGAAATCCGAACATCAGATGTCGTTCCAGGTTATTGAAAATAGACAGTATGGTTACATTTTTAATAGCGATCATTTGCCACTGGAAGTTAAAGTAAGCGTTGATAGTTTAGGTAATGAAGACTATAAAGTATATCACTTTGAAGAACAGAAGGATTCAGCGCTGGAATACACGTTAAATAACTTTGGCGGTAACAAGACGAATGGAAATGGAGCTACAGCAGTTTATAGCTATCCGGATTGTATTCTACTTAGTCATGATGAAAACTATATCACCACGTTGTGCTTGATGAATATCGCCTCTGACAATCCGATAGGCCGATGTCCATCATTTCCAACAAGCATTTTAGATGTACTTAAAAGAGGGACATCTTGTCATGAATTCGAGGTGGAATCACGTGGCTCTGACGGAGCGGCTACTTATTGGGACATCAATGTAAAAATGATTGCGGGTGAGGGGACAAGGCAGTATGCAGTCACTTCTTTTTATAACGTCACGGAGAAGACTCGAGAAAGAAAACTTCTCACAAAGCAAAAAAACGAAATGGAATTCATATTGGACAATATGTCAGATGCCGTAAATATTCTCGATAAAGACGGAGAGTATACGTATATAAATAAAGTGGGCAAGCAATTTCCAGTTCGATATATTCCGCAAAATATACCGGATATAGAGTCAGTTAACAGTGAACGCCTATATCATGCTTTTAGAATGAATGATACAAATGGAGAGAAATCATCATTTGAAGATATTCCTGAACAAAGGGTGTTAAGAGGAGAAAAACTAACTAAACATATGGTCGTTGGAGCAAGGGAACTGACGACTGCTTACTATGAATGTGCGGGGACACCTATCTACGATGAGGAAGGGAATATAGATGGTGGCATTCTGATCTATAAAAATAGTGAACCAAGTTATAAAATTGAAGAATATACAGCGTTGCAAGAAAGTGTAGAAAAGATCTCTATGTACTATGCATCATTTTCTCACAAAGACCACAAAATAAATTATCTCAATCAGTTTTCATTTAAAGCTTTTAAAGAAGAATGGCCAGAGATAAAAACAGAGTCGGATATCATCGGGAAAAATTTTTTTAATTACTATAGAACCGAAGATTTAGAGGAATTGGTTCAAAATATTAATATATCCATTGAAAATAAGTCAGCCTATCTGCATAAATTAGAGTTTACTAAAGATGGGATCACCTATCATACAAAAACAATTTTCCAACCTATTATCAACCAGCATAATGAGGTGGAGAAAATCATTGCTTTAGGAATAGATATATCTGATGAAGAACTAGCGAAGAAGAGCATGGAGAAACTGTTGAAAGACCAAGAAGAATTATTCATTAACACCTCCCATGAACTAAAGACGCCATTAACAGTAATATCAAGTGGCGCTCAATTATTGGATTTATATTTGGAACATGATTCTTTAGAAGAATATAGAGAAGATATTCTGAATGTCAATAAAATGACCATAAGAAACTGTTACAGACTGAATCGGCTCATCAATAACATATTGGACATTTCTAAAATAGACTCCGGGCTATATGAATTATACTTAACTAATTACAATATTGTAGCGATTGTAGATGATATTGTGGAATCCGTTTCACAATACACGAAGTCGAAAGGCATCAATATTATATTTGACCCGGATTTTGAAGAACTGATTATGGCGGTCGATGTTTCTAAATTTGATAGGATTTTACTTAACTTGATATCGAATGCAATTAAATTCTCTATTCCGGGTGAAGCTATATTGATTAGGCTTGTGAAAAAAGACGATCATACCGTAAGTGTTTCTGTAAAAGATGAAGGCATAGGTATAGATCAGAAAAATACAGATGTGATCTTTAAGAAATTTACACAACTGAATCGGAATTTCAATCGTATAGCTGAAGGAACTGGACTGGGATTACCCATAGCTAAATCTTTGGCCGAGCTGCATGGGGGCAGTATAAGCGTAGAGAGCATTTTAGATGAAGGGAGTACGTTCACTATAGAACTTCCTATTAAAAAAATGGATAGTGGAAGTAGCAATCGTGTCAATAATAGTAACTTGGATAGAATTGAGTTAATAAAATATGAGTTTTCGGATATCTATTTTTAAGAGAAGCCGTGATTTGCAGTCAGAGCTCTGATTGTAACGAAGTAACTAAAAGCGGACTTAAGTGGGAAACAACTATGAATGCTTAAACATCCATGGGAGTTTCCCAATCAGGTACTTTTTTAAAATCCTGGCAAGTGCAGCTACTATAAACAAAACGCACAGTCGCAGATACAAATCTGTTAAGGCGCAAACTGGGAGATATCACATCTGATAACTTGAAAAGGATGAAGGACAAGCAGCTGTACAGTTGAAACCATCCAGTTCAGGTCATCGTTTACGATTCATCATCCCACATGGTAAATGGACGCGCGAGGAAGGATTTAAAGTTCCTATAACGGGAAAGTATATACGTTACCTGCCAGAGTGGATCTTAAAGTCTGCTTTATATATGGAACGTACTAGTTGCAATTTCATCAGATACCTGTTATTCTTAAGGAGTATTATCTTTGTTCTTTTTCAGATTGAGAAAATATTTTGTTTTTCGTCTAAGGTATTTGAGCAAGTATAGTAACATATTGTGTGGATATCCACACTAGGAGGCAATAATTATGGAACAAGGTACAGTTAAGTGGTTTAATGCAGAAAAAGGTTTTGGATTCATCGAGCGTGAAGCAGGGGAAGACGTATTCGTACATTTCTCAGCAATCCAAAGCGAAGGTTTCAAATCTTTAGACGAAGGTCAAAGTGTAACATTTGAAATTGAGCAAGGACAACGTGGCCTACAAGCTACTAACGTTCAAAAAGCTTAATAACAGCTAAAAAAGCCCCTACATGTAGGGTTTTTTTTGTATGCAAAAATGTATTTATGTCATGAGTAATCTAAGTCACTTTAATCGATCATCTGCGCTCGTTCATTAACCTTGCCAAACAGCTAGAGTGCGGAACAAAGCTGATAGCGAACACAACCTATTTTTCCAGTACATAGGTTATGAATTCACAAAAAATAATCCGTTCCGAACAGTCTGGGCTGTTCGGAACGGATTATTTGTATTCATGGTAGATCGTTCATCCGCGGAATGGCCACCAGACGCCTCGACCGAACGATACGGTGATCGCAGGAATCAGAAGCGGCAATATGATGAGACCATACAGCAAGAGGCCAGTAATGACGATAGTTGCGATTTGCACGAGACTCAAAACCCCGGACGGCATCATGGCGCCGAATGTGCCCGCTAGAATGACAGCAGCGGTGATAATGACCGTGCCCATCTTGGCCATGGAAATCTTCAATGCATCAGCAATCGTGCTTCCTTTGATGCTCTCTTCACGGAAGCGGTCGAGCAGGAAGATCGAATAATCGACGCCAAGTGCGATGAGCATGATGAATCCGAAGAATGGAACTGCCCAGCTGATGCCATCGTAACCGAGAATATTCACGAAAACCAATTCCGTAAAGGAAATCGCTGTGTAATACGTAAGCAGCAACGAACCGATCATATACAGTGGCATGATTGCAGAGCGGAATAGAATCGTCAATACGACGAACAATCCAACGAGCATAATGACTACGGTACGGGTAAAGTCTTTCGATGAAATATCATCCAGATCGGAGTTCATGCTGGAAATACCAGCAAACGCAACTTCCGTATCTTCAAATGGAGTACCGATGACAGAAGTCCTTACGCTGTCCTTGATTGCATGCAATGTTGCAATCGATTCGCGGGCATAGGGATCCTCTTTCAAGATGACTTCCATGAGAATCCCGGTTTCGTCGCCGAATGTATAACGATCGATGACTGGTTGGAACTCCTCTTCGCCGAGTGTACCGGCTGGAATGTAAATTCCTGTATCACGGATACTAGGCGTTTCACTCATATCTTTTAGCATATCCGTCACTTCTGTCAGCCCTTTGCTGATCTCCGTGAGTCCTTCTTTTGAAGCAGTTACACCTTTTGCAAGTTGGTCAAGCCCGCCACTGAGTGCACCGATTTGGGAACCGGATCCTTCGAGTTGACCCGCAGCTCCATTCAAACTCGCAGATACTTTACCGAGTTCAGCAGTCAGGGCGTTCAATCCTCCTGCAGCTTGAGCAGCTGGCATGCCTTGAGACAGTCCACCTGCAATTTGTCCGAGTTGGTCATTGATTTGTCCGATGCCTTGCGCTGCCTGGCGTAATCCCGCACCACCTGACGATGCTTCTGAACCAGACGGCAACTGGCTTGCAGCATCGTTCAGTCCGCCCTCTACTTGACCGAGTCCGTCTTGGACGCTTTTAATGCCATCATTCGCTTCTTTCAATCCGTCGGAGACCAATCCCAACTGCTTATCGACATTCAACTCGTCAATTTGCTCACCTGTTGGCCGGGTGATTGTACGTACGGATTTCACGCCATCCACTTTTTCTAAGTTTCGGCTGATTGTTTCTAAGTAAGGGACATCTTTTTCATCGACAATCGAATTATCGGATTTCAAGATGACCTGGACGGGAAGGGAATCTCCTTTACCAAATCCTTCAGAGATCAGATTCAACCCTTTTACGGATTCTTTCGACTGATCGATTTCATCCACTGTGTTAAAGGAAAGTTCGTTATCGTATGTCAGCAATAAGGGCACTGTGATGACTGCAACAATTGCCATCGAGAGCAATGGACGTGCAACAGATAGCTTGCTGAAACGGATCCACAATTTACTATCGTTATGGGTCGTCGCCTGTTTTGCTGGCCAGAACAATTTGTCTTTCAGCAGCATCATGAACAATGGAACGACTGTGAACAGTACGAGAATCAATACCGCAATACCGACTGCAACCGCAACCGCCGATTTAAAAATCGGGAAGTCTGCAAATCCGATCGCTGCAAATCCGATGAATACGGCAAGTGAACTGATGATCAACGTCCGGCCTGCAGTTTTATATGTGTTCACAATGGCTTCCTGGATTTCGTGTCCTTCGATCAATTCCTCTTTGTAACGGCTCAAGAGCAGGATACAGTAGTCGGTTCCGAGTCCGAACAGAATCGCGACGAGGAAAATCTGCGTATAGTTGGACACTGGAAATCCGAACCAATCGACGAAGAACGCAACGAGGGATTGGCTGAGTAAGTACGTAATCCCGACAGCGATCAATGGAACGATTGGTGTCACAATCGAACGGAACACGATAAGCAGCAAAGCGAAGATGAGGACAACGGTAATGACTTCCGTCTTCTTCAATCCTTCTTGCGCACTTTCGTTTACGTCATTGTTAATGATCGCTTCGCCTGTTAGATAGACAGTTGTGTCTTTCGGCAGAATCTCCGAGCGGATTTTGTCACTCAGATCGATAATTGCTTCCTCTGAACCATCTACGGTGATCGGAACGAGTACCGTCTGTTTATCTTCAGAAACGAGCTGGTCCTCAATCTCTTCGCTTTCAAATGGGTCCATGACATCCGTCACGGGTTTCCCCAGGTCTTCAATCTCTTTCGCTGTGGCCTGGACCGCTTTTTTGTCTTCCTCAGAAACGGCTTTTTCAAAGTCATAGACGAGCGATAGCGTATCTTCTGAAGCGCCTGCTTTTTCCAGGATGTCCGCTGCTTTCTGGGAATCAGCATCGTCCGCTAACTGGAACGAACCGGCTTCTTCTGCTTGTTTTGCTAGGTCTGGTGCGACAAACAGTAAACCGATTGCAAGACCGAGCAGGACGATGAAAATCGGCCATCTGAATTTCAATATCGTTTTCATTGGTCTAACTCCCTCATTTGTAATATATCTTTTAGTTTCCGGAACGTGCCAACGAACTGGGTCAACTCCTCTTCTGAAATCTTATCGTCAAAGAGATTTGCAATCGTTTCGTTAATCGCCGTATTGGAAGCAGCAAGAATGTCTTGGCCAGCTTCTGTCAGACGGACCACTTTTGTACGCTGGTCGTGTTGCGCACGTTCTGAAAGAATCAGTCCTTTTTCTTCGAGCTTCTTTAAGCGTGCGGTAATTGCACTTTTATGGACACCTTGGAGCACAGCCAATTTACCATTGGATAATGAATCATAAGCCGATAATAGCTTTAACGTTTGAATCTGCTCTGGGGAATACTCTTTCCAAATCGGTGATTGTACCGATTTCAGGAAATGTTCCGTACCATAAATGATAACTTCCTCGAACAATTCTATCGCTTCTAGTAATGTTTCTTTCATAATCAGTTCACCCCCTAAACCAATTACTAGTTTAGGGCATGAACTATTAGCCGTCAACTAGAAAGTATCCGACGAAACATGACACCCAATTCCGACCAGCTCATGTGCTAAACTAAGAGAAAAGGAGTGATAAACTTGGACGGTAAAAACAGAAGTGATATTCATCCAGGACTAAAAGTGGCAGTTATCTTGAAAAAAGATCAGCGGAGCGGTGTGAAGACTGAAGGAGTCGTCAAAGACTTACTCACAAATTCGGCCCATCATCCTCATGGCATCAAAGTACGCCTTGAAGATGGACAAGTCGGCAGAGTATGCGACATTTTAGCGGACTAATTAAACCTAACCACTGGGAATAGGGGGGAGATGATGACATTCAAACAAACTCTAGGTATCCAATATCCGATTGTTCAAGCACCCATGGCAGGTGTCACGACACCTGATTTCGTTGCGGCAGGTACAGAAACCGGTATATTAGGTTCAATCGGAGCAGGTTATTTAACCGCAACTGAAACACGAACTATAATTCAACAAGTGAAAGCATTGACAAATGGCCCTTTTTCCGTGAATCTTTTTGTGCCGGACAATACGCCGTTTGACCAGGAGCAACTGCGATTAGCCTATGAAGCGCTGCAACCGATCGGGGAACAGCTTGGCATGCCGTTTTGGAAAGCACCTCTGTCTGAACCGGATTTTCACGGACAGATCGATGTAGTTATAGAAGAAAAGCCAGCAGCCTGTTCATTCACGTTTGGAATTCCGGATGTGGAATCTATTGAACGGCTTCACGATGCGGGAATACTTTTGATAGGGACCGCAACTACTCTGGACGAAGCAATGGCGGTGCAGCAAGCAGGTCTCGATATGGTTGTCATCCAAGGAGCAGAAGCCGGTGGGCATCGGGGCTCATTTCATCCTGATGGACCGCTAATTCCACTAAACAATTTACTAGCCGAAGTTCGGGATGTCATTCAACTACCTATTATCGCAGCTGGCGGTGTTGCCACGAATGCTCGAATGACCGAACTGATGAACAATGGGGCTTCTGCTGTCCAGATCGGAACAGCTCTTTTAGCAACAGAGGAGAGTGGGGCCTCCATCGCCTATAAGCAAGCCGTTTTGAGTGCGTCTTTAGACGACACCGTGATTACAGAGGTTTTTTCCGGAAGACCGGCACGCGGCATCCGTAATCGATTCATTGACCAGATGAACCGGTCCCCGATTGCGCCCTATCCCTATCAAAACGATTTGACGAAACGAATAAGAAAAGAAGCGGCTATGCAAAATAATGCCGATTTTCTTTCGTTATGGGCAGGGACAGGTGTTCAGAATACGCAAGCAGGCACTGTGGAAAGTATTGTGTCCAGATTATTGAATAAGGAGTAAGCAAGGGGAGGTGTCTTCGTACATTCTCCTCTTTTGAAATGACGGAAAATACAGTATACTTGAACGGACGGAGGATTGAGAGGGAGGTGGGCAAGTTGGACTTACTTATTATTATGCTGGAACGCGTCGGAACGATTGTCGCAGTGGCATTCATCCTGACACGTTTTCGATTCTTTAAGCAACTCGTGCACCACGATACTCTCGATCGCCGGCAAACTGTGAGTGCGATAGTGTTTTTCGGGTTCTTCGGCATTATCGGGACGTATTTAGGTGTCGCTTTTAATACCGAAACGTTCCATTTCAATAGCGTGACGATGAATCTTGCGGGAGACGAAGCGATTGCCAATTCCCGTGTTATCGGAATTGTTGTCGCGGGTTTACTGGGAGGCTATCGTTTTGGTATCGGTGCTGGACTCATCGCTGGAATCCATCGAATGACGTTAGGAGGGTTCACTGCGTTTTCTTGTGGGCTTTCAACTATTTTATCAGGAATTCTAGCAAGCTATTTCTATAAAAAGGGCAACACGGTCAAACCGCTCACAGCTTTTGGAATCGGAGCGCTTGCGGAGTCCATTCAAATGGGTCTGATTCTCGTGCTCTCGAAGCCGTTCACTGAAGCCTGGGCACTCGTTCAAGCGATCGGCCTACCGATGATTATTGCAAATGGTCTGGGAACTGCTATTTTTCTTCTGATTGTCTACAACGTGATGAGTGAGCAGGATAGGGCAACGGCTCTTCAAGCGCAAAAAACGCTGCGCATCGCGAACCAAACACTCGCACACTTAAGAAAAGGAATGACACCTGAAACGTGCAGCGAAGTATGTCGGATCCTCTTCAATGAGCTCTCCCCGAGTGCTGTTGCCATGACGAATCGGAACGAAATTCTCGCTCACGTCGGTGTAGCGAGTGATCACCATCGATCCTACAGTCCGATTCAAACGCATATAACAAAAGAAGTGCTCCAACATGGAAATCGTGTAGTCGCTAACGACCAAGCCATTCATTGCATTAACACGGATTGTCCACTCGGTGCTGCCGTCATTGCGCCGTTAAAACAGAGGGACAAAGTGGTCGGAACCCTTAAACTGTATTATCCTTCCGAAAAAGCGATTACGGATGTCACGATAGAATTGATCGATGGATTGAGCTCATTGCTCAGCGATCAGCTGGAAATCGCAGCTGCCGACCAAGCGCACGAACTGGCGAAGGATGCGGAGATCAAAGCATTGCAAGCTCAGATCAGTCCTCATTTCTTCTTCAATTCGTTAAACGTCATTATTTCTCTAATACGAACGGATCCCGATCAGGCACGTCAACTGTTAACTTCTTTATCAAAATTTCTGCGTCAAAATGTTGAAGGAACCACTGCTGCACGAGTTACGCTTGAGCAAGAATTGGCACACGTGCGTGCGTACCTTCAAATTGAAGAAGCCCGTTTTGTCGACAAACTTACGATTGACTTTGATGTCGACCCATCTGTGCTCTCCCAGCTGATACCGCCCCTCACACTCCAGCCGATTGTTGAAAATGCGGTGAAACATGGAATCGCTGATATGGCGCGAGGGAGTATCGTGAAAGTGAGGATTGCTGCACGGGATGGTGAAACGGAAATTACCGTTCAAGATAATGGCAAGGGGATAACTTCAGATCGTTTGAAAACGTTGGGGGAACACCCTGTTGAGTCGGAATCGGGAACCGGGATGGGATTATTTAATGTGCATCGCCGGTTGATGATGACGTTTGGTGACCAAGCAGGTCTTCAATTCACAACAGCAAGCGGAGAAGGAACCATCGTACGTTTTGCAATTCCAGGAGAAGAGGTGATTCGTCATGCCATCTAGCATTCGAGCGCTCGTTGTAGACGATGAACGCTATGCGCGTGAAGAACTCATATTTCTACTCAGCCGTCATCCGCGTGTGGAGATTGTGGGAGAAGCGGATTCAGGGGACACCGCCATCATGCAGGCGATTCGATTGCAGCCTGAAGTGGTATTTCTGGACGTTGAAATGCCGAAGATGAACGGCATCGAAGTTGCTGCTGTTCTGAAAGAATTGAAGAATCCGCCTCAAATTGTATTTGCGACTGCGTATCCTCAATTTGCAGCTGATGCATTCCGTGTGAATGCAATTGACTATTTATTGAAACCTTACGAAGAGGACCAACTTGCTCAGACGCTGAACCGGATCAAAGTCCAGGATGCATTGGAGACTACTCCTGAATCTAGCCATCCACTAGGTAAGTTGGCCATTGAACGGGAAGGGGAAATTGTCTATCTTCCTATCAGCAGTATTTTGTACATTTGTCGGGAGGGCAGTTTGACCCGAATCGTAACGAAGACGGGAGAGCATGAAGTGAAACTGACGTTAAAAGAATTGGAAACGCGTCTCTCCCCCTTTTCATTCTATCGGATTCATAAAAGCTACCTGGTCAATTTGCTACATGTCACCCGTTTGTCACCTTGGTTCAACGGAGCCTATCAGCTCGAAATCGATGGGTACCCGGAAAAATTGTCTGTGAGCCGTAACTATGTGAAGGGGTTACGGGCAAAGCTTGAACACTAACACAACACGTCAATATCCCTAACGTGCATCTTACTCTTGAAAACCGACATGTTAGCACAAAACCCATCCTTTGTTAGAATAATTCATCTAAACTGATAACAGAACATAAATAGATAAAGGGGTTGGAAGTGGATGTACACATTTCTATTTGGGGTAGTGTTGCTCGTGGTCGGCTATTTCACGTATGGGAAATTCGTGGAACGCGTTTTCGGAGTGAAGGAAGAACGTCAGACACCTGCTTATGCAAACGCTGACGGTATTGACTATGTACCGATGAACACAAAAAAGAATTCATTGATCCAACTGCTGAATATTGCGGGGGTAGGTCCAATCTTCGGACCAATCATGGGAGCACTATACGGACCGGTTGCATTTCTTTGGATTGTACTCGGAGCAATTTTTGCAGGTGCCGTTCACGACTATCTAACAGGAATGATTTCCATCCGGAACCGCGGCGCACATTTACCGGAACTTGCGGGTAAATTCCTCGGTAAATTCATGAAACATCTTGTAAACGCTTTCGCAATTCTTTTACTACTGCTTGTCGGAACCGTATTCGTCTCTGCACCTGCAGGTCTGCTGTATAATTTGATGAACGGCTGGATGGCGATGGGATTGATCATTACAGCAATTTTCATCTATTACATTTTAGCGACACTACTTCCGATTGATAAAATCATCGGGCGTTTCTACCCGATCTTCGGTTTGTTACTCATTATCAGTGCACTGGGCGTTGGAGGCGGAATGCTCGTTAAAGGCGCGCCAATCCCTGAATTGTCGTTTGCGAACTTGCACCCTGATAATATTCCGATTTTCCCTCTGCTATTCTTGACGATTTCTTGCGGGGCATTATCCGGTTTCCATGCGACACAAACACCGATTATTTCTCGTACGACACAAAGTGAAAAACAAGGTCGTAAAATCTTCTACGGCATGATGATTGCTGAAGGGATCATCGCAATGATCTGGGCAGCTGCAGGCATGGCGTTGTTCAATGGTCCAGTCGGATTGAACGAATTGCTTGCTGCAGGCGGACCTGCAATGATCGTTAGTGAAGCATCTGTCTTAATGCTTGGGGCTGTTGGTGGAACACTAGCGATCCTTGGTGTTATCATCTTGCCGATCACTTCAGGGGACACGGCGTTCCGTAGTGCTCGGATGATCATTGCTGACTACTTCAAACTACCGCAAGTGAAAATCATGAGCCGTCTCTGGATTGCTCTTCCGTTGTTTGCAATTTCAATTGCATTGACGTTCGTTGACTTCAATATCCTATGGAGATACTTCTCGTGGGCGAACCAGTCGACTGCAGTCATTGCGCTCTTTGTAGCGGCGATGTATTTATTCATCGCGAAGAAGAATTACTGGATTGCGCTCGTACCGGGTACATTCATGCTGATGGCAACAACTACGTACATCTTGAATGCACAAATCGGATTCAGATTGCCGATGGATGTCGCATTGATCGGCGCCAGTGTGATTTCGATTTTCCTAGTAGCGCTGTTCTTCTTTGCAGCTGTCAAAGCTCGGAGAGAGAATATACCTCTGGAAGTCACAGCCCCGGATTGGGACGATGCATTAGCAGGAGCAGCGA
This sequence comes from Sporosarcina gallistercoris, assembly GCF_014836415.1. Lineage (GTDB taxonomy): Bacteria > Bacillota > Bacilli > Bacillales_A > Planococcaceae > Sporosarcina > Sporosarcina gallistercoris. Next base: position 114,184 of record NZ_JACSQY010000002.1, on the reverse strand, counting down.
CAGCCGCAACGACACCACAAGAGTAATAGACGCGACCTTCGGAAAACACACCGAAGGTCTTTTTTTACTCTATACGGAGCTTTGTGTTCCCTTGTATACTAGTCACATACAGGGGGGATGCTGGATGCGTAAATACATGGGTGAAATCGGCCTGCTTGTAACGGCCATTATTTGGGGAACAGGATTTCCTGTAAGTGCAATCTCGTTGGACTATTTCAGTCCTTACCAGATCTTAGCGGGACGATTTGTCATTGGGGCTGTTTTGCTTGGAGTTGTGTTTTATAAAAAACTATTGAAACTTTCTACAGCTGTTCTTTTGAAGGGTGGCTTATTAGGTGTGTTTTTATATGGTGCATTCGCTTTTCAAACGGTAGGTCTGCAATATACGACTCCATCGAATAATGCGTTTTTAACGGCGGTGAATGTTCTGATCGTCCCGTTCATAGCATTTGTACTTTACCGAAGAAGAGTGAGTCCGTTTGAAATCGCAGGGGCAATTCTTGCGATGACGGGGATTGCCTTGTTATCGCTGAATGGATCATTGACAGTCAATCCTGGAGATGTATTATCACTTTTGTGTGCAGTATTTTTTGCATTCCATATTTTCTACACTGGACAGTTCGTCCGTAAAGAAGACGCGATTTCATTGACGCTTGTACAGATGACAGTAGCTGCGGTCATCGCCTGGATCGTAATCGGAGTGAAAGGGGAGGCGTCCCTTCCTATCACGACTACCTCCGCAACTTCATTACTCTATTTAGGTGTGTTTTCCACAACGCTTGCATTTTTACTGCAGACCGTTGCGCAAAAGCACGTCTCCGAAACAAAAGCGGCAATACTGCTATCCATGGAGTCGTTATGGGGAATGATCTTCTCCATTATCATGCTCCGCGAAATCGTCACAGGACAAATGATCATCGGAGCTGCCCTTATTTTACTCGCCATTCTGCTCGCAGAAACCAAACCTTCTTTTTTAATGAAACGAAAAATCCGCAAATCCATTTTGTGAATATATATAAGCAAGGAATCGCAATTCCAAGCCAAACGTGCGATAATAAAGAAAATGTGTGAACGGACATAAATATCCGTAGAAAAGGATGAAAACATGAAAACAATTGATGTACTCGTAAACGATAAAAGTGGAATCGCTTTAAAGAAAGGCTATCCACTCATTTTAAAAGACGCTGTCATGAACCCTGAAGTCTTAAAAGAAGAAGGAGACTTACTTCGTCTGATCGACCGGAACCGCCGATTCATTGCAAAAGGCTATTATGGAAACCAAAACAAAGGAATCGGCTGGGTGTTGACGAGAAAAGAAGAAGAAGCCATCGACTTCAACTTCTTCGAATCCCGCATCAGTGCAGCAATTGAACGTCGAAGCAACTTTAAGTTGAACACACAAACGACTGCATACCGTCTATTCAACGGAGAAGGCGACGGTATTGGCGGCCTCTCCATCGATTACTTCGATGGGTATTACATGGTAAGCTGGTATAGTGAAGGAATCTACTCCATGAAGCATCACGTTTATGGCGTTCTTGATAAGATCGTCAACGCAAAAGCGATTTATGAGAAAAAACGCTTCGATACAAAAGGTCAGTATATCGATCAAGACGATTACGTATCTGGTACTCCTGGTGATTTTCCGATCATCGTCAAAGAAAACGGCATGAACTTCGCGGTCGATTTGAATGACGGCGCAATGACAGGCATATTCCTCGATCAGCGGGATGTCCGGGCAGCGCTGCGGGACAAATACTCAGAAGGCAATCATGTGCTCAATACGTTTTCGTACACAGGTGCATTTTCCGTCGCTGCGTTAAGCGGTGGAGCTGTGAAGACAACAAGCGTAGACTTAGCGAAGCGCAGTTTAGCGAAAACGATTGAACAATTCAGTGTCAACGGGATCGACTATGAAGCGCAAGATATTAAAGTGATGGATGTCTTCGATTACTTCCGTTATGCGAAGCGCCATGAACTGAAGTTCGATGTGGTTGTGTTAGATCCACCAAGCTTTGCGCGTTCTAAAAAGTATACATTCAGCTCAGCGAAAGACTACACTGCATTGCTGCAGGATGCGATAGCGATCACTGAGAAAAAAGGATTCATCGTCGCATCTACAAACAACGCCAGCTTCAGTATGAAAAAGTTCAAGACGTTCATTGATGAAGCGTTCAAAACAACAGGCACGAAGTACAAGATTCTGGAAGAATCCTCTTTGCCGAAAGACTTCCGCACAAACCGGGATTATCCGGAATTCAACTACTTGAAAGTCTGCATCATCCAGAAATTGAAATAAGTGAAAAGCCGCCTACTGCGTTTAGCGCATGGCGGTTTTTTTGTCACAAAACCGTTAAAGACATGACCGAATTTATGAAGTATTCTTGAAGTAACAGAACGATTCGGGAGGTGGATTCGATGAAAAGAATTGCCGGGATACTCATCATAGGCGTGTGGCTGCTGTCTGGCTGTTCTTATACATTTGCACATGAAGACGGCTATCGGATGGCGGTCATTAACGAAGGGTTTCCTGTACCGAATAATGCGTACGAACTAAAACCGGAAGACTGTACGACGGAAATTGCAAAGTCTGCCAAGTACAAAATGAACAACATCGGGGACGAAGAAGGAACGCCTCCCCCTGAATATTTGGTGGAAATCGAAAAATGGGGATGGACGGAAATCGTGGAAGCACGAGTCGGCAACGTCCATTACTTTAAAAAGAACGGTAAAATCATGTCACTGATTATCCAGCGCGATATTTTTGACGTATTTGAAATGAGCGATGAAGTGAAGCTTTGAAAAAACAGCCATAAAGACACATAATTTACAGGTTTTCAGCCATCCTTCTTATAAGGAGGTTTGAAAACGACATGAAACGTCTCATTAGAGGAATGCTTTTTGCAATCATGCTGATTGTGTTGAGTGGTTGTGGCGGAATGAATGAAAAAGTTTCGGTGAATGCAGAGGTAACGAAGACAGTTGAAGCAAGCTTAATCAATACCGAGGGCAAACCCATTGGAGAAGCCCATTTCACAGAAGTGGATGGAATTCTCACGATTAGCTTGAGAGCTAAGAATCTGAAGCCGGGCATACACGGCATTCATCTTCATGAAAAGGCTGTTTGTACTCCACCAGATTTCAAATCGGCAGGCGGTCACTTTAACCCGACGGATAAAAAACATGGCTTTGACAATCCGAAAGGGTATCATCTTGGAGACTTGCCGAATTTGAACGTGGGGGAAGATGGGAAAGTGGCGGTTAAAGTGACGATGCATAATCTGACGCTGGAGCCTGGAAAATCCAACTCACTGATAGATGAGGATGGCAGTGCGCTTGTCATTCATGCAGATGCAGATGATTATAAAACAGATCCTGCGGGGAATTCTGGGGATCGGATTGCGTGTGCAGAACTTAAGACGAAGTGAAAAAACAGCCGACAGTGCGTGTTCCACTGTCAGGCTGTTTTTCATCTGAGTAAAAACTCTTCAGTATAATACGGCTGCATCTCTTGGTTGAAGTCGACGCCGATACCAAGGCTGCTATAATCCTTTAGAAGAATATTTTCGCGGTGGCCTTTCGAATTCATCAATCCTTCGTGTGCGAAGATGCTGCTGGACTGTCCATATGCTAGGTTTTCGCCCGCGCGTTTGAATCCTATTCCATCTTCCTTAATACGGTCGAATGGGGAGAGTCCTTGTAAGTTATCATGGCTAAAATAGTCATTGACAGCCATATCCGAACTATGTTTCCGTGCAGTTCCGGAAACTTGGCTATCCCAAGAAAGGATCGAGCGGCCATGACGTACCCTTGCTGCATTCGTCAGATCGAATAATTGGCGTTCAAAACCATTACGGAGCGCTTCGCTACGCTCAGCGTAGAGCGACTTTTTGTTGTTTTCGAGTGCGACCGATACGAGTTCCACGGCAGTCACTGTCGTTTCTTGATGAATGTCATAAAATACATAGGCATAGACATCTCCGAGTTTAAAAAGGTCCATTCCTTCATCCTGTTGAAGGACAAACACGTTCAATCCTTTACGCATCTTAGTCAGCGGTTGACCGAGGGCCTTTCGGACATCCGTTTTTGAGGCTCCATACGAAACGCCGACTGTAGATGAGATGAGGTCGTCATTCGTATAAATGGCACCGACGCGGTTGGATTCATCAAGTGAGACCATGACGAAGTTTTGATAATCCGTGTGATACGTTCGCCATTCGGCTCCGTACTCATTGAGGGATCGACTCTTTGGTTCACCGAGTGCAGCAGTGACTTGTTCAGCAGAGGAACCAATTTCAAGGTTATTGATGGAAATCGGGGTGGCCGTGGGCTTTGCAAGCGCAGGTTTTTCAACCGACTGTTTCGCATCTTTCAATCCTTCTGTTTTGTCTGAGATGATCCCGGCAAGATCTTGTGTAGCCGTCCGTAATGTATCGATGGTCGAATCAATCGTTTCTTTGTTGACAACGTCTTCAAGTTTTTCATCTATAGAATCCAAGAAGGATAAATCCACATACTTAGAGACCGGTTCTTCCCAGTAAGGCTTTGAGAGAAAGAGGGCAACAAGAAGCAGCATGAACAGGAATAAACGTTTCAAATAATTCGCCTCCTTTTCTTAGTATACCTTGCTGAAGTCGATTGAATACAGCGTGAACCCTTTATTTTATCGAGGTGATAGTTTCCAGGAGAGTAGTTTGAAGGTATACTTTGAGAAAGAAGCGGGTTTTGTACGGGTTGGCCTAAGATGGATACATATTGAGGAGTGGATGTCATGTTTGGTGGTCTGAGTACAATCCCGGATTGGTTCTATATTGTCGCATTTACCGTTGTCATCGTGATTGTCTTATTTACTGAATGGAAAACAAGATAGGAGTGAGTGGATGAAGAAGGTAGTATTTCAGAAACCTAAGTTGTCAGCTCATAGAGAAAAGCTGCGTGCTGAGCAAATTCCGGCAGATCCGGAAACCCTTCGGTGTGTTGACATGGAGAGCGGAGATTTACGTTTCACGAGTGGAATGCAGCTCTCAACGGACGATGCAGTGTTTACAGATTGTACATTTGCAGAAATGGATTTATCCGGTGCCTCATTTGTCGATACTGTATTTGAACGGTGCGATTTCTCGAATGTAAAGGGTGGACATGCAGACCTATTGCGTTGTGAATTCCGGAATTGCAAATTGACGGGTGCGAACTTCGATCATTCGGGAGTCAAACATGTACGATTTGAGGAGTGTGACGCCCGCTACAGCAGTTTCAGCTTCAGTAAGTTGCAGGCGGTTCAGCTCATGGATTCCCAGTTTTCAGAGTCGGACTTTTATGAGTGTATTCTTAAAGATATGAAGCTTACCCGTAGCCAATTGGAGAATGCGAATTTCAGAGAGACCGATCTTGCAGGAGTGAATCTGGCAGATTGTACATTCGAGCGATTGGAAGTGACACCTTCAAAAATTGCTGCGTGCACCGTTTCAAAGGAACAAGCAATCGGTTTCGCACGGATGTTCGGGTTATTGATCCACGAAGAATCATGATATACTGAAACGAACCAAACGAGGAGTGTGTAGGACCTATGCTAACATTTGAAGAAAAACAAGCGATCATTGAATCTTACCCGGAATTGTCACGAAAAGACGTTTCCATGAAGCGGATCAATTATCATTATGCAGAAAGTAAATTTGATAAGACCGTTGTCGTACAACATCTACATCCAAATGGCAATGCGTTCGTTTACGTTGCGGACGTACCTGGATATGAGCCTGACAGCCGTGGCCTCGTAAATGTTCGTGATGCTTCTGAAGCGGAATTACGGAAGACGATCGAAGACGCTATCGCAGGATTAGCTGAAGAGGGAACAGAAGCAGAGCCGGTTGAAGAAATTTGGCTAGATGGGCACAATTCCCGGCTTGAGCTGAAAGAAGAGATCGGTGCTTGGAATATCTATCACGGGTTGAATTTGGAAGACAGCTTCGGAGATTACCAAGAAGCTGTGGCTTATTTGAGAGAAGAAGGATTTAAGAAAGTGGAGGACGGAGGGATCGTCCGATGAAAGGCAAAGCAATTGCGATTGCAGTGGTTGTGCTGACAATTGTTGCAGTAGCAGCCATCTACTTTTTAGTCATGGCAACTTTCAAACACGACCAGCGCGATGTGGACTCATCGATGGGCGCACCAGCTTCGATACAGTGGATGGAACAGTCCAGCATAAACTGATGGAAAAAGACGCACACTCCGCCGTGGAGTGTGCGTCTTTTTGCCGTCATTCAGCTTTTCTTACGGAATGGCAACCACCAATTCCAGTCTCCGAACAGTTTCATAAGACTGGGAACGAGTAGCAAACGGATGATAGTGGCGTCAATTGCGACTGCAATCGCGATGCCGACACCAATTTGCTTCACAGGCATGACATCTGTGAAAGCAAATGCACCGGTCAGTACGATCATGATGAGCGCAGCGGACGTGATGACTTTACTTGTCGAAGCCAGTCCCTCAACCGTCGATTTATCATTATCTCCAGTTTCCAAATATGATTCCTGCATGCGAGAGATTAGGAAGACCTCATAATCCATGCTTAGTCCGAACACGAGACTGAATACGATGACCGGGATAATCAGTGCAATCGTTCCGGGATGGAGTCCGAAATGACCATATTGGAAAATATAGACGAGCAGTCCGAATGATGCGGACAGCCCGATGATGTTCATCAGAATCGCTTTAAACGGGATGAGAAGCGAACGGAACGCAACCATTAAGATGATGAACGTCGAAACGATAATAATGAGTAATGCATAGATGATATTGTCTGTAATCTCATCGAATATTTCTTGGTTGAATTTTGCTTCTCCGCCGACCTGTAAGTTCCACGGAGTCTCTTTCTCAGACCAGTTCCGTGCCCATTCCTGCGCTTCACTCGACGCACCGTCCGCTTCCAGCGTAACTGAAATCATAAGAAGGTCTTTTGAGATGAAGGATTCGAGCAAAGGTTGTAATGAAGCAGATTGCTCGGGAACTTGCAGGGCTTGACCGAAAGTCTCAGGTTGGTCAATACCGCTTTCCGAGAAAATGGTTGTCACTTTCCCGGTAAGTGGATCTTTTTCAAGAGCCTCCTGAACGTCTTGCAGTGCATTCAAACCGTCTTCATCTACCCAGCCACCTGAGCGTTCTGCAATTACAAATGCAGTCGATTCATCGCGCATTCCGAATGCATCTTCCATATTCTCGTATGCAGAACGTGTGTCGTAGGAAAGTGGCAGCGAGTCAATCTGTGGAATCGTTAACGTCATGTTACGTACGGGAATCAATGCAATTCCAAGTAATAGGAGTGCGCCAATTGTAATGAGAACTGGGCGTTTGATAACCTGTTCTGCAAAGGTACGCCAACGGTCTGTTCCTGTTTTGACCCGGAGGATCTTTCCTTTGTCAATCCGTTCTTTCAAAACAAGCAGCACAGCTGGCAAGAGCGTGATGGATGCAAGTACAGCCATCGAAACGACAATCATGCCACCCAGTGCGATGTTTTGGAAGATATCCACGCGGATGAGCAGCATTGCGCCAAGTCCGATAAATACGCAGAACGCTGAGAAAATAATCGATCGACCGGCAGTTTCAATTGTTGTTCGGACGGCTTCAGGAATCGATTGACGTTTCCGTTCTTCCCGATAACGACTGATGAACAATAGCGCAAAATCGATACTGAGTGCGAGTCCGAGCATGGGAATGATATTGAGCACGAAGATGGACAAATCCATTGTTTCGCCGAACAATGCAAGAATCCCGAAAGACGTTACAATCGTTGCCACCCCGATGAGAATAGGTACTATGGAAGCAACAATAGTGCCAAATGCAAACAGGAGCACAATAAGTGCAATGGGCAGCCCGATCGCTTCTGCGACCATTAAATCCTTTTGACTTGCTGCATTAATGTCCTTAGTGATCGGTGATTGTCCGGTAAGTGTGATGCCGTCATCCGTTCCTACCGCATCACGAATTTCAGTGACGAGTCCTGATTTATCGCTTTCACTGTCGTCAAACTGAAGCATTGCATAGGAAATATCCTCTTTGTACTGGGCTGTTTCATCCAGTGGAGAAATGATTCCTGCTGTTATGTTCAATTTTTTGATAGCGGTTAGGGCGTCTGATATCTCAGCATCCGTTTTCCCTTCGAAGACGAGAAACATCGTCTCATCAGGCTGATGGAAGTCTTGCGTTAACATATTGGAGACTTCTTCTTGCTCACCATCCATACGGAACCCGTCACCCTCTAAAAGTCCGGGCAGCCGGATTGCAAACACGGCGAGGCCGATAAGTAAGATCAGCCAAAACGTAATGAGCCATTTATATCGCGTAATAACGAATCCGGAAAATGCTTTCATGTCGAGTCCTTCTTTCGTATGTAAGTTTCGTTATGTTCATCATATCGGGTAGTCCTTTAGAATGGAACTGTTTAGTCTAACGAATCCATGAGGTGGATGGAGAGTTAGTTTTTTCAGCTAGACGGAGCGAAAGATAGATGATCTTTGTCCAAAAAAGGCATAAAAAAACCGTTCCCTATGAGGAAACGGTTTTGAAAGGTTGAAGTCAATTAGTTCTTTTCGACGTTTGTAGCTTGAAGACCGCGTTGGCCTTGCTCGATTTCGAAAGTTACATCCTGGCCTTCTTCAAGAGTCTTGAAGCCTTCGCCTTGGATTGCTGAGAAGTGTACGAATACGTCGTCGCCATCTTCACGTTCGATGAAACCATAACCTTTTTCTGCGTTAAACCATTTTACTTTACCATGTTCCATGTTTGTTTCCTCCTCGTATGCGGATTTCGCATACACTGTGTTACTATCCTTGCTCAAGTCTTGAAAGGGTTAAGTGAACTTAACCATCGCGCCGAACAAAAATAATTCCTCTTAATCATAACAGACACCAGTTGGCAAAGCAACCCATATGTTCTAACTAGAACAACAAGTTAAGCAATTGATACAATATCGCTGCCACTAGTGCCGATATTGGCATCGTGATTACCCAAGTGATGACAATCTTCTTGGCAGTGCCCCATTTGACCCCTTTAACGCGTTGTGCCGATCCGACTCCCATAATGGAAGAAGAGATGACATGAGTCGTAGAAACAGGCAAATGAAGAAGAGTGGCACCAAAGATGATCGCAGCTGAGTTCAAATCGGCAGCAGCCCCGTGGATCGGACGGATTTTCATGATCTTGCCACCAACAGTTTTAATGATTTTGTATCCACCGATTGAAGTCCCGATACCCATCGCAGTAGCAGCCGCGATCCGAACCCACAGTTGAATGTCATCGCCCGTTTGGAGATTAGCGGCAATAAGAGCCATCGTAATGATCCCCATCGCTTTTTGAGCATCGTTTGTACCATGTGTAAACGACTGGATCGCAGCCGTTAAAATTTGCAAATACCGGATCCGTCGGTTGGCTTTAAACAAATTCCTGTTTTTCAGCACCGCACGGAGGATGGTCATGACAACAAATCCACCGACAATCGCAATAACGGGTGAAATTAACAGAGCCTGCATGATTTTAAGGAACCCACTGTAATTCAAAATACCGACTCCGGCAGCTGAGATGGCTGCGCCTGCTATCGAACCGATCAAAGCATGTGAAGAACTTGATGGAATTCCGAAATACCAAGTCAACAAGTTCCAAATGATCGCTGAAAGGAGGGCGGCTAAAATGACTAGGGATCCGTTTTCCAATGTGAAAGGATCTACGATATCTTTGGAGATTGTCTTTGCGACACCGGTAAACGTTAGAGCACCTGCAAAGTTCATCGTCGCTGCAAGCAAAATTGCAGCTCTAGGCTTGAGTGCACGTGTTGAAACAGAAGTGGCAATCGCATTTGCTGTGTCATGAAATCCATTGATGAAGTCAAAGGCGAGCGCAAAAACCACAATCATAATCGTGAGAAGCAATACTGTATCCATCAGTTTGCCCCCTTAAGCGTTACGCATGATGATCGTCTCAATCGTGTTGGCGACATCCTGGCAGTAATCTGCAATATCTTCTAGCAATTCGTATATATCTTTAAATTGGATGATCCGGATTGGATCGGTTTCACGGATGAACAACTGCTTGATGGAAGTCCGGAGCACTTCATCACAAATCCGTTCATATTCCTTGATGGTAACCGCGTGATCTCGCATTTCCACGAGTTTCCTGCGTTCTAACAACTTCATCGCTTTGACGATTTCGTCAGAACTTTTCACGATGTTATCCATGAATGTCTGAACGTACTCATCGATATCGATTAACGAAAACATTTCCAAGTTGGCAGCGAAGTGTTCGATGCCATCCAAGATGTCATCCATCTTGATAGCGAGCTGTAAAATGTCCTCTCGCTCGATCGGTGTCATGAATGATGTGTTCAGTTTTGTGATGAGTTCGTGAATCAGGTCGTCGCCTTCTGTCTCGTATTTCTTTAGACGGATGCTGACTTCTTTCAAGTCTGCAACGGACGTCACTTTATAATCATTTGCATAGTGCATCGCTTCTTGCACGTGTTCTGCAATCGTTAGCAAAGCAGCAAAAAAGGGATCTGTTTTTCTTGGACTGAACATGACTGACCTCCATCCGATTAACGGAAAGTGTATTGTTTAATAACTTATCTATCATAGCAAATTCGAAGCTGTAAGACGAACATAATCTGCGTTTTTTCGACAAAAAAGTTATCACTCCTTAAATCGTTTACAAAATAGCCAGAAAATAACCATTTTAAAATTACAGTAACAAAATATTCATGCAAATGAATCCTTTTTAAAACTCTTACGTATAGAATAGACATAAGGGGGTGTTTGAAATGGAACTGTTCGGCATGACGATTCAGGAACTGTATTTGCCGATAATAATTGTTGCGGGAATTGCAACACTGCTCTACTTATTCTTCAGTGATTTAACGGATGGTGCCGGTGATTTGTTTCCTTTGTTAGATCCAGCGGTCATTCTGCCATTCATCACATTAACAGCAACGTGGGGATATGTACTGGAACTGGCTACGGGACTCGGAAGTGGACTTATACTAGGCATCTCGCTTGCTGCCGGCGTAATACTCGACTTTTTACTATACTTCTTCATTTTGTTGCCACTTAAGTCGGCAGAAGTCTCTATCGCGTACACTGATGAATCGCTTGCAGGGAAAGTTGCAAAAGTCATCGTTCCGATTCCTGCTGATGGATTCGGTGAAATTGTCATCGAAACAGTCAATGGCGTATTGGCGAAACGAGCATCGGGGTACGAGAATCATCCGATTGACTATGGGAAAGAAGTGCTCATTATCGAAGTGGATTCAGGGACGTTCATCGTCAAAGAATATGAACCTTTCCGTTTCAAATAATCTTACTAGTTTAAGGGGGAACCAACATGCCAATCGAATTATCTGGAATGTGGATTGCCATTGCAATCGCCGTATTTGTTGTGTTAGCTGTCATTCTCGTGTACGTAACAAAGTACCGAACAGTCGGTCCGGACGAAGCATTGATTGTTACTGGTAGTTATATCGGAACAAAAAATGTCCATACCGACGACTCAGGGAACAGAGTGAAAATCATCCGCGGAGGCGGAACGTTCGTCCTGCCGGTGTTCCAACAAGCAGCTCCACTCAGTTTGCTGTCCAGCAAGCTTGAAGTGACAACTCCTGAAGTGTATACAGAACAAGGTGTGCCAGTCATGGCGGACGGTACGGCAATCATCAAGATTGGCGGATCGATTTCAGAAATTGCGACAGCTGCGGAGCAATTCCTAGGGAAATCGAAAGAAGACCGGGAGAACGAAGCGAAAGAAGTATTGGAAGGTCATCTCCGTTCCATCTTAGGATCAATGACAGTAGAAGAAATCTATAAGAACCGGGACAAATTCTCACAAGAAGTCCAACGTGTGGCGTCACAAGACTTAGCAAAAATGGGCTTAGTGATCGTATCGTTCACGATCAAGGATGTCCGGGATAAAAACGGTTACCTCGATTCACTCGGGAAGCCGCGTATTGCTCAGGTTAAACGTGATGCCGATATTGCAACAGCAATTTCAGAGAAAGAAACACGTATCAAGAATGCAGAGGCTTCTAAGGAAGCGCAAAAAGCTGAAATCGAACGTGCCACTGAAATTGCAGAAGCAGAAAAAGAGAATCAATTGAAAGTCGCAGAATATCGTTTGGAGCAAGATGCCGCTCGAGCACGTGCTGACCAAGCGTATGAATTACAAACTGCCCGTTCCAAGCAGGAAGTCATGGAACAAGAAATGCAAATCCGGATCATCGAGCGTCAGAAACAAATTGAATTGGAAGAAAAAGAGATTCAACGCCGCGAACGTCAATACGACTCGGAAGTTAAGAAAAAAGCGGATGCGGACCGTTACGCAATTGAACAGAATGCCGCAGCCGAGAAATCCCGTCAACTTGCTGAAGCGGATGCTGAGAAATACCGCATCGAAGCACGCGCAGCTGCCGATGCTGAAAAAGTGCGTCTCGATGGTACAGCTCGTGCCGATTCCCAGCGCGCTCAAGGTGAATCCGAAGCGGAAATCATCCGCTTGAAAGGTCTTGCAGAAGCAGAAGCGAAGCGCAAAATCGCAGATGCATTCGAACACTATGGTCAGGCGGCTATGCTCGATATGATCGTCGGAATGCTACCGGAATATGCGAAACAAGTTGCAAGCCCGCTTGCTAACATCGATAAGATTACAGTGGTCGATACAGGCAGCGGTGAAGGCGGCGGTGCCAATAAAGTCACCGGTTACGCAACCGATCTCATGGCTACGATGCAGGAATCATTAGGGGCGACAACGGGTCTTAACATTAAAGAAATGCTGGAAAGCTATGCAGGTAAAGGGACATTGCGCCCAAGCCTCGATAACCTGGCAGAAGAACTCAAAAAACCTCGTTCCCCATTAGCTGCGTCAACGGAAGAAGCAGCCGCAAAAGAAGATTCAGATAAATAAATGACAAAAGCTGTTCTCCTCCGAGTTTTACGGAGAGAACAGCTTTTTTGTTGGACTCAATGGGGAAGGATGCTCATAAGCCTGGAAACCGCTCATAAAAGTAGAAAGGTGCTCATAAACGTGGGAAACGCTCATAAACTCAGAAAAGTGCTCATAAACGTGGGAAACCGCTCATAAAAGCAGAAAAGTGCTCATAAACGTGGGGAACCGCTCATAAAAGCGGAAAGGTGCTCATAAACGTGGTGAAACGCTCATAAAAGTAGAAAAGTGCTCATAAACGTAGGGAACCGCTCATAAAAGCAGAAAAGCGCTCATAAATGTGGGGAACCGCTCATAAAAGTAGAAAAGTGCTCATAAATATGGGGAACCGCTCATAAAAGCAGAAAAGTGCTCATAAACGTGGTGAAACGCTCATAAAAGTAGAAAAGTGCTCATAAACGTGGGAAACCGCTCATAAACTCAGAAAAGTGCTCATAAACGTAGAGAAAGCGCTCATAAAACTCAGAAAAGTGATCATAACCCTGTGCCGCCCGTGGCTTGAGACCTCACAAACAGCACAACACTTGCGCAAAAAGTCCCCTTCATCCAGTCAATACCGCCTCTTCAGTCAGCCGACCAGCCAAGCATTCCTCCATCTTAAGAAATTCTTCATATATCCATACACTTCTTCTAAAGAATTGCCTGTCATACTCAAAGTATCAGTAAGTTAGAGGAGGACGACAGATTGATTCGTGTAGAACATATTCAGCATTCATTCAAAATTGGTAAAAAAGGTAAAGAACGACCTGTGCCTGTCTTAAAGGACCTATCTTTTGAAGTGAAAAAAGGCTCCATCGTCTCGATAGTTGGCAGAAGTGGTTCAGGGAAATCGACATTGCTTCATATTATGGCTGGATTTCTGAAGCCGGAAAGCGGCAAAATTACGGTCAATGGAACAGAGACATCCAATTTCAATGAAACCGAAAGCGCGGAATTCCGGCTAGAACAATTCGGATTCATATTCCAAAATTTTCAACTTATGCCCGGACTCACAACATTCGAGAACATTGAACTGCCATTAAAACTGAAAGGTACGTCAAAAGCGGAACGCTCGAAACTTGTGAAGCAACTCATCCAACACGTCGGACTGAAAGAAGTGCAAGATCATTACCCGAATGAGTTATCCGGAGGACAGCAGCAGCGTGTCAGTATCGCCCGTGCACTCATCACGAATCCGCCAATCATTTTTGCGGATGAACCGACAGGCAGCTTGGATTCGGAGACAGAACAGGAAATCCTTGCGCTCATCCGATCACTGAACGAATCACGCGGAATTACGTTCGTCATTATTACGCATGATGATGAAGTCGCGTCAATTGCGGATGAAATGTACCAAATGCATGACGGTGTATTGAAAGCAGGAGGTGTGCATCATGCAATTTAACGATCAGATTGACTTTGTGAGCCAACACATTAAAAAGAACAAACTGCGCGTTTTCATGACAATTTTAGCCGCCACGATGGGAACCGCCTTCCTCATCATTCTGGCTTCCGTCGGTTTTGGTATTCAAGATACATTGAAAAAAGAGATTCTTGATAATCGGCTTGTGACACAAATTGAAGTGTACAGCGCAGATCTGGATAAAGAGAAAGCGGAACATATGAAAAAACTGGACCATGTAAAAGCCGTAGTTCTTAGGCAAGAAGTGAATGGATTCCAGGAGACTACGCTAGATAAGTACACTACCTCAAGCACTCTGATTGTTTCAGACTTCGGTGAAGAACAAAAAGCTGGGTTTGCTTTAGACAAAGGACGATTACCACAATCTCAATATGAAGTTGTTGTGGGAAGTGACTTCGCCGAGAGTTTAACGAACGAAGATGAGATTGAAAAATTTCAGGCCGAGCAAGAAGGTAAAGAATTAAGTGAACAAGAACAAGCGGAACTAGAATGGCCTCATTATGAAGGGGAACTCCTAGGTCAAGAAATCACATATGAAATCGGAAGCTACGAAACGAATGAGTCTTACAAAGAGCCTGTTAAGCTGACGATTGTCGGAATTGCAAAGGCCCCTTCGAAAGACTTTATCTCCGACATTAAACTCTATGCAGATGCTTCGCTCATTTCAGAGCTGGAAGCCATTTACGACCGTCACAAACCGGAAGAAAGCGAAGAATCCCTTTTTAATCCGAATTTGAATATTTACGCGGATGAGCTTCAACACGTAAAGGGCATTACGAATTCGTTAAAGGATGAGGGTTATTCTGTGTATTCCATATCTGAAGAGTTGGAACAGATTGATGTGTTTTTCTTAGCTCTAAAAGCAGGCCTCATCTTCGTCGGAACGATTGCTATCTTGATTTCCTCAATTGGAATTTTCAATACGATGACGATGGCGGTGACTGAGCGTACGCGAGAAATCGGTGTGATGAAAGCGCTTGGAGCGAAGCCGAAACTGATCCAACGGTTATTTTTACTTGAAAGCGCATGGATTGGCATCATTGGAACCGTCATTGCGGTCATCCTCTCCTATGCGATTAGTATATTGGCAAATTATTTACTGCCAATCATCGTCGGAGCAGCGCTGGGTGAAGAAGGCTTCGGTGACCTGGACGTCACGTTTTCCATCATCCCATGGCAACTCGTGGTCATTGCTTCTACCATCAGTATTAGTGTGGCCATGATTTCAGGGTGGCGTCCGGCACGTAAAGCGACACAGATCGATGTCATCGATGCATTGCGCCGCGAATTGTAAAAGATGGATCCGCCCTCTGTGGCGGATCTTTTTCTCATTCATCCGATTCAAATATCTTTGATTTTACACGCGAATTCCGGCATGATAGATAAGAAGAGAGTGAATTTATTTGCGAAAAGGGGTTTTCAGAATGGAATACCGCATTGAGCACGATACGTTTGGTGAAATTCAAGTTCCAGCGGACAAGCTATGGGGCGCACAAACACAACGCAGTAAACAAAACTTTAAAATTGGTGGAGAGCGCATTCCAACTGGCGTCATCCAAGCTTTTGCACATTTGAAGAAATCTGCAGCGATTGCGAGCCACTCGTTCGGCAATCTATCCGAAGTGAAGATGAAAGCAATTGCTGCTGCAGCAGATGAAGTGTTGGAAGGCAAATGGGATGATCATTTCCCACTCGTCGTTTGGCAAACAGGAAGCGGCACGCAGTCCAACATGAATATGAACGAAGTGCTCGCAAACCGCGGCAACCAGCTACTTGAAGAATGGGGAGAAACGGAACGCCTGCATCCGAATGACGATGTGAACAAATCACAAAGCTCGAACGACACATTCCCAACAGCGCTTCACGTGTCAGGAGTCATCGCGGTTGAACGTGAATTGCTGCCGGCACTTGAAAAACTGAAGAAAACGCTAGGTGATAAGTCTGAAGCGTTCATGGATATTATCAAAATCGGCCGCACACACTTGCAGGATGCGACACCTCTCACACTCGGTCAAGAAATGAGCGGCTGGCACCAGATGCTTGTGAAAACCGAGAAAATGTTGAAAGACAGCGTGCAATCGATGAAAGAACTTGCAATCGGCGGAACAGCTGTGGGTACAGGTTTGAACGCTCCTAAAGGGTTCGGAGACAAAGTTGCGGAAGAAATTTCGAAGTCAGTCGGTATCGAGTTCACGTCAGCACAAAACAAGTTCCACGCATTGACGAGTTATGACGAAGTCGTTTACACGCATGGTGCCATGAAAGCACTTGCCGCTGATCTTATGAAAATCGCCAATGACGTTCGTTGGCTTGCTAGCGGACCGCGCTCAGGTATCGGTGAAATTACGATTCCTGAAAACGAACCGGGCAGTTCCATCATGCCGGGTAAAGTGAACCCGACTCAAAGTGAAGCATTAACGATGGTCGTTGCGCAAGTCATGGGGAATGACGCGACAATCGGTTTTGCTGCGAGTCAAGGGAACTTCGAGCTCAACGTATTTAAACCCGTGATCATCTTCAATTTCTTGCAAACGGCAAAACTGCTAGCAGATGGCATGATCAGCTTCAACGACAATTGTGCGGTGGGCATTGAACCGAATCGCGAAGAAATCGACAACAAAGTGAAAAACTCACTCATGCTCGTAACTGCATTGAATCCGCATATCGGGTACGAAAATGCTGCTAAGATTGCAAAAATGGCTCACAAAGAAGGAACGACTCTGAAGGAAGCAGCACTCAAAACAGGACTACTAACGGAAGATCAGTTCAATGAGTGGGTCGATCCTTCTAAAATGATCGGACGGTAAGTTGCCACAATATTGTAACGGCGTAGGCATGTATAATCCTGTATGCTGAGAGGACAACCTTCAAGAAAAGGAGTCGACATGTCCATGAACAAACGTCTCATGCCGATATTAGCGGTACTTGTGATTGTTCTCGCCGCATGCAGTGGGAAAACGGCTACAGAGCAACAACATGAAGAAAAGCCTGTATTAGCCATAGGAGAAGAAAAACAACTTCCCAATGGCGACTTACAGCAAGTCACTGCATCTGCAGAAGAACTGCCTGCATTCCTCGATGACAAATCCGAGGATCTTCAACTTGTCTATCAAGTTGCAGGACATGCAGAAGATATTTTAAAATATATGCCTTGCTACTGCGGATGTGCAGATAGTGCGGATCATGGCAGCAACTTGAATTGTTTTGTGGATGAAATCCGTAAAGATGGCTCTGTTGTCTGGGATGACCATGGAACACGATGTGATGTCTGTGTAGAAATCGCTGTTAAGTCAGTCAAGATGTCACAAGAAGGTAAATCGTTGAAAGAAATCCGTAAAACAATCGATACCGATTATAACAAAGGGTACGCGCGTCCAACGGATACGCCGATGCCATCATAAAATAAGGAAACAGGTTCTCTTAGGAGAGCCTGTTTTTTAGGTCCGAAGTCTCTTTTTTTACTTGCAGAAACCATCCGAAAACCCTTTTATACTAGGCTTAACCCATAAAGGTTGTATTCAATTGAAAGGTGGTCTATGATCGATGTCTGATGAGCTGGAAAAAGGGTGTACATTTACTATTCTGACAGTTGGAATTAGGGTTCCTTTTTCTTGAATATGAGCGTATGCTTCTAATATATTTCAGAGAGAATGCAGACGCGAAAACCGCGTAGGAGGGGTACTATGGTTTTTGAAGGCAATAACAAAGTGCGTAAAAAGATTTTACAAGCAGTCCAGGGACTGACGAATGAGGAACTCAATCGGAAACCTGCCAATGGTGGCTGGTCACCGAAACAAATCCTCGAGCATCTCTCGCTCATGGAAACGCTCATCGCCTCGAATGTGGCAAAGGAACTAAAGAATCCGGAAAGCCCGAAAGCGATGAAGAAGCCGATTTCCATTTCAACGAACCGTATTATTAAAGTGGAAGCTCCAGGACGAACAGTTCCTTCGGATACATTTAAGACGCTATGCGAGATGAAACAGGAATTACACACATCACGGCTGTTTTTACTGGATGTGTACGATAGCAGCAACAAAGAGGCGTTGATGAAAAAATCATGCAAGCATCCGATTTTTGGGCAAATACCATTATGTCAATGGTTCCCGTTCGTCGGGTTGCATGAAAAACGCCACTTGAAACAATTGAAAGACACGATTGAATCACTGCAGCTTAAAAAAGCGATGTAAATAAGGCGTACAACAATACTTGGCTGTTCGGGAGCGTGTAAGACCTAGCTCTCCGAACAGTTTTTTTAAAAGCTTAAAATGTAATGTCACGAGATTCTTCAGAAATTGTGATGAATTCATGAAAACTATCATAAGTTATTGCACTAGGGTAGAAATCGATTTAAACTGAACACCACCTTTCCATTTTTTAAGTGAAAGGATATAAAGAGAGAGAGCAAGGGAAGAGAATGGACGATTGTATGGAACAAGAGATTCAACTGATTATTCGTAAGACAATTGCTGCTGTTGGAATGGAACTTAATGTGATACCAAGGAATACAGGTGTGAATATGATGTATGATTTTATCCAACATTGCATTCTTGTGGACAGCGATCGGTTACTCAGTGCGAAAGATGAAATGAAGAACGGGTTCCCTTTGAACGAGTACGTCCAGGCTTTGACCCTCCACGAACTAGGGCATGCACTCGATCGAAAGGCATTACTCGCATCGCTGCCGGGAACACGTGAAGTCATCGAATTGAAAAGGAAGCATGATCAGCAAGAATTATATAGCAGTACGCACCTTCTGAAAAAGTTGGTCGATGAAAACGACCAAGACTATCTTTTTGAAGAGACTGCATGGAATCATGCTGAGCGACTGAATAACACGTATCAGCTTGTGAGTACAACATGTATGGTACAGATGAAACTGCATGGTTTAGCTACTTATCAACAAGCTTTTTCAAAAGATCGTATCATTTATGATGGGCTAGTAGCAGCCGAAACAGCTCTAATTGATGAATAACAAGAACCCCTTGCCAGTGGCATGGGGGTTCTTGTTATTCAAAGGAAGTTTGCTATACTTTTAATAATTCAAACTTTGGAGGGAATCTTATGACTGCACGTAAATTCATAGCATCTTGGAGCGGAGGAAAGGACTCTGCCATGGCTGTCTACAAAGCTGTACAGAACGGGGATAGTCTTGCACGTGTGTGGACGATGTTTGAAGAAGAAGCGGATCGATCGCGAGCCCATGCATTACCTGAATCAGTGATACGTGCACAAGCAGAGAGAATGGATGTTCCCTTCATGAAGCGCCAAGCCTCATGGGAATCCTATGAACATGAATTTGTAGACGCTATGAAGGAATGTACCGAGTCGGGGATTCCGTACGGCGTCTTCGGGGATATCGATTTGGAAGAACATAGAGTCTGGGTGCAGAAAACCTGTGAGAAAGCAGGAATGTCAGCGCTGCATCCGTTATGGCTCATCCCGAGACGACAATTATTGGAGGAATTCATTGCCGCTGGATTTGAAGCGTATATTATTGTAGTCAATACGAGTCGGATGCCGGGACGTTTTCTCGGACAACGATTTACGATTGAATTGATGGATGAACTCGATACCCTCGGAATCGATAGTTGTGGAGAGTCCGGAGAGTTCCATACTGTCGTTGCAGATGGTCCGATTTTCAGTGAGCGGGTTCCGCTTGAATTCGGGGAACGGGTGGAAAAGGGAGACTACATCTTTTTGCCGACAAATGTTGTAGGATAACGCTGACAAACAAAGGGGATGCGTGTGAAACGGATTGGTGCAGCTGGAATTTGGTTAGTAGCAGCGTTGTTGTTAGCCGGATGTTTCGGAGGCAAGTCCATCACGTTGACACAGAGAGTGTTGACGGAGGATGAACAGCAGTTAATCTACAGTGCGGGTGGAATGGAAGCCATGCATTTCACTTCTAAAGACACATTGCCCGAGGGCAAAAGCATACAATTCACCATTGAACAATATGAACACGGGGAATACGTAGGGACGCTTGCGGAAATTCCATGGAATGGTTCCGCAGAACAGCAAGCACCCCTAATCGCTTTTGGGGTTGAACAGACAGATGAAAATACGATAGAACGAATTCTTTTCAGCTCACCAGACGGACGGTTACTGCCTGAGCTAGAAGCGATGCCAGGAGGATCGACATTAATGCCTGCCTTTGAAAGTGAGCTTACATTGAAACAAGGCGAAGTCTCTTATCTTGCATACTACATCGTCTCGGCTAGCGGTAGGGTGCAGACGTTCAACATGAGCGATGACAAAGCGTTGGAACAGCTTCAAGCCTATGATCGCTGCCTTTTGTTGAAGGTGGAATGGAAAGAGTAATCCGAAGTGTGCCGAAGCTTCGGATTTTATTATGTAAAAAACCGTTCAGGATCGTCCTGAACGGCTGTGGAAATGGTTTTATTCGTTTTCTGAAGCAGTCAGATGTTTTTCCTGTGTATCCAACCGATCGCTTTCAATGGCATCTTGGTTAAACTGTTTGCTGAACACAATAGAGATGATGATTATAAGAAGCGCCATGACGGCAGTCGTCAAATAGATCGGCTCATAGGCTGAGTGAGCAGCTTGTTGGAAAGCTTCATGAAGCGCTTCTCTCACTTCAGGTGCAGGGATCTGATCGATCTTAGCTTGCAAATCCCCATAACTGCTACCCGCCAATTCCTCCATAGACCCTTCAGGAAGTTGACTAGGGTCGATTCCGTGTTCTTTCAATTTTTGAGGAACCAAGTCTCCGATTTTACTGAACCCATTTTGAATGAACGCTGCAAAAATCGTAGGAGAAATGGTCAATCCTACTTGGCGCGCTACGGAAAGGGTACCAATCGCAGAGCCCTTTTGCGTACCTGCAGCGTTAGACGTAAGAACAGTGAGCGGTGCACCGAGTACAAAGCCGAATCCCGCACCTGCAATGACGGAGAAGATGATGAACAGCAATTTAGTATCTGCAAAATACCCAAGACCCCCAAAGCCGATGATTCCAATAATTCCAGCGAAAATCAGAGTCTTGACAGGCCCTTTTTTATCGACAAAATAACCGCCGCCCCCAGCTCCGATACCTGAAGCGAGCGCAAGAGGTGTCATCCAATATCCTGACTTCGCGGCTGAAACCCCAAGGATCTGCTGAGCAAAGGACGGGATGAAAATAATCGCACCGATGAACGTCCCTGACAATAATCCCATCACCATTGTCATCGCATAAGTTGGCTTACGAAGCAGACTGTAAGGAAGAATCGGGTCGATTTCATCCCCTTGTTCGTTGCGCTTTTCAACAAAGATCAATGCCGCGAAAATGAGGACACCGAGAATAAGAAGTCCGAGGACACTCCATTTGATGAATACATCCGCGAACGAACCGCCACGGCCGATATTGTTAATGGCAAACATGACACTGAGAATCGAGAAGGATAATAACGATATCCCGAGAAAGTCGATTTTAGACATGACGTAGGATTTTGTTTCTTTCAATGAGAAGAACCCGACTGCGACGAGTGCTATCCCGATAGGAACGTTGATTAAAAATAGCCAATGCCAGTTTCCTGTTAGGTCGATCAGGAAACTTCCGATGTTCGGACCGACAACTGACGCGATCCCGTTCATGCCGCCTAGAAGTCCTAGCATGCTGCCTTGTTTTTCTTTCGTAAACGTACTTAATACATGGGAGCTCGCAATTATGAAAATACCCCCGCCACCAAATGATTGGAGCAAACGCGCTGCAAGAAAGAGCGTGAAATTCGGACTGAGCGCTACTCCAAGGGAACCAATGGTAAAGATCACAATTTCGATGAGGAAGAGTTTTTTCCGTCCATACCGGTCAGCCAGTTTACCGACGATCGGTGTCATTACTGCAAGACCAAGCGTGTACAAAGTAATCCCCCAAGATCCTTGTGTAGCACTTACGTCGAACGAGGTGTTGATGGTGGTAAGTGCCGCACTAATAATCCCGTTATCCAGAGCCGCCATGAACACGCCAACTAACAAAATAACGAAGCCGAGATTCACTTTAGAAGTTTTTTCAACTGCCATTAGACAACCTCCTCTACAGAATTCCTGAGTAAATAAACTATTTAAACAGTTTACCCTTTATACATAAACTTTACATGAATGGAGGATTACAAAACTGAACTAGACGATGCATGAAATGGCTATAACGAGATTTATTCTGTTGAAATTCTAAAAAGTACTTGCTGTTTGATGTACCCGAGTCGATGGTGGAGGTGTGTGATTCAGTGACTCGCCTGCAAAGAAAAACAGCTACTCTCTTTTTAAGGAGAAATAGCTGAAGGGGATGAATTAGTTCCACTCACGTGCAAGAATGCTATAGACAGCTAAATCATGGAAATGATCATACAGAAACTCGCCATCGCGCTGGATCCCTTCAAGATGAAAACCGAGACGCTCAGGGATTGCCCGGCTTTTTACATTTTCGACTCCGCAACGGATCTCGATTCGATTCAACTTGTATGTGGAAAACGCATAACCAATCATAGCACGAACTGACTCCGTCATAATCCCGTGACCTTGAAACCGATCCCCGATCCAATAACCCAGACTCGTACTTTTGTTCATCCAATCGATCTTATGGAATCCGATCATTCCTGCCAGTTCGCCATTGTACAAAATACCAGCCTGGAACCCATTATGTTCTGCAAACTGTTTCAGCCACATTTCAATGACAGGCCGATAGCTTTCCGGAGAGAGTGCACCGTCGACCCATGGCAGCCATTCCCGCAAATGATTCCGGGATTCATTGACCAGAAAGAAAATGCTAGCAGCATCCTCTTGTTCAAATAACTTCAGTGACACCGTTTCTGAAACCGGCAGTGTAAACATGTAATCCCTCCATTTGCGTAGTAGATTTTGTTCATTGTAGCAAAGTTTGTATGCACTTGGAACTCATTTTGAATTATAAAACCTCTAGTCAAGCTGTTCCTTTGCACTTCGACATCCAGTTTCCTAGAAATCGAGGAGAAAACGTTAATTCCTAGTTGACATATAGGGATTAACTACATAAGATAAACTGTATTAGAAAATCATAAATTAACTACAAAGGAGGACGTTGGGATGGAGACAGGATTTGTGTTATTGAATGTGGCAGGATTGCTTCTGTTAGCGAGTATATTGTTTTGGATGAACCGCAAACATGTTTCCTTTTCAAAACGGGTGTTTACAGGGTTAGGGCTTGGTATTTTATATGGTGTTATTTTACACGTCAGTTACGGAGTGGATTCGAGCGCACTTCAGCAATCGGTTCCGTGGTTCAATATAATAGGCACAGGCTATATTAAACTCTTGCAAATGATCGTCGTACCACTCGTGTTCATCTCGATTTTGACCGCTTTTACAAAAGTGGCAGCCGGGAAGAACTTCGGGAAACAAGCGGCATTGATTTTAGGATTGCTTATTGGTACAACAGCAATTGCTGCACTTATCGGAATCGGTTCTGCTCTCTTGTTCGGATTGGACGCGGAGCAAATCGTCCAAGGGGATGCGGAGATTTCTCGAGGAGTGACGTTAGAAGAGACTGCTGCAGATGTTTCGGATAAAGTTCTGCCAGAACAATTGCTGGATTTGTTGCCAGCCAATCCGTTCCTCGATTTCACAGGCGCGCGTCCCACATCGACAATCGGAGTAGTCATCTTTGCAGCATTTTTAGGATTCGCATTTTTGACGATCCGGAGAAAAGAGCCTGAACAGGCGGCGGTAGTTCAAAAAGGGATCGATGCTGTGTATTCATTGATCATGGCAGTTGTGAAAATCGTACTACGACTCACACCTTACGGGATTCTCGCGATCATGGCGCGGACAGTTGCGCTGTCTGATTACGGCGCGATTGTGAATCTCGGTAAGTTCGTAGCTGCTTCCTATGCAGCATTGATTGTCATGTTCTTAGTACACTTGGCCATTCTTGCAGCAACTGGATTGAACCCGATTACGTATGTGAAGAAAGCAGGGGACACTTTACTGTTCGCGTTCTCTTCCCGTTCCAGTGCGGGAACGTTGCCATTGACACTCAACACACAGACGACGCGGCTTGGAGTTCCAGACGGTATAGCGAACTTCGCAGGGTCATTTGGATTATCCATCGGCCAAAATGGCTGTGCCGGAATTTATCCAGCGATGCTCGCGGTCATGATTGCGCCGACAGTCGGTCAACCAATTGACGTTCAATTCATTTTGACACTTGTTGCGATTGTCGCAATCAGTTCGTTCGGAGTGGCGGGAGTTGGAGGAGGCGCAACGTTTGCGGCAATCCTCGTATTGTCTGCTTTGAATCTCCCGATTGCGCTCGCAGGTATTCTGATCTCCGTCGAACCACTCATTGACATGGGACGTACGGCGCTAAACGTTAGCGGATCGATGACAGCGGGGGTCACAACCGCACGAGTGACAGGGGAGCTTGACAATGCAAAGTACGATGAAGTGATGGCACGAGACGCATCCGTATCCGAATTGTAAAAGAACGTCCGCCTCCTCACACATGTGGGAGCGCGGACGTTTTTTCATTCTATGGATAAATCCCTCATCAGGTGATCAAGCGAGAGGGGGCTGCCCGTTTCATCACGCAACCCGCTCATTTCGTGGGAGAACCCGCCCGTTTCGCCTCGCGCCAAATCCTTCTTTTCCCTTATTTAAAACCAAGCCTGATTGGTGTGCTCCGCTTCGCTGCGCATTTAGGGATGTGGAGAGTGGGAAAAGGAATTTGCCTCGTAACCCGCTCATTTCCTCGGTCGACCCGCTCGTTCCGCACTGGAACCCGCCCGTTTCGCCTCGCAATCCGCTCATTTCGAGTCAGAACCCGCCCGTTCCGCCCCGCAACCCGCTCATTCCGAGTCAGCACCCGCTCATTTCACCCCCGCGACCCGCTCAATCCACACAAAAAAAGTACCTGCAACAGCAGGTACCCTCCACTTATTTCCCTTCACTCAATACATCCAACTTCAATTCATTCTCCAAAAATGGTTTCGCATTCAACAGATCTCTGAAAGCCATATACCGCCCAACCGATTCGGAAGAAGGTTGCTTCCCTGAATGATACGCCCGAATCAGAATGTTTTTCGGTGTATGCGCCATGTCGATGAACTCCAGCAACTGTGTCTCATATCCGGCGAGCGTCAACAGCTCCGCCCGCATCGAATCCGTCGCCAGTGCAGAAAAACGTTCCTTCACGAGCCCATGCTGCAGCATCACATCCAGCGCAGGCGACTGGATTTGGCTGAACAATTCATGCTGACAACAAGGAACGCTCAAAATCACGCTCGCTCCCCATCGAACCGCACGAGCAAGCGCCATATCCGTCGCTGTGTCACACGCATGCAATGTGACCACCATATCCACCGAGGTTTCATCCTCATAATCATTAATATCTCCCACCAAAAACTCCAGGCGATCGTATTCAAGGTCACGCGCAATCTCCGAACATTCTTCAATGACTTCCTTCTTCAAATCGAGGCCAGTCACGTGGATATCGAGGCCCTTTTCAATATGAAGATAATGATACAACGCGAACGTCAAATATGACTTACCAGAACCGAAATCGAGAATCCGTACAGTCCGATTTTTCGGAAGGTGCGTCAGTGCGTCATCGATATATTCAATGAACCGATTGATCTGTCTGAACTTATCGTGTTTTTGTTTCTTAATACGCCCGTCTGCAGTCTGAACGCCCAAGCGTATGAGAAATGGATAAGGAGTTCCTTCCTCGAGCAAATAATTCTTTTTGCGATTGTGCGACAAATCAGCGATTTTTGACGTTTCTGTCACACTCGATTTCCACGAAACTTTAAATTTCTTAGTCAGCTGTATTTGTATTGTTTCACCTGTGAATTCGGCTTGTACTTGTTTAAAACGCATCAATACATTTGTCAGGAATAGTTCCACCCCTTCGGCTGAAATATTATGGTGATTGAGCACACGTTCGAACTGTTCTTCAAACTGTATGTGCAACTCGCCTTTCAATTCAATAGGTTTCGCTTTAATACGCAACAAACCATCTGCTTTCGTGCGTGGTTGACTGAACGTTGCGCGGACAAAAGCACCATCCGTCAAACGCTTCGCTAAGTCGGTGATCAAATTTTCAAACTCCATAAGGTTTAACTCCTTTGCAAGAGAGGTAGGGATGAAAGACTACTTTTAGTCAAACTTGAATCCTCGATCTCTCAAAAATTCTTTCATGTACGGACGTTGAGGAGATTCCAAAAAGTCAGCCATCTGTTCCGTCCAACCGGCAATTTTCTGATTTGAACTTCTCGTTTCGTAATATGTGGCCATTGTTGCGTCATACCCACGAAGAACCTCTTCATAGTTGCTCGCATCATACATATTTTCATGCAGCACCGCATCCACTGGAAGACGTGGTTTCACTTCATTCACTTTGGCAGGGACACCGATTGTCATGCCGAACAATGGAACGACACCATCCGGAAGTTTAAGAAGTTCGCTGATCTCAGCAGGGTTATTCCGTACGCCGCCAATATAGCAAATGCCATATCCTTTCGATTCGGCTGCGATGGCAATATTCTGTGCAAAGAGTGCTACATCAATCGTTCCGACAAGCAGGGCTTCTGCATGAGAGAAGTCAATTGAACGGTCATGCAATGCAGCCGCAGCTTGCAAGCGATGGAAATCTGCGCAAAACACCAAAGCAGCGCCTGCGCCATTAAATTGGTGAGGATTTTTGGAGTACTCCCCAAGTTTTTCGCGCACTGCTTCATCGGTCGCGTGGACGACTGAATAGGCTTGGACAAAATGGGAACTAGCCGCATGTTGCCCAGCTGAAACAAGCTCTCGGACCGTTTCTTTGGATAAGACTTCGTCCGTGTAGGATCGAACAGATGCATGAGAGTTCAGTAAGTCAATAATCATTATGAATCGCCTCCAACTGGTAATTGTGATTAATGGTACACCAGTTTGAGGTGATAGAAAAGGAGTGGAGCTTATGAGTTCTTTAGAAGGACTTTCCCTTACCACCATGTTAATAATAAGTGCAGTCATCGTTATCCCCATTTTAGCGATTTTTTATGTGTACATATTTGATCGGAAGCAGAAACAGCATGCGATTTTACGTAATTATCCTATACTCGGCAGAATCCGCTATATGATCGAAAAAGTGGGGCCGGAATTCAGGCAGTACTTATTCGATAGTGACAATGAAGGGAAGCCGTTCAGTCGGGAAGACTATTTGCACATGGTCTTACCTGGGAAATACTTGAATAGTGTAATCGGCTTCGGATCAAAACGGGACTTCGACTCTCCAGGCTATTACTTGCGAAATGCGATGTTTACGAAACAGAACGAAGAAATGCGCGTCGATAACGATCGTAAAATCGATTCGATGCGCTATATTGTCGATGGGGAAGGACTATTCTCCAGGAGAGAGCATCGGGAGGAAGTGAAGGCACAACCGTGGTTACTTCCAGACGAGGACGCAGTCGTGATTGGTCCGACATGTAAGCATCCTTTCCGTGTCCACAGTTTACTAGGACAATCAGCGATGAGTTATGGCGCACTCGGAGAAAATGCGATCACGGCACTTTCCAAAGGAATTGGGATGGCAACGGGTGCTTGGATGAATACAGGGGAAGGTGGTCTATCCCCGCATCATCTAGCAGGCGATGCAGATATCATCGCGCAAATCGGTTCCGGATTGTTTGGATTTCGTACCGAAGAGGGTGAATTCGATTGGAACCTGCTTAAAGAAAAAGCGGAAAATCCGAAAGTCCGGGCATTTGAACTGAAACTGGCTCAAGGTGCTAAAATGCGCGGTGGCCACGTTGAAGGGTCAAAAGTGACAGAAGAAATCGCCATGATCCGGAATGTCACTCCATTTAAGACGATTAACAGTCCCAACCGTTTCCATCAGTTCGACGATTTCCCTTCCATGTTTTCCTTTATCGAACAGATTCGAAATCATTCGGGAAAACCTGTCGGCATTAAAATCGTAATTGGCGGGCAAGCAGATGCAGAAGAGCTGGCATCGTTCATGAAGGAAACAGGCATGGGGCCAGACTTTATTTCAGTAGATGGATCAGAAGGTGGATCTGGTGCGACGTATCAGGATTTAGCAGATTCCGTTGGTCTTCCGATACGATCTGCATTAATCATACTGGACGATGCGTTAAGGAAGTTCGGAGTACGGGATCGTGTGAAGATTATTGCTTCCGGAAAGATGACAACTCCCGACAAAGCGGCGATTGCACTGGCAATGGGAGCGGATCTTGTTCAAATTGCCCGTGGGTTCATGATCTCCGTTGGATGCATTATGGCACAACGATGTCATACGAATGAATGTCCTGCAGGTGTCGCCACGACAGATCCCCACTTACAGCGTGGGCTAGTAGTGGAAGAGAAAAAGTACCGGGTAACCAACTATATTTTAACGATGCGTGAAGGGTTGTTCCGTATAGCGGCAGCAGCAGGATTGGACTCCCCCACAAAATTAGAAAGACATCATGTATTCTATAAAGACGAACGTGGCAGAGTGACTCCGATCGAGTAACGAATAGGATTTGTATGAAGCAAGCAGGGAGATCACTCACTTCCTGCTTTTTTTTGTCGAATGAATGTAAAGTTGAATTCAATAATTATTCACTACAATCTGAAAAATATGATATTATAGAAGAAACTTGTAATTGGATAGGGGGATGGAGAAATGGAGCTGATGAACAAGACAGTTGGGGAAATTTTAAGTGAGCAAGCAATACGGTACCCGGAAAACGAAGCATATGTCTATCCAGAGCGGCTATTGAGAAAAACGTACACGGAATTCGACAAGGAGACCGATGAACTGGCAAAAGCATTCATGGGTATTGGAATTCAAAAAGGGGAACACGTTGCGATTTGGTCGGATAACAAACCGCAATGGCTGCTGAGTCAATTTGCGACCGGGAAAATGGGAGCTGTCCTCGTAACAGTGAATACGAATTATCAAGCAGCAGAATTGAAGTATTTACTGCAACAGTCTGAAGCAACGACTCTCATTCTCGACGAGGGGTTCAAAGATACGAGTTATCTGGAAATCTTACGTTCCATTTGTCCATCCCAGCAGGAAAGAGACGGAGGGCATATCAACTGTCCGGCGTTGCCGAAGTTGAAACGTGTCATCCTGATGACCGAGAAAAATGAAGTTGGAATTTATAAATGGTCGGAATTTCTGCAGCATGCTGAAATGGTGTTGGATGAAGAACTGGAAAAGCGCAAAAAAACACTTAGCCCAGACGATGTCATTAACATCCAGTACACCTCGGGGACGACCGGGTTTCCTAAAGGAGTCATGCTCACTCACAATAATGTTGTCAACAATGGCAATATGATCGGAGCGACAATGAAGTTGTCGAGCGAGGATCGTTTGTGTATTCCTGTACCATTTTTCCATTGCTTCGGATGTGTCTTAGGGACGCTTGCAGCCGTTACTCATGGATCGACCATGGTCATTGTTGAGCAGTTCGAAGCTGCACGTGTACTCCGCGCAGTTCAAGATGAGAAATGTACGGCTTTGCACGGAGTTCCGACAATGTTCATAGCTGAGTTGAATCATCCTGATTTCAATTACTATGATACGAGCAAGTTACGAACTGGGATTATGGCGGGATCTACGTGTCCGATCGAAGTGATGAAGCAAGTTATCGATGTGATGGGAGCATCGGAAATCACGATCTGTTATGGATTGACAGAGGCTTCACCTGTCATTTCCCAAACGAAGACAGACGATCCGATTGAAAAGCGGGTGTCCACAGTCGGCAAACCGCATCCCCACGTTGAAGTGAAAATCATCGATCCAGCTACTGGTGAAGAACTGCCAACAGGGGAGGCCGGTGAGTTGTGTACCCGAGGATATCATGTGATGAAAGGTTATTATAATAATCCGGATGCAACTAGCGAAGCGATTGACGAAGAAGGTTGGCTGCATACAGGAGATATCGCCAGATTGGATGAGGATGGCTATCTCGACATTACAGGTCGCATGAAAGATATGGTCATTCGCGGTGGAGAAAACATCTATCCACGTGAAGTGGAAGAGTTTTTATATACGCATCCCGGAGTTTCTGACGTTCAAGTTGTAGGGGTGCCGGATGAACGATATGGCGAAGAACTGATGGCTTGGGTCATTCCGAAAGAAGGAGTGGCATTGGATGTGGAGGAAATCCGGGCATTCTGCAAGGGGGCTATCTCCCATCACAAAATCCCACGATATATCGAATTTACGGATGCCTATCCAATGACAGCTTCAGGAAAAATCCAGAAGTTCAAGTTACGTGAAATGTCACAAGAAAAAGCATTACACTCTTGAAAAATGACGCATGCCCCGCTTAACTAGGGCATGCGTCTTTGTTATTCATACAACGTCTGTTCTTTTGTCCCATCTGCTCGGTAGACCGTTAACACACCTTCATGCTCGGTGACATATGACTTTGCTTTATCGAGCAGTGCGCTTTTTGTATCTTCTTTGTAAATAACGGAAGAAGCACTCTTCTTCTTCAATACCCAATCATCTTCGCGTGCCCGTATCTCGAAGTGAGGACGGTCTTCAGCATTTCCTTCAATTGTTTCTCTTGCCTGGGAAAGTCCGATGGAAATCGCACGTCCTTCCTCGTACCCTTCCCGGAGTAATGCGTTCCCAATCTCAATGGCTTTGTTGCGGACGTCTGTCCCTACATTTTTGAAAGTATCCGGATAATCGTCTTTTGTCCAGGGCATTTGGAATTCCTCCTTTGTAGATTGAATCGTATGAAAGGTATTTAGTGGGAACCATTGGATTGTTCGTTGGCAGCGGCCATGAAAGGTTCCAATCTGTGATCCGTTTCCAAGTGGATAAAAGGCACATCCCTCAGGGCGCCGGGCTTATCCTGGTCACTGTAGAAATGTTCCACTTTATCGGGTTTCGGGAGGACTCCCATCGCTTCTTTTTTACTGCAAGCGTAATAGATTTCCCCTACACGGGCTTGGTAAGACGCAGCTAAACACATCGGGCATGGCTCACCGCTTGCATAAAGAATTGTGTCTGACAGGTCTGTCGAGGCAAGGATTCGACATGCTTCCCTGATTGCAACCAACTCAGCATGTGCGGAAGGGTCGTGATCCGTCTCAACCGAATTGACACCGCTTGCAATGATTTCACCATCCCGTACGATGACGGCGCCATAAGGGCCGCCACCTCGTAAGACACTGTCCGTTGCTAGATGGATGGCGTCATTTAAAAAACGTTCGTGATCCATTTGAATTCCTCCTGTCGAATAGTAGCTATTTCCCGGGGAATAAATCGAAAATAGGTGTGGCGCAATACGCTTAACTTCCCTATAATGGATTTGACCGGGCTTGCTTGAAGTAATGAAAGCGTTTGCGGTTACTTAGAAAAGATTAAAGGGGGATTGAACGATGTCAGCTGATAGTTACAAACTGATTTCGATTGTACTTTACATGGCGGCCATGGTGTTCATAGGATGGTATGCGTTCCGTCGTACATCCAATTTAACGGATTATATGCTTGGCGGCCGTTCACTCGGACCCGCAGTTACAGCGCTCAGTGCCGGTGCAGCAGATATGTCGGGATGGCTACTGCTCGGATTGCCAGGTGCAATCTATGATAAAGGACTGCCAGAAATTTGGATTGCAATCGGTTTAACGACCGGAGCTTACCTCAACTGGTATTTTGTAGCGCCGCGTCTACGAGTATATACCCAAGTAACAAACGACTCAATCACAATTCCAAGTTTTCTTGAAAACCGGCTGAAAGATAAGTCGAGACTGTTAAGAATCGCTTCGGGACTCATTATTCTTGTCTTCTTTACATTTTACGTATCTTCTGGAATGGTCGCGGGCGGTAAGTTCTTCCTCAGTTCATTTGGATTGGATTATCATGTTGGACTCATCATCGTTTCGGTAGTCGTTGTGGGCTACACGTTATTCGGTGGATTCCTTGCGGTAAGTTATACGGATTTTGTGCAAGGTCTCATCATGTTCCTAGCACTCATTCTCGTTCCAGTCGTTGCCGTGTTTGTAACAGGTGGAATCCCGGAAACTGTCGACTCGATCCATGCGGTGAATCCCGACATGCTCAGTCTTGTGAAAGGGGCAACTCTTCTCGGAGTCATTTCATCCGTGGCATGGGGACTTGGCTATTTCGGTCAGCCGCATATTATCGTACGTTTCATGGCGATTAGCTCCGTGAAAGAAACGAAAAGTGCTCGTCGTATCGGGATTAGTTGGATGATTCTGAGCTTACTCGGTGCGATAGCAACTGCACTCGTCGGAATTGCGTATTACCAGCAGAATCCAGGCGCAGAGTTAGTGGATTCGGAAACGGTCTTCATTGCCCTTGGGCAGATTATCTTCCATCCATTCATCGCAGGAATCATGCTTGCAGCTGTTCTTGCAGCAGTTATGAGTACGATTTCTTCTCAGCTGATTGTCACGTCATCAGCATTGATTGAAGACTTGTATAAGGCGGTTTACAAGACAGATGGTACGGATAAGCAATATGTATTTCTTGGTCGTATGGCAGTACTGGTCGTGTCACTGATTGCCATGGTGCTTGCTTGGCCGAACAACGAATCCATCTTGAAACTCGTGTCCTTTGCATGGGCTGGATTCGGTGGCGCATTCGGACCGATTATCCTTTTGTCCCTCTACTGGCGTAAACTGACAGCAAAAGGTGCATTGTTCGGAATGGTTGCTGGAGCAATCGTTGTTGGTGTGTGGGGCAACGTTCCGGCACTTACAGACACTCTCTATGAAATTGTCCCAGGTTTCATCGTATGTTTACTCGTTACGTATTTTGTTAGTCTTGCAACTTACAAAGAAAATAAAGAAATCGAACGCGAGTTTACAGAGTCGTTGGAAATGTTGAAACGCGATCGTTGAGGCAGAAAGCCGTCCATTTAAAGTGGACGGCTTTTTCATGGTTTCTTTCGGCTTGTGCGGTATGATAGCTAGTAAAGGGGGACTGGTTATGAAACTCGATCATGTCGTTTGGTTCACAGGGCGCACGCCTGAAAAAGTGGCTTCGCAATATCCGGGTGCCGTTATTGGGGGCAGTCACGAAAAATGGGGGACGTACAATGCCCTCCTGTACTTGCAAAATGCATATATCGAATGGTTAGCGATTGAAAATGAGGAAGTGGCGGAAGTTTCGACGCATCCATTAGTTATGCATTTGAAGC
Source organism: Sporosarcina gallistercoris (assembly GCF_014836415.1). Classification (GTDB taxonomy): domain Bacteria; phylum Bacillota; class Bacilli; order Bacillales_A; family Planococcaceae; genus Sporosarcina; species Sporosarcina gallistercoris. Next base: position 80,650 of record NZ_JACSQY010000002.1, on the reverse strand, counting down.
ACGACCTAGCAGCGTATGGAGATGGCTGGGGAACGCTATGCATGTCAACTGAAGATATTTATGCACTGGATGAGCGGCTGAATAAAATGGGAATGGAAACTTCTGGTGTGCTCGATGCATCCCGGCTAACTGCTTCTGGAACACTTAAGAAATGGAAGATGCTATTCGTTGACGAGGAGGACTTATCGGATCTTCCTGCTCCGTTTTTCATCCAATGGGAGGATAGTGAACAGAGCCGTCGCGAGGCATTACGTGCAGAAGGTACACTTACGAATGATAGTGAAGCTGAACGGATCTCGGAATGTGCAATGGTGACGAAAGAATCGATACGGACGCTTGAGCGCTGGTGCAGGATTCTAGGAGTCGAGCCGGAAGATGGGGATAGTCTTAAGGTGAATGGCGTACGGCTGCGTTTTATAGAAAATCCCGATGAACGCAACCGTATGGTAGCTGTTGTGACGGGGCAAGCTGAATAATAAGGTAAATGATTGGAAGAAGGTGTTTGAATGGATGAACTGGAACTGCTAAAAGAAACCGCTATACTTGTCGGAGTTGAAGAACAGAATGATGATCATTTCGAATACGAGATGGAGGAATTAGGTAATCTGGCAGCTGCCGTCGGGGTGGAAGTCGTTGGAAGTGTTGTCCAAAAGTTGGAACGCAAGCATCCGACGGGTTATATCGGTAAAGGGAAAATTGATGAAGTAAGATTATTTGCAGATGAAGCTGGAGCGAACTTGATCATTTTCAATGATGAGCTGTCCCCTTCGCAGTTACGGAATTTGGAGCGTGATCTGGAAGTGAAGATCATTGACCGGACGATGCTTATTCTGGACATCTTCGCACGAAGGGCCCGGACCCATGAGGCGCGCATGCAAGTGGAACTTGCAGAGCTGCAATATACATTGCCGCGATTGGTCGGATTACGGGCTTCCCTTGGTCGCCAAGGTGGAGGTACTGGTGGAGGGTTCCAAAACAAAGGTGCCGGTGAGACCAAATTGGAGCTCGATCGACGTAAAATCGAGGAGCAGATCGCGAAGTTGAGGAGAGAGCTGGAAGGTATGAAGCAACAGCGGGATGTCCAGCGTAAACAACGGAAACGCAGTGGAACTCCGGTCGTTTCAATCGTAGGTTACACGAATGCTGGTAAATCCACGTTGATGAACAGAATTCTTTCTGAAGCGAATGGTGACGAGGCGAAGACTGTGATGGAGAAAGATATGTTATTTGCGACACTCGATACGTCGGTCCGGAACGTTACGCTAGTTGATCGCAAACCATTCATCCTCACTGATACAGTTGGCTTTGTTGCAAAGCTGCCTCACCATCTGGTGAAAGCGTTCCGTTCTACATTGGAGGAAGCCCGTGAAGCGGATCTGCTGCTCCACGTTGTGGATGTTTCCAATCCAGAGTATCGCCATATGATCGACATCACGAACAAGACTCTTCAAGACGTCGGTGTGGAAGATATCCCGACGATGTACGTTTATAACAAAGCGGATCTTACGAATGACGTGGATTACCCACGGGTACAAGATGACCAACTCTGGATTTCAGCAAGGACGGGTGAGGGGATTGACGACTTAGTCACGCTCATCGAGCAAAAAGTCTATCAAAAACATATTACGTGTAAACTGCTCATTCCTTTTGACCGTGGAGATGTAGTTTCCTATTTGAATGAGGAGACGTATGTGAAATCGACAGAGTACGAAGAAGACGGTACTCTGATGATTGTAGAGATGGACGAGCGCGAACGGAAGAAACTTGAGGAATTCATAATCAGTCATTAACCGAAAAGAACGGCACCGCCAGTATGTGGGCGGTGCCGTTCTTTTATTTCTATAAGAGAAAGGGGGTGGGATAGTAGTAGTATGCCCGCTCCTCACTTTCTTAAACCTGTTGAAACTGATTTGAGTGCAATTTTGAAAAAATGCCGTTCTGGGCAACGAGTTCTGCATACCCGCCATCTTCTGCAATTCCTTCAGATGTCACAACGACGACACGATCCGCATCTCGAATTGTTGCGAGTCTGTGCGCAATGACAAGTGTCGTGCGATTCTCGGAGAGCTCTGTAAGCGATTCTTGGATAATCCGCTCTGTTTCCGTATCGAGCGCAGAAGTCGCTTCATCCAAAATTAGGATCGGTGGATTTTTCAAGAACATCCGCGCGATGGCGAGACGCTGTTTTTGTCCACCCGACAATTTCAACCCGCGTTCGCCTATTTGAGTTTCATAGCCTTCAGGAAGACCTGCAATGAAGTCTTCTAGATGAGCACGCTTGGCGGCTTCGTAGATCGCTTCATCGGGTGCAGTCAAATCTCCGTAAGCGATATTTTCTTTAACTGTTCCTGTAAAGAGGAAAACATCTTGCTGGACAATACCGATTTGACGCCGTAGCGAGCGCTGACTCATGTTACGGATATCCATTCCGTCGATTGTGATCTGCCCTTCATCCACATCGTAGAACCTGGGGATGAGTGAACAGATCGTCGTTTTTCCTGCACCAGAAGGACCGACAAATGCAATCGTTTGTCCAGCATGTATGGACAAGCTCAGATCGTTGAGCACCGGTTTTCCCCCATCATAAGCAAATGTGACGTCGGATAGTGTGATATCCCCATTTAAGTGAGGGACGTCAATCGCATGAGGGGTGTCAAGGATTTCTGGGTCTTGGTTGAGCAAGTCCTGAAAACGGCTGAACCCCGCCATCCCTTTCGGATAGAGCTCCAGCAACGCACTGATTTTATCCACCGGTTTAATAAGGATGTTGACGAACAGGATGAAACTGACCAGCTCTCCGATAGAAAGCTTATCTTGTATGGTGAACCATGCTCCTACTACTAAAATGACAAGCGTAACAAGCCTCGTCATCATGTAAATGGAAGAAGTCGTCCAAGCCATTACATTATATGCGACTAACTTAGCGGTCCGGAAGTTGCCGTTGTCCCTACGGAAACGAGCCAATTCAAAACTTTCATTCGTGAATGATTTCACGACGCGTGAACCGGATACCGAGTCTTCTACACGGCCGTTCACTTCTGCTATTTTCCCGTACATATTGAGCCAAGCGGAATTCATGGCTTTGTTACAGAAAGCGACGAGAACAATGAGGAATGGCACCATGACGATCGCGATGAGAGCCAGTTCAGGATTAATGGAATACATCAGAACGAATGCCCCTATGATCGTCATGACTGCTATGAACGCATCTTCTGGTCCGTGATGGGCAAGCTCACCGATATCGAAGAGGTCTGTCGTGATCCGTGTCATAATATGCCCGGTTTTCGTATTGTCAAAGAAGCGGAATGATTGCTTTTGCACATGATCGAACAGTTTTTCGCGCATGTCCGTTTCTATATTTATGCCCAGTTTGTGCCCAAGGTAGCTGACGATGTATTGCAGGAACGTACTGAAAAGATAGATGACGAGTAATAGAATACTAATAGTAGTGATCTGGCCCCAATCGCCGGTAGGCAAAAGTTTGTCGATGAACCCTTGGACGGCGAGTGGAAATGCCAACTCGAGTAATGCCACAAAAACAGCACTCGAAAAGTCGATCATGAAAAGTCTTTTGTGCGGTTTGTAATAGGAGAAAAACTGTTTTAACATCATACCCGTCCTTTTTGCAATTTTAGTGCTAGTATACACGGTTTAATCGGAAAGTTCGACAAAACTCTCGGAATATTCTACATTTCAGGACTTTCGTTGGCGATAAAGGGTATGGACGAAAAGGAGGAATTTCAGAGTTTTTAGAAATAGAGTGAAACCGCACGGGATATTTGCCGTAGACTAATTTGTAATGAAGTTTCATAAAAAGGAGAAGATTTCATGAAAAAATGGACAAAAGGTATTGCAGCAGGATTACTCGTATTAGCATTAGGAGCATGTGGTTCGGACAAAGAACCGAATGTTGAGGCGGAAGCAAATACAGGTTCACCAAGCAATAATGAAGATGCGGGTAAGGAAAAGGCAAATAAGGAACTTACCGCTCAAGAGGTGTATCAAAAGTCTCTGGAAGCTTCAGAGTCTATCAATAGTATGCATGCGGATTTTGCGATCCAACAAAACATGAAGACAACTGGTGAAGAAAATCTGAGTATGAAAAATGATATTGCGATTACGATGGATATGGTGACAGAACCGATGTCCCTCCATCAGCAAATGACTGTGAAAGGGGATGCTGAGGGCTCGATGGATATCGAGATGTATGGAGAAGGAGACGAACTATACATTCAGACGCAAGAAATGGAAGGCGACTGGATTCTCATTCCTGCTGAAATGCAAGATGAAGTTCTGGATGGGATGGACAGTTCCAATGCAATGATGGACTTGGAAGTGTTCAAAGATTTCACAGAAGAATTTACACTTGAAGAACAAGGGGATGAATATGTTTTGAACTTATCCGCTTCAGGTGAACAATTCGGTGAACTTCTGAAAGAGCTCATGGACCAAGCCACTATGGGAAGTCAAGGAATGGAAGCAGAAGAGGGATCGATGGAAAACGTAGAAGTGAAAAAGATTGACCTGACGCTTCACATTGACAAAGAGACCTACTATACGAATTCGTTTGATATGAAACTGGATGCAATCATGGACATAGCTGGTTATCAGACTGTCACCATCCAAAATATCAATGCGGAAATGAGCAAAATCAATGAGTTGGAAGATATCGTTATTCCAGACGAAGTACGGAACAACGCTTATGATATGTCCGGAAACAAAGTTGGGGAATAAGGTTAGCGTGATAAATTGAATCGATGATTAATGGCGGCAGTGAGGCAGGTGAGGAAAGCGTATGCGATCCTCATCTGTTTTTTTTGGTTCTTTTCCCCGAATGTGAACACTTGTTATCTCCTCATTCTCACTCCAAACGCAGCGCCATCAAGTTCACAAATTAGTGAGAATCATTTTCAGTTGTCGGTTGACTTCCGAAATGGATTTGCTATAATAAGACTTGCGGCTAACTGATAATAGTTTTCATTTAAACCAATCGAGCCCGCAAATATCTAGATATCGGAGTTCTTCATGAAGAAACGTTATTTGATAATCGCGCTAATTCTCCTCTCGCTTCTTTCTTTGTTCGTGGGAGTGAGCCATATTTCACCAAAAGACCTGCTGGACTTCCGCTCTGAGGAAACCGAGATTTTTCTCATTAGTCGGCTGCCAAGATTACTTGCGATTTTGCTCGCGGGTGCAGGAATGAGTATTACCGGCCTGATCATGCAACAGCTAAGCCGCAACAAGTTTGTATCTCCGACAACGGCTGGTACATTGGATGCCGCGAAACTTGGGATTCTCGTTTCGATGTTGTTATTTACAAACACGTCAACGATTGAAAAGATGCTGGTCGCGTTTGCATTTGCACTCGGTGGCACTCTGCTGTTCATGAAGATTTTGGACCAAGTTAAATTCAAAGATGCTATTTTCATACCGCTCGTAGGTCTCATGTTCGGGAATATCCTGTCTTCGATCACCACTTTTTTCGCGTACAAAGCGGACGTGATCCAAAACATGTCCTCCTGGCTGCAGGGAGATTTCTCCCTCATTATGAAAGGCCGTTACGAATTGCTATACATAAGTATCCCCGTTCTCATCATTACTTACCTCTATGCAAACCGGTTCACGGTAGCTGGAATGGGTGAGGATTTTTCTAAAAACTTGGGGCTAGCTTATAGAAGGATTGTGAACATCGGGTTGATATTAGTCGCACTCATTACGACCACGGTCGTGTTGACAGTGGGTGTCATTCCGTTTTTAGGATTAATCATCCCCAACATTGTTTCTATCATCAAAGGAGACAATTTGGAAAAAACACTACCGCATACAGCCATGCTAGGCGCGATTTTCTTACTCGTGTGTGACATTCTCGGAAGGGTGATCATTTACCCTTATGAAATCTCCATTAGCTTGATGGTCGGTGTGATCGGCAGCGCGATTTTCCTCTATATGTTGTTTAGGAGGAAAGCCTATGCGTAATCGTAATAAGATGCTCATACTTTCTGTTGCTGCTCTCATTTTCTGCGGATTGTATTTGTTCCAAGACTTGAATGGAAGTTATGACTATGCGCTGCCTCGGCGAGGTATCAAAGTGGTTGCCATGGCGCTAACGGGAGTTGCAATCGCCTATTCGACAGTCATCTTCCAAACGATAACGCACAATCGTATTTTGACACCAAGTATTATGGGACTCGATTCCTTATATATCTTGCTGCAAACTGTGCTTATCTTCTTCCTTGGATCCACACACGTGACAATTGTGAATAAGCAAGTGAACTTTATGTTATCGGTTGGGGCTATGGTCGTCTTCGCCTTACTGCTGTATCAGTTTCTGTTCAAAGCAGGCAAGCGTCCGATTTACTTCCTGCTACTCGTCGGAATCATCGTCGGAACCTTTTTCCAAAGTATTTCAACGTTTCTGCAAGTGCTGATAGACCCGAACGAATTTTTGAGGGTACAAGACAAATCCTTCGCGAGCTTCAATAACATTAACGGAGATCTGGTCTGGTGGGCGCTAGGGATTTTAGTGATTGCACTCATCATCGGTTGGCGGAAGTTCAACGAAATGGATGTGCTGTCACTCGGTCGGGACACAGCCATTAACCTAGGCGTCGATCACGATAAAATCGTCAAAACGATGCTCATACTATCTTCTGTACTGATTGCTGTATCGACAGCGCTTGTAGGTCCTATCACCTTTTTCGGGCTAATCGTTGCGAACCTGTCGTACCAGTTTTTCAAAACATACAAGCACTCGATTTTAATAGCAGGTGCTTCAGTCATGAGTATCATTGCATTAGTTGGCGGACAATGGGTGGTCGAAAGAGTATTCACCTTCTCTACAACACTTAGCGTCATCATTAACTTCGTTGGTGGAGCCTACTTCATCTACTTACTATTAAAGGAGAGTCGATCTGCATGATCCAGGTTCGAGAGTTGACTAAGGCCTATGGGAACAAAGCCGTCGTTGAAAAAGTGAGTGTGGATATCCATCCTGGTAAAATCACTTCATTCATCGGACCGAACGGGGCAGGGAAATCGACACTGTTATCTATGGTAAGCCGGCTGCTTGACGCAGACACAGGTGAAGTACTCGTGGATAACAACAACGTCAAGAAGATGAAGTCCAATGAGTTCTCTAAACGTGTGTCCATTTTGAAGCAATCCAACTTTATGAATGTCCGTTTAACAATCCGTGAACTGGTATCGTTCGGTCGATTCCCTCACTCCAAAGGACGTCTCCAAGCTGAAGATATTCAAATTGTGAACCAAGCACTCGACTATATGGACTTGATGAGTATGCAGCATATGTACTTGGAAGAACTATCCGGCGGCCAAAGACAGCGAGCATTCATCGCGATGGTCATCGCCCAAGATACAGATTATATCCTGTTGGATGAACCCTTGAACAACTTGGATATGAAGCACTCCGTACAAATTATGAAGATTTTACGACGTCTGGTGGATGAACTGGGGAAAACCGTAGTCATCGTTCTTCACGACATCAATTTTGCTTCAGTCTACTCGGACCGCATCGTCGCTTTAAAAGAAGGACGCGTCGTAAAAGATGGCCCAACAAATGATATTATCAACTCGGAATCACTTCGGGAAATTTATGATATGGATATTCCAATTCAACAAATGAACAATTGTCGCATCTGTGTGTACTTCAACTCATAAACCAAAAGGATGGTATGGAAAACATGAAAAAGCTTACTGTATTAATTATGGCATTTGCATTGATGCTTGTTTTAGCGGCATGTGGTTCTAAAGATGAAGATAAGAAACCAGAAGCAAACGGTGCAGGATCAGATAACTCCTCTGAAAGCAATGACTCAGCAGAAACGAAAGAAATGACGTTCAAGCATGAGCTTGGCGAAGCGACATTGGAAGGGACTCCGAAGACAGTAGCAGTATTCGACTTCGGCGTATTGGACACGTTAGACGAGCTTGGTGTTGAAGTGGCAGGAGTTCCACAAGCAACGGTTCCTTCATACTTGGAGAAATATGCTAGTGACGAGTACACAAACCTTGGAAGCTTGAAAGAGCCGGATTTTGAAGCCCTTCATGCGATGAAGCCCGATGTGATTTTCATCTCTGGTCGTCAAGCGGAATTGTACGATCAATTTGCAGAAATTGCTCCAACGGTCTACATGGCTATCGACAATACTAAGTACATGGAATCATTCAAGAACAACATGGACATTCTTGCTCAAATCTTCGATAAAGAAGATGAGATGAAAACAGAACTAGCTGATGTAGATAAGCTAGTTGAAGACATTCATTCAAAAGCTTCCGAAATAGATAGCAAAGCATTGATTGTTCTTGCGACTGAAGGAAAAGTAAGTGCGTACGGTCCAAGTTCACGTTTCGGTCTGATCCATGATGTATTCGGTTTTACACCGGCGGATGAAGGAATTGAAACGTCTACACATGGCCAGAACATTACGTTTGAATACATTCTGGAGACAAACCCGGATATCCTGTTCGTAATTGACCGTGATGCAGCAATAGGCGATGGCGCAAATGCTAAAAAGACGGTAGAAAACGATCTTGTAAAGAAAACGAATGCATTCAAAAACGACAAAATTGTTTATCTGAATGGGGAGTACTGGTACCTCTCTGGTGGCGGTTTGAAATCCATGAAAGAAATGATCAAAGAAGTCGAAGCAGGACTATAATTATATGAAAAAGGCCGATTCCATACGTGGAATCGGTCTTTTGTGTCTGCCCGGGAAGTCTTCGCTATGCTACACTTTAAGCAATAGAATGAAGAGAGTGGGAAATGGTATGGGAAAAGCGATTACGGTGCGCGGGAAGTCGGTTGAACAAGCTATAGAGACGGCGCTTAATATCTTATGCCTCGATTTGTCGGATGTCCATATCCACGTGAATAAGACCGCCGATTCGAGCGGGTATAGTGAATCAGCCAGATTTGCGGAAGTGACAGTGACTCCGGTTCGCTACCACGCACTGGTTAGTGAGGTTCCGGTAGATGAATCCGGACAACCAGGTGTCAGGATTCGAGGCGGACGAGTTGAGGTGCATGCAGCATCAGCGGATTCACTCCCTTCTATTGAAGCGGGTGATGGAGCATTGGTGATTGTGAATGGTGAAAAAATAGATGGAAGAAAACGAGTTTCGGAATCGGACATTGTGCACATCCGAACAATAGACGAGTTGACCCGTGCCCAGTTATCCATTTCAGTCCGAGAGCACGGAGCCCTTGCGCTATTAACGGTATCTCCGGGAAAAAAGATCACCCGTACTGTTAAAGACACAGAGTATACGTGTAATCTGGCAGTAGAAACGAATGATGTCCATGAGGTCGTGAACGATGTGTCCCAACGTATGATCCGTGATGCATGCGAACAGTTGGGAATCAGCGCACCATTAGACAAGCGAGTGTTATGGGAAGCGTGTGAGACGGTGGTACCCTATGAAGCCATCATCGCACGGGGGATCTTTCCTAAACCGGGACTTGATGGAGATGTTGAAGTACAAATTGACGTCGATGGCATAACCCTAGCTGACGAAGGCAAAGTGAATTACCGGGAACAAACATCGATGCAACTCGTTCAAAGTGGTCAACTTGTGGCGGCTGTTCTTCCACCGATTCCTGGCCAATCGGGAGAAGACGTATTTGGAAATGAGATCCCGGCAGAAGATGGAAAGACAGCAACCATCCGTTTAGGCAAGAATGTTGTGCAAACTGGAAATCACATCTTTGCGAATTGCTCCGGAAACCTTGTGTTGGAACGAATGGATCATGCGATTTTCATAGATATCGCTGACTCCCTGGAAGTGGATGAGGTGAACTTTGCGAGCGGCAATATCCATTTCGATGGTGACGTCACTGTAAAAGGGAGTGTCAGCCACGGCTGTCTCTTGGACGTAACAGGAGTGCTTGAAATTGGTGGTGAGGTAAGTAAGGCAGAGGTGTTTGCAGGGAAGGCTATCCATGTAGCTGGTCACGTTTCGTCATCGACGGTTGAAATGGGGCAACAACAATCACCGGATGCGAAATATGCTATTGAGTTGGAGGGGATGCTTCCTATACTCTGCAAACTTGGATCATTCATCCAAGACATTGCGGCATTCCGTAAGGTTGAATTATCATCCTTGGATGGGCAAGAGCTGAAAAAACTATTTCGTATAGGATTCGGTGATTCGTATTCTGCTTTCCAAGAACAGCTTCAAACTTTCTCACAGCGCAGAGAACCGATTCCAACAGATTCTGACTGGCATGAGTTGCAGTCGACTTTGTACAATATATTTGTGAACACGTTGAATTCAGGCGTAAAAGATGGGCGAGAGTTTCTTGACCTGGTATCCAAGGCACAGCAGATGGCAGCCCGTCATCTTCCGAAGAGAACTTCGACAACTGAACGCTTGAGTCTTCCATACGCCGTGAATAGCACATTGAAGTGTGCAGGTACTATTGAAATCACAGGGAACGGCCTGGCTCAATGTAATGTCCATGCCCAGCTGGATCTCCTGGCGGAAGGCGTTTGTCGGGGTGGTGAGCTGGTTGCAGATCGACACGTATCCATCCGGGAATGCGGTTCTAAACGGGGTGGACAAACGATAGTCCGGACAAGTGAAGAAGGATCCATTGTCATCGGAATCGCACATGCAGGTACAGTCCTGATGGTAGGAGAGCAGTCCTACCACTTGTTGAAAACCCAAATCGGTGTGAGCGCAAAAATACATAACGGAGTGTTGACTGTCCGTTAAAGGGGTCTCTAAAATTACCCTTTACCCAAGCACTAACTAACTGTATAATGACAGGTGTCATGACAGTAGTTCGGACAGTGGAGGGGAAAAGATAATGGCAAACACTATGGAACGCGTGCCTTCGAAATCTCAGGGGCCGGGAACGATTTCACGTAACAAATTACTTGTAATATCAGGAACGGGTTGGATGTTTGACGCAATGGATGTGGGAATCCTGTCATTCGTGATTGCAGCAATTGCTGTGGAATGGAATCTTGCTCCAGCAGCAATCGGATGGGTTGGAAGTGTCAACTCATTAGGAATGATGTTCGGAGCAATCGGGTTTGGCTTATTAGCTGACCGAATCGGAAGAAAGCAAGTTTTCATGTTAACATTAGTGCTGTTCTCAGTGGCAAGTGGATTATCTGCATTCACGACAACGCTTACAGCATTTCTACTATTACGTTTTTTTGTCGGAGCAGGACTAGGTGGGGAACTGCCGGTGGCATCGACGTTAGTTTCTGAAAGTGTAGAAGCGAAAGAGCGGGGTAGGGTCGTTGTCCTTTTGGAAAGTTTTTGGGCAGCAGGATGGCTTATCGCTGCGCTCATCGCATACTTCGTCATTCCGACGTACGGTTGGAGAGCTGCACTCATCATCACAGCGTTACCTGCATTCTATGCACTCTATTTACGACGTAACTTACCGGACTCTCCGAAGTTTGTACACGCTGGCGTCGTAAAGCAATCTGTCGGGGAAAAAATGACGGCTCTATGGGCGAAACCTTATAGAAGGCGTACACTTATGCTCTGGATCGTTTGGTTTACAGTCGTCTTCTCTTATTATGGGATGTTTTTATGGCTGCCAAGTGTGATGGTCTTGAAAGGCTTTGCGATGATCAAAACCTTCGGCTACGTCTTTCTGATGACGCTAGCCCAGCTCCCAGGCTATTTCTCAGCGGCATGGTTAATAGAGCGGACAGGCCGCAAGTTTGTCCTCGCCACATACTTGATCGGAACTGCGCTGAGTGCATTTGCATTCGGAAATGCAGAGACGTTAGCGATGTTATTATTATTCGGTGCCCTGTTGTCGTTCTTTAACTTAGGAGCATGGGGGGCGTTATATGCGTATTCACCAGAACAATATCCAACGTCAATCCGTGGAACTGGAACGGGGATGGCAGCAGGAATTGGTCGTATTGGCGGTATTTTTGGTCCGTTATTAGTCGGTTCCATGTTAACGGCAGGTTATGGATTCGGGCTGATTTTCGGGATTTTCTGCGGTGCGATATTGATAGGGGTTCTTGCTGTGATATTTTTAGGGACAGAAACGAAACAAATGGAGCTGGAGTAAAATACAAGAAAACGTTAAAACAAGCCTCTTAGCGGATGGACGATCCCGCTTGAGGCTTGTTTTGTTTTCTAGTAACTAACCGTTCTAGACGCGGTCGGTTATATCGTTGAGCAATAATGATCGGTACATTGAATAGAATTGCATACGCAACATTTAGCCAACTTGCCCAAATAGGATTCCATAGGAAGAATAGTGCTGCAGGGACAATCGATATCCAATGAGTCCATTCAGCCCTTCTGGATTCGACGATGAATTCATCCAATGATGCAGCATCGTTCCCGTGGAGCGACTTTTTGTTATATCCGTTTCGGATGAACATCGTACCGTCCGGAATGAGTTGTTTCCACTTTTTCACTCGAAAGAGCCGCTGCCACAAATCACCGTGCTGCTCAAAGTGGAACGTCCTAAAAAGACGTTCATGGCGGATGAACCAACGAATAGGGATCCGGACAGTACAGAAGGATATTAAAAGGTGGAAAAATCCCCATGCAACAGCATCCAGCAGGATAACCCAAGGTAGTGGTAATTCAATTAATGGCATTGTCGAATCACCTCGGCATTCCGATTATACGTGGACATCGCGTCCGCGCCATTTGACCGTTTTGCGTACGTGAGTGAGGTAGAGGGAGTACACAAAGATAACGGTGAAAAACAGTAATAATACGGGATAGAACGGAAAAATCCACCATGAGAAATTGCCGGTTCGTCGTGCTAGCCACGCCATTTCCATGACGTTCAGAAGGTAAAGGACGCAAGCAGTTAGAATCCAGGAGACAGACCCCGATAGTACGGAAAGTACGAGCAGAGCGGGAGTGACAAATCCACCGGTGATCCAAAGATTCACAAACGTCATCACGAATGGATGGGTAGACTTTGATGCAGTACCGAAGTTCTTAGTCCAACCTTCCAACAGCTGATGAAAACCTTCCGGATACATTCGGAAACGAACAAGTCCCCGTCCCCCGTAGCAGCGGACAGGCAGTCCTTGACCTTGGAATGCTTCTCCGAGTGCTAAGTCGTCCATGACAGCCCCGCGAATCCCTGCGTGCCCGCCGGATGCATCGTAGTCAGCGCGGTTACACAGGATACATGGCCCGAATGATCCAGCACTTGAAAATCGATCTCCGAACGGTGTGAACACATTCATGCCAGCCATGACGATAATGTTGAAAATAGTTGAAGCGTTCTCGTACACTTGTTTAATTTGATGGTATGGCTGTAGGGATAAAATTCCTTTTCCGCCCATCTCTTCATAGGAGGTCACATAACGCAATAAGCTATCGGATTCCTCAAATGCTGTGTCTGCATCCATGAATAGCAGAAGTTTTCCTTTAGCTGCCTGAGCGCCTGCCCAACATGCGGCTGATTTCCCGATCCAGCCATCTTCAGGTCCCGTATTTCGGATGACACGGGCATTGTACGAACGCGCCACTTCGCTTGTCCGGTCTTCACTATCGTCGTCAATCACAATCGTCTCAAAAGAAATACCTTTCTGCCGAGAGAGAGATTCAAGCAACGGAACAATCCGGTGTTCTTCGTTACGCGCTGGAATAATAATGGAGACATTAGATGGATGCTGAATTTCAAGTGAACCTTCAGAAGAGGGGGTTGGATAACGCCAAAACATGAGCAATCCGCTAGCAAGACCAAGCGCAGAAATAATTGCTGCAAGTGCAAAAGCAAACACTATCACCAGAAATCCCCCTCTCTAAAGCTTACAGCCGGTTTGGCCGTTCTATTACCCATCATCTTTTCTTTGACCGATCGCGCTTCACGATTTTTTCGCTCACTTGCTGACCGCTGAGCGTTACCATAGGCATACCGCCGCCAGGATTGACAGTACCGCCGACAAAGTAAAGGTTATCGTAGAGTTCGCTCTCTTTTTTGTGCTTAAAGCCACTATTCTTCTTTTTGTCGGATACTGTCCCGTAAATCGCTCCCCGATCGGATCCGTATGTACGTTCAATATCATGAGGAGTCCAAACGTCACGCGTCACAATGTGATCCCGTAATCCATGCAACCCCATCCGCTCCAACTTATCCAGCACACGCGCTTCCAATTTTAAGTAATCGTCTGCGGTAAATGGATTATCTTGTATATAGGGGATGTGCGGCAAGATTTTTAAGTTCTCATGTCCTGGCGGTGCTTGTGACGGGTCTGTTTTGTTTGTGTTGACGACGTAAAGGGTAGGATCATCCGGTAACTCATGTTTCTTGAAAACCTTATCCATTTGCTCATGCAGCTTTTCAGAGAAGAAGAAATTGTGATGATTTAAAAAAGGATACGTCTTACTCACTCCGAGATGCAGTACGAGACCGGAGCTGGACGGCTCGAATTTCTTTTCGAGCTTATGCACGAATTTTTTATCTGCATCCACCATTTTCTTGTAAAATGGGATCACTTCCATATTGGATACGTAGTAATCGGCTGTCTTCAAGGAACCGTCTTCTAGTTCGACACTAGTGATTCGTTTATCTTTGTTTGTATGGGCACGCACAACACCCATGCCTGTATGTAAGTGGACTCCGGTTTCAACAGCCAGTTTTGTTAATCCTTCAGCTAATTTGTGCATACCCCCTGGTACGTACCAACAGCCCTGGACATGCTGCATGTAAATCATCATGTTGAGAACCGCAGGAGCATCATAGGGAGAAGAACCGACATATTTGATGAAATAAGAGAGCATATCTCGCAGATGGGGATCGCTGATTCGTTTTGAAATCGCTTCATACATCGTTGACGTAAGATCGAATCCTCTCAGAGACGATAATACACCATGGTGTGCAAGTACTTCTTTCGTCGTATCAAGACCTTCTGAGAAGTATCCTGTTTCTGTTGTGTCATAGAGTCGTTTTGCATATTTTAAGAACGAATAATATTCTTTTATATCGCCACGAGTAAGCGAAGGATTTCCCCGTTCCATTAGACGCAGGTCTCCATACAAATCTAGCACTGTGCCGTCAGGGAAGAAAGAGCGCCACTCACGACTGAGTCGAGTCATGGGGACATAATCAGCCATGCGTTTCCCGCTGCCGCGGAACAGCTTCTCAAAAATGTGCGGCATCGTTAAAATGGACGGACCAAGGTCAAAGCCGAAGCCGTCCTGTTCGAGGCGGTTCAGTTTCCCGCCTATATGTGTATTCTTTTCATATAATGAAACGGAGTATCCGTTTTGTGCGAGGGAAATCGCGGCAGATAGGCCACCAAGACCTCCCCCGATAACGAGTACCGATTTGTTAGGATTCCTCATACACGTATCGTCCTTCTTTCCCATTTTCTTTTCAACCAATTGAATCAGCTAAAATCCTGATCATTTCCCGTTTTGTCACGAAGTTTTTCCGGGCAAAGCAATCGTAGTTATTCTGGCGGACACTCGTCAAAATCCCCCGGTAGACTTGTGCGGAAGCGAGAACGGCAAATTGGCTGTCTTTGTCAAATTCCGGTATGAAACTTAGGAATTCCTCATACAGAATTTCAGCCCTTTTAGCCAAATGCTCCCACACACGGACAAAGTCGTCCGTGATTTGACCATTTGCAAGTTGGTCAACACGGTATCCGGCTCTCTGCAATTCTTCAGTAGGCAGATAGATTCTTCCTTTCTCCCGGTAATCCTCACCTACATCCCTTAAAATATTCGTCAATTGCATGGCGACACCGAGACTGACTGCCGCGTCTGTACAATCACGCTTTGCATTCGAAGCGATGATCGGCAGGAGCATTCGGCCGACTGATCCTGCGACGTAGTAGCTATACGTTTCAACATCATCCAATGTGGCAGGAGTGGAAAAGGAGATGTCCATCCGCTGACCTTTAAGTTGATCGTAAAAAGGCTCAAGATCCATTTTGTACGTGTCAAAAACTATGCGCAGTGCGCGCCACAGTGGATGGTCGATTTCTTGTCCCCTTGCAAAGCGGTTCAGTTCATCAGTTAACTTATCCAATGCGACTAACTGTGAGATACTCCCATGGTTTTCATCTACACTATCATCCGCAGTCCGGCAAAATGCGTAAATCGCATAGACAGCTTGTGCTTTTTCGTCAGGGAGTCTGGAAAAAGCGTAGTAAAAACTTTTCGAGTGGCGTTTGATGATCTGTTCGCAAAACGCGAAGTCGTCTTGGACAGACAGTTGGGTTGTCATGAAAAATCCCCCTTTCAGCGGGTGTGGAATAGGATTCCTTTGTCATCGTGCAAGAGTTCCTCCGTGGCAATTCGTGCGGACAATAGAACGATTGGAACACCGGCCCCAGGATGAGTACTGCTTCCTGTGAAGTAAAGGTTTTCACAATGGGTGGCTTTGCTTTGAGGTCTCATATGATTGCTTTGAGAAAGTGTTGGCTGGAGACCGAAAGTGGCACCATTATATGCGTTGAAGCGCTGTTCAAAATCAGGTGGCGTCATGTACGATTCAGACACGATTTCCTGTTTGACGTTTTCGAACCCTTTCACTTTTTCGAGAGCGTCCAATATATAGCCTCTGTAATGCTGGATCGTTTCATCATTCCACTCATACTGTGAACATGATTTGTCAGACACAGGAACGAGTATGTAGAGTCCATCTTTCCCTTCAGGTGCAAGACTCGGATCGAGTTTGGAACCGATGTATACGTAGAAGGATGCATTGTCGAGCCGCTTCCCGGTGAAGATATCATTCAGGTTGCGTTCTAATTCTTCGTTGAATATGAAGTTATGTGCATTAGGGACGTCATCATATTTTTTGTCCATTCCGAGATACATCAAGAAACAAGAACAAGAATATTTCATATTGTCAATCTTCTTATCGGTATATTTTCCTTTAGCTTTTGGTTCTTTTACAAGATTTTTCATCGCATACGGAAAATCGGCATTGCACATTACAAAATCGGCCGGAATCACTTCTCCATTGAGACGAATTCCTTTTGCTTGGCCGTTCTGAATGACAATCTCGTCAACTGATGAATTGTAGTGGACAGTGCCTCCTAATTCCTTGAATAATCTCTCAAGGGATTGGGCCATCGTATACATACCGCCTTTTATGAACCAGACTCCGTAAAGGAACTCTATCATCGGAATCATTGTATAGAGAGAGGGACCACTATAGGGAGAAACTCCGATGTACAATGTTTGAAAACTGATCATTTGTTTCAGGCGTTCGTTTTGAATGTATTTGCTGATGAATGTATCTGCATTATCAAACGTCTTTAATTTCAATCCTTGACGCAACATGGAATAGTTATAGAAGTCCGATGGCTTGCGAAATGGTTTCTGAAGAAAATGTTCTTTCGCCACTAGGAAACGTTTATAGATTTCTTGCAAGTACTCCAGGAAACCTTGTGCGTCCTCATCCCCGAAAGATTCTAGTGTTTTAGTCAATTCAATTAGATCCGAGCTGATTTCATAATGATCTTCGGGCTGATCTCCGAAGTACACGCTGTACATCGGATCGAGGCGCTGCATGGGGATATAATCATCTGGATCGACACCGCACACTTGAAAGACTTCACGGTAAAGTTCAGGCATCATGACAATGGTCGGACCTAAGTCGAACTGATAGCCATCTTGCTGGATCCTATGCATCTTTCCGCCAGGCAACGATTCTTTTTCGTAAAGTGTGACCTCATATCCAGCATGCTGTAATCTGCATGCGCTCGCTAATCCGGCTACGCCGGCTCCTATGACAATAACGCTCTTTTTCAAATGAATCTCCCCAATTCTCTCTTATGATGGTTTATAGTTTCATTTGTACAATGTTTTATGTTAAGATTGTACAAGAAATGCTCGAAAAGACCTTAAATTATTTAATTTATTCCCATTATACATGATTTCAAACATTGTACACGTGTTATGTTTGTACAATGTATGGATGTTATAAGTCTACTAGTTAGATATGTAAAAAATATGAAGATTCTTCTTTCGGAAAAGAGGAAATACAGCATGAAAACAACTCAAGATCAAAGTCTTCTTGTGAAAGAAGTTTCTGAACTTACCGGACTGTCCCGGCAAGTTATCCGTAAATGGGAAGACCGATATGGGATTATTTGTCCGAAACGCCATGAAAACGGTTATAGGCTGTACACGCTTGAAGACGTCGGTACACTTTTGAAAATCTGTGGTTTGAAAGACAAAGGACATTCACTGAAAGAAGCATTACACATACTCCGCTCGCAGGAGTCATCGGATGTTGTGCCTAAAGCGCCACTAAGCGGAGACGTCATCGAGCTTTTAGAGAAAGGGGCTAATTATGATGAAGCAGGTCTTTTACTTCTCTTGAAGCAAGCACATCACCGATATGGATTGGAGAATTTTTTAAGTAATACGATACAGCCATTAATGTTTGAAATCGGAGAACTATGGGCGAGAGGAGAGTGGGATGAGAGTCAAGAAACGATCACCAGTTTAGTGATTCGTGATTTCTTAGTGCAGATACGAAGAAACTTTGACTTGGGTGAAGGAGCGCCGATCATTCTTGGGAGCTGCTTGCCTAACGAAACACATGAAATCCCATTGCATATCATTTTGCTGCAAGCGATGATGCACGGCTGGCAAACGATTGCAGCTGGCCCTTCCCCTAAGCTGACCTCCATTGAATACTTAGTGCAGCGGCTGAAACCGGAAAAGTTGCTTTTGTCAGCGACTACTACACTTCCGTTTGAACGGGATCCGCAGCTGTTTGAAAAGCTGGAAGCTATTGCATCGAGACATCAAGAGACCGAGTTTTTTTTAGGAGGGCATGGCGTTTGCAGCCACGAAATCTTTTTGGCACCTAAAAGAATCCGGATTGCTTACACGATGGATGAGGTTTTGAACTGACACGTGAAACGTTTCCGGATGAGAACCGTATAAATATAAGAGTTATCCGGAGTACCTGTTGCAATGAGTATATGGAGCAAAGGACGAGGTGATGATTATGAAGGAGAGGCATCCATTCAAGATTCCTGAGTTTGTCGCAGAACTCGGAAAAAAACGTATTGAAGGGTTTCCAGTAGAAGGATTTGTCTATGGCGAAGGCCCGCGTCATCCGAAGCTGATGCTGATCGGTGAAGCACCTGGGGAGACGGAAGCGCTAGGGGGCATCCCCTTTACGGGCAGGGCAGGGAAGGAACTTATGAAATCACTTGCTTCCATCGGACTCACGAGAGAAGACGTCTACATAACGAGTGCCGTACGAAGCCGCCCCTACCGCTATGGTCATCGGAAAGAACGGGATGGCACGTTCACGGAACGCAAATACAATCGTCCCCCGACGAAACACGAAATCCTTGCGCATGCACCCGTTCTCGATTTTGAAATCGCGAATGTCCAACCGGAACTGATTGTTACACTTGGTAACGTGGGGTTACAGAGACTGATCGGCAAGCATGCGAAAGTGACAGAGCTGCATGGAAAGCTGATCAACCAGCCCGTGCGTTTTTTGCGTGATTTGGAAGACACGGATTACGGGTGGACGGAAGAGTCGTATACAATCGTCCCCACTTTTCATCCGGCATCCATCTTTTATCGTCCTTCCCATCGTCCTTCTTTAGAATCGGATTGGCTGGAAATCGGTCGGATCCTTGGAGGGCAAAACGAACTGAAATCCCCTGATGAGACCGGGCAAACTATAATTGAAAGCAGGAATACGAATGGGACTTAACGCGGATGCGGCTCAAAAAACAAAACGGACGAAAGGGTCATTGAAAGAGTTTGTCAGCTTACTGAAGCAGTTGGACTGGCCGAAGGGGGTCACAGTGGCAGCTCTAGTGTTGGCGCTTTTTTCAACGCTAGCAAGTCTTGCAGTCCCTCTAGTGACGAAACAGCTCGTCGACTCATTGACAAGTGAGTTATTCAATTGGAAAACAGCTGTTTTCCTATTAGCTGTATTTGTCATCCAGGCACTGCTAGGCGGGGTATCCTACTACATGCTTGCCTATATCGGAGAAACGATTGTTGCGGACTTGAGGACACGACTCTGGGGCAAAGTGCTCCGGTTACCTGTCCCTTATTATGATGAAACCGAAACCGGGGAAACGATGAGCCGGATTACACAAGATACAACGATTTTGAAGCAGCTGGTTGCTGATCATTTGGTGTCGCTCATTACTGGCATCATTTCCATCATTGGAGCAATCGCGATTCTTCTGTACCTCGACTGGAAGATGACCCTCATCATGCTCATTAGCATTCCGATCAGTATGGCGATCATTTTCCCGTTAGGCCGGGTGATGCATAAAATCGCCAAAGCGACTCAAGCTGAAATGGCGAAGTTCTCAGGGCTCTTAGGCCGTGTACTTGGAGACATCCGTCTTGTGAAAGCATATCGGGCAGAACCGTATGAACAAGAAAAAGGATCCGTCGCGATTCGTTCGTTGTTCGGTTTTGGACTGCGCGAAGCAAAAATCCAAGCGGTCATATCGCCGGTTATGACGCTGATCATGATGGGGATTTTAGTGGCAATTTTGGGCTATGGCGGTGCTCAAGTGTCAAAAGGCACTTTATCCGCCGGAACACTCGTCGCGATCATTTTCCTTATGTTCCAGATCATTGTTCCGTTTGCGCAAATGGCTCAAGTTTTTACAGTATTCCAGAAAGCGGTCGGAGCCACGGAACGTATCCAACAAATCCTTGGAATGGACAGTGAGCGGACTGCAGGGGTAACAGGAGACCTTGAATCTGTACTCGCATTTGAAGACGTGTCGTTTGCTTACGAAAGCGAAAAGCCCATTTTGAAAAACGTGACGTTCCGAGCTGTTCCTGGAACTGTTACGGCTTTTGTGGGCCCGAGCGGAGGCGGGAAAACGACTTTGTTTTCCCTGATTGAACGATTTTACAAACCGATGTCAGGGAAAATATATCTTGGAGAACGACCTGTTGACGAGATTGAACTATCGGATTGGCGCGGACGAATCGGATATGTCTCACAGGAGAGTCCTTTGCTGAGCGGAACGATTGTCGACAACATCGCTTATGGACTGCCGGAGCGTCCGTCGATTGAAAAAATCCGGAATGCTGCATCGGCGGCAAATGCACTTGGATTCATCGAAGAGATGGAAGATGGTTTCGACACGCTTGTTGGAGAACGTGGCATGAAGCTCTCAGGTGGTCAACGACAAAGGATTGCAATCGCTCGTGCGCTGTTGCACAATCCATCCATCCTTTTACTGGACGAAGCGACGTCGAACTTGGATAGTGGTTCTGAAACACATGTACAGGAAGCGCTTCAGCGACTAATGGAAGGTCGTACGACACTGATTATTGCGCACAGATTGTCGACTGTAATCGATGCGGACCAATTAATCTTTTTGGAGAAGGGTGTCATTACGGGAATTGGAACGCATCAGGAATTATTGAAAACACATAAGATGTATGAAGAGTTTGCCGCGGGTCAAGGACTCGCTGAGAATCGACTCGTATAAGTGGAGAGGGCCTTTCGTTTAGGAAGGTCCTATTTCGATTGCTCCATTTGTTACCAATGATGGATTGCGAACAATGAAACTTGGGTAGACCTTAAAATACATATAAAAAATTTCAACCGGCAGATCCATTCTTTAGGAATTCGCAGCTGTTGAACAAAAGGAGGAATGCACTATCCATCAGCCAGTTGAGAAAAGCTTTTTTGAAAAGCCGGTACTGGAACTTGCCCAAGACTTGATTGGACAGCTGATTGTCCACGAACTCCCGACAGGTCCTGTCATCGCAAGAATTGTAGAAACGGAAGCCTATCATGGAGCGGAAGACCAAGCTGCACATAGCTTTCGAAATCGGAGAACCAAACGAACGGAAGTGATGTTTGGGGAGCCAGGAAGCGTGTATACGTATCAAATGCACACCCATACGTTAATGAATGTCGTCTGCGGACCGGTTGGAACTCCGCATGCGATTCTCATTCGTGCCGGTGAACCGGTCGAAGGATTGGAATTCATGCGCGAACGAAGAGGAGAAAAGCTTGCCATGAAAGATTGGACAAACGGACCAGGGAAATTGTCCAAAGCACTTGGAATTACGATGAATTATTATGGTCATCATTGGACAAATCGCCCATTATTCATCGCAAAGTCGGAAGCCGTGGGGGAAGTTGCCACAAGTCCTCGTATCGGTATTGCAAATGCAGGTGAAGCTGTCCACTATCCTTGGCGCTTTTACGAAAAAGACAATGCATTTGTTTCTAAATTCCGTCCATAGGTTTAGTTTTGGCAAAGACGTGGAAACTAATGAAGGTACAACAATACTTAACAATTCAAAAGGAGTGCATGTGAAAATGGCTAAGATTGCAACTGTACTTACGAATATGTTCGAGGACTCAGAGTACTCAGATCCAGCGAAGGCCTTCCAAGATGCTGGCCATGAAATCGTTACTATAGAAATGGAAGCAGGCACTGTCGTCAAAGGCATGAAAAAGGGTACGCCTGTCAGAATCGATAAGGGAATTAACGAAGTGAAGCCGGAAGATTTCGATGCGTTGTTCATCCCGGGTGGATTCTCTCCGGACCAGCTACGTGCAGATGAGCGTTTCGTCAACTTTGCGAAAGCCTTTATGGACGCAGACAAACCTGTATTTGCAATTTGTCATGGACCACAGCTGCTGATTACCGCAAAAGCACTGGAAGGTCGTGACGCGACAGGATATAAATCGATCCGTGTTGACATGGAATATGCAGGTACTAAATTCCATGACAAAGAAGTCGTGGTCTGTCAGAACCAACTTGTCACTAGCCGTCAGCCGGAAGATATCCCTGCTTTCAATCGCGAAGCACTCAAGCTGCTCGAAGCATAATTAGTCAAATTAGAAGTACTCATGAGAAGACCCCTTTGCGGGTCTTCTTTTAACTGAGTTGAAAACGCTTTAAAGGAGTGGTAAATTAAACGAAGCAATATACATAGCTAGAATAGCCTGAAAAGTGGCAAGACAGGAGGCGGAATCATTGGGAGAATGGCTTTTGGTGCTTGTCATCACCTTCGTTCTGTTTTCGTTTATGCTCTACTTTGTCGTACGGAATGCAATCGACAATTCAGCTAGGCTGAAAAGGTTGGAAGGAATCCTTGAAGAGATTTCAGAAGATTTGAAGAGAAGGAAATAAACCGTTTGTTCCAACGTGTTTACAAATTAGGGGGAAGATGCTTGAAAGTTTTAAAGATGGCTAGCGCTTTTATAGGGATTATCGTCGGAGCCGGTTTTGCTTCGGGGAAAGAGATTGTTCAATATTTTACAAGTTTCGGATTGCTAGGAATCATAGGGGGTATCGTGTCGACTGTCCTGTTTGCGTATTTCGGCATGGTCCTGACTCGCATCGGGAGCCGGATGCAAACCACCTCTCATAAAGAGGCCGTCTATAAAATCAGTGGGAAATACCTTGGGATAATAGTCGATGCGGTGATTGTCATCACATTATTTTCTGTAGGCGTTGTCATGATTGCAGGGGCAGGTTCCAACTTGAATCAGCAATTTGGATTACCTCCTTTCATAGGAAGCCTGCTCCTGGTCGTTCTGGTTTTTTTAACAGTATTATTGAATGTAGACCGCGTTGTGGCTGTAATCGGAAGTGTGACACCATTCCTCATACTCGCAGTCATCATCGTCTCGGTCTATTGCCTCACGAACATGTCGGATTCGTTCTCGAGCCTGAACAGTGTAGCGACCTCCATTCAAACACCATTGCCAAATTGGTGGGTTTCGGCGATTAACTACGTATCGTTCAATATTGCTGTCGGCGCGTCCATGTCCCTCGTTATGGGAGGGGCCGAAAAGGATGAAAAAGCGGCTGCTCTCGGGGGACTTGTTGGGGGACTTGGGCTTGGTATTATGATTTTGCTCAGTCACTTAGCCATTTTCTCGAAAATCGATGTAGTGAAAGATGCAGATTTACCGATGCTTGCAATCATCAATGACATCTCGCCGATTCTTGCCATTCTCATGGCGGTTGTCCTATATGGCATGATTTTCAATACGGCAGTCAGTATGTTCTACTCCTTCGGTGCACGATTTGTACGCCGTGGTACACAGAGATTCCGGATATTCGTTTTTGGTGTTCTTATAGTCGGATTCGGCTTAAGTTTCTTCGGATTCTCTGCGTTACTGGACTTCCTCTATCCATTCATAGGATATATTGGATTATTCCTCATGTTGACACTGTTGATCGCCTCATTCAGATTGCCTGAAAAAGCGTTAAGAAGTTCCAAGTAGAAACGAAAACAAGCCGTCATCGCGTAACCGATGACGGCTTGTTTTCGTTTTTTAAGCGTGTGCTAGTTCAAGTTGTACAGCGGGACCGAAGAATTCAAAGTGTACTTTTTCTTTGTCAATTCCCATTGCATACAGTTCACTAATCACTGCTTGCATGAATGGAGTCGGGCCGCAAACGTAAACGTCGCTGCCGGACAGAACGTTCTTCTCAAGGAATTCACGGTTGATGAACCCGTCACCTTCTTCAGAGTAAAGCGCTGCATAGCTGGAAGTTGCAAGAGATTCGTCCATTTCGCGAACGACTTTGTCGAATGCTTGGTGGCTGCGAGTCCGAGCTGAGTGCAGGAATGCTACAGGGCGTTCCGGTGTAGTAGTGGCAATGGTTTCGTACATCGCCATCATTGGAGTCACTCCGACCCCGCCACTGATTAATGTGACAGGTGCAGCGTTCTCTATGTCCAGGTAGAAGTCACCTGCTGGTGCGCTAAGTTCAACGATATCTCCCACGTTCAGCTGATCATGAAGGAAGACGGATGCTTTCCCGTTCGGGTTGTTTTCACCTTCACGTTTAACAGAGATGCGGAATGATTCACCGTTCGGCGCTTGGGAAAGGCTATATTGGCGGATTAACGTATTTTTTTCGCCTGGAATTTCAAGTTTGATACTGATGTACTGTCCTGGTTTGTAGGTTGGTACTTTACCGCCATCGACTGGTTTAAAGTAGAAAGATGTAATTACTTCACTTTCTTTGATTTTATCAGCAAGGACAAATCCTTTGAACAATTTCCAGCCGCCTTCTTCAGCTTCCATCTCGTCATACATGGATTTTTCTACACCTATGAATGCATCAGCGATTATGCCGTACGCTTCTTCCCATGCCCCAAGAATTTCGGGAGTTGCTGCATCTCCGAGTACTTCTTTAATGGCACCAAGAAGGTATTTTCCGACAATTGGATATTGTTCTGGAACAATACCGAGTGATACGTGCTTATTGGCGATTTGGACAACCGCTGGAATGATCGCTCCTAAGTTGTCGATATGTTTTGCGGCTGCAAGTACAGTATTTGCAAGTGCAGTCTGTTGACGTCCTTGCGCTTGGTTGACATGATTGAATACGTTCAACAGCTCAGGATGCGCCTCAAACATATTTTTGTAGAACACAGTTGTAATTGTTTTGCCATGCTGTTCGAGAACAGGTACAGTGGATTTAATAATATCAATTTTTTCTTGGGATAACATAATTGACACGACCTCTCGTAGTTGATGAGTAAAGCATAATCCTAATGAATTCAAAAAGCTATATAAAAAATACATCTTTAAAGACAGTTCGGATTTTAGTCACATTTCATTCAATGAATGGACAAAAAAGCACGATTTTAAAGAAGGAATGGTGAACGAGATGAGGTTGACGCTCTATACAGACTACTCGTTGCGTGTTTTGATTTTTTTGGCTGCTAAGCCAGAAGGCGAACTATCAACCGTAGCAGAAATATCCGGAGCATTCATGATTTCAAAAAATCATTTAACAAAAGTCGTGCATGAACTCGGCAAGGCAGACTTCATTGAAACAGTCCGTGGCAGGGGAGGCGGGATCCGTTTGAAAGTCCGTCCTGAACAGATTAATGTAGGCAACGTTGTTCGGAAGACGGAAGATGACTTTCAATTGGTGGAATGCTTCAATCGGGAATCGAATCAGTGTGTGCTCGCGCCCGCCTGTAGGCTGAAAGGAGTCTTGCAGGAAGCGTTGCAAGCATATTTGGCGATATTGGACCGGTATACGATAGCAGATTTTGTGCAAAATAAAGACGAAATCCGTATGCTTCTGTTTCCGCCATCGTTGTCGTGATGGTAAGATAAGAATGCGGCGATAGGTAAACAAATTAGGAGGAATTCACTTATGAACAAAGTACTTGTATTTGGTCACAAAAATCCCGATACGGATTCAATCGCATCAGCGATTACATATGCATATTTGAAACAACAAATCGGGTGGGACACAGAAGCTGTAAGACTTGGCAGTATTTCTGAAGAGACAGCGTTTGCATTGGAAACGTTCGGTTTTGAAGCACCGCGACAAATCGACCGAGCGGCGGCAGAAGCGACGCAAGTCATTTTGGTCGATCATAACGAAAAACAGCAAAGTGTGGATGACATTGAAGACGTGCGAGTTCTTGAAGTCATCGACCATCATCGGATTGCAAACTTCCAAACGAGTGATCCGCTTTACTACCGTGCGGAGCCGGTTGGCTGCACGGCAACAATTTTAAACAAGTTGTTTAAAGAACACGGCGTAGCGATCCCGAAAAACATTGCAGGACTCATGCTGTCGGCTATCATTTCCGATTCGTTGTTGTTCAAGTCACCAACGTTTACTGAAGAGGACCGTAAAGCAGCCGATGAACTTGCAGAAATCGCTGGTGTGGATCCAAGTGTTTACGGATTGGACATGCTGAAAGCAGGTGCTGATCTTAGCAGCAAAACGTTGGAAGAACTCATATCACTCGACGCGAAGACGTTTGAAGTCGGAGATGTGACAATGGAAATCGCGCAAGTCAATGCGGTGGATTTGAATGATGTATTGAATCGCAAAGTGGAGTTGACAGAGTTGCTGACGAAAGTAGTATCTGTGAAGAAGCTTGATTTATTCTTATTTGTCATCACGGATATTATTAACAACGATTCAATTGCAATTGCAGTTGGTGAAAAGGCATTCTCTGCTATGTCGGCGTTTAAAGTAGTCCCAGCGAATGACATGGCGATTTTGAAAGGAATTGTGTCGCGTAAGAAGCAAATTGTTCCAGTTTTGACGGAAGCATTTAAATAATAATGACGAAAAGCTGCCGGATGAGTGTTGTGCTCACTCATCCGGCAGCTTTTTTAGCAGGGAGTACTTGTTCCATGGGGTCCGGATTACGGATAATTTCTTGATTCTTTCGATTCCGCACCTCATCCTGCTGCTTCTATAAAGTCAGCACAATAGTGACTCGTTACTCCTTCAGGTCGAGCGGGCGTGTGGCTGGACCTTCCAATACAGAGCCATCTTTTCTGAAACGGGACCCGTGGCACGGGCAATCCCAAGTTTCGTCCCCTTTGTTCCACCGGGTGCGGCAACCCATATGGGTGCAAATGGGTGCATCCGTTCGAGTCAAATGACCACCTGTGAATTCCTTCAATACAAACCCGGTCGTTTTCAAAGCCTGTAGCAACAGTGTTCCAAACCCTGTACGATCGGGTGAGTATAGCGCGATGGCAGGGTTCGGTTGACCTGTGATCTGGTCTGTGACGATTTGGGCAGCTGCGAGGGAATTCGTCATTCCCCATTTACGGAAACCTGTACATATATGAACATAGGGCATCGCGGCCGAAATCGGTCCTGCATAAGGTATGAGATCCGGAGTGGAGGGGTCTTGCGCAGACCAGCTATGGATCGGTTCCCCGAGATGATAGACGGATTGCAGTTCTTCAGCAAGTCGGTTGTAGTTGAGGTCGGTATCGCCCGTGACACCTGCCTTATGGTCTTCACCCCCGAGTAAAAAGTGAGGACGTCCGTCGATGAATACAGTGCGAATCGAACGTTTCGGTTCATCCACAGATAAGTACTGGCTTTGCAACGGCATATCAGCAGGAGCGGAAAGCAGATAGGAACGTTTTACTTCCAGTTTCATAATGTTCATGCCGCGGAGCGCTTCTATTGGGTAATGCGTACATAACAGCAGTTCGTCAAAGGTGATGACAATGCCGGATGCAAGTTGCAAGGATTTGTTTTTCAAGTTCATAGACCGGACATCCGATTTCTCGCACAGTTGCGCCCCTTCAGAAACAGCAAGTTTGGCAATATGCTGACCAAATCGAACAGGATGGAGTTGAGCTTGGTCACTTAACGTGAGTGTTTCTTTAACAGTGATGGGTAATTCACAATTTAACCGCCTATCAAATGGGATGCCAAGCGTTTCATAGGCATCCGCCTCTTTCCTTAAAGCGTCCACTCCTATGGCGGTGCGTGCAAACAATACGGAATTCGATGGACGAAGTTCGTCACCTTCAGCGATGGACTGTGCGAACCGAATCGCCTGATCGTTCGTCTTATAATAGACTTTTGCGGATTCCGCGCCGAATGTCTTCAGTATGTCTGCATAGACTAAATCATGCTGCGTTGTCAGTTTCCCGGTCGTATTTCCGGAGGCTCCTTCAAGAATTCGATCTTTTTCAAGCAACAACACTTTCTTACCGGATTTTGCTAACAAATACGCTGCGGTGAGACCGCATAATCCTCCCCCTATAATACAAACATCACATGTCGTATCTGAAGAGGGGGGGAGATAGGTTTCGCGAGGATAGGCTGTTTCAAGCCATAGTGAGTTCAACATCATGATTTCCCTCCGTGTTCTGTAAGTTCACTTAAGTCCATCATCGCCAGAAATTATGGGATTTAACAAATGACTTCAAAAATACACGGATTCTTCTCAAATGTTCATGGGGAACGAGTAAACTGGAACTATACGAAAAACATGTCCGTACCTCTTGTCAAAACACTAGATTCACAGCATACTGTTAGAGTGGTACGTACATTCGAAAGGGTTGAGTAGAATGGCTAAGCAACAATGGCTCACTGATTTAAAAACAACGATTACTAAAGGGCAGCTTTTGCTGGATGAATCCCTTTCAAATTATACAAAGACAGAATTAGGCGGACATGCGGATTTACTCGTGATTCCTGAAACGGTTGGTGAAATGCAAACCACTGTCCGGTACGCATATGAACACGACATCCCGTTATTGTTACTTGGAAATGGATCCAACATGGTGGTTCGCGATGGCGGAGTTCGCGGTATCGTATTGCATCCTGTAAGATTGGATGTCATTACTGTGGACGGAACACACGTCCATGCTGAAGCTGGTGCACATATTATCGATGTATCCAAAGCAGCTGCTGCCGCGGGACTGACTGGATTTGAATTCGCTTGTGGAATCCCGGGTTCTGTCGGAGGCGCAATGGCGATGAATGCCGGAGCATATGGCGGGGAGATTAAAGACGTCATCGTGAAGTCTACCCTCATGAATCGAAAAGGGGAACTCTTTGTATTAACGAAAGAGGATCTTGGACTCGGATATCGTAAAAGCATTATCGCGGACGAAGGATATTTTGTTGTGTCTTCGGACTTCGATTTGCAACGTGGTGACCAGGAGACGATTGATGCGAAAGTGGCCGAATTGACATTTTTGCGTGAATCGAAGCAACCTCTCGAGTATCCATCTGCAGGGAGCGTATTTAAACGCCCTCCTGGGTATTTTGCTGGGAAACTGATACAGGAGAGCGGACTTCAAGGAAAAGGAATCGGTGGAGCTGAAGTCTCAACCAAACATGCGGGGTTCATCATCAACAAAAACCACGCAACTGCCACTGATTACATTCGGACCATTGAAATGGTTCAAGCAGAAGTGAAAAAACGTTTCGGTGTAGACCTCGAGCGTGAAGTGAAAATTGTCGGGGAACCAGCGGAGTAAGCAACCGATAGCAGCAAAACAAAAAGCAGGGAGCG
The DNA here is from genome assembly GCF_014836415.1 of Sporosarcina gallistercoris. Taxonomy (GTDB): domain Bacteria; phylum Bacillota; class Bacilli; order Bacillales_A; family Planococcaceae; genus Sporosarcina; species Sporosarcina gallistercoris. The sequence goes on along the minus strand of NZ_JACSQY010000002.1, from coordinate 50,911 downwards.
CATTGGCACTCTCTGCTTTTATTTGTATTTATACATCAATCTTACAACTGACAAGAGACGGATCCTCCACGCGGTCATCTGTAATTCTCACCTGGCACATCTTTCCGTCATGCATGAATTTGAAGATGCCATTATTGAAATCTGTTCCGGTCTCTTTAAAGAAGATCCCTTCGAATCGGGCATCCTTTGTATAATTGAACGTGATACGGAATCCTTCCCCATCATCCGTCAGATAGGCTCGCAATCCTTTTTCGAACAATCCTTCAACGTCATGCTTAATGGAACGTGCAACCGATACGACGTGGAAATCGACAAACGTGATTTCACGCAACAAGACGTTCATGAACGAGCCTTTCGTAATTTCTTCCCAACGGCTTTGCGCGGTTTGACCGATGATGATTTGAGTCACATTCCGGTCATGCGCAACTTGTTTGATCACTTTTGCGGTGGGTCTGCTTTCGTTATCACGTACGATGAATTCATCTGCTTCCAATTGGTCTGCAAGTTCACGCCATCTGTCAATGTAATCCGATTTGTCTGCATCCATATCATCTAACGGCCGTGGATCGACTGTTAAGATGTATAGAGGGCAGTCCATAGCGCTTGCCATCTGATGCCCCCGGCGGATGAGCCGCTCTCCGTTCGGTCCGTAATACACACAGACGAGAATACTTTCATCCATGCGTCCTTTCACTTTTCCCATGTAGTCCTCCACCTCCCTAGAAGCTGAATACTGGACGGTCTCACACGCGTCTGCATCGCTTCAAGTGCGCTTGACTTAAATATTGTGTATACTTTAGGTTGAAACCAAAACACAACCGCCATCGTTTGAACGTTAGTCCTGAAACTAAAAGATAGTTTCAGGCTTGTTCACTGTTCTCACATGGCACTCATTATCGCCGGCTTTTCGATCCGCGTCAAGCCGTCATGGAAACTTTTCTGCGGATTCTTGAAAACCCCGTACAATTATTGCTGCGACTTTCCAAGCTTTGACCATCCGTTAGAAGACTCTGATGATAGGACCCGTGTTATCTTTTTGATTGGGGGGTACGACGAAATGATGATACCCATACTTATTATGGTGCCGTTTCTGGCATCGCTTTTTGTTCCGTTTCTTTATACATATGTACGCAGTAAGAATATCGGTTGGATGGTCTTACCGGTGCCCTTGATTTTGTTTGTCATTCTGAGTCTCCAGATTCCGAATCTCGCTTCAGGAGGGGATCTATTCCACACCATCCGATGGTTGAACGCCGCAAATATCCACTTCACCACTCACTTAGATGGCCTTAGTATGATTCTAGGATTGCTCATCACTGGCATGGGAACGCTCGTTGTCATGTACTCCATTTACTATCTATCAGAACGAGAAGCACTCGGTCGCTTTTATATGTATTTATTGCTGTTCATGGGTTCCATGCTCGGTGTTGTCTTTTCAGATAACATACTGGTACTTTACGTATTTTGGGAGTTAACGAGTGTTTCATCATTCCTGCTTATCGCTTTTTGGCACCAACGTAAAAATTCCCGTGCGGGTGCGAAGAAGGCCATGCTCATCACAGTGACAGGCGGAATCGGCATGCTTGTCGGTTTTCTTATGCTGCACCAAATGACGGGGACCTATAGTATCCAAGAGATGATTGGAATGGCTGAAATGCTGCCTTCGTACGATCTTTTCATCCCAGCGATGCTCCTCATTCTGCTTGGCGCATTTACGAAATCCGCTCAATTCCCGTTCCATATATGGCTTCCGGATGCTATGGAAGCACCGACGCCGGTCAGCGCTTACTTACACTCAGCCACGATGGTCAAGGCGGGGATCTACCTTGTCGCTCGCTTCATCCCGGTATTCGGTGGAAGTGAAGTATGGTTCTATTCGGTGACGTTCGTCGGATTGCTGACGTTGTTATGGGGTTCGTTCAACGCGGTCCGCCAAAACGACTTGAAAGCGCTCCTCGCCTATTCAACAATCAGTCAGCTTGGTCTGATCATGAGTTTACTCGGAATCGGTTCAGCAGCCATGCTGGACATACCTGGGTTGGACAAAACCATCTATACCGCTGCTGCTTTTGCAGGACTCTTCCATTTGATCAACCACTCCACATTCAAAGGTGCGTTGTTCATGATTATCGGAATCGTAGACCATGAACTGGGGACGCGTGATATCCGGAAACTGGGAGGACTCGCGATTTTCATGCCAATCACTTTCACGATTGCGCTCGCAGGCAGCTTTTCAATGGCAGGATTGCCGCCTTTTAATGGCTTCTTAAGTAAGGAACTCTTTTTGGAAGCGAGTCTTGCTGTGCAGCATTTAGGATTGCCAGGAGTCGATGTCTGGATTCCGATTGTCGCATGGATAGCAAGCATTTTCACATTTGTTTACTGCATGATTATCGTCTTCCAAACGTTTTTCGGCCGCCAGCAGCAACAGCCGGCATGGGTCGATCGCGGCGCACACGATCCGCACTACGGGATGCTTGTTGCACCAGCCGTTTTAGGGGTTTTGATTGTAGGGTTATTCTTTTTCCCTAACGTACTAGGGAAATGGATTTTGAAACCAGCCATGGCGGCAGTTTTTCCGTCACTTGGCGATTCTGAACTACTTGTGCCGCACATTGCTGCGTGGCATGGTTTCAGTCCAGCCCTGTGGATGACGATTGGAATCATTCTGGTTGGTGCGATTCTCTACATTTTCTTACGACAATGGAGAAGAATCTATACGATTGCTCCGTTCAGTTGGAAGATTGACAGCATCTATACAATATTGCTGATGCAACTGGAAGGAAATTCCTATCACTTGACCAATAAGTACATGACGGGGCATTTGCATCGTTACTTTACGTATATTTTCCTGTTTTTCATTACGATGATGGGGATTGCATTGAGTTTTGTTTGGCGTCTCGCGTTCAGCTTTTCGGAGGACGCAATCGTGACGGTCAATGAATACGTCCTCGTGATTGTCATGATGGCCGCAGCTATTACCATTGTTTTTGTGAATTCACGATTGGTCGCGATTCTACTGAATGGTGTCCTCGGATTTACAGTTGCCTTTCTGTTCGTCGTTTTGAGAGCACCTGATTTGGCGCTCACTCAAATTGTCGTGGAAACAGTGACGACTGTGCTGTTCCTGCTCACATTCCGGTTCATGCCGGATTGGAAGAAAGAGCGGCCTCGCCGTCCAGTGAAGGCTTTGAATGCATTCATCGCAATCGCTACAGGACTGATCGTCATTATCACAGCACTTATCGTACAAGGGAATCGGTTGTTCGATCCGATTTCCAACTATTTTGAAGACGCGAAGACGCTCACAGGTGGAGGCAATATCGTCAACGCGATTTTAGGGGACTTCCGAGCGTTCGATACGATGCTCGAAGTGGTCGTCCTGCTGATCGGCGGGCTTGGTGTTTATGTATTGATCAAATTGAAAGTAAAAAAGGACGGTGACGGCAATGAAAATCAATGACGTCATCTTGCGCACCGTCACGAAAATCGTCGTGTTCATCATCTTGACGTTCGGTGTCGAGCTCTTCATATCCGGGCATAACGATCCGGGTGGCGGATTCTCGGGAGGGCTTGTGCTCGCCTCGGCGTTACTGTTGCTGTATATGACATACGATATTGAAACCGTGCACAAAGGGATTCCATTCGATTTCAAGAAAATTGCTGGACTCGGTGTGTTTCTAGCGGTAGCAAGCAGTGCAATTTCCATGCTGTTCAGTAAGCAATTCTTGACTCAAGAAAAAGGGGAATTTGCGCTGCCGGTGTTTGGAGTGACAGAGCTCTCGACGGTGCTAATATTTGAAGCGGGTGTAGCGCTAACCGTGGTCGGCGTTGTCGTGACGATTCTGTTGACGATTAGTGAGGATGTGAGTTGAATGGAGACCTTAATTACATTACTGGTAGGCGTTCTCGTCATGGTAGCGGTCTATTTACTGCTGTCGCGAAATTTTGTGCGGATTATTTTAGGGACTGCCATTCTCTCTCACGCGATTCACTTACTGATCCTGGCAATGGGCGGTTTGAAAAAGGGGGGAGCGCCTTTACTGACGGAAGAAGGATCGACGTACACCGACGCGCTTCCTCAAGCGCTCATCTTGACAGCAATCGTGATCAGCTTTGCCGTCACTGCTTTTCTCCTGGTACTCGCATACCGGATTTACCGGGAAACGGGTGCTGATAATTTGGATGACGTAAGGAGAGAGTTAGATGAATAATGCACTCGTATTGCCTGTCCTCATTCCGCTGCTCACTGCAATCGTGCTGACATTCTTCCGCAATTCGTTCGTTTTGCAGCGAGCACTGAGCTTCTTAGCAACTGCGAGTTCTGCTGGAATCGGTGTGCACTTGTTGCTGCGGGTACAATCTGAAGGGATTTTACGATTGGATTTTGGCGGTTGGGAACCCCCATATGGCATCCTATTTGTCGGAGATTCGTTCGCGTTGTTATTAGTTACGGCTGCTGCAACAGTCACCAATATTATTTTACTATACGCGTTTTCAACGATTGGAGAAGCGTACGAGAAGATGTATGTCTATCCGCTAATCCTGTTCTTGCTAGCGGGCGTCAACGGCTCGTTTTTAACAGGTGACATCTTCAACTTGTTCGTCTGTTTTGAAGTGATGCTGCTTGCATCGTACGCACTCCTCATACTTGGGGGACGAAAAGTCCAACTCGTTGAAGCATTCACCTATATTACGATTAATGTGTTAGCGTCATGGTTTTTCCTGCTCGCGATTGCGTATTTGTATGGCGCAACTGGGACGCTTAACATGGCGCAATTAGCAGTACGTGTGACGGAAAATGGGCAAGGTCCTGTGCTGACGGTGATTAGTCTGATTTTCTTACTCGTCTTCAGTTTAAAAGCTGGATTGCTGCTGTATTTCTGGCTGCCCGGTTCCTACAGCGCGCCGCCTGCAGCAATTGCGGCTTTGTTCGGCGCATTGCTCACGAAAGTCGGGATTTACGCACTGATACGCATATTCACACTCGTGTTCCACCATTCACCTGAGATTACGCAGACGATTATCGGAATCATGGCTGCACTGACATTGATTGGCGGGAGCATCGGTGCACTTTCTTCCACGGATATCCGGCAGATTATCGCTTATAACGTTGTCATTGCAGTAGGGTTCATCCTCGTTGGGCTTGCTGCCGGAAATGAGGTTGCGCTGCAAGGTTCGATCTACTATGTGTTACATGACATGGTCGTAAAAGCGATGCTGTTTCTAGCGGGCGGATTGATGATCTCATTGACAGGGAAAGCGAAAATCGAGGAAATCAGTGGCTTGTTACGGAACTATCCAGCACTCGGCTGGCTATTCTTTGTTGCCATGTTATCGCTCACAGGGATTCCACCGTTCAGCGGGTTCATAGGGAAAGTGCTGCTTGGTGAAGGACTGATCGAAGCCGAAACGTATGTGTTGCTGACTTTAGCGTTTGTGTCGAGTTTGTTCGTATTGTATTCGTTATTGAGAATTTTCCTCAATTGTTTCATGGGGGAGGCGATCATCGGAAGTGAAGAACAAGTCGTGCTGAAGAAACGGACGCTGCTGCCCATCGTGATACTGGGAGCCTTGACGCTCGCAATCGGGATTGGCGCGGACTGGCTCGCACCATTTGTGAATGACGCGGCGGCGACGTTGGTCGACCCGCAGTCGTATATTGATGCTGTATTGGATAAAGAAGCGCTGCTGAGAAACTGACGCTGAGGAAAGGGGACGGAAAAATGCCTGGTCAACTGTTATTGAACTTGTTCATTGCATTTCTATGGATGCTGCTCATCGATGAAGACGAATTGCGTTTTTCCACGTTCTACGCAGGCTTTCTCGTAGGAATCGGAATCCTGTTCTTCATGCACCGTTTTTTCGGCACACGCTTCTATTTACGGCGCGTGTATGCGGTCGTGAGATTATTCTTCATATTTGTCTGGGAACTGATTCAATCGAGTACGGTTGTTTTGCGTCAGATATTGAGCCCGCGTTTGAAGATTGAACCAGGAATCTTCAAGTACGAAACCATATTGCGCAGTGATGTGGAAATTACGATGCTTTCGATGCTGCTGACATTGACACCTGGTTCTGTCGTTATGGAAGTGACACCGGAAAGTGATGCGTTGTACATCCATGCGATGGACGTACAAGAATCCCGCGATGGGTTGATCAAACAATTGAAGAACTTCGAAAAAGCGATTATGGAGGTGACCCGATAATGATAGAGATCATGCTAGCGATATCCGTTGTGCTGTTTGCGGTAACAATTGCGATCGCCGTTCTCCGACTCATCATCGGTCCCTCCATGCCGGACAGAGTCATTGCGATGGATGTCATCGGCGTGAATCTGCTCGCCACAATCGGGGTCGTTTCGATTGTGAACGGAACGAAAGCATATTTGGAAGTCATCCTGATTCTTGGAATTCTGTCTTTCATCAGCACAATCGCCTTTTCCAAGTATATCGAGAGGGGGGTTATCGTTGAACGAAAACGAGATCGGTGAATTCATCGGCGCCCTGCTTATCCTCTTCGGAAGTATTTTTAGTGTCATCAGTGTGTTCGGACTCATTCGATTGCCTGATGTCTACACACGCTCGCACGCAGCGACAAAAAGTTCCACACTGTCTGTCTTATTGACGCTGATCGGCGTGTTCCTATACTTCTTGTTCCATGACCATTTTGTCAGCGTCCGTGTGTTGCTAGGCATTGTGTTCGTATTCCTCACGGCACCAGTTGCGGGTCACCTCATCATTCGTGCTGCATATCGATCGAAAGTGGAACTTGCCGATATCTCAGTGGAAGATGAACTGTATGAAGTGATTCATGGCGATCCAGACACAGAGAGCAAAAAAAAGCCTGACGAAGAGCGCTCATAACTTCTTCTTCATAACCTAATTACGTCTTGAATCCCTTTTTCTTTTGAACGATTTTCAGACTGTAGACATACTCCAGAAATCATGGGGCTTGCCTACAGTCTTTTTCTTTTTCAATGGAATAAACAATGAAAAGTTGATTTCCGCTGCGAGCGGACGCTTTCCGAGGGGCACGGCTTCAGCCGCTTCCTTCGCTTTGCTCAGTCCAGGGTCTTCAGCTCGTGCTGATCCCTCCGGAGTCGCCGCTCTCCGCTACAATCAACAGGATCTCCCAACTATCAAATGAGATGATGGAAATGATGACGAAGAATCAAGTTAATGAACGGGAACGGATGGAAATGCTTACGATCGAACAGGTAGTTCCGCAAGACCACCTGGTTCGTAAATTAGATGCAGCTAGTGATTTTTCCTTCATTTATCCATTGGGTGAAAGATGTGAATGTCTCATGGAAAATTCAATTGGTTGAAGTGAAGGACGGCGACTCCTAGGAATCAGCGAAAGCCGTAACGAAGAACGGCTTTTGCGAGTAAAAGCGAAGCGTTAGGAGCACGTGTTTCCAAAAAATTGGACTGAGCAAAGCGAGGACGATTAATGATGCCTTAATTTTAGCGAAGTTCACTAAAATACGGCCAAGCGAACGCTTCGCGGTTCGATTGGCTGAGGGCAAGCCCCCGGAAAGCGCCCGTCCGGAATGGAGATCAACGGCCTGTTAGCTTTCATTTTCAGAGTCAACGATGCAAAAAAGACAAAAAGGAGGAATCAAATTGTTTCCCAACCCTTTTGTCTACAGTCTTGAATCCCTTTCTATTTTGAAAGGGATTTTATTGTGCTGCAACGAATATAAATTAAGTACTGTGAAAATTAGGGATGGAGGAGAGTTCCATGGCGAAACATGCCCAGCATAAAAAGAGAATGGGGAAGCCGGCAAAGGTCATTCTATGGATCCTAGCGACACTTGTTGCGATCGCTGCAGCTGCGCTTATTTTTATAAACGTTTACATAGGGAAGTCGAAAGCAGTGATTGAAGGGAATGTTCAGCTCTCTGTATTGGACGATAACGTCACCGTAACTCGGGATGAAAATGGTGTACCGCATTTGGATGCAAAGTCCGATGCCGATTTGTACCGGGCACAAGGCTACGTGCATGCGCAAGATCGTCTATTTCAAATGGATCTCGCACGTAGGCAGGCGAGCGGCAGGTTATCCGAAGTGGTCGGTGCGAAAGCGATCGACACTGACAAACAGTTCCGCACATTCAGCTTGAGGAACGCAGCGGAGAAATCATTCGACACCTATAGCGACGACGCGAAACAGGTGTTGGAGTGGTACACAGATGGAGTCAACGAATTCATCGAAGAAGTAAAAGACAATGGGAAGTTGTCCTATGAATTCAAGCTGCTCGGCTATGAGCCTGAACCATGGACTCCTATTGACTCGCTGACTATCGGAAAGTATATGGCGTATGACCTTGGTGGGAAATGGACGCCGCAAGCGATGCGGCATTGGGCGCTTAATGAATACTCTGAAGAGAAAGCCCAAGAGTTGTTCATCACCTACCCGGAAAATGCGGAATCCATTATGGAAGCGAATAAGAAAAATCCAGTCCAAGTTACAGGACAGTTTGACCCTGGATTACTTCCGTATGAATTTAATGGGAGCAATAACTGGGTAGTCTCAGGTGACAAAACCAAATCCGGTATGCCGTTACTTGCGGATGATCCGCATTTAGGGCTGAGCACACCTTCGATTTGGCACCAAATCCATTTGAAGTCGCCAGAACAGAATGTTAGCGGGGTCATTTTTGCAGGTATTCCGGGCATCATCCTCGGACATAACGAAAAAGTAGCGTGGGGAGTAACCAACGTTGGTCCGGACGTCCAGGATCTCTATATTGAAATACCGAACCCGGACGATCCGACCCAATTCCAATATGATGACGAATGGGAGCAAGCCGAAGTGCGCGACGAGACCATCCGTGTGAAGGATGAAGAGGATGTCCCATTCGAAGTGATCGTCACCAGGCATGGACCAATCATTACAGATGTCATTTATAAAGATGAAAAGCCGGACGCGGTGTTCTCGATGCAGTGGACTGCACTCGAGCCGAGCAATGAGCTTGAAGCGATTATGGATTTAAACAAAGCGGATGATTGGGAGTCGTTTGAAACGGCGTTGGAGGCATTCAGTGCACCCGCCCAAAACTTTGTCTTCGCTTCAACGGACGGCACAATTGCATTCAAAGCGAACGGAAAAATTCCAATCCGTAAAAAAGGTGACGCCCAGCTTCCAGTGCCCGGAAATTCATCTGAATATGGTTGGGATGGCTACGTTCCGTACGATGAATTGCCGACTGTTGTAAATCCTGAAGAGGGTTTCATCGCCACTGCAAACAACGAAGTAGTGGATGAAAAGTACCCCTATCACATCACAAAGTTTTGGGCACAGCCATATCGCTACGAGCGGATTGCGGAAGTACTTCGCGAAGGTGATGATTTTACAGCGGACGATATGATGGACTTACAGATGGATCAGAAGAATTTACATGCTGGAGAATTTTTGGACTCGCTGATCGGTTCGATTGAAAAGATGGACCGGAAAGGGAGTTACAAAGAAATTTTAGCTCAGCTGAAGGACTGGGACCAGGTGGATTCAGTGGATGCACCGCAGCCTCTTGTATTTCATAAGCTCATGAAACAGCTGCCAGTGGCAATGTTTGCCTCGGATATGCCAGCAGACGTCTACGAGTTCATGCCAGGAAAGCCGCAATTGACGGATCAGTTTTTACGCAATGCATATAATGGGGATCCTTCTACCTGGGTGGAGGAGTATGGCGGAGTCGATCAATGGGTATTTGATGCGTTTGAAAAAACGATGGCAAGCTTGAAAGAGGATTACGGGGATAATTATGAAAAGTGGCAGTGGGGCGATTTCCATCAGCTTGTATTCCCACATCCATTATCTAGCGCTTCGCCGGTTTTAGCACGCTTCTTGGATCCGGAAAAGCAACCTGTCGGCGGGTCGGGAATTACAGTTCAGGCGGCATCGTTCAAAGATGATGGCAGTGCGAATCACGGAGCCTCGTGGCGTTTTGTTGCGGATCTGGATGACCTATCAAAGGCATACCATATTGTCGGCCCTGGTCAAAGTGGACACGTGAAGTCACAATGGTTCCATGATCAGGCAGACGATTGGCTCCGCGGTGATTTCCATGAAACTGTATTAGAGGGCGACGTGAAAGATGGGCACGTATTGACGTTGGAAGCGAAATAAGCAGATGAAGCAGGGGTGCCAGGTGCCCCTGTTTTTTCTTGCGATAAATAGTGCCTCAGTAGAGAGGAGTGCTCATAAATCTAAAAAAACGCTCATAAATCAAGAGAGGTGATCATAAATCACAGAATTCGCTCATAAACCCCGAAATCCGCTCATAAATCGTTAATAGTGCTCATAACCCAAGTAAAATGCTCATAAAACTCAAAATGTGCTCATAGCCCCCTCACCCACCCTCTCGTGCAGAGCGTTTTATCCCCGGCGATTCCACAAATCATACAACAAGTGCACTTCACCAACCAAAACCAACATTTAATTGGTGTGCTTCGCTTTGCGAAGCAGTTTACTGCTGAAACCAGAGACCAAAAAGCCCTTCATTCAAACGAACGTTTGATAGTAGTTGCAAATCGTCAGAATAACGCATATACTATCTTTACAATCAAACAGACATTTGAATGATGAGGAGGCGGAAGAAATTGAAAATGGTTGATACGTGTGATGAACAGATTATCCACGATGCGCTCGTAATTGAAATCCAGGAAGAATTGCCGCGCGTCGGAAACATGGTGCAGCTCTTTAAAGCACTCGCAGATGAAACAAGACTCAAAATCGCATATTCATTAACACTGAAACACGAGCTCTGTGTGTGTGATGTCGGTGCTATTATTGGCTCATCGAACGCGACGGCCTCTCATCATCTAAGATATTTGAAAGAAAACGGACTAGCTCGCTCGGAACGGAGGGGCAAGATGGTCTATTACTCACTTGCAGATGATCACGTGTTACAACTCGTGAAAATTGCGCATGAACATACGATGGAAGGTGAAGAGAATGGCTGAAACGAACAGGACTGAATACCGCCTCGAAAACTTAACCTGTGCAAATTGTGCTATGAAATTCGAAAAAAACGTCAGTCGTCTTCCTAACGTTGAAGCGGCGGCTGTCAACTTCGGCGCAAGTAAATTGTCATTTGCAGGAGACGCTACAGTCGAAGAACTCGAATCCGCAGGAGCCTTTGACGGCATTCGGGTCGTTCCTGTAACCCAGCGTAAACCGATTCGGAAAATACCGTTTTTCAAGCGTAAAGAAAACATCGTCTCGCTTATTTCTCTCGTATTTCTAGCAGCAGGCTTATTTGCATCTACTAAATACGGAGAGACCAACATATGGGCTATCTCCTTGTTTGCAATAGCCATCGTTGTCGGGGGAACTTCGATGTTCATCGATGGACTCAAAAACCTGGTCCGTCTTGAATTTGATATGAACACACTTATGACAATTGCGATTATCGGTGCTTCCATCATCGGTGAGTGGCGCGAGGCCGCTGTAGTTGTGCTCCTGTTTGCAATCAGTGAAGCACTTGAATCGTATTCCATGAACAAAGCACGACAATCGATAAGCAGCTTGGTCGACATTGCGCCTCCTTCAGCGATCATCCGTCGGAATGATGAAACATTTGAATTGCCGACTGAAGAGATCCGCATCGGGGATGTCTTAATCGTCAAGCCAGGGCAAAAAATAGCGATGGACGGAGTCGTGCGCTCGGGATATTCAACAGTCAACCAAGCTGCAATCACCGGTGAATCGGTCCCCGTCGCTAAGCAATCAGAGGATCATGTGTTTGCAGGCACGCTGAATGAGGAAGGATCCCTTGAAGTCACGGTTACAAAATTAGTTGAAGACACGACGATTGCTAAAATCATTCATCTAGTTGAAGATGCGCAGGCGGAAAAGGCACCTTCGCAACAATTCATCGACAAGTTTGCTAAGTACTATACACCAGCCATTATCGTCATTGCGGCACTGACAGCCGTGATTCCGCCACTTCTCGGAGCGGATTGGCAAACTTGGATTTATCAAGGACTCGCGGTTCTTGTTGTCGGCTGTCCCTGTGCTCTCGTTGTGTCCACTCCCGTTGCAATCGTCACCGCGATCGGGAACGCAGCACGTCAAGGCGTGCTCATAAAAGGCGGCGTCCACTTGGAGGAAATGGGGCATATCAAAACCATTGCATTCGATAAAACCGGTACGTTGACGAAAGGATATCCGGAAGTGACGGATATCATCACTGCAAATGGAGTAGAGGAAGCGCATCTCCTGGAGTCCGTAGCGGCAGTGGAGCGCCTTTCCCAACACCCGCTGGCTCGAGCACTTGTCAATGCGTCGGAAGCAAGGAACCTGAAAGTGTTACAAGCGGAAAATTTCCAATCCGTCACAGGCAAAGGAGCCGTTGCAGATGTAATTGGGAAAAGTGTTTCTGTCGGGAGCCTTCGCTGGATCGAAGAACTCACCGAACTTCCTGAAACAGCTAAGGTACAAGCGGCAGACATGCAAACGGAAGGCAAATCCGTGATGGCTGCTGTGATAAATGGGGCATTTGCAGGTCTATTCGCGGTAGCGGATCCTGTCCGGACGGAAAGTAAACCCGTTCTGGAACGATTAAAAGAAATCGGTGTTGATACTACTGTAATGCTAACTGGAGATGATCCGAAAACGGCGCAAGCAATCGCAGCTCGTTTAGGCATTGACGACGTCCGAGCAGGACTCATGCCGGAAGACAAACTTGTCGCTATCCGGGAATTGAGCGAAGGAAAGAAACGGGTTGCAATGGTCGGAGATGGCATTAATGATGCACCCGCACTCGCCGCAGCATCCGTCGGAATCGCAATGGGTGGCGCAGGGACTGATGCCGCGCTAGAAACTGCAGACATCGCACTGATGGCAGACGATCTTGCACAATTGCCCTATACCGTGACTTTGAGTAGAAAAACGTTGCGTACTATCAAAGAAAACATTATGTTTGCAGTAGGACTAAAAATTGCTGCACTGCTTCTCGTCATCCCAGGCTGGCTGACGCTATGGATTGCAATCTTCGCAGATATGGGTGCAACGCTGTTAGTGGTGTTGAATTCACTTCGATTAATGCGGATCCAAAAGTAAGAAGCGGTCGTTTGGAGGAACTTCCTGATGCAACTTAAAGAATGGACAATGGTGGAACAAGAACAGCTGATCCACTTCATGACAACGAATACATGGCCATTTCATATGCAAGAAAACTCGGGTCGTGAGTTGATCGAAAAAGCGATCCGGGAAGGCGGATACGAGTCGGATGAAGTCAAAACGTTCTGGCTCGTCAATGATAGCGGTGAAAAAGTGGGGATTGCAAAAATTCATGATTTACAAGATGATGTCCCGTTATTCGATCTGCGTATCGCAGACCGCTACCGAGGCAGAGGATATGGTGCAAGCGCACTGCGACTCATGGCGGACTATGTGTTTGGACTGCCGGAAGGAAAGAACCGGCTGGCAGGTCACACGCGTCATGACAATTTAGCGATGCGTAAGACGTTCGAGCGTTCAGGTTTTGTAAAAGAAGGCCACTTGCGGCAAGCGTGGTTTTCACCAGAGGAAGACCGTTACTACGATGCCATTACCTATGGAATCACACGAGAAGATTATATGGCCGGCAAAAAAACTCCGGTAATCTGGGAGGATAACGAAGAGCCTCAAACGATTCAAGAAATTCCTGATTTCCCCGAGCAATTCGAATCTGAACGGTTACTCATCCGTGTGCCGTCATTGCGTGATGTGTCGGATGTCAATAACGCGATTCTTCAAACATTACCGAAACTGCGGCAATGGATGCCGTGGGCGCATCAGCCACAAGGCTTAGAGGATACTGAACAACGAATGCGTCAGGCGATTGCAGATTTCATCCTGAAAAAAGATCTAAGACTGCACTTGTTCGAGAAACAAACAGGTGACTTTGTCGGCTCATCAGGATTACACCGGATCGATTGGTCGATTCCGAAATTCGAGATCGGCTACTGGCTTGCCGATGGATCTGAAGGAAAAGGATATATGACAGAGGCTGTAGAACGGATTGTGGAGTTTGCTTTCGATGAATTAGGAGCACGGCGCGTGGAGATCCGATGTGATGAACTCAACAAAAAAAGCCGTGCCGTTGCAGAACGGGCAGGCTTTGAACAGGAAGCTATTTTAAAAAATGATGACCGGTCAGCAGACGGAACGCAGTTGAGAAACACTGTCGTATATGCGAAGGTCACCAATTAAAGTGGAAAAGGGATGTCGGAGAAAAACCCCGACATCCCTTTATTTAAACTGACCGTCTACCGGAAATCATATTAAGAATAAATACGATCAATGCGATAACGAGCAAGATATGAATGAGGCCGCCACCGATTTTGAAAACTAGTCCGAGCAACCAGAATGCAATTAGTGCTACAATGATAATCCAAAGTAATTTACCCATATGTTGTTCACTCCTTTCGGGATTGTGATTGAATTGGTTATGTTGTTTAAATACCCACGAACAATTTGCGTTAAACATATCCAGGATTTTTTATGGGGGAACGGGCTAAAAAAGCTATCGGAGGTGCTTGGATTGGCAACACCGAGTATGGAAGACTATATTGAACAGATATACTTGCAAATTGAAGCAAGAGGCCAGGCAAGAGTCTCGGACGTCGCAGAAGCGCTCGCCGTACTTCCGTCATCCGTCACGAAGATGGCGCAACGGCTCCATAAGGAAGGTTACGTCATTTATGAACGTTATAAAGATATCAGCCTGACGACGCGCGGCCGTAACTTTGGAGAACGCCTCGTGCAGCGACACGAACTGTTGGAACAATTTCTAAGGATCATCGGTGTGAAGGAAGAGAACATTTACGGTGACGTAGAAGGAATCGAGCATCATTTAAGCTGGGATGCGATGGATCGAATTACAGATCTTGTACAAACGATGAATGAAGACCAAAAATTCGTCACTGCACTTAAACAGCGCAACGAATAAGTTTACTACCAATTATTTAAGGAAATGGGAGAATAAGATGACAAATACACTTGCAGGAACAATTCAGAACGTTCGAGTACTCGAAAAGGATGGCTCACGCTGGTCGCTTGATTTAGATGGAACAGAATTGTACATGAACGCTTCAGAAGCACCGGAAACGTTACAAGCAGGAGATACAGCCGAAGTATTCCTATTCATGAATCGACGCGGTGAACTCGCAGCATCGATGCAATTGCCGCACATGACAATGGGGACGTATGGCTGGGCACGGGTTCTGCGGGTCGATGACAAATTCGGAGCGTACGTTGACATTGGCGCAGCCTTCGAAGTGCTAGTGAACAAAGCAGATTTACCGCATGTACGGAAATTATGGCCGAAAATCGATGATGCGTTGTATATGACGCTTCGGACAGATCCGGCAGGTACGATATTTGGACGGCTCGCAACAGAAGAACGCGTATTGGATGTCATTGGAATTGCAGAAAAGTGGCGCATGAACGATAACCTGACTGCCCGTCCTTACCGATTGCTCCCTGTAGGTGCGTTCCTGCTGAGCATACCTGATAATTTCCGTATCTTCATCCACGCTAGCGAAATGGCTGCAGAGCCGCGCCTAGGGGAAGAATTGAACGTCCGGATTATTGATGTCCAGGAGGATGGTACGTTGAATGGCTCTCTCCTTCCTCGAAAACAGGAGCGGTTGGGTGATGATGCAGAAATGATTTTTGCATATTTACAAGAGACGAACGGTAAAATGCCTTTTACTGATAAGTCGACACCCGAAGAAATCGAGGAAATGTTCAGTCTAAGTAAAGGTGCGTTCAAACGTGCACTCGGCAGATTGATGAAAGACGGTAAGATTGAACAGCGTGATGGCTGGACGTCCATAAAAGGGTGACGGGAACCTTTTGTAAGGAAATTTCGTATGTATTGGAAACAAGGAGGTAAGAAAATGAAACGAACGCTTACTGCGAGTCTTGCATTGATGCTTTCTGTTGGACTGCTGTTACCGAACATGGCGTCAGCAGATGCCACCATTAACGAAAAACTTGGAGTTCCAATCGTAGTGTACGGCGCCAACCTTTCCGAGGACGAACGGGCTAGTGTGAAAAAGAGCCTGAAAGTAGATGAAGAAGCTGAGGTAGAAGAAATTGACGTGACAGGAAAGGACCTCGTTACGTATATTAAAGACGGCGACCCGAATGCACGCATGTACTCTTCAGCGAAAATCATGCGTCAAGATGCGGGTAAAGGACTCGTGATTTCCATTGTCACGCAAGACAATATTACCCAAGTCACACCTGACATGTACGCCACAGCTATGCTGACGGCAGGTATTGAAGATGCTAAAGTCGAAGTGGCAGCTCCTAAAAAAGTGACAGGCCATTCTGCGTTGGTCGGTATTTATAAAGCCTACGAAGTAAGCGGTGAATCATTGGATAAAGAGCGGACGGATGTGGCCAATGATGAATTGGACGTTGCAACGACATTGTCTGAAAAAGGCGTGGATAAAGACAAGGTCGCTGGCTTACTGACGGATATCAAACAGCAGATTTCAGAGCAAAACCCTGCGACTAAAGAAGACGTTGAAAAGATTGTCAAAGATCAATTGGAGAAACATAAGATCGAGCTAAGTGATGCAGATCGTCAATTACTAATAGACTTGATGGATCGGATTAGCAAACTCGACATCGATTTCTCTAAATTTTCACAGCAACTGGATGACATGGCTTCAAAGGTGAAAGATAAGCTAGGCGAAATCGATCCCGGTTTTTGGGATAGCGTCAAAGAATTTTTCAAAGGGCTTGTGGATTCAGTGAAATCCGTGTTTCAATAAATAAGTAAGTTCCGTTGGACTATCTAAGTACCCGAATCATCCAATTAAAAGGGAGGCTGTTCTCATGGAATTTGAATACAAAGATCTTGGCGGAGATGCATATGCATTTCGCAAAGAGCAAGGTGGTAAAACGCTAGCTGAAATTACGTGGACACTTCTCGGAGATGTCATGGTGATGGATCATACTTTCGTTTCGGAAGAACTTCGTGGCGGGGGCGTTGCAAAGAAACTTCTAGACCGTGCTGCTGACTATGCCCGGGAAAACAACTTGAAGATGGAAGCGGTTTGTTCATACGTTGTAACGGCGTTCAACAGGTATGAAGAGTACAATGATGTGAAAGCATAACGGAAAATCAAAGCGGAACGCGGTCTTTAAGCGCTCCGCTTTTTTCAGGAAGTCTTCTGAAATTGAAACATTTCGGGAAGTCAGTCGTATAGTAACCTATCAACTAGAAAAAGTGAGGCGATGTAAGTGAATCGAACAGCAGAAAAAGTATTAGGAATCATAGGATTGGTATTTACAGTATTAGGAGTCATAGCTTCCATTTTCGGGGCAGTCATATTCAATATGTTTAGTACGAATCCGGATTTCAGAACGGAAATGGAGATGGAGCTCTATTCAGATCCAACGATGACAACCGCAGATATCGATATGATTTTCAATATTTTCGACACGCTCGGTGGTTTCCTATGGCTCGGAGTTGTATTCCTGGTCATCAGTTTAGTACTTACAATTATCGGTTTGATCAAAATCTGGAATAACAAAAACCCGAAGCTTGCAGGAATCATGTTTATCCTTGGAGGGTTAACGGGAGGTATTCTATCTCTTACTTCAATCTTGCTCTATATTGCAGGTATTCTCTGCTTGACTAAAAAACCTAAAACAACGTATCCAGATGAACATATCATAACCGACACACCGCCTGAAGATGGCGGAATGCGTCCTTTGTAAAACGAAATACAAAAACATCCCATTCGATTTACCGAATGGGACGTTTTTGTATTAAATGCATAAAGCGGATTGCGGAATCATATAAACATATTGTGCCGTTTCGACTGCAACCCCTTCAAAATCTTCATCAAACACTTCAAGTAACTCAAAACCGAGCTTTTCGTAGAATGCTTTTGCAGGCTCATTCAAATCGTCAACGTATACGAATAGCTTGATAGCATCATCCAACAGCGTCAACGCACCTTCAAATAGCTCCATCCCAACGCCTTGCCGTTGATAGTCGGGGAGAACGTACAGTGCAGTCAGTTCAGCATCTCCATCTTCATCGATCCGTGTCATGTTAAAAAATCCAACCGATCGACCGTCACGTTCGGCAATTAAAACTTCTGTCTTTTCCATGCGCTTTAACAGCATAGGAGTAGAATAAGCGCTATCGAGAAATTTCTGCTGGACAGTTTCGGGCAAAAGTTCTTTATACGTAGCTTTCCAGGTCTCACGGGCAATGTGTTGAACGGCGGCAATATCTTCCTCAATCATTTGTCGAATCATTGCGCTTTCACCTCACCAATCTTTCTCTCATCATAACAAATGAAGGAATTGAAAACTAGCGATAGTCAGACTTGTCATGAAAATGAAATGTTAACGGAGTTTGGCAATGCTGAAGTGGGGTATACTTAATAGCATGAACCGATATTAAAACTTAAGTAAAAATCTGGAGGTTTGATTTTCATGGCTAAAAAACGTAATGGTATTTTACTTGCAACACTTGCAGCTGGAGCTTATGCATATTTCAGTAAAAAAGAGAATCGTGACAAAGCACAAGTAGCTGTAAATAATTTAGTTACGAAAGTCGATTCTTTTGTTCAATCCAAAAAGGCTGATTACTCTGATGATACGAAGCGCGGAATGTCTGATCCATACGACTTCCAGGATAACAAGATGGTGAGTGAAGGGGCTCAGACGAGTGTTCATTACTACAACCAAAAAGTGGAGGATAAGGGTAAAGGCGCAAAAGAAGATGGGCTTTACCACAAAAAAGAAAACGAAGAAATTACGGACGAGCTGGAGTCGAAAGAAGCGAAATCCGACTCGGATAAGTCTAAAACGAACTGAAGAACTCCTAGTTAGCAGTTGACCTATAACCACCCAATTGCTTTTACTATTCGCGAGTGTTTAATATGATTCAAAACCTGCAAAGTGACTGATTTGTCACCAAATGCAGGTTTTTTTGTATTGTCCGGTTGAAACCTCTTATTTCGTGATAGGTTTCATTGTAATTGTGAATGGGATTAGGGTATACTTTTTGAAGAGACGCCGATCGTCTGAAATTGAAAAAACCCCGTTAGCCATTCTAAGTTCTTATAGAAAATCAGGGTTGCTAATAGTTTGAAAAATAGTGAAGGTGGATTTCGTGAAAAAAAGAATCGGATTTATAACGATGTTGGCAACAGCCGCTATTTTGCTAAGTGGTTGTACGAGTGTTCAGGAACAAAGAGGAACATTCTACGGGTTATTTGTAAAACCTATGGAATGGTTGCTTCATACTTTAGGAGAAGCATTTGGCGGTAGTTATGGACTCGCAATCATCGTTATTACGATGGGGATCCGCTTAATCCTTATGCCGCTCATGTTGAAAAATTACAAATCACAGCAAGAAATGAAAGTGAAAATGGATGCGCTGAAACCTGAAATGGAAGACATCCAGAAGAAGATGAAAACAGCAAAAGAATCAGGCAACAAAGAAGAGCAGATGAAATTGCAGCAAGAAATGATGGGTCTCTATTCCAAGCATAACGTGAATCCGCTGAATATGGGCTGTCTTCCATTAGTGATTCAAATGCCGATTATCATGGGTCTTTATTTTGCAATCTTGTATGCTGATGATGTCGTGAAAAGCCATAAATTCCTATGGTTTGAGCTAGGTAAACCGGATATTATCATGATGCTTATTGCGGGTGCTGTATATTTCGTTCAAGCAAGAGTCTCACTATGGACAATGCCGGAACAGCAGAAGGCACAGATGAAATTGTTCGTCTACATTTCACCGATTATGATTATGTTCATCTCGTATCGAGTCGCTGCAGCACTTCCTCTTTACTGGGCAGTAGGTGGTCTGTTCATGATATTCCAAACGTATCTTGGACGTAAATTCTACTACAAACATACTGCAGCTGAACTAGCTGTTGAAGCTGACGGTCAAGTTGATGTGGAAATCATCGACCCGGTAGAGGAAAAACATAAGAACGGCAAGAAAAAAGGAAAGTAACTATCATAGTGAATCGACTGGCCGGGGAGCGATCTCCGGCTTCTTTTTATACTACAGCATAAGCGAACAGTGAAAAGGATGGGATGCTGATGAACAGTAACTGGATCTATGGAATTGGTATTGCCTTGGCGGGCATATTTTCTCTCTTTTTCATCGTCAAGCTGGATTTACAAAATGCATTAATCGGAATGCTTGCACTGTTTGCACTTACAAATAGTGCACGAGCAAAGCAATTCAAGAGTCAAGGGATGATTCGGGAATCCCGGTGGATGCAAGGGCTGTCGATGTTGTTTGCGATTGCCTTGGCAGTCGTATTGTTTATAAGACTATTAGGATGAAAAAAGGAAACGGAACCGCGCATTGAGCGCTGCCGTTTCCTTTTTTAGTATGCAAGTTTACGACGTGTGAAGAGTACGATAAAGATAGCAGGAACTGTACACACCGCCATTCCTAAAAACGCAAGTCCAGGAGAAATATCATATAGATATCCTGCAGGAATTGTTAAAAATGCTGTACTCAAACTCATGGCAAACGCCGCATACATTCCTTGCGCAGAGGCGATTTGCTGTTTCGGAAGACGAGTGGATATGTATTGGATGAATGCATAATGGGCAATCCCAAAAGAAATTGCATGCAACATTTGCGTCACAACGAACACGGCTGTAATAGGGAAGAGGAAAACAACGATCCAACGAACGGTTGAACCAATTGCAGCAATTAAAAACATCGTTGAGATCTTTACATTTGCAAGCATCCGGTCTGAAACACGGAAAAAAAGAATCTCGAATAACACCGCAACGTTTAAGATGACACCAATCCAAAGTCCTGAAACATTCAGGTCGGCCAGGTAAATGAAACCGAAGCTATAATACGCAGCGTGAGCTCCTTGTAGCAATACAGCTAATATGGTTACGACTAGAAACCCTTTTGTCTGAAATAACGTCCTTAACTTAGTTTGAGAGACATTTGAAGTAGTACGGTCAGGGGCAATATTAAGAACCTCAGGGGCGCCTCTCATGAAAAACAGAACCGCCACTGCAAGACCGGCAATCATTAAATACAAAATCGATTGCTCACTCCAAATCGATGTGGCCGCACCGACGAGCAGTAAAGCGACTGTATATCCGATTGAACCAAACGAACGGCTTTTCCCATAATGGATTTTCTCAGACTGCATTAATAGTGTTGCACCACTCTCCACACCAGGCAAAATCATAGGATAGACTGCGCTGAAGAAAATCGTGATCGCTGCCAATGCCCATAATGGTGAATCAGGCAAGTAGAGGAT
Source organism: Sporosarcina gallistercoris (assembly GCF_014836415.1). Lineage (GTDB taxonomy): Bacteria > Bacillota > Bacilli > Bacillales_A > Planococcaceae > Sporosarcina > Sporosarcina gallistercoris. The sequence goes on along the minus strand of NZ_JACSQY010000002.1, from coordinate 29,624 downwards.
GACGAGTAACAAGGAGACGACTGATAATCCTTGAACCACTTTCCGTAAAGAGGATCTATGGGTCAATACAGGAAAGACAAGAAAAGTAGTGAGTGCTCTTGCGGCCATTCCGATTCCCATGATGACACTTGCTGTTGAAACTGCGAGACCTTTTTCAATGGTCAACCATCCGGTCCAATAGGGAAGGAAAATTCCCCACGTAAAAAAGAAAACAAAAAAACTGGCAGAGAGCCATCGTTGGTTAGCCAATAGAATCATCCTTCATCTAAAAAATCAAACTGGAAAATTAATCATAGCATACACTTTTAAAAAGGCACAGTAGTCCTGAGACTGAATTGATGGTAGACTATGAAATGGACTGTTTGTAATGATCCTGTAATATTCAAGAAACTGAAAATAGATAGCAAGTTATAATGATGAAAGAAGGCAATACTCTCATGAAGCGAAGACAAGACAGAAGAAGAACGGGCAAGAAACAGTCTAAAGTGCTGAAAGCGATGTTACTTATTGTCGTAGCCGCGATCGCAGGACTGGTAATATGGATAGGCGCCAATGGTTGGGACGTTAAGAAAACGTTGGAACAAGCCGGATTATCAAATTCGGATAATGAATTGCCTGAACCCCCCCTTGGAGCAGAAGACACAAAGTCCGAACCAAGTATTGAAGACGGAGAAGCAGATGAACAAAATCCGCCTGTTGCAGAAGTGAAGCCTGAAGAACCAAGCGAGGATGACCAACCTTTTGATGGGGGATATGTGGAGGGACAGCAATTGCCAAAAGAGCCGACCTATGTTAAAAACATCTTGATTGCCAACAAAAAATACCCATTGCCGGAAACCTTTGCACCCGGGGAAAGTAAAGAAGCCCGTGCTGCATTTGAAGAAATGGCCGCTGAAGCAAAACTTTCAAGTTTCAACTTAACCGCTTTTAGCACATACCGTTCTTACGATTATCAAGTGACGCTCTATAATCGTTATGCAGACCGGGATGGAGCGGAAGCGGCGGATCGCTACAGCGCAAGACCAGGATACTCAGAACACCAGACAGGCCTGGCATTTGATATTGGAGAAGTGAATCATGAAAAGCACTGGGCATCCTCTTCATTCGGTTCGACAGAGGCAGGTAAGTGGTTACTCGCCAACGCACATCGCTATGGTTTCATTTTGCGTTACCCGAATCACAAAGAACAAATCACAGGATATATGCATGAAGCGTGGCATTATCGCTACGTCGGAAAGCCTATAGCTGAAGAGATCTTTAAGAAAAATATTACTCTCGAAGAATACCTCGGAGTGGATTGAAAAAAGGACTGCCTCCAGCAGTCCTTTTTTCTATAGGGTCATTGTCAGAAGATGCATTGAAGTTCTCCGCTGCTTGCCGATCCGCTCAAGCGGGCCGTGAAACCGCTCAAGCAGTCGCTGATTCGCTCAAGCGATCCCTGAATCCGCTCAAGCAGGTCCCAAAACAGCTCAAGTGATCCCTGAATCCGCTCAAGCAACCCACCCCCATCAAAAAAGGCACCTCCGAATAGGAGATGCCTCGACAAGCAAAGACTTCATAAAATAGGGGACAACAATCTTGAAACGGACTCTTTGATCTTAATGGTACGTGAGCGATCCAAATACATATCATACGTCAACTCAGTTGACAACTGAATGTCTTGTTCAAACAGCTCCGCAAGCTCACGGGACTTCTCGCGATCATAGATGAATGCATTAATCTCGAAATTCAGACGGAAACTGCGTTCATCGATATTCGCAGTACCGACCGTCGACAGCTCATCATCCACAACAATCTGCTTCGCATGGATGAATCCATTTTCGTAAATGTAAACACGCGCCCCGGCCTTCAGCAAACTGCCGATATTCGAATACGTCGCCCAATAGACAAACATGTGATCCGGCTTATTTGGAATCATGATCCGCACATCGACTCCGGACAAACACGCAATCCGAAGTGCATCCAAGAAACTGACATCGGGAATGAAATACGGAGTTTGAATATAAATATATTCTTTGGCGATGAAGATCATCTTTAAATAGCCATCCTTGATTTGTTCCCACTCTGAATCCGGACCGCTTGAAACGATTTGCATGCCGACTGAACCTTTGCGTGGAATGACAGGGAAATAGCGATCGTTGTACTGGACTTCACTCGAAGTCAACGCCTGATTCCAATCTAACAGAAATCGTGTTTGCAACGGATGCACAGCGCTTCCTTCAATTCGCAAATGCGTATCCCGCCAATAACCGAACTTTTTGCTCATTCCGAGATACTCATCCCCCACGTTGAAACCGCCTACATACCCAATGCGGCCATCGACCACAACGATTTTCCGGTGATTACGGTAATTCAATCGAGGGTTAATGAGCGGTAACAGAGCAGGGAAGAATGCTGCCACTTCTCCACCTGCATCTGTAAGTTCTTTTAGATGTTTCACATGCAAACCCCTCGAACCGATATCGTCAAAGAGCACGCGGACTTTTACGCCTGACTTCGCTTTTCGTACGAGAACGTCCATGATCCTGCTACCGAGTTTGTCGAGGCGCATAATGTAGTATTGGAAGTGGATGTGATCCTTGGCATCTTCCAAGTCCTCTATTAGTGCATCAAACTTTGCGGCACCATCATTGAAGATTTGGACATCGTTATCTTGGGTCAACACCGCATGGTTATTCCTCAGATGCAAATAAATCATATCGTGGTAATGAGCGGTATCGTCGAGCTGGAATTCAAAATTTTCATCTTCAATCGCTTCCATCTGATAGTCGATCAAAGTCTCGATACCGATGCGATCTCGACCCGACCAGCGGAACAAGTGACGTTTCCGCAGCTGTCTGCCGAGGAGAAGGTAGATAAAGAACCCGAAAAGAGGGATGAAAAATAGAACAAGCAGCCAAGCCCATGTCGCTGCTGCATCCCGCCGTTCCAAGAAGATGAGAACTCCCGCAAGCAGGATGTTTAAGATTAGAAGTGCAATTGTTAGAAAGCCGATAATTCCTGCCATTGTATGCCGCCTTTCAGGAAAGTATTGTATTTCTATAGTATACATGAACGAGTGAATTTGTCCTTGAAAACAATAACTTGAAACATGAAAAACCGAAAGAGACGGGAGTGACCCCATTTCTTCCGGTCTTCGGGAAATTCAAGTTATGAACGCAACTTCACGCGTTGCAAACGCAAAGCATTCAAGACAACCGACACAGAACTGAACGCCATTGCAGCACCGGCGACCCAAGGGGCAAGCAATCCAGCTGCTGCAATCGGAATCCCGATTGTGTTGTACGCAAGCGCCCAAAACAAATTCTGCTTAATATTTCTGACTGTCAGCCGGCTCATCGTAAGCGTATCCGGAACTCGCAGCAAATCACCGTGCATTAACGTGATATCCGCGGCTTCCATCGCAACTGCAGTTCCGGTGCCCATCGCTAAACCGATGTCCGCAACGGCAAGAGCTGGAGCGTCATTGATACCGTCACCCGCCATCGCGACCCGTTTTCCTTCAGCTTGCAATTGAGCTATCGTTTGGGCTTTTTGGTCAGGCAATACACCTGCAATGACTCGGTCGATCCCGACAGTCGCTGCTATCGACTTCGCCGTCCGCTCCTGATCACCTGTCAGCATGATGACTTCCATCCCAAGTGCATGTAATTCTTTCACAGCTTGAGCTGAGGATTCTTTTACCGTATCCGCAACAGCGATCACTCCTGAATGCTCGCCGTCCACCGTCATATACATCACCGTTTTGCCTTCATTTTCTAGGGAAGCTATGTCTGCAATCCCGCCATCGAACAAAACATCAAAACGCTCCAACAATTTCTGATTACCGAGTAATACTTCCATGCCTTCAATCTTACAACGGATTCCGTGACCGGGGATGGATTCGAACTCTTCAACCGTCGGAATTTGTTTCGCATTTTCTACTCCGAAAGCTGTAATCGCACGAGCGACTGGGTGTTCGGAATCACTTTCAGCTGCGGCTGCGAGTGCTACCATCCGATCCTGTTTCGATGGATCTAACACATGGAAGTCCGTCACTTCTGGTGTCCCTTTTGTTATCGTCCCTGTTTTATCGAACACAATCGTATCAATCGATTTCGTCTGTTCCATCGCTTCGGCAGTTTTGAACAAAATACCATGCTCCGCAGCCCGGCCGGATCCTGCCATGATCGATGTCGGGGTTGCGAGTCCAAGTGCACATGGACAAGCAATCACCAATACCGCGATCGTACTCGTCAACGCCTGAGCGAAATCACCCGGTGTTACGACGAAATACCATACGAGAAAAGTCACGATAGCGATCCCGACTACTACAGGCACGAAGACGCCTGAGATTTTATCTGCTAGACGTTGAATGGGTGCTTTCGATCCTTGTGCTTCTTCGACCACCCGAATGATTCCAGACAGCATCGTATCTTTCCCGATGTTTTTCGCTCGAACCCTCAGGGAGCCATTCGCATTCACAGTCGCTGCATACAACAGATCGCCTGTCACTTTTTCGACAGGCAGACTTTCGCCGGTCAGCATCGATTCATCCACAGCTGACGCACCTGACAGCACTTCTGCATCTACTGGAACGGAAGCCCCTGGACGAATCACGAGCACATCTCCAACTTGCACATCGGAAATCGAGATTTCAGAAATGACACCATCCCGCTCAATAACTGCCATCGTTGGCTGCAGTCCCATGAGCTTTTTAATAGCGTCAGATGAATGCCCTTTAGCACGTGCTTCAAATAGCTTGCCGAGTAAAATCAGTGTGATCAGGACGGCACTTGTTTCAAAATACAAGCCATGATCCGAGCCTGTCAGAACAAGAAATACCGAATAGAAGTATGCAGCTGACGTTCCCAGTACAACGAGTACGTCCATATTGGCACTGCCGTTTCGAAGTGCAGAGAATGCCCCTTTATAAAACGTCCAGCCAATCCAGAACTGGACCGGTGTTGCGAGTAGCCACTGGAAATACGGATTCATGAATAAAGCCGGTACGTACATCCAGCTAGTGAAGGAAAAGTGGGCGAACATCGTCCACAACAATGGTAATGACAGAACGGCCGATAGCACAAACATCCGAGTCTTTTTACGGATTTCCGTCTTTCTAGGGTCTTCTTCAGGCGCGGTATCTCCGCCTTTAACAGATGCCCCATAGCCGATCTTTTCGATTTTGCCGACAATCTGTTCTACAGAAAGAGCGGTCGGATCATATGTGACGCGTCCAGTTTCCAGTGCCAAGTTCACATTCACATGATAAACACCGGGCATTCGCGAAAGTACTTTTTCAATCCGGGCGGAACAAGCTGCACACGTCATACCTGTCAGCTGTAAATCGACTTGCCGTTCAGTCACTTCGTAGCCGAGTGACTGGATTTTTGCACGGATGGCAGGCAAATCAGCAGTATCCGAGTCAACTGTCACTGCGGCTTTCTCCGTTGCGAAATTGACGGCAACTTCTTGAACACCATCCATGCGAGATAGTCCTTTTTCAATCCGATTCGCACAAGCTGCACACGTCATGCCGGTAATCGGGATATCCATTCGTTTTTCACTCATCTTGCTTGACCTTCTCTCTTATACCTCATAGGGGTATATAATAGTGAAAAAATAAAAGCCCTACACCATCTCGTATTTTGAATAAAGTGAAGAGAAACCGCACAACCTAGGCGTGCGGTTTATTAAACAGTTACTGAACGACGTCGTATCCTTGGTCTTCAATCGTTTCTTCGATACTTTTACGATCTGCAGCAGCGGCATCATGAGAAACTTCTACAGTGCCCGCATCAAGATTAACCGAAACAGATTCAACTCCCGTAAGTTTTCCTACACTCTCTTCAACCGCTTTTACACAATGTCCGCAAGACATTCCTTTAACTGTTAATGTTGTTTTTTCCATTGTTAAATTCCTCCCTTATTTTCTCATCAATTTAGAAACCGTAATGAGCAATTCATCGAGCACCGCATCATCGCCTTCAGCAAGCCGCTCTTTCACACATCCTTTTAAATGTCCGTCCAACAATACTTTGGCAGCGCTATTCAAAGCAGATTGTGTCGCGGCCAATTGCGTAATGATGTCATCACAGTACACATCATTCTCAATCATTTTTTTAATCCCGCGTATTTGGCCTTCAACGCGATTCAATCGGTGAATAAGATTCGTTTTGACACTATCGGGGTGGTGACTCTTACGACAAGAGGGTTCCTCAGCAACCAAAAGCTCGTCTTCATGGATCATATTCATCACCCCTTTCTTAATTAAAACTTAATGTACCGATGGGGGGTATGTCAACAATTAAAGCCTATTTAATAAAATTTACGAAGAAAGTGATTTTGTAACACAATTGAAAGGTTAAAAACTTGACAATTGTGGTATAATGAAGTTAGACAACGAAAACATCATGATTTAAACAAAATAGAACCTTACGTCCAATTTGTGCGTCCTGCACTATAGAAAGGTTGAGGTGGAACCAGATGGCGAAAGAAATCGATTTGAAGAAGATCATCACAAACTTAGCGAAGTTAGGTGTTTCCGCTACAATGACAAAATCGCGTCTAGATATGCTGAAGGCTCTTACACCGCCTGCTCAGCAAGACCCGCAAATCCAACCATAACTAAAAAACACGTCCACAGGAAATTCTTGTGGACGTGTTTTTTCATTCTTCGTCATCGGAGTTGAACATATACGTTCGATGGTGGAACTTCATACTGAAAATCAGCCCGATAGCGAGCATATTGCCCATCAGTGAACTTCCTCCATAACTGATGAACGGCAGCGGGATTCCTGTGATCGGCAGCAATTGAATTGTCATTCCGATGTTTTCGAACACGTGGAAAGTGATCATTGCAATAATCCCTGCAGCAATATACGTACTGAACGGATCTTTTAATTCCAAAGCGATCTTCGTCAAATGATAAATCAGGAAGAAGTACAGACAGATGACGACGCTTGCGCCGACGAATCCCCATTCTTCACCAATCACGCTGAAGATGAAGTCTGTGTGACTCTCCGGTACATACACTTCGCGGTCTTTAAACCCTTTACCGAAAATCTCGCCGGATCCAATCGCATTCAACGAAGTGATCAGATGCAAGCCTTCGTTTGAAGAATAGGAATACGGATCGAGCCAGGAATAGATCCTCTGGAATTGGTATTCCTTAAATCCGAGTGTCTTTAAAAAATCTTGGGCATATAATGCCATCAAGAGCATCGTGCCGCCGATTGAAGCAGTTCCGAGAAAGATCGGCAACAAGATTTTCCAAGTGATCCCTGCCACGATAGTGAGAGCCGCAGTGATGGCGAGGAAAACCAGTGCTGTGCCCAAATCGGTCTGCGTCATGATGAAGAACAGTGGCACGATCAGCACGACACCGATTTTCAATAGCAGCATGAAATCGGTTTGCAAGGTTTTCTCTGTAAACTTCTCATGGTGCTTCGTAATGACTCGAGCGAGACCAATGATGAAAAATGTCTTCATGAATTCAGCAGGCTGAATACTGCCGACACCAGGTAAGTGGAACCAACTTTTAGCTCCGTTACGGCGGGCTACAAGTTCCATACTTTCCGGGAGGATGAACAGCACGAAGAGAGCGAAAATGCCCGCTCCATAAATGAGCCATGCCGCTTTCTTATATTGTTCAGGTTCGAAGTACATCGTAATCGCAATTATGATTGAGCCTACGACATACCACTGAATTTGAGACGGTATAAAATTGATGCCATATTGTCCTGTAGTTTGAGCAGAAGAAATAGCGACCAGACTGATTCCACCGAACATCAGCAAGAGAAACGCCAATGGCCAATCGAATCGATCCGCAGATTTTTGTTCTATTTTCATATTTATTCACCTTTGTCGTTTCATAGAGTTACAGCCATTCATTATAACCGGAAAAGCCCCCCTATTCGCAAGGGGAAATCTTCCTGTTTTGTTCGGTTACTCATCTTCAGTTTCAAATAGATAATTTTGCTGGTGGAATTGCATACTGAAAATTAAACCAATCGCAAACATATTACTGAATAAGGAACTCCCTCCGTAGCTGATGAAAGGCAGAGGTATTCCGGTAATCGGCAGAAGTTGAATATTCATGCCGATATTCTCTAAGACGTGGAAAGCTAACATGGCAATTACACCAGCTGTCACATATACACTGAACGTATCTTTCAACGTCAATGCGATTTTTGTCAAATGGTAAATGAAGACGAAGAAAAGCGTAATCAGTAAACTGGATCCGATAAATCCCCACTCTTCTCCAATCACACTGATGATGAAGTCTGTGTGGTTTTCTGGGATATACACAACGCTTTCTTTGAAGCCTTTCCCCGTGAACTCTCCAGAGCCAATCGCCGTCATCGCCTGGATCAAGTTATACCCTTCTTCACCGGGGTACGAATAGGGATCGAGCCAAGAATAGACACGCTTAAATTGATAGGGATCAAAACCGAGTTTCTGCAAAAAATCTTGTGCATAAATCGCCATCCACAAAAGAGTCGCGCCGAGCGTTGCACCGGCCGCCATCAATGGAGCAAGCAGTTTCCATGAGATTCCAGATGCGATGACGACAGCAATGGTAATCGCGATGAAAACAAGAGAAGTTCCTAAGTCTGGCTGTTTCATAATGAAAGCAAGCGGAACAAGCAACATCACACCTGCTTTTCCTAACAGCATCATATCCATCTTAAGCGACTTTTCCGGATAGCGTTCATGATGGTTGCTGACGGTTCGAGCTAATCCGAGGATGAAAAAAGTCTTGATGAACTCCGAAGGCTGTATGGTGCCAATGACAGGTAGATGCAGCCAACGCTTCGCACCGAGACGGATTTCGGCAATCTGGTCTTGACCGCCGGGTGCCAGCATGAGAAATAGTAACAGGAAAATTCCGAAAGCATACAGGGGCCACGCCAGTTTTTTATATTGTTGAGGTTCAAGCTGGATCATCACAAAAATAATGAATGCTCCAAGGACATACCACCGGATTTGCAAAGGGATGAAATTTGTATTGTACTGTCCTGAATTTTGTGCAGAACCAATTGCGGTCAAACTGACGATACAAAATAATAAAAGATAAAAGGCAAGTGTCCAGTCAAATCTGTCTGTCCACTTGGTAGAGAGTTTCAAAGTGATTCTCCTTCCTAAGGAAATGATTGGTAAAGTATACCGTAGTTAGGTTAAAGATTCACGTAGTTCATAAGACGTAATTGTGGAATCGGAAGTTTCTTCATTGGAAATCTTACTACTCTAACAATAGATGAAGGTAAAGGTTTTTTCTAGCTTCATACGCGGTTCATGGTAAACTAGTGAGACGAAAACTAACGGATTGAGAGGGATTGCGATGAAAAAAAAGCTTGGGTTAGTCTATGGAGGAAAGTCAGCGGAACATGAGGTTTCCTTATCCACCGCACGCGCTGCTACACGGGCAATCGATTTTGACAAATACGAAGTGATGCCGATCTACATAACACCTGAAGGGGAATGGCGTACCGGCACACCACTGATGGCACCTGCAGAAACAATCGAAGAATTGCGTTTGGATGGTCAGGGCGTAAGCGGACCGGATAGCATCGCTCAATTTTTGCAGCTGGAAAGTAAGCCGGATGTCATCTTGCCGCTGCTCCATGGAACAAATGGGGAAGACGGAACAGTTCAAGGGCTTTTCGAAGTGATGAATATCCCGTACGCAGGAAATGGTGTTCTCGCCTCTTCAGCGGGAATGGATAAAGTTGTCATGAAACAGCTGTTTGCTCAAGCTGGACTCTCGCAAGTACCTTACGTCCACTTCATACGGTCAGAGTGGGTAAGAGAAGAAACGCGTCTACTGGACGCTGCAGAACAAACACTGGAATACCCCGTATTTGTAAAACCGGCTAACTTAGGCTCGAGTGTCGGGATCAGCAAAGCGGACAATCGGGAAAGTTTGAAGCAGGCTATAGATTTCGCATTGAAATTCGACAGGAAGATCATTGTGGAGCAAGGGGTCACAGCGCGCGAAATCGAAATGGGCGTACTTGGCAACGATGATCCGGCATGTTCAGTTCCAGGTGAAATCAAGCCTGTTGCAGCATTTTACGATTACGAAGCGAAATACCAGGACGGAAACACGGAGTTAGTGATTCCGGCGCAAGTACCTGAAGATGTTGCAGCGCACATGAAAGACATGGCGTTCCGCGCATTCAAAGTGCTCGACTGTGCCGGACTCGTTCGTGCAGACTTCTTTGTGACGGAAAATGATGAAGTGCTGATCAACGAAGTCAATACGATGCCTGGATTTACACCGACGAGTATGTTCCCGCTTCTCTGGCAGCATACAGGCGTCAGCTATCCGGAATTGATCGACCGACTCATAGAGTTGGCAATCGCGCGTCATGCCGAAAAACAACAGATACAATACACAATGGATTGAGTGGGATAACTAATGAAACGAAAACTGACTGAACTGGCAAACTGGTTGGATGCTCCCGGGCAACTATTAGAAGGAATTACAGTGACGGGTGCAACGATCGACTCGAGAAATATCCGGGAAGGGGAGTTATTCATCCCGTTCCGCGGAGAACATGCAAACGGTCATACGTATGTGCGCTCTGCTATTGAAAATGGTGCGTCTGCATCACTTTGGCTTGCTGACGAACCGAATCCCCCTAAAGACATACCGCTCCTATTTGTAGAGGATGCGGAACTTGCGCTGCAGCAACTTGCTCGCAGCTATCGGGAACAGCTGGTATGCAAAGTGATTGGTGTCACAGGGTCGAATGGAAAAACATCGACAAAAGATTTACTGGCAAGTGTTTTAGGTGCTGGATTTGCGGTCCGTAAAACGGAGGGGAATTTCAATAACGAACTCGGGTTGCCGTTAACGATCCTCTCTCTTGAAGAAGATACCGAAGTTGCGGTTCTGGAAATGGGGATGAGTGGCTTCGGGGAAATTTCGTTCCTATCTAATTTAGCGAAGCCGGATGTTGCAATCATTACGAATATCGGTGAAGCCCACATGCAGGATCTCGGAAGCCGTGAGGGAATTGCTAAAGCGAAATTTGAAATTATTGAAGGGCTATCGTCGGACGGATCGTTTTACTTTGATGGCGATGAGCCGCTTCTGACAGCACTTGTGAATGACCATCCCGAACTCGACGCGCGAGCGTTTGGGTACGGGGATGCGTGTGACGTTGTGGCAAAAGATATCAAAGTGACTGAACAAGGCAGTCAATTCACTGTCTCGGGTCAAATTGAAGGCCAATTTACCATCCCCGTCTACGGGGAACACCAAGTGAAAAATGCACTAGCAGCCATGCTGGTCGCCAAAAAACTAGGTATGACTGACGAAGCGATCCGGAGTGCCCTTTTACATGCAATCTTAACACCTATGCGTATGCAGCCAGTCACCGCGAAAAGTGGTGCATTGTTCATTAATGATGCGTATAATGCCGCACCTACATCGTTGCGTGCAGCTTTGACATTCATTGGCCAAACGGAGCTTCGCCGTGAAAAGTGGGTAGTACTGGGGGATATGCTGGAACTTGGACAGGATGAGCGGTATTTCCATGAATCAGTTGCGGACGAACTTGCCAACCTACAGTTGAAGGGAATTGCCTTATACGGACCTAGAATGCATTGGCTATACGACGAACTGCGCAAACGAAACACGACAGTGGAACTGATCTGGACAGAGGATGACTATGCACCGATTATCGAGAAACTACTCCAATCCATTGACGAACGGTCCATTATTTTGTTGAAAGGATCTCGGGGGATGGCGCTTGAAAACGTGTTGAAAGGTGTACTGGAAACGGAGGCGTGATCCGTGGAAACAGGTGTAATTATTCTGCATGGATTTACGGGCGGCTCATTTGAAGTGCGCCCGTTCGTCCAGTATTTGAAGGAAAAGACGGACTGGATCATCGATATCCCGGTATTACCTGGACATGAACCTGGCGGAAGACTCACTGAAATCTCTGCAGAAGCCTGGCTTATGGAAGCGGAACTCGCGTATAGACGACTGAGTAAACGGACAGATCGTATTTTTGTTGTAGGATTTTCAATGGGAGGATTGATAGCGCTGTATCTGGCGCTTCGATATCCTGTCGAACGCCTGATCCTACTGAGTGCTGCCGCCAAGTACATCTCACCAAGACAATTGTTGGCGGATGCTGCGATTTTACTATCGGAGCCAGTCATCCGGCACTTTCCACCGAACACGTTTTATCACTTGTATCGCTACAAATTGGCCAATACACCAATCCGTTCAGCCTATCAATTCACTAGGATTGTTCAGCAGGTCGAGCCTTATTATGACAGAATCACCGTACCTGTGTGCATTGTACAAGGTAAGCAGGACGGGATTGTTCCTTACTCAAGTGCCCACTTGCTCTATCATTCCCTAGGTTCCAATTTGAAACAGCTGATCTTCTCAGATACTGGAAAACACCATATTTGTTACAGCGCCGATTGTGCGGAGTGGTTTGAAAAGGTGCTTGCATTTATGCAAGCAAAAGACGAGCAGGTGATTTGCTTAGATTGAGTGTATAGCTTGCGATGTTGTCTTTACTGTGGTAAACTAACATGAACATTGGATACATTTACGCAGAACTCTTCCTTTTGTGGAGAGTGCTTTTTTTTGAATAAAACGGTTTGACGGCAACGCCGCAAAAGAGGAGACTCCTCTATCGAACCGCTCGGCAAAGACCGGGCTTTCCTTTCATCCATTACATCTAAGTTGTTGGGATCATGATTAATGACTTCCTGCATTAGATTTGTATACGTTCGGAAACATACCCAAAGCATAAGGCTCCGATTTGCCGCGCTTTCATTTGCAAATGTAACCAATTGTCAAATGGAAAACACAAAGGAGATTGAGAAGTTTGACGAATTTTTCAGAATTGAACATCAGTAAATCTACACAGGAATCACTTAAGAAAATGGGATTTGAAGAGGCTACTCCGATTCAAGAGGGTACTGTAACATTCGGCATGGAAGGCAAGGATGTCATCGGCCAGGCTCAAACGGGAACGGGTAAAACAGCAGCATTCGGTATTCCTATGATTGAAAAGATCGATACTAGCAACCCTGCAGTCCAGGCGCTTGTCATTGCGCCGACGCGTGAGCTTGCAATCCAGGTTTCTGAAGAAATCTATAGAATTGGTCACGGCAAACGTGCCCGCATCCTTTCTGTATATGGAGGCCAAGAAATTTCACGCCAAATCCGTGCGTTGAAAAACAATCCACAAATCGTTGTCGGTACACCGGGACGTATCTTGGATCACATTAAGCGGAAAACATTGAAGCTTGATGGCGTTCAAACACTTGTTTTGGACGAAGCGGACGAAATGTTGAACATGGGCTTCATCGAAGATATCAACACAATTCTTTCGAACGTTCCAGCAGAGCGTCAAACGTTGCTGTTCTCAGCAACTATGCCTGGCCCGATTCGCAAAATTGCTGAAACATTCATGAAAAACCCGGAAATGGTCAAAATCAAGTCCAAGGAAATGACAGTGGAAAACATCGAACAGTTCTTCGTGAAGTCACAAGAACGCGAAAAGTTCGATATCCTATCTCGTTTGTTGAACGTTCAACAGCCGGAACTTGCGATCGTCTTCGGTCGTACAAAGCGCCGTGTGGATGAGCTTTCACACGCTCTTAATATTCGCGGATACATTGCAGAAGGAATCCACGGTGATTTGACACAAGCAAAACGTATGTCTGTATTGCGTCAATTCAAAGAGGGTAAAGTCGACATTTTAGTTGCAACAGACGTTGCTGCACGTGGACTTGATATTTCTGGTGTAACACATGTTTACAACTTTGATATCCCTCAGGATCCGGAAAGCTACGTTCACCGTATCGGCCGTACAGGTCGTGCAGGTAAGAGTGGTATGGCAATCACGTTTGTAACACCACGTGAAATGGGTTACTTGCGCATCGTTGAAGAAACAACGAAAAAGCGTATGACTCCACTTCAGCCACCAACATCTGACGAAGCGCTTCTAGGACAACAGAAAGTTTCAGTCGAGACGCTTGTAGAAGCGGTTCAAAAGAACGAGCTGAATGACTATGTTCAATTCGCGACAGACCTTCTTGCTAAGTACGATGCGACGGATCTCGTTGCAGCGGCTTTGAAACACATCACTAATGAGCCGGACGCTACTCCTGTATCGATTACAGAAGAACGTCCATTGCCATCACGTGGTGGCGGCGGAGGTCGTGGCGGATATAAAGGCAATCGCAGTGGCGGCAACCGTTCACATGGCGGCGGCCGTGGATTCAGCGGTGGCCAGCGTCGCAGCGGCGGCGGAAGTCGCGACGGACGCAGCAGTGGCGGAAGCCGTGAATCTGGAAGCCGGGATCGCTCACGTGGCGGCCGGTCTGAACGCTAATCACTAAACGGATACAAAGAAAGCTCGGGATATGCACAGCTAAATGTGCATTTCCCGAGCTTTTTGTTATGCTTATCTGAAACATCTTGCGTTTCTAATCGTATACAGTAGTAAGTGATAGGGGGAATCGATTTGAGAAAAGAACCTGCGAACAGGCTGTCGAGGAAAGGCTTAACCGTATGGAGATTATATGGGTGGCTGCAAACCGGTGTTGTGCTGCTGTTGGCGATAGGCGTGGGGACGCTTACATATCTCTTGGATTGGCCATGGTGGATCTACATACTTGCTGCAGCAGCAGTCGCGATCTACGGATGGCTATTCATCCATTTGTTTCCTAAAATCAGGTGGTCGCGTTGGCGCTATGAAGTTCGAGAGACGGAAATAGAATTGCAGCACGGAATTTTCATCGTCACCCGTACGCTCATCCCGATGGTGCGAGTTCAGCACGTCGATACGGCACAGGGACCAATATTAAAGAAATATGACTTGGCTGCTATATCGATTTCTTCTGCTGCGACCGTCCACTCGATCCCGGCACTGGCAACCGAAGAAGCTGACGAACTAAGGAACCGGATTTCAGCGCTTGCAAAGGTGGCGGAAGACGATGTCTGAGCCGCGCTACAAACTTCACTGGGTGACGGTCCTTGTCGAAAGTCTGAATACATTAAAGGAAGCGATCTTACCTCTTATTGTCGTATTCATCTCGGGAAGCAGAAGTAATGACAGTGGCAACTGGTTCCTCGATAATTGGTCGCTGATCATCGGTACAGTATTGGTCGCTTATTTACTAATGAGTGGTTTTATTAAATGGAGGCGGTTCACTTACTGGTTTGAAGATGGCGAATTGAGGATCGAGTCGGGACTATTCGTTCGAAAAAAGCGTTATATCCCATTTGAGCGTATTCAAAGTTTGAATTATACGGAAGGGATTTTCCATCGCCCATTCGGACTTGTGAAAGTACAAATTGAGACTGCGGCATCTTCCGGAGGGCAAGCAGAGGCGGAGCTGACAGCTGTTACTCGTGAAGACGCAGACTTGATCAAGAAACGGATTGCTGAAGGAAAGAAACAGAGAGTGGGAGAATCAGAAGACGCTCTTGAAGTTAGTATGGACGGGACACACTCGGTAGAAGAACCTAGCGAGAAGCGTGTGTTTTCCTTGAATCCGAAACAGCTTATTCTCCTGGCAACAACCTCTGGAGGAATCGGTGTCATTTTTTCGGGAGTGGCGATTTTTATATCCCAATTCGGTGAATTTCTACCGCTT
This sequence comes from Sporosarcina gallistercoris, assembly GCF_014836415.1. Classification (GTDB taxonomy): domain Bacteria; phylum Bacillota; class Bacilli; order Bacillales_A; family Planococcaceae; genus Sporosarcina; species Sporosarcina gallistercoris. Next base: position 13,997 of record NZ_JACSQY010000002.1, on the reverse strand, counting down.
GATAAAGTGAGTGACGAGCTGGCTGGACTCATTAAGTTTGGTGTCTTCATCATTGTTTTGTTAGTTCTAGTAGGATTGTTTATCGCATGGTTACTGTCTGTAGCGATGACGTTCTTCTCGTATTATGGATTTACTGTTCGTGTTTCAGATGACGAGCTCATTATTACACGGGGGCTACTTGAGAAAAAACGAACGACAATCCCGCTCAGTCGTATTCAAAGTGTAAGTTTTGTAGAGAATCCTTTACGACAAGTATTCGGCTATGGGCGTGTCCTCGTTCATAGCGCAGGTGCTGCAGGAGATGGATCCAAAATCCAGCTATTTCCGCTTGTGAAGAAGAAAGAGTTATATGAACCTCTCCAAGCGATTTTTCCGGAGTTGGATTTGCGTGAACCTGTGGAAAAACTTCCTAAGCGGGGACGGAAGTTCTACTATCGGATCGACTTCATCTGGATGATTCCGGTAATTGTGCTTACAGGATGGTTTTTCTATCCCTACGGACTGTTATCGCTTCTCATTGTGCCGCTTGCGATAGGGCTTGGAATGTGGCAGCATCGTTCGGCAGCGTATCGGGTGAGTGGTAGTCAAGTCACCATGCGCTCGCGAGGCCTCAGTTTAGAAACTTCCTACACGATGCGTAAGCGAATTCAGTCTGTACACTTGCGACAAACCATATTCCAACGTCGTAAACGTGTTGCAACCATCCATCTGAACGTAAAATCAGGCATGGGAGTTCACGACGTTCGATTGAGGCAAATGGATGTGGAAGAAGCGGAAGCCTTGCTGGATTGGTATGAACCCACACGCGAGAATGAGGTGATGGGGAGCATGATCATATTAGAGGGAGAGCGCTCATAAACCTGGGGAAGTGATCATAAATCTCTGGAAATGATCATAAACCGAGGAAAGCGCTCATAACTCAGGAAAAGTGATCATAAACTGAGGAAAACGCTCATAACTCAGGAAAAGTGATCATAAATCGAGGAAAGCGCTCATAAACTCAGAAAAGCGCTCATAAACCTCAATAAAATGCTCACCCTTCATACAAAAAAGACTGTCAGAAAGTCAGCGACACTGACTTTCTGGCAGTCTTTATCTCTTCTGGACGACTTTGACCTTCGGTTTACGCCAGCTGATGATCCGCTTAGGATGGAAAAAGCTTAAGCCGATCAAGAAACCGACAACCAGGCCGGCGATATGTGCCGCAGCGTTTATATTAGGTCCGATGAAGGTCATGACCACGCTGAGCCCAATAATGGGCAAGATGATTTGGCGAAGCTGAGGAAGCATCTTTTTTGTATAATACACTAGCGCACCAAACGCACCAAAGATTCCGAAAATCGCACCACTTGCACCTACGTGTAAAAAGCTGGAGTCGTAAACGAAAAACGTAGCGATATCACCGAAGACGCCAGCCAAGAAATAGACAGTGAGGAAGCGTGCTTTACCAGCTACCTTTTCCAATTCGGGTCCGAAGATGAACAAGGAGAACATATTGAATAACAGATGCATGATTCCGGCATGTAAAAACATTGGAGTCACCAGACGCCAATACTCACCTTGTTCGATCAAATAATTCGAGCCTACTCCGAAGTTCAAAATGGAATTGCCTATGAAAGGCAGGAACGTGAGTAGATGAATCACGACATTCAGAGCGATAAGCGCAGACACCACAGGATATTGCCGAATGTATTGAGAAAAACTTTCAGTGCGGATAAACATGTCTCTCCCCCGATCTTTGTTTTAGTATACAATTTTTCGACTCTATATGGAAAGAAGGTGACTGAATGATCTCAGGAATTGGTTTGGATATTACGGAACTTGACCGGATTGAAGAAATGGACAACAAATCGGATAAATTCCGAAATCGAATCCTCACAAATGGGGAACAGCACTACTACCAGACCCTTTCAGGCTACCGTCGCATCGAATTCCTCGCGGGACGTTTTGCGGCAAAAGAGGCCTACTCGAAAGCACTTGGTACCGGTATTGGACCAGAATGCAGTTTTCAAGATATTGAAATCTTGCCTGACGCTAAAGGTGCACCCATCCTATACTTCAAGGGATCCCTTGTAGATGGGTTCGTTTCCATTACACATACGAAAACTGTAGCCGCTGCACAAGTTATCCTTCAAAAAGTGGAACACTTCTAACCAGCTTTGCATAAATGACTGTCCCTCCTCATAAGATGACCTACCCGATTGAAATAGGAGAGGATGACCTGAATGCGAAGCAAAATTGGATTACTGTTGTTGGGTGCGGTTCTTTTGTTGCTTACAGCTTGCGGAGCACCATCGAAAGAAGATGTCGTCAAGAAATTGAGTGGGAAATGGAATGATTCCAATGGATACGATCTTCAAGCTACGATGGAGATTAAGACCGGAGAAGAGCCACGTCTTTACGACGTAACCGTTTGGCACACAAAACCTGATTTTTACAAAGTGGATGTTTCACAAAAAGGGAAAGATGAGTCACAGATGATCGTTCGGAACGAAGAAGGGGTTTTTGTTGTCACACCATCATTGAACAAGACGTACAAATTCCAAAGCGATTGGCCTGCACAAAACAGCCAGGCGTACTTAATCAGCACATTATCTGATGACATTAAAGCTGACAAGAAGTCCACCATGACGGAAAAAGAGAAGACGTATGTATTTGAAACGGCAACACGCAATAATCATAAAGCGGTCCTGCCGACTCAACAGATTCATATCGACAAGAAGACATTGCTTCCAACTCATGTCTCCTTATTGGATGAAAACAAGGAAGAGAAAATCCGTGTGGAGTTCAAGAAAATCACGTTAGGTGTGAAACGCAAAGCGGATGACTATAAAGTCGAAACAGAAAATATGGATCACGAGAAAAAAGAGGAAAAACCGAAGGACAAAAAAGCGGAACTTGAAACTTTCTATCCATCGGCTACATTTGAAGGTGTCACATTGATAAGCGAAGAACCTGTTGCAACAGAAACAGGAACGCGTCTCTTCCTATCATATGGCGGTGCTGGTAAAGAGTTCGTCGTTGTTCAAGAACCTGCAGTTGCAATGGATGGCCAGGTTCCTGTATCCATCGAAGGGGATCCTGTAGACCTTGGGTTTGCCGTTGCAGCCCTTTCAGGCAACACGATTCGTTGGGAACAAGATGGAATCGCGTTTTACGTAGCATCTGAATCGCTCAGTAAGGGAGAACTCATACAAGTGGCGGGTTCCATGCAACCGGATGTAGTTAAGTAAATACAACATAACAAGCGGGTGCCGAACAATCCGGTACCCGCTTGTTATCTAGATTGACGCACGAGGCCCTTCAGGATGATAATGAGAATACTTATTCTGAAGAGGTGATCCGCGTGACAGGTACAGTTAACTATCGACCGACCCGCGCAGTCGTCGATGTAAGAGCGATTCAAGCGAACGTCAGGAATTTAAAGAAGTTATTGCCGGTCGAAACGGGTGTGATAGCAGTCGTGAAAGCAGACGGTTATGGACACGGAGCAACTGAAAGTGCGCGTGCCGCATTTCAAGCAGGAGCCATGATGGCAGCTGTTGCGACACCTGACGAAGCATTAGCTTTAAGGGATTCAGGTATTCATCAACCGATTCTAGTACTTGGCCCGGTGCCGATATCTTTCTTGAAAGAAGCGATACGGCAAGACATTATTGTGACGATCCCTGGAGTGAAATGGGCACAAGCGGCAGCTGATGAACTCCGAGGATTTGAAGAATCTTTAAAGACCCATGTAAAAATTGATACGGGAATGGGTAGGATAGGTTTGCGAAGTGAAGAAGAAATAGTTGAATTAATTGAAATCCTTGAAGGAACTTCTGCTATCCGAGTGGAAGGTATATTTACACACTTTGCGACCGCGGATGAACGGGACACCAAGAGGACGGAGGAGCAGTTCGAAGCATTCAATCGGCTGGTCGGCTGTTTTCCTGAACGTCCGAAACTCGTTCACGCTGCAAATAGTGCAGCAGCTCTCCGATTTCCAAGATTTGCACTCGATGCTGTTCGATTCGGAATCGGAATGTATGGCATTGCTCCTTCTGAAGAGGTCGCCCAAGAGCTGCCATTTCAACTAGAACGTGCCCTCCAACTAGAAACTGAAATCGCTTTTGTGAAGCAGGCACAAGGGAATGAATCCATTAGCTATGGAGCTACTTATCAGGCGCAGCAGGGTGAGTGGATCGCAACCCTTCCAATAGGCTATGCAGATGGATTGAAGCGCGGATTGCGGGATCAGCAAGTACTCGTTCGCGGCAGGCGTGTCCCGATTGTCGGAACGATTTGCATGGACCAGTGTATGGTGCGATTACCTGAAGAGCTTCCTGAAGGTGAGCCGGTTGTATTATTGGGGAAACAAGGGAACGAAGAAATCACTATGGAAGAATGGGCAACTCGTATCGGCACAATTCCCTATGAAATCGCCGTGACGATTGCCAGACGTGTACAAAGACAGTATTTTGGGGATTAGTTGGCACCTTCCACTTCTCGTACTTTTCGACAAACTACCAAACCTGACTGCACAACTTGTCGCTATATTACCTTATTTGTCTTTTCATTGTCGAACTCCAATGGTAAGATAAACATGTATAGAAATGAGGATCGGGTTTTGTCGGAGGTGCTAGAGTTGGATGCTAACCAAAACAACAAAGAACTACTTATGGAAATCCCCACAAAAATGCTGAAACAAAATGAACAGACGATCGTCCATCAGGAGCAGCAGGGAGATTTCGTATATTACTCGGCTACGCGGTATAAGACTGATTGTGAGTTGAATGCAATCAGAGAAGAGATGATGCGTGGATATGTGGAAATGTCCCAAATCAATCTTGGAATTGCCGCCGAATGTCTGCATGCGGAATTCGAAGCTCAGCATACGGTGGAACGAATCGTAAGCGGAGGATGAAAAGTTGGCAATTAAACGCGGAGATGTCTTTTTTGCGGATTTGTCGCCTGTTGTAGGCTCTGAACAAGGCGGCACACGACCAGTTCTCGTCATACAGAACGATATCGGGAACCGGTTTAGCCCGACAGTGATCGTGGCGGCAATCACGGCCCAGATACAAAAAGCAAAGTTGCCGACACATGTCGAAATTGATGCGGTCCGACATGGATTCGAGCGGGATTCTGTAATCCTGCTCGAACAAATCCGCACACTCGACAAATCGAGGCTTACAGATAAAATCACCCATTTAGACCATCACGTCATGCAGAAAGTGGACGAAGCATTAGAAGTCAGTTTTGGCTTGACCAACTTATAGGCATACATAGCAAAGAAATCCATTCTGTCCTCCGACAGAATGGATTTTTTGTACAGAAAAGATGCTGAACGCCCACTTATCCGTTATACTAGAGAACAAAGTTGTATCGTGTTTTCATCATAAGGGGGAAAAGACAACGTTATGAACAGTAAAATGAGGACAGTAGTCAACGAACATATGGACGCCATCATCGAACAATGGATTGAGCTAATGAAAGAAGAAAAGGGTGAACGTTTCTTCCACTTCATGCCTCACCACCTTGTGGAAAAGACAAGCCGTGAATTTACAACACTCATGACCTCAAATATCAACGAAGGCGAAAACGCGGTGAACAACGAACGATTGGACGACTTTACGGAAAAAGTGATCCGCTTCGGCTGGTCGATTAAGTTCGTGAACAAAGCAATCGATAATTTTGCTGCTGTTGTATTTGAAATGCTGGAAGACAAAGAAATCATTACAGAGCAAAATCTCAGAATCTTTATGGGGGTATTCACTGGTTGGATCAACCCATTGCGAGAAAGCATTATCGAGGCTTATGCGATCAAATGGGAACAGACGGACACATTGCAGAAAGTTGCATTACAGGAACTTTCCGCGTCGCTAATCCCGGTCGTTGACAAAATATCCATCATGCCATTAGTCGGCACCATTGACACAGAACGCGCGAAGTTGATTATGGAGAACCTGCTTGAAGGTGTTGTCCAACAACGGGCAGAAGTCGTGTTGCTCGATATTACTGGAGTCCCAGTTGTCGATACGATGGTTGCACATCATATTATCCAGGCAGCCGATGCAGTCCGTCTCGTAGGAGCAAAATGCATGCTAGTAGGAATCCGACCTGAAATTGCACAAACAATCGTTGCACTAGGGATCAACTTAAGTGATTTCACGACCACCAGTACCCTGCGCAGAGGAATGCAAGAAGCGTTAAGCTTAACTAACAGAGAAATAGTGGAGGTAGAGTAATATGAATGTACGAATACCTATTCTGAAGTTAGACGAAGTACTCATTGTTTCAATCCAATGGGAATTGGATGACCAGACTGCGATTCAATTTCAAGAAGATCTATTGAACAAAATGCACGAAACCACTGCTAGAGGTGTTGTGATCGACTTGACCTCTATCGATTTTATCGATTCATTCATCGCAAAAGTGCTCGGTGACGTAATCAGTATGTCAAGTCTCATGGGAGCAAAAGTGGTCATTACAGGAATCCAACCTGCCGTTGCAATCACATTGATTGAACTTGGAATCCGTTTGGAAAATGTAATGACAGCCCTGGATCTTGAAAACGGACTTACGAAGCTACGCAGAGAATTGGAGGCCTGAATATGGACAATCGGTCTTCTGTAGAGATTTTCACGGAATGGGATATTGTTGCTGCACGACAGCTTGGTCGTAATGAAGCGAAACACTCCGGCTTCGGAACAGTGGACCAAGCACGAATCACAACCGCGATTAGTGAGCTAGCGCGTAATATCTATTTGTATGCAGGTAAAGGGAAGATAGAAATCGAACGCCTTTCGATAGATGGCATGAAGGGGATGACCATCATCGCTTCAGACGAAGGACCTGGCATTCCGGATTTACGCAGAGTGATGGAAGACGGGTTTTCCACATCTGGAGGCCTCGGTGCAGGAATGCCTGGTGTGAAACGTTTGATGGATGATTTCAAAGTCGAGTCAGAGGTAGGTAAAGGCACCACAATAACCGCTACAAAATGGCTGCGATAAGGAGAGTAACAAATGCCACAAGAAGTTGGAAAGCAGTACTCGGAACTGCTTCGTAAATATGTCACCCACGAGGATGAAACCGATCTGTATGCTGCTCAGCAGGTCAGTCGGAAGTTCATCGAAAAAAAGATTTCTCCAGAAGAAGTGATCAGCCTGCATAAAACATCTGTGGAGCAGATTTTTCCTGATGTCGCTTCAAGCATTGGTCCCTCTTATGATTTTTTAATAGAAGTGATGATCCACTATGGCTTGGCACTAATGGAGCATCAGAGTCTTGTGCGTAAGCAGGAAGCGATGCAAATCGAAATGGATGTCGCTGTAAAAGTACAAGATATGCTCCTTGAGACCACGGTGCCGAGAGTGGACGGATTGGATATCGGTTTCGTCAGTAAGCCTGCAAAGAAGATGAGTGGCGACTATGTCTACTTCATCGAGTCAGGACACGAGGAAGCATGTGTTGCAGTGGCGGATGTGATGGGGAAAGGACTCCCTGCGGCGCTCTGTATGTCGATGATCAAGTTCGGAATGGATAGTCTGCGGGAAAAAGCAAACGATCCCCGTCATGTCCTGGAAATTATCAATCAAATCGTCGAGAAAAGTGTGGATGACTCGATGTTCATCTCCATGTTTTATGGAAAGTATATGAAAAGCACAAACACATTCACATTCGGTTCTGCAGGTCATGAACCAGCACTGCTCTATCGTGCTGCGGAAGACCGCTTTGTTGAGTTGGATGCCAAAGGTCTTCTTCTTGGAATCCGAAAAGATGTGGACTTCCAACAGAAATCAGTCGAGTTATATCCCGGGGATTTCATCGTCATGTTGACGGATGGTGTAACGGAAGGCAGAAATGCTGAAGGGTTCATCGACGAAGAAGTCATTTTTAACATGTTGCGGGATGTCAAAAACTTACCGGCACAACACATTGCTGATCATCTGTATACAGAACTTTTCAAAATGCAAAATTATATGCTGCATGATGATTTTACACTCGTTCTTTTTAAGAAAGAATAATATGTTTTGTTCACACGAGAAATGGGTATACACAATCCTAGAGGTCTAAACTCAGTTTATAACAGAAAATATGGGGTGTGGATAAAATGAATTTACAAGTTGATGTACAAGAGAAGGACTGTGTCCATGTATTTAAAATCATTGGGGAGATCGATGCATTTACGGCTCCTACACTGAAAGAGCGACTTGAAAAAGTTGCAGACCAACCCGAATGTCAAGCGGTTCTTGACTTTAACGAAGTGAATTATATGGACAGTACAGGACTTGGCGTTTTTGTCGCGTTCTATAAGAAAGTGAAAGCTGTGAACGGCTCAGTGAAAATTGTCGGTTTGAACAAACGACTTAAGCGTCTATTTGAAATTACAGGTCTCGATGATGTGGTTGAGATTGAAATGGAAAGTGGGGACCCGAATGGCACCGTTTGATTACATTGAAATAAAAGTTCCTGCCAAGCCGGAGTACGTCGGTGTGGCAAGACTGACGATTTCAGGGCTGGCAAGCCGTCTAGGATTTACATACGATGAAATTGAAGATTTGAAGATCGCTTCCAGTGAAGCGATTACAAATGCAGTACGGCATGCCTACGATGAGGACGAAGAAGGTGAAATCATCATTGGCTGTGCACTTTATGAGGATAAATTAGAAATCATGGTGGCGGATCATGGACAAAGTTTCGATTTTGAAGAAACAAAAAAACAGGTCGGTCCCTATACAGAACAGGCGTCTGACGTTCAACTTTTGCGAGAAGGAGGACTTGGACTCTATTTAATGGAAACGCTTATGGACGATGTGAAAGTCCATCATGAAGAAGGAGTCACTGTTTTCATGACCAAATATCTGGGCAGAGAGCGGGGCGAAGCGGATGTCAAGCAAACAGCCTACTCGTGATCCGCAAGTTCAAGAACAAGTTTTAGAATGGATCCGACGATATCAAGAAAATGAGGATGACGAAGCACAAACTCAACTCGTCTTACATTATGAACGTCTTGTACAGTCAATTGCCCGTAAATATTCTAAAGGCAAGTCATATCACGAAGACATCGCACAAGTCGGAATGCTAGGGCTGCTCGGTGCTATACGTCGGTATGATCCAGAGTTCGGACGTAGTTTTGAAGCGTTCGCCGTACCGACGATCATCGGCGAAATTAAACGATTCTTGCGGGACAAGACATGGGCAGTCCATGTACCGCGCCGTATTAAGGAACTAGGACCGCGTATTAAAGCGACTGTTGAAACACTTACCACGGAACTCCAACGATCTCCGCTAGTCAGCGAAATTGCAGAGTACTTGGAAGTGGACGAGGAATCTGTACTGGAAGCAATGGAAATGGGACGGAGTTATCAAGCACTTTCCATGGATCATACGCTTGAAGCAGATTCCGAAGGCGGTACGGTTACGTTATTTGATATCATCGGATCACAAGATGATGGATATGAAAAAACGGACCAGCGGTTACTCGTTGCAAATGCCTTGAATGTTTTGTCGGACAGAGAGAAACAGATTATCCAATATACATATATTGAACAACTTAGCCAAAAGGAGACCGGTGAACTACTTGGCATCTCTCAAATGCACGTGTCCAGACTTCAACGCAAGGCGATTAAGAAATTACAGGAAGCCATAGTGGCCGCAGGTGGAGTTTCTTGATGGAAGCATTCAAAAACGATCATATCGAGGCGTATATTTATCAACAGGCCAAAGGTGGAAATCGTGATTCTGGGGACGTTTACTTTCTTCATGCGGAAGAGGATTATTTCATATGTGCAATCGCAGATGGATTAGGCAGCGGAATGGTTGCCCGCCAATCTGCGGAAGTCATGCCTCGCATTTTAGAGGAGCACCATGAAGAATCGATTGAGGAATTACTCAGTCGTATTAATGAGCATATGGTACAAAAACGTGGTGCGGCGGTGGCAATTATAAAGGTTGACCATGTAAAACATACCATTCAACATAGCTGTGTTGGCAATGTCCGGTTATATATCCGGCAGCAAGACGGCAAGATGCTTTATCCGCTTCCCGTGATGGGGTACTTATCCGGTCGCCCCCAAAAGATGAAAACACAAGAGTATGTATACCAAAATGGAGATTTGTTCTTCATGCATTCAGACGGTGTTGAACTTAGAAGTCCAAAAGCTTATCTAAGCCAAAGTTGTGATCCGCTTACGCTATCGGAAATGGTACGTGAAACGGTGAAACCTGGCGACGATGCGACGTTCATCGCAGGAACCCTGCTTCTATAAATTAGAAGCGGGATTTTTTGTGTGCACTTTCATGGTAAACTAAAAAGTAACGAATGGGGGAATGGAAATGTCAGAACGAATTTTAGAATTGACCGCAAAACGTGCAGCACTTCCGTTAAAACAAACGAAACAAGTCATTGCGCTGTTGGACGAAGGGAATACGGTGCCATTCATTGCACGATACCGTAAAGAAGCAACCGGCTCGTTGGATGAAGTTCAAATTAAAGACATTGAAGATGCCTACCAATACAGCAAGGGCCTGGAACAGCGAAAAGAGGAAGTTCTCCGTCTGATAGGCGAACAGGACAAGTTAACTCCTGAATTAGAACAGCAGATAACAGAAGCGGACGTTTTACAAAGGCTCGAAGACTTATATAGACCTTACAAACAAAAGCGTCGGACTCGTGCCATGATTGCGATAGAGAGAGGCTTGAATGGTCTTGCAGATAAACTTCTGCAATTTACGAATGAATCTGTTGAATCGATGGCAAAAGAGTTCATCAACGAAGAAAAAGAAGTGAATTCTACAGAAGATGCCTTGGCAGGTGCGCAGGACATCATTGCGGAACGTATTGCTGACGATGCTGCCTTGCGTGAAAAAATCCGGAAAATCAGCTGGTCCACAGGGACACTCATCTCATCCAAGCGAAAAGATGCTGAAGACGAAAAAAGTATTTATGAAATGTATTACGAGTACGAAGAGCCTTTGTCCAAGGTAGTACCGCACCGCGTACTCGCTTTAAATAGAGGAGAGAAAGAAGACGTTCTCCGCGTCACTGTTGGATTTCCGACTGATCGGATTATCGGTGATTTGGAGAGAAGTGTCGTCAAAAGGGAATCCTCGCCAGCTGTTCACTATGTAAAAGAAGCATTGGAAGACTCGTTCAAGCGGCTGATCGCTCCTTCCGTAGAACGCGAAATCAGGTCTTCTTTATCCGAAAAAGCAGAAGCGCAAGCAATTCATGTGTTTGCGGAGAATTTGAAGAGCTTGCTGCTGCAGCCTCCGTTAAAAGGTCGCATGGTATTAGGAGTCGATCCTGCTTTCCGGACAGGTTGTAAGTTGGCGGTAATCGATGAGACTGGAAAGAACCTTGAAATTTCGGTCATTTATCCTCATCCTCCAAAACCTCAAAAAGAGGCATCCAAACAAACGGTCTTGCAACTATTGAAGAAATACGACATTAAACTGATTGCAATCGGAAACGGAACTGCTTCTAGAGAAACAGAGAAGTTCATCGCCGAAACGATTAAAGAATTGGATTCAGATGTGTCGTATGTCATTGTCAATGAAGCCGGGGCAAGTGTTTACTCCGCATCTGCACAAGCACGTTCGGAATTCCCTGACTTGCAAGTGGAACAACGAAGTGCCATTTCGATTGCGCGCAGATTGCAGGACCCTTTGTCGGAGTTAGTGAAAATCGATCCTGAATCGATAGGGGTCGGCCAATATCAGCATGACGTCGCGAAGAAGCAACTTGCAGACTCGCTTTCGTTTGTCGTCGAAACCGCAGTTAACCGTGTCGGTGTCAACGTCAACACGGCTTCTGCATCGCTATTGCAATATGTCGCAGGGCTATCTAAAACAGTGGCTGAAAATATTGTGAAGAAACGGGAAGAAGACGGTCAATTCGAAAAGAGAACGCAACTTAAGAAAATCCCGCGTTTAGGTGCGAAAACCTATGAACAGGCAATCGGATTTTTACGTGTACCAAATTCAAAGGAGTTATTCGATGCGACAGGTATTCACCCAGAAAGTTATGCACTTGCTGAAGATATATTGAAAGAAGCGGGAATTTCAAAAGACCAAATCGGATCAGCTGAAGCGGTAGCTGCGCTCACAGCGTTAAACAGCGCAGAACTCGCAAGAAAGCTGAATGTCGGAACGGTTACCGTAACCGACGTAATTGAAACATTGAAACGGCCTAACCGTGACCCGCGTGATGAATACCCGCAACCACTTCTTAAAGCGGACGTTCTCGATATGAAAGATCTTCATGAAGGAATGGAAATGCAAGGGACTGTCCGAAATGTCGTCGACTTCGGTGCATTTGTCGATATAGGTGTCCATGAAGACGGGCTTGTCCACATTTCTAAGCTAAAAAAAGGGTTTGTCAAGCATCCGCTCGATGTGGTCGCATCGGGAGACATTGTAACGGTATGGGTAGAATCTGTAGATAAAGCAAAAGGTAGAATTGCCCTGACAATGTTACCTCCAGCAGGAAAATGACTGGGAAGGGCATGAATCTATCGATTGATGATCTGCAAGCGCTCACGGAGAGCCTCTCTGTTCAGTGGTTTCAGAAACCATTCGTCCACAAAGCTGTCTACAATAGTCGTCTTCAAACGACAGGCGGCAGGTATATGCTGTCGGATCATTCCATACAAGTGAATCCGAGGGTTGAAAATCTTTATGGTATGAAAGAGCTGGTAGGTGTCTTGAAACACGAACTGTGCCATTACCATCTTCATATAGAAGGAAGAGGGTATAAACATGGCGATCGGGATTTTAAAAATCTTCTATTGGAAACTAACTCTCCGAGATACTGTAGACCACTCAAGAGTCGAGAAACGTCATCTAGAAAGATCCGTATCTATATTTGTACAAATTGCGGGCTTCAATATGAACGAAAACGACGAGTGGACACAAAACGATTCCGATGTGGAAAATGCTACGGTATACTAAAAGAGATTCAATAACACTAGCCTTTAAAAACGTTCAACCCTAGTTATACCAAGGGGTTGAACGTTTTTTTGAAAAACTTTCGTGAAAACTGTTGACGAATAGTGAAAGACTGTCTATAATAATAAAAGTCGACAAGGAACAACGACAACAAACGACAAAGCAATTCATTATAGATGGCCCCTTGGTCAAGCGGTTAAGACACCGCCCTTTCACGGCGGTAACACGGGTTCGAATCCCGTAGGGGTCACCATGTTCTTTCTATCGATAATAATTTTGGGGTATAGCCAAGCGGTAAGGCAACGGACTTTGACTCCGTCACTCGTTGGTTCGAATCCAGCTACCCCAGCCAAGTTTTTCAAACATCGTTTGAAAAACTTAGCGAGAGACACCGCGAGATATTTGGAATGGTGATAGTGAACCCATTATCTAATTTCAAAACTGTACGAGCCATTAGCTCAGTTGGTAGAGCATCTGACTTTTAATCAGAGGGTCGCAGGTTCGAATCCTGCATGGCTCACCATTTTAACTTCTTAAAACTTAAGTGTTGACAAACTTTACTTATCATCTATAATAGAGGATGTCGCAAAAATAATAAATAAGCGGTAGTGGCGGAATGGCAGACGCGCTAGGTTGAGGGCCTAGTGGGTGAATAACCCGTGGAGGTTCAAGTCCTCTTTACCGCACCAAATACATTTTAATCTCAGCGAGCGCCCGTAGCTCAATTGGATAGAGCGTCTGACTACGGATCAGAAGGTTGTGGATTCGACTTCTGCCGGGCGCGCCACAATATAATATTAATAACGCGGGTGTAGTTTAGTGGTAAAACCTCAGCCTTCCAAGCTGATGATGAGGGTTCGATTCCCTTCACCCGCTCCATAATTTATAACCATATGAACCTTGAAAACTGAACAGCAAAATGTCAACAAAATATCGTTTGGGAAATCGGTTCTGCCGGTGGAACAAACACAACAGATCTTAACGGATCTGATAGACATCTTAAATGATGCCAGTACGAATTGAGCAATCAATTCTCTTTTATGGAGAGTTTGATCCTGGCT
>NZ_JACSQY010000025.1 GCF_014836415.1 Sporosarcina gallistercoris | reverse complement strand
GCGTTTCTCCATCACCCAGAGGGATTTGTCCGACACCTAGCGGGATTTCTCGATAACGGGACACAATTCAAGGGAGGGAAGAGACTGATTGGTGGCGCTTCGCTTGTTTGGTGAAGGATTGATACGTTGAATGGCGGCTACGCCCGTTGTCCGACAGATCTAGTGGATTGTCCGACATCCAGAGAGATTTCCCAGACACTGGGCAGCGTTTCTCCATCATCCAGAGGGATTTGTCCGACACCTAGCGGAATTTCTCGATAACGGGACACAATTCAAGGGAGGGAAGGGACTGATTGGTGGCGCTTCGCTTGTTTGGTGAAGGATTGATACGTTGAATGGCGGCTACGCCCGTTGTCCGACAGATCTAGTGGATTGTCCGACATCCAGAGAGATTTCCCAGACACTGGGCAGCGTTTCTCCATCATCCAGAGGGATTTGTCCGACACCTAGCGGAATTTCTCGATAACGGGACACAATTCAAGGGAGGGAAGGGACTGATTGGTGGCGCTTCGCTTGTTT
>NZ_JACSQY010000024.1 GCF_014836415.1 Sporosarcina gallistercoris | reverse complement strand
GCTAGATTATCTAACGCCAATTGAGTACCGATTAGAGACCTTATAAAAATTGTCCGATTTAATGTTGACAAGCCAGTATGCTTATTAATAGGTTTAGTAACTTTCACAATCGCTATATTAAAAACTAACAAGAAAAGACTGTAAATTCAAAATGAATACCTTCTCACTTTTATTGTAAATTATTTTTTTGCGAACGGATGCTTTAAGTGAAATGTATTTTAACGCAAACGGGTGCAATTGTAGAACAACGAGAGAACTTGTCTTGACGATCTTTTTAAGTCGCCCCCGGAATATAATGTGGAGTAGTGAGACTTTAAAAGAGATGTTCCACTAAGTTGCTAGTGATGTTACTATTCAAATGAAAAGTACTTCTACTAACTTGTGGCCTAGTAGAAATATTTATTGCTAATGTTGTGGGAAATTGTGAATACGCTATCAAGACTGAAAGGTGGATTACTGAATAGGCTACACTTACTTAGACAATAAAGATAGGGTCTTGTAGAATACAACCAAAGAGATGAGGAGAATCTAC
>NZ_JACSQY010000023.1 GCF_014836415.1 Sporosarcina gallistercoris | reverse complement strand
TGAATAGGCTACACTTACTTAGACAATAAAGATAGGGTCTTGTAGAATACAACCAAAGAGATGAGGAGAATCTACATGACTGAAAAAAGAGCGAGACGGACCTATACCAAGGAATTTAAAAACCAAATTGTACAGCTACATGAAAATGGTAAACCACGTACAGATATTCTTCGTGAGTACGATCTAACCTCCACTACTTTTGATAATTGGGTGAGGCGTCACAAAGCGACTGGATCTTTTGAAGAAAAAGATCAGCGTACAGATGAAGAGAATGAATTAATTAAATTACGTAAAGAGAACCAACGTCTTCTAATGGAGAATGATATTTTAAAGCAAGCCGCGCTGATCATGGGACGAAAGTAGATGTGATTCAAAACAACCGTCACAAATACTCGGTATCAGCAATGTGCGACGTCCTAGGGATCGCGAGAAGCACCTTCTATTACACTTCCGTTAAACAACCGGAGGATAGAACCCTGCAAAAAGATATCAAGGAAATTTTTAAACAGAGTCGAAATAATTACGGAACACGTAAAATCAAAAAAGAATTAGAGAAGATTAACCGGACGGTTTCTAGACGTCGTATTGGTCGCGTTATGAAGGAAACGGGACTTGTATCCAACTACACTGTCGCTCAATATAAACCGTTTAAATCAAAAGTGAATGAGGAACCTGTAAAAAATGTTCTGGCGAGAAACTTTAACGGCCAAGAAGAACTGGCTGTGGTAGTCAGTGATTTAACATACGTAAGAGTCAATGGAAAATGGAATTATGTCTGCTTATTTGTCGATCTTTTTAATCGGGAAATCATCGGTTACAGCGCTGGACCTGAAAAGACAGCAACACTTGTGTACAAAGCCTTGTCTAGCATTGAACGCAGCTTAGATCGGATCCAGTTGTTCCATACAGACCGAGGAAGTGAATTTAAAAATCAACTAATTGACGAAGCTTTAGAAGCTTTTGGCATCGGGAGATCACTTAGTATGAAAGGATGTCCGTACGATAATGCGGTAGCAGAATCCATGTTCAATGTAGTCAAAATAGAGTTCATTAAGCAAATGACCTTTTCTTCTATCAGCCAGTTAGAACGTGAACTACAGGATTATGTGAATTGGTTCAACAGGGTACGGATTCACGGAACGCTAGATTATCTAACGCCAATTGAGTACCGATTAGAGACCTTATAAAAATTGTCCGATTTAATGTTGACAAGCCA
>NZ_JACSQY010000022.1 GCF_014836415.1 Sporosarcina gallistercoris | reverse complement strand
GGCACTGACTAACCTTTTTGAGACAAGTAAAAAACACCTTATTATGCAGCCAATTGTCGGTATTGAACCGGCGATTGGCTGTTTAATTTCGTTTGGATCCGGATATTGTTATAATACTTTATATACTCTTCGACGATTTGGATAACATGCGCATTGGTAGTGCGATAAATTTCGTCGAGATAGAACGTTTCCGACTTTAGCGAGGAGTGAAACGATTCGATGGGAGAATTATCAGCGGGCGTGCCTTTGCGGGACATGCTCATGGTAATTCTCTTTTCTTTGACTGCTTTTTGATAAGCATAGGACGTGTAAACGGACCCCTGGTCGCTATGCAGCATACAGCCTTCCGGCAGCTCCGGTAATTGGGACAGGGTGTCCAGAACGAAATCGGTATCCTGAGTGAACCCAATCGTTTGAGCCACAATCTCCCCATTGTAGAGGTCCAGAATACTTGAAAGATACATCATGGACTGACCGAAAGGCAAGTACGTAATATCCGTCACCAGTTTCTCTAACGGCTTAGACGCCGCAAAGTCCCTATCTAGCAGGTTGGGCGCCACGTGTGCTGGCTGTCCGGTTCGTTTCCGTTTCTTCACTTTCACCCGACATTGCCAGCCATACTTCTGCATAACCCGCTGTACCGTCTTCTCGCAGGCCCCTGAGTACAGCGCCGCGATCTTCCGGTATCCCAACCGGTATTTATGTTCCTTGCACAACTTACCGATCCCTTGATCTCGCTTCTCTTTTTCAGTTTCCTCCGTGACTTGAGCCTTCCACCGATAGTACGTCGAGCGACTGACCCCGAGATGCTTACAGATGTCTCCAATCGTCATGTTATCGTGCAGTTCCTCCACTAGCTGAATCACAACTTTTGGCGCCACTTCCTTTCCAACTCCTTGTACTTTTTTAATACATCAATCTGTTGTTTCAGATAGCGGTTTTCTGCTTGTAGTTTCGCTGTTTCGCTTTCGTATTGCGGCCCTTTGCCAAAGGTATATTGCTTGCCGACCGGTTGTGCCAGTCGATGCAGCTCTCCATTTCGATACCACTTCATCCAGGTTTTCAGCTGTGAGTGGTTCCGGATGTTCAGGTCTTCCAATACTTTCTTTACGGGGACCCCGGCTAACCGCATTTCAATCGCCTTTAGTTTTACTTCTTCAGGATAACTCACTCTAGTTCCCATAGAAAAAACACCTCCACGTTGATGTATTAAGGTTCAATACCCGTTTTACAACGTAAGGTGTTTTTATTTGTCTCACTTTTTTAGGTCAGTACC
>NZ_JACSQY010000020.1 GCF_014836415.1 Sporosarcina gallistercoris | reverse complement strand
TCAAAACTGGATAAAACCAACATTGAAACTCAAGACAGCCTTACGGCTCTTTAACTTATATTTGGGAAAGTCCTCGATCGATTAGTATCTGTCAGCTCCACATGTCGCCATGCTTCCACACCAGACCTATCCACCTCATCATCTTTGAGGGATCTTACTTACTTGCGTAATGGGAAATCTCATCTCGAGGGGGGCTTCATGCTTAGATGCTTTCAGCATTTATCCCGTCCACACATAGCTACCCAGCGATGCCTTTGGCAAGACAACTGGTACACCAGCGGTGTGTCCATCCCGGTCCTCTCGTACTAAGGACAGCTCCTCTCAAATTTCCTGCGCCCGCGACGGATAGGGACCG
The DNA here is from genome assembly GCF_014836415.1 of Sporosarcina gallistercoris. GTDB lineage: Bacteria > Bacillota > Bacilli > Bacillales_A > Planococcaceae > Sporosarcina > Sporosarcina gallistercoris. The sequence continues at coordinate 2,783 of NZ_JACSQY010000020.1, read as the reverse complement.
AACTGTCTCACGACGTTCTGAACCCAGCTCGCGTACCGCTTTAATGGGCGAACAGCCCAACCCTTGGGACCGACTACAGCCCCAGGATGCGATGAGCCGACATCGAGGTGCCAAACCTCCCCGTCGATGTGGACTCTTGGGGGAGATAAGCCTGTTATCCCCGGGGTAGCTTTTATCCGTTGAGCGATGGCCCTTCCATGCGGAACCACCGGATCACTAAGCCCGTCTTTCGACCCTGCTCGACTTGTAGGTCTCGCAGTCAAGCTCCCTTATGCCTTTGCACTCTACGAATGATGTCCAACCATTCTGAGGGAACCTTTGGGCGCCTCCGTTACTCTTTAGGAGGCGACCGCCCCAGTCAAACTGTCCGCCTGACACTGTCTCCTGCCCGGATCACGGGCAAGGGTTAGAAGTCCAATACAGCCAGGGTAGTATCCCACCATTGCCTCCTCCGAAGCTAGCGCTCCGGTCTCTTAGGCTCCTACCTATCCTGTACAGGCTGCACCGGAATTCAATATCAGGCTACAGTAAAGCTCCACGGGGTCTTTCCGTCCTGTCGCGGGTAATGCGCATCTTCACGCATATTATAATTTCACCGAGTCTCTCGTTGAGACAGTGCCCAGATCGTTACGCCTTTCGTGCGGGTCGGAACTTACCCGACAAGGAATTTCGCTACCTTAGGACCGTTATAGTTACGGCCGCCGTTTACTGGGGCTTCAATTCGAAGCTTCGCTTGCGCTAACCTCTCCTCTTAACCTTCCAGCACCGGGCAGGCGTCAGCCCCTATACGTCACCTTACGGTTTTGCAGAGACCTGTGTTTTTGCTAAACAGTCGCCTGGGCCTATTCACTGCGGCTCTCTCGGGCTATTCACCCTACCAGAGCACCCCTTCTCCCGAAGTTACGGGGTCATTTTGCCGAGTTCCTTAACGAGAGTTCTCTCGATCACCTTAGGATTCTCTCCTCGCCTACCTGTGTCGGTTTGCGGTACGGGTACCTCCCACCTCGTTAGAGGCTTTTCTTGGCAGTGTGAAATCAGGGACTCCAGGGTATACACCCCTTGCCATCACAGCTCAATGTTATAGAAACGGGATTTGCCTCGTTTCACACCTCACTGCTTAGACGCGCATGACCAACAGCGCGCTCACCCTATCCTTCTGCGTCACCCCATCACTCAAACGGTGGGGAGGTAGTACAGGAATATCAACCTGTTATCCATCGTCTACGCCTATCGGCCTCGACTTAGGTCCCGACTGACCCTGAGTGGACGAGCCTTCCTCAGGAAACCTTGGGCATTCGGTGGAAGGGATTCTCACCCTTCTTTCGCTACTCATACCGGCATTCTCACTTCCAAGCGCTCCACCAGTCCTTCCGGTCTAGCTTCAACGCCCTTGGAACGCTCTCCTACCACTGACACCAAAGGTGTCAATCCGCAGTTTCGGTGATTCGTTTAGCCCCGATACATTTTCGGCGCAGCGCCACTCGACCAGTGAGCTATTACGCACTCTTTAAATGATGGCTGCTTCTAAGCCAACATCCTGGTTGTCTGGGCAGCGCCACATCCTTTTCCACTTAACGAATACTTTGGGACCTTAACTGGCGGTCTGGGCTGTTTCCCTCTCGACTATGGACCTTATCACCCATAGTCTGACTCCCAAACATAAATCATCGGCATTCGGAGTTTGTCTGAATTCGGTAACCCGGGATGGGCCCCTAGTCCAAACAGTGCTCTACCTCCGAGATTCTAACGTTTGAGGCTAGCCCTAAAGCTATTTCGGAGAGAACCAGCTATCTCCAGGTTCGATTGGAATTTCACCGCTACCCACACCTCATCCCCGCACTTTTCAACGTACGTGGGTTCGGGCCTCCAGTAAGTGTTACCTTACCTTCACCCTGGACATGGGTAGATCACCTGGTTTCGGGTCTACGACCCCATACTCATTCGCCCTGTTCAGACTCGCTTTCGCTGCGGCTCCGCATTCTCTGCTTAACCTCGCATGGAATCGTAACTCGCCGGTTCATTCTACAAAAGGCACGCCATCACCCATTAACGGGCTCTGACAACTTGTAGGCACACGGTTTCAGGATCTATTTCACTCCCCTTCCGGGGTGCTTTTCACCTTTCCCTCACGGTACTGGTTCACTATCGGTCACTAGGGAGTATTTAGCCTTGGGAGATGGTCCTCCCGGATTCCGACGGAATTTCACGTGTTCCGCCGTACTCAGGATCCACTCTGGAGGGGATGAATTTTCGGTTACGGGGCTTTTACCCACTCTGGCGGACCTTTCCAGGTCGCTTCGCCTAACTCATCCTTTTGTAACTCCGTATAGAGTGTCCTACAACCCCAGGAAGCAAGCTTCCTGGTTTGGGCTTTTCCCGTTTCGCTCGCCGCTACTCAGGGAATCGATTTTTCTTTCTCTTCCTCCGGATACTTAGATGTTTCAGTTCTCCGGGTCTGCCTCGTATTTGCTATGTATTCACAAATACGTACCATCCTATTAAAGATGGTGGGTTTCCCCATTCGGAAATCTTCGGATCACAGCTTACTTACAGCTCCCCGAAGCATATCGGTGTTAGTGCCGTCCTTCTTAGGCTCCTAGTGCCAAGGCATCCGCCGTGCGCCCTTTCTAACTTAACCAAAAGTTAACGTTCTTCTTCCATTCAGCGATGAATGAGAAGAAAGAACAAAAGAATCGCTGTTCGGCTCACATGAATGTGTCCGACTCGGTTGATTGTCTTGATTTGTTGCTTCAATGTCGTTTTATCCAGTTTTCAATGAACAA